>CAYZIL010000017.1:0-51010 GCA_964478515.1 uncultured Faecalibacterium sp. | reverse complement strand
GTGCTAACCTTTTCGGGGACCTTTTGCTAACATTTTTACTTGACGAACACACCGCCGCCGAAAAAAACATAACAACACCCAAAATACGTTGTCCTTCATGCGGCCCATAAGCACAAAATGCTGCCGGCGCCAAAAGGCGCTATTGGCAGCGGCAAGCAAACCGAGCTTAACTTATGTAAAAGAGTGCCGTGTTCGAAAATAAAAAATATTTTTTGCGCGCGGCCAAGGGAACGTCACGATTTGCCACACTTGTCCCTGACACCGCATTAATCCCTTGAAACGCCCCCGGAGCTTTGCAGCGGGACGCGCAAAAACAAAAAAACACGCCCGAAGACGCGGCGTCTTCGGGCGTGTTTTGCAGTTCAAATGCTCCCCGTGTCGGCAATATGGTTGCGAATGCGGCCCATTATCATGTCCTGCGCGACCAGGTTGTAGCCGCCGCCGAGCACAATAATGTCGGCAAAGCGCTTGCTGGGCTCGACAAACTGCTCGTGCATTGGCTTAACGGTGGCAAGGTACTGGTTGACGACCGACTGCACGGTGCGACCGCGCTCTTCGGTGTCGCGCAAAATGCGGCGCAGAATGCGCTCGTCGGCGTCGGTGTCGACAAATATTTTTATGTCCATCAAGTCGCACAGCCGCCTGTCCGCGAAAATAAGTATTCCCTCGACTATTATGACGCTCGCCGGTTTTATAGTAATCGTGCGCTCGGAACGGTTGTGAACCGAATAGTCGTACACTGGGCACTCAATACTGTGCCCGGCGCGCAGCTCGCGCAGATGCTCAATCATCATGTCCGTCTCGAAAGCATCGGGATGGTCGTAGTTGAGCGCCGCGCGTTCGTCGTAGGTGAGTTCGGGATGGGCACGGTAATAGTTGTCGTGGTAAACGACGCTGATTCTGCCGGCAAACTGCTCGCATATTTTGTCAGTCAGCGTCGTTTTGCCGCTGCCGGTGCCGCCCGCTATGCCGATTATCATCACATCAGCCATAAATCCACCGCCGTCGTCTTTTTTTACAGTATATCACCGCAGCCGCCGCAAGACAATTGCCTGCGGCGACAAAAAAGATATCTTTTCGGCACCCGGCAATTAACGCAGCCGCTCACAGCAGCAGCGCCGTGGCCAGGGAAAAATATATGCTCAGCGAGACGGCGTCGACGATGGTCGTTATCAGCGGCGCGGCCATTATTGCCGGGTCAATGTGCAGTTTTTCGGCAAGCAGCGGCAGCAGCCCGCCAATGGTCTTGGCCAGAACAACGGCCGCCAGCAGCGAGACGCTGACTACCAGCGACTGCATTAGAATACCGCTGCGCGAGCCGTAAAAAAGCATGATGCGGCAAAGATTCACGGCGCACAGCACCGCGCCGCACATCAGCGCCACGCGCAGCTCCTTCCACAGCACCCGCGCCCAGTCGCCGAGCTCTATCTCGCCGGTGGCGATGCCGCGAATGACCATAGTTGCGCTCTGCGAGCCGGCATTGCCGCCGGTATCGGTGAGCATGGGCATAAACGTGACGAGCAGCGGCAGCACCGCAATGGCCTGCTCGTAGCGGTCCAATATTGAACCCGTAATCATGCCGCTGACCATAAGTATCAGCAGCCAGACTATGCGGTTTTTGAACATTGCGAACACCGACGTTTTTAAGTACTCTTTTTCGGACGGCAGCATGGCCGCCATCTTGTGGAAGTCCTCGCTGGTCTCCTCCTCCATGACGTCGAGAGCGTCGTCGTAGGTAACTATGCCGACCAGGCGGTTTTCCGCGTCGGTTACCGGTATTGCGAGAAAGTTGTATTTTGATATTTGCGAGACGACAAGCTCCTCGTCGTCGAGCGTTTTTACAGAGATGACGTTGGGCTGCATTATCTCGCCGATAATATCGTCGCGCTGGGCAAACAGCAGGTCTTTCAGCGTGACGACGCCGAGCAGCACCCGGGCGCTGTCCACAACATAGCAGACGTAAAGCAGTTCCTTTTTTATGCCGGTGGCGCGGATATGTTCCTTGGCCTGGGCCACGCTCATGTCCTTTTTCAAGTCGACGAACTCGGCGGTCATGATGCTGCCGGCCGAGTCGGCGGGGTATTTGAGGAATTTATTTATCAGCGAGCGGGTCTCGGGCGTCGCAACTTTCAGCACGCGGTGCACCACGCTCGCCGGCATATCCTCCAGCATGTCTACGGCGTCGTCTACAAATAGTTCTTCGACAATGAAGCCCAGCTCCTTGTCGGAAAACGCGTTTATTATGTGCTGCTGCAGCTCGCTGTCAAGTTCGGCAAACACCTCGGCACAGCGGTCCTTGCCAAGCATTCGAAAGACTATCAGCGACTGTTCCGGCGACAGCTGACCGAGCAGCTCGGCAATATCTATCTCGTTCACGTCCAGCAGCGCCGCGCGCAGTTCGCGGTAGCTGTGTTGCTCCAGCAGCTGTTCAAGACGCTCAAACTTTAGCTCGCTCATGACGCACCTCCCAGCAGCACCAGAGCCTCCACGCGGAAGTAAAACATCAGCGACGCTGCGTCAACCACTGTCGTTATCAGCGGCGCGGCCATTATTGCCGGGTCAAGGTGCAGCTTTTTGGCGAGAATCGGCAGCAGACTGCCGATGGTCTTGGCAACAAGCACCGTGAACAGCATTGTCACGCTGACGACTAACGCCTGCATTGCTATGCCCTCGCGGGCGCTGTAGGTGAGAATTATGCGCACATAGTTCACGACGCCCAGCGCGGCGCCGACCATAAGCGCCACGCGCAGCTCTTTCCAAAAGACCCGCAGCCAGTCCGAGGTCTTTACCTCGCCCACCGCCATGCCGCGGATTATCAGCGTCGAACTCTGCGAGCCGGCGTTGCCGCCCGTACCGGTTATCATCGGCATGAACGTGACCAGCAGCGGCAGCGTGGCAATAGTCTCTTGAAAGCCGGCAAGAATGGTGCCGGTAACCATGCCGCTGACCATAAGTATCAGCAGCCAGACTATGCGGTTTTTGAACATTGCAAAGGCGGAGGTTTTGAGATATTCCTTTTCGGACGGCAACATGGCCGCCATCTTGTGAAAGTCCTCGCTGTCCTCCTCCTCAATTACGTCAAAGGCGTCGTCGGCGGTCACTATGCCGACAAGCCGGTGCTCGGCGTCGGTTACGGGCAGCGACAAAAAGCCGTATTTGCGTATTTGCGCGGCGGCAAATTCCTGGTCGTCGGCAGTGCACACCGAAATAACGTCGCTGTCCATCAGCTGTGCTACCGTCTCGCCGTCGTCGGCGAAAAACAGGTTTTTGAGCGTTACCACGCCGAGCAGCACCCGGGCGCTGTCAACGACGTAACAGACATACAGCTGCTCTTTGTCTATACCAGTGCGGCGAATGTATCTAATTGCCTGCTCGGCGCTCATGTCCGCTTTCAAGTCCACATACTCGGCGGTCATTATGCTGCCGGCCGAGTCGGCGGGGTATTTCAAAAATTTGTTAATCAGCGAGCGGGTCTCGGGCGTCGCCACTTTCAGAACGCGGCGCACCACGTTGGCCGGCAGTTCCTCAAGCATGTCGACGGCGTCGTCGACAAACAGCTCCTCAACAATAAAACCGAGCTCGCGGTCAGAGAACGAGTTGATGATATATTCCTGCACATCGCTGTCAAGCTCGGCAAAGACGTCGGCTGCGACGTCGCGCTTGAGCATACGAAAGCAGACAAGCGCCTTGTCCGGCGGCAGTTCGCCGAGAAATTCGGCAACGTCCACCTCGTACATGTCGTTGAGCGCCGTTTTCAGCGCGTGAAAGCGGTGCTGTTCAAAAAAATCTGCCAGCTGTTCGGTTCTGGTCTCGTCGTACATGAGCGTACCTCCTTCGGTGCCGTTTTTTTGCGGTCTCGCCGCAAAAAAAACAAAAATGCCGCAGCGCCCCTTAAAAGGACGTTGCGACACCAAGAGCGGCACCGGTAAAGCGCACTCGTCAGATAGTCACTCGTCTTTTGCAAGAAAGGGCGAAACTATGCGGTTTTCGGGTCTGTGAACTTCGGTCCGGGACCTCCACGGTTCCACTTCCTCTCTCGTTGATTGCGCAAAATTCCGCGCTTATTCATTATATTACAATCCTGCGGCGATTTCAACTCTCTGCCGGGGCGGATGGCATTTTTTGTTGCTACGGTTGAAAAAATATAGTATACTGTGTTGAACCATATATAGATAGAGGTTCAAAACTTACTACATAAGGGAGCAATGTAATGTTTGGAGTACGCGTCGACGGCAGAGCCATCAGGCATATCGACCCGATTACAAAAATGACTCCGCTGATTATGAGCCAGCGCTGCGACGCGCAGGTGTTTACCACTCAATATGCAGACAGTTCTATTATTTCCGAATACATTCGGCAAAAGCGCGAGCAGGGCGTAAAAATAAGCCACATGGCGCTTGTTCTCGCCGCTTATGTGCGCACCGTCTCGCAGCGGCCCGAGCTCAACCGCTTTGTCTGCAACGGCAAGCTTTATGTGCGCAACGACCTGACGGTTTCGTTTGCGGTGCTGAAAAAGCGCACCGCCGACGTCATAGAGGACACTACCGTCAAAATACATTTCGACCCCGCTAAGGAAACCATTTTTACCGTAAACGAAAAGGTCGAAAAAGCCATTGCCGAAAATGCCGGTCCCTCCAACGAGACGCTGACCGACAAGGTTGCCTCGGCAATATTTGCCATACCGCTGCTGCCAAAATTTATTGTCGGCATAATCAAGCTGCTGGACCGCTGGGGTATTCTGCCCAAAGCACTTGTTGAGGTGTCGCCCTTCCACACCAGCATGTTCATTACGAACATGGCCTCAATTAAAATGAGCAAGGTCTACCACCACATTTATAATTTCGGCACCACCAGCGTATTCGTCGGCATGGGCAAAAAAGATACTATTGTGGAACACCACCGCGACGGCACTGTAACCAACCGGCCCGTAATCCCTCTGGGCGTGACCATAGACGAGCGCATTGCCCCGGGCGCGGTCTTCGCCATGGCGCTGCACCAGTGGGAGGTCTACATGCGCAACCCCGAACGCCTTGAGCAGCCGCCCGAGAGCGTGCGTTACGACGACGGTCTCGTCTACCCGAAGCCGAAGAAAAAATAAGCGCGCACACAAGACGCCGTCCGGTCATTCCGGACGGCGTCTGTTTTTTTCGTTTTCATTGCGCGCGCCGCCGGGTCTGCGACGCGCCACACAGCTTTTTCAGCCGCGCGCGCCGATAAAATAGAGCACCGGCAGCACTACGCCGACCAGCGACAGCCAGTTGAACCCGCCGCGCACGAACCCGGCAATAAAGCCGGTGGCGGCGAGAATAAGTATTACCCAGGCGAACACCCGACCGAGCGCCGAGCGACCGCTCAAGCCCACTATACCGGCGGCGAGCTCAATGACGCCGGACAGCAGCGTGCTCAGCGACGACAGCCCGACCGCAGCTATGCCGACGCCGACCGCTCCGGCCGCGGCTCCCAGCAGGCTACCGAGCCCGCCGGCCAGTCCCAGTACCGCAAGCACCGTGACGCCGCCGAAAATGATGTAGAGGATGCTGACGACTTTGAGCAGCACCGAGTCAGTTTTAGCCATTTTATCACTCCCGCAGTTTTACTGAAAAGATGATACCATCGACAGCGAGCGCAAGTCAACTGCGGCGGCAGCACATTGAGCGCTGCCGCCGCAGAAAACTGAATATCCGCTTATTTGAGTGCCCGCATGGCGTTTACCACCGCAAGCACCGTGACGCCGACGTCGGCAAACACGGCGAGCCACAGCGGCGCGCAGCCGAACACCGCCAGCGCCAGCACTGCCAGCTTGACGCCCAGCGCAAAAATTATATTCTCGCGCGCTATGCGCAGCGTGCGCCGCGACGCCGCAATGGCGTCGGCCACCCGCGCGGGCTTGTCGTCCATAAGCACCACATCGGCCGCTTCTATAGCGGCGTCGGAGCCGAGCGCCCCCATGGCGACGCCGACGTCGGCGCGCGCGAGCACCGGCGCGTCGTTTATGCCGTCGCCGACAAAGGCAAGCGTACTTCCGGGCGCTCTTTCTGCCAGCAGCTGCTCCACGCGCGCCACTTTGTCGCCCGGCAGCAGTCCGGCGTGGTACTCGTCAACCTTTACCTGCGCCGCAACTTGCGCCGCAACCTCTTCCCTGTCGCCGGTAAGCATTACCGTTTTTGACACGCCGCACTCTTTAAGTCTGCTCACCGCCGCCGCCGCGTCGTCCTTAACGCGGTCACTGACGACCACATGGCCGACATACTGCGAGTCGAGCGCCACATGGACAATTGTGCCGCTTTTGTGGCAGGGGTGCCATTTCGCGCCGAGCGAGTCCATCAGCTTACTGTTGCCGACGGCTACCGTGCGGCCGCCGACCAGCGCGCAAACGCCCTGACCGGCTATCTCACGCACATCGCTGACCGCGCAGCAATCGGTGCTGCCTGCGTAGGCCTGACACAGCGACACGGCCAGCGGGTGGGTGGAAAAGCTCTCCACATGCGCCGCCAGGTGCAGCAGCTCGCGCTCGTCCAACTGCTGCGGGTGTACCGCCGTGACGGCAAACACCCCCTCGGTCAGCGTGCCGGTTTTGTCAAAAACCACCGTGCCGGTGCGGGCGAGCGATTCCATATAATTGGAGCCTTTTATAAGTATGCCCTTGCGCGAGGCGCCGCCGATTCCGCCGAAAAAGGTCAGCGGCACCGAAATTACCAGCGCGCAGGGACACGAGACCACCAAAAACGTCAGCGCGCGCACAAACCAGGCGGCGAAATTCGCCGCAAAGCTGCCGGAAAACAGCGGCGGCAGCAGCGCGAGCGCCACCGCAGCGCCGACGACGGCCGGCGTATATATGCGCGCAAAGCGGGTGATGAAATTTTCGCTTTTGGATTTATTGTCGCTGGCGCTCTCGACAAGCTCAAGTATTTTCGCCGCCGTCGACTCGCCGAAAGGTTTGCTGACGCGTATGCGCAGCGCGCCGGAAAGATTGACGCAGCCGGAAACAATCTCGTCGCCGGCCGCGACGTCGCGCGGCGCGCTCTCGCCCGTCAGCGCCGCCGTGTCAAGAGTCGACTCGCCCGCTACAACAGTGCCGTCAAGCGGTATTTTTTCTCCCGGCAGCACCGCTATTATCTCGCCGACTGCGACCTCGTTTGGCGCCACAACCACTGTCGCACCGTCGCGCTCGACGCTGGCGCTGTCAGGGCGAATGTCCATCAGCTGCGCTATGGAGCGGCGGCTCTTGCCGGCCGCAATACTCTCGAACAGCTCACCTATTTGGAAAAACAGCATTACAAATACGGCCTCGGCAAATTGCGGCTGCGCACCGGGCAAAAAGCCGATAGCGAGCGCGCCGAGCGTGGCAATGCTCATGAGAAAATCTTCGTCGAACAATTCACCGCGGCAAATTTTTTCGACCGCCTCCAGCAACACGTCCACGCCCGCCGTAAAGTATGGCACGAGATACAGCAGTAAACTGCCCCAAAGCGGCAGCGCCGTTTTGGCGTCAACAATATATGCCGCCGCCAACAGTACTGCAGCGAGGGCTATCCGCACCGATTTTGCGCGCTCATTCTTGTCCATTTAATTCCTTTTTTGCCGGATTACAGCCGGCCGGTGATTTTTACGATTAAGCAATCGTTTAATCGTTGGCTATATAATAGACTATTACCGCGCCGCTGTCAAGCACCGCGCACTCTATTGACCGGCTTGTCCGCCGGCGCAAAGGCTGCGCTTGCTCATTTGCAGCGGCGTGTCACCGCGGCAAGGCGATATTTTTCCCGCGTTGCGGCGCCGCCGCGCAGGTGTCGCTCCGATTTATTTTTTTGCAGCACGCCGTTTACCAGCAGCCAAAGCCGCCTGTCACAGCCCAACAACCGCCGCGTCACGTCGGTAAACACGGTGCTTTTTGAAACTCCGAACACCGCTGCCGCCGCGCGCACGGTGCAGCCGGTGCTGACTATGTACCGCCCCAACTGCTCGGGACGAGTGTCGCCTGCCTTAACCATACGCCACCCCGAAATAAGACTTTGTTCAATGCTTATTCGGCGCGGCCGCGGCTTATGACCGTTTGACATTTGCCCGGCGCAAATATACAATTCAGATGGGTGATGATATGAGCGAAAAAATTCACGTCCTGCCGCACGACCACGGTCAGGATATTCGCAAACTGCTGGCGAGCTATCCGGACGCCGGCGTTTTTTCCGGCGCAGCGGACACCTTTGCGCTGCTTGCGGACAGCACGCGGGTAAAAATACTCTGGCTGCTTTGCCACTGCGAGGAATGTGTAAGCAACATTGCCGCCGCTATCGACATGAGCCCGCCGGCGGTCTCGCACCACCTGCGGGTGCTGCGCAGCGCCGGTCTGCTGGTCAGCCGCCGCGAGGGTAAAGAGGCCTATTACACGCTTTCCGACAGCGACGAGGCCCAGCTGGTACACCGCATAGTCGACGACGTCTTCGACATCAACTGCCGCTGACGCCGGTTTTGACCTTTACGACAAAAACAGCGCCGCCGTTTCAGCCTATTTGCGGGTTGTGCCGGCGGCCGCTTTTTGTTATGATTATAATGTACAAAAACGATCAGGAGGAACTGCCATGAGCACTCATATCGGCGCCAAAGCGGGCGCTATAGCAAAGGGCATTCTGCTGCCCGGCGACCCGCTGCGGGCAAAATACATTGCCGAGCATTATTTTGAGGATCCGCAGCTTTTCAACGAGATCCGCGGCATGCTCGGCTTTACCGGCACTTACAAGGGCAAGCGCATTTCGGTCATGGGCACCGGCATGGGCATACCGTCCATCTCCATCTACGTCAACGAGCTGATGCGCGACTACGACGTCGACTATCTCTGCCGCGTCGGCACCTGCGGCGCCATGCAGCCCGAAATCGGGCTCGAGGACATAGTCGTCGCCGAGGGCGCGTGTACCGACAACGATTTTAACCACACCGTTTTCAACGGCACCTACTGCCCGACGGCGGATTTTCTGTTGCTGCGCACCGCCTGGAACAAGTCTAAAGAGCTGGGCCTTTCTGTCAAGGTCGGCAACGTCTGCTCCAACGACATGTTCTACGGTGAGGACATTGTCGTCAACAATCCCATCTGGGCAAAATACAACGTTCTTGCGGCCGAGATGGAGTCGGCGGCGCTGTACACCTACGCGAAAAAGTACAAAAAACACGCCCTGTCGATGGTCACGGTTTCGGACAGTCCCTTTACCGAGCGCAAGCTGACCTCGCAGGAACGCGAGCAGAATCTTAACAATATGATTACCCTGGCGCTCGACACAGTCGCCGAATTTATCTAAGACGAGAGAAAGGAAAGAATGATATGAGCACTCCTCATAACAGAGCGAACCCCGGCGACATTGCCGAAAGCATTCTGCTGCCCGGCGATCCGCTGCGCGCAAAATATATTGCCGAAAAGTTCTTTGACGAGCCCGTGCTGTTCAACGACGTGCGCGGCATGCTCGGCTATACCGGCAAATATAACGGCAAGCGCATTTCGGTAATGGGCACCGGCATGGGCATACCGTCCATCTCAATTTACGTCAACGAGCTTATTGACCAGTACGGCTGCAAGAATCTTATCCGCGTGGGCACCTGCGGCGGGCTGCTGCCGGAAATGGGTCTGAAAGACGTCGCCATGGCCATAGGCTGCTGCACGGACAGCGGCTTTTTGCGCCACATTTTCCCCGGCGACTACGCGCCGACAGCCAACTTTGAAATGCTCAACACCGCCTACGACAAGGCGACCGAAATGGGCATAAAAGTCCATGTCGGACTTTTCAAGTCCTCCGACCTGTTCTATTTTGAAGATATTGCCGGCGGGCCGGAAATGTGGCTCAAATACGGCGTTATCGGCGTCGAGATGGAGGGCGCGGCGCTCTACACCGCCGCCGCGCGCGGCCGCGCCAGAGCGCTGGTCATGGCCAGCGTCAGCGACAAGCCCGGCGTCAAAGAGGAACTGACCAGCGAGGAGCGCGAGCGCTCGCTGGACAATATGATTACCATCGCGCTGAACACCGCGGGTGAGTTCACGGCCTGAACCCGCCCACTTTCCTAAAACCAATCCGGCCTGTGCGCTTAAATGCGCACAGGCCGGATTTTTGGTATCTGCGCTGCAGATGCTTTTTCGGCTCTCAGCAGCGGCGTTACATAATATGTGCTGCATTGACGCGCCGCAAGTGCTCAGCGGCGCGCGGGTTGATACTTATATCTTGTTAACCGCACACACGAACGTCGGCAAAATGTCCTTGGCAAAATACTCCTCGTAACTGGCGACGCCGTCGCCGCTGACATACCGGCCGCTGTCGAGCCGGCGCGCGCCGTTGTAGACGCGCCAAAGCTGCCACCCCCGCTCGTCTCTCAGCACGGCGCCGTTTTCGCGCTCGGGCACGAAGGTGATGAAGTGTCCGTAGGGGTAGACGAGCGCGCCCTTTTTGCCCAGGCCCTCGTACAGCACCACCAGCGCGTCGGCGGCGGCGCGCGGCGGTGTGCGCCGCGCGACCGACACCCGGCAGCGCAGGCCCCGTCCGCGCAGGTAAGCCGCAACTGCGGGCATAGAGGTGCTCAGCTTGCCGCTGAAAAAGCCGCGGCTCTCCAGCGCGGTAATTATTTCGTGCGGCACAGCGGTAAGTCCCAGCGCGTGCAGCACGTTGTAGCAAGCAATCCAGCCGCAGCCCATCTTGCGCGAACCGCGCAGCCCGTACTTCAGGTCGCTGAAGCTCTTTTGGTTGGTGATAAAACCGGCGGCGTCGGTTCCCATCGCCCGCTCACCGGTGTCGGCGGCGCTGTTTTGCAGCGCATGCTTAACAATCATCTTTTCCATCATTTTTGTTGACATTCAATTCACCTCGGCATCAGTAATATACACAGTGCAAATGTAAGCTGCCCGGCATAATAGCAAAGCAGATTGACGAGATTGGCGCGATAGGTGTCGCGCACAAAGACCTGAAACAACATCGTTATGTCGGACGCCGCAAACAGTGTTCCGGCAGCAAGCGCGACGAGCGACAGCGGCGAGTGCACCGGCGAAAAGAGCGCGGCGCTCAGTGTGCTCAGCAGCATTACGGACAGAATAATGGAATATCCGAATATCAGCGGCGCCATGCGGCGGTAGCTTATGCCGAAAAAGCGCATTGGAATAACACACACGCCGCAGCCGAGCGCGACGGAGGCAAGATAAAACACCGGCGGTATCGGCGAGAGCATACTCATTGCCGCAATATAGGCGACATGTCCCGCCGCAAACAGTACCGCGCCGAGCGAGAAAAAAAGCTGCTTGCGCGCGCGGTCCACATTGCGGTAGCCTATTACAACATCGGCAAAAAATCCCAGCGCCAGTCCTATTATAAGCGTCACACCGAAACGGTCGGGCCGCTGGTGCAAGCACACTATGCCCACGGCGACAAACACCGCGCTCGCCACCGCTTTTACCGCCAGCGCGCGGCGTTTGTCCGCCAGATTGTGGCAGCGCGCATAGGCGTACGCGCCGAGCATACCGGAGGCGCAGAGCACGAGCAAAGTCCAGAGCATCCCAGCACCTTTCCCGCCGCTGCCGCGGCGCGGTTATTTTTGCGCCAGTTCTTTCATGATGTCGAACGCCTCGACAAATTTTACTATGCAGCGCTTTTCCGGCGGCGAAAAAGTCAGCTCGCGCGTCGGGTCGTCGTGCACGTCAAACCCGAGACCCTCGGTGTGAGTGACGCCGGTCTGTCCGCCGAGCGGCCACAGCCGCTCGAGCGGCTTGCCACGGTCGATGCCGCTGAAGGCTATGCCGGCGCGCGTCAGCGTCACCGTGCCCTCGCCGCAATCGTAGTATCCCTTTTTGCCCTCCAGCGAATTCATCAGCACGCACGGCGAGCTCAATTTGTACTCCGGGTCGGCGGCTATTTCGGCGGCAAGCTGTCTTCTTATTTCGGCAAACCAGGCGGCCGGGTCGGCGACGGCCGGCCCGCCGCGGCACTCGCCGAAAAGCGAGTACTCGTTAAAGCTCACGGTGTAGCCGCACTCGCGGCAAACAAGCGAGCTGCCGCGCGGCTGCATGGTGTAGTCGGCGCCGCAGTTGAGACAGCGAAAAAGAACATTTTCCAGCCCGGCGGCGGCACGCGGCTGCGCGAGCGGCACGCGCGCGCGGCGCTGGTATTCGTAGTCGTTAAAAGCGAGCGCCGCGTCGATGCGGGCAAATATCTCCTGCTCGCTGAGCTCTGCGAGCTGCGCCGGCGTCAGCAGCACCGCCGTCGCCGCCAGTACACGGCTTTTTATAAATTCTGCGCTCCATTTCGGTTTTGACAGGTGCGCGCCGTCCAGCTTGACTGTAACGACGGTGGCGGCAAGCTTTTTTACCAGCTTGGCAATACTGGGCTCTATTTTGCAACCGGCGCCGGTATAGCTGACCTGACCCGCCGGAAAAACGGCCAGATTGCCGCCGTCGCGCACCAGCTGCATACAGCGCTTAACCGAACCGACGTCGGGGACAAATTGCAGCTTTGGGATTATTCCCTCTGCTTTTCCCACCAGCCGCAGCGGCCACCAGCGCAGAAAATAAGTCGAGACAAGGTAATTCAGCCGCAGCGGTCTCATCGCCAGCGCGACATATATATAATCCAGATTGCTGGCATGGTTGGCAAGCACGACAACCGGCCCTTTGAGCTGCCGCGTGGCCGCGTTGTCAATTTCCAGCCCATAGCTGTTTTCTGCCCGCCGCCCAATAAACGCGCACGCCGCGTCGTATATCGGCGCGAACGGCCGACGCTGTCTACTTTTCACGCTTTCCGCCCTCGTTTACCGGTTTTTCTTAAATTTATTATACCATAGTCGCTGCGCGGCTGTAAAAGCATTATCGGCCGCGCAGACTTGATTTTTGCGCCAGCAATGATAATATAATTATATTTATTTGAGAGGAGCTCTTTCCCACTTGAGCGATATTGCCATTCGCGCCGGCCGCGCCGCAGACGTTGCGGCAGTGGGCGCGCTTTACGACGAGGCTATAGATTATATGAACCGCCACGTGGATTACACCGCCTGGCGGCACGGAATATACCCCACCGCGCGCACCGCGGCGGACGCCGCCGCGGCCGGCACTCTTTTTGTCGCCGAGACCGACGGTTGCCTTGCCGGTACCGTCGTGCTCAACCACCGACAGCCGCCGGAATATCTCGGACTTGACTTTTGTTTTTGCGACACCGCGCCCGAACAGCTGCTTGTCTACCACACGCTGGCCGTGCACCCTGTTTTTCGTCGCCGCGGCGTGGCGGCGGCGCTGCTGCGCTTTGCCGACGAGCGCGCGCGCACACTGGGCTGCGGCGCGGTGCGCTTTGACACCGCTTGTGTCAACGAGCCTGCCAAACGCCTGTACGAGCGCCTGGGCTACCGCATAGTCGGCACTACCGTGCTCACTTCACAGCGCCCCGGCATTGAACGTTGGTATGTCTACGAAAAGGTGCTTTGACTTCTTGTGCCGGCACAAGTGTGGTATACTGTTATTGACAAATGAGAGGAGGCTTCGCTCTTGGCTAATATCTCCTTTTCCAGCCCGATTGGGCGCATATCCGTCACTGCCAGGCGCGGCGAGGTGGTGCGCATTCGCATTGGCCGCGACAGTGTGGCGGCGGCGCAGCAGCAGCGCGACGACGCGGCGGACGAGCAGCTTTGTGAGCAGACTAAGCGCGAAATAAACGAATATCTCGACGGTGAGCGCCGTGAATTTGACCTGCGCTTGTGCGAGCAGGGCAGCGAATTTTCCCGCCGGATTTACCGAGCGCTGCAAACTGTACCCTACGGCACCACCGTCAGTTACGCCGAGCTCGCCGAACTTGCCGGTTATTCCCGCAACTGCGCGCGGGCAGTCGGCACGGCAATGAAGAGCAATCCCCTGCCGCTGGCCGTACCCTGCCACCGCGTAGTGTGTGCCGACGGCACTGCGGGCGAATACAGTGCCGGCGCCGGCACCGATACAAAAAAAGAACTGCTCGATATGGAGGCTGACAATGCAAAAAAGTAACCGCGCGCTGTTGGTTGTGGACTACCAAAACGACTTTGTCTGCGGGTCGCTCGGCTTTGCCGGCGCGGAAAAGCTCGACAGCGGCATAGCCGCCAAAATTGACGAATACCGCGAGCGCGGCGACCTTTTGCTGTTCACTCTCGACACCCACGACAGCGACTATCCCGATACTTCCGAAGGGCGCGCGCTTCCCGTCCCACACTGCGTTAAGGGTACCGACGGCTGGCAGGTCTACGGCGAAACCGGCGAGCGGCTGCGCTATGCCGACGCCGTTTTTGAAAAGCCCGCTTTCGGCTCGGACGAGATGTTCGACTACCTGCGCGGCAGCGGCATTACCGATTTATTGATAGTCGGCCTTGTCACAAATATTTGCGTCGTTTCTGCCGCAGTGCTCGCCAAGGCGGCTGTTCCCGAGGCGAATATTACCGTGGACGCGCGGCTTTGCGCCAGCTTTGACGAAAAACTGCACCGCGAGACGCTCGACGTTCTAAAAGGACTTTACATCAATATAGAGGAATGAACCGATGAACAAAGCACTTATTTGCGACTATTACGAATTTACCATGGCCAACGGCTACACGGGCAGCCGCTACGAGAACGATTATCTCTACTTCGACATTTTCTTTCGTACCGTTCCCGACGGCGGCGGCTTTGCCATTGCCGGCGGGCTCGACTCCATCATTGACTTTGTGGACAATCTGCACTTTGACGCGGACGACGTCGAATTTCTGCGCGGCAAGGGCGTTTTTTCCGAGCAGTATCTCGCCACGCTGGAAAACTTTAAGTTTACCGGCGACATTTGGGCCATGCCGGAAGGCACCCCAATTTTCCCCAACGAGCCGATAATAACGGTGCGCGCCCAGGCCGCGCAAGCGCAAATACTCGAAACCTACTTGCTGGTCTGCTTCAACCACCAGTCGCTGATAATGACCAAAGCCAACCGCATTGTGCGCGCCGCCGACGGCCGCCCAATCAGCGAGTTCGGCGCCCGCCGCGCCCAGAGCGGCGAGGCCGCGTATATGGGCGCGCGCGCCGCGTATATTGCCGGCTGTGTCGGCACCTCGTGCGTGCTTACCGACCAGCTTTACGGCGTGCCCTCCACCGGCACAATGGCGCACTCGTGGGTGCAGATGTTCGACTCTGAGCTCGAGGCTTTTGAGTATTATTGCGAGCGCTACCCCGACGGCGTCTCGCTGCTTGTCGACACCTACGACGTGCTGCACAGCGGCGTACCCAACGCCATAAAGGCTTTTAATAAGATTCTGCGCCCGCAGGGCATTACCAAATGCAGCGTGCGCATAGACAGCGGCGACATCACCTACTTGAGCAAAAAGACCCGCAAGATGCTCGACGACGCCGGCTGGCCCAGCTGCAAAATAATCGCCAGCAACTCGCTCGACGAGATTATTATTCGCGATTTGCTCTCGCAGGGCGGCTGTGTCGACGGCTTCGGCGTCGGCGAGCGCATGATAACCGCCAAAAGCGACGCCGTCTTCGGCGGCGTCTACAAGTTAGTCGCCACTGAGCGCGACGGCAAAATAACCCCGAAAATAAAGGTGAGCGAAAACGTCGCCAAAATTACCACGCCGCATTTCAAAAAGGTCTACCGGCTTTTTGAAAACGACACCGGCAAGGCGATTGCCGATTACATCTGCGTTCACGGCGAGAAGGTCGACGACACAAAACCGCTGACTATCTTCGACCCGCAGGTCACCTGGAAGCGCAAAACTTTGACCGACTTTACCGCCAAAGAGCTGCTCGTGCCCATATTCAGCGCCGGCCGGCTGGTCTACGAGCGCCCCGACACCGAGCACATCCGCAGCTACTGCCTGTCCCAAATTGACCTTTTGTGGGACGAGGTCAAGCGTTTTGAAAACCCGCACAATTACTACGTCGATCTCAGTCAACAGCTTTGGGACCTGAAGCAGCAGCTGCTGCAGAAATACCGCGGTGCAGAAAATGCCCAGGTTTGAATATGTGTTTTTTGATTTTGACGGCACCATTGTCGACACCGGACCGGGCATAATGCGCTGTGTACAGTACGCGCTGTCCCGTTTGGGCATTGACGAGCGGGACGAGGCAAAGCTGCGCGCCTTTGTCGGTCCGCCGCTGCAGGAAAACTTCCGCGTCAGTTATTCGCTCAGCGAGCAGCAGGCCGCCGACGCGGTCAGGTACTACCGCGAGGAATATGTCGGCAAGGGCGTGTTTGAGTCTCAGCTTTATGCCGGAGCGAGCGAACAAATAGCGCGGCTGCACGACGCCGGCTTGTGCGTCGCCATTGCCAGCAACAAGCCCGAGGACATGATAACCCAGCTGTGCTCCCTTTTTGGCATAGACACTCTGATAAGCGGCATTTCCGGGCTGCGCGGCAAGGCCGAAACAAAGGCGACCGCCATAGGCCGACTGCTCAGTGAATTTGCAATCGCCGACCCGCGCCGCGTCGTTATGGTGGGCGACCGCGCCGTTGACGCCGAAGGCGCGCAGCAGTGCGGCACCGCTTTTGTCGCCGCCCTTTACGGGTACGGGCCGCGGCAGGAATTTGCCGGCTATCCGGTCGATTTTTTCGCCGAGACCGCGCCGCAAATAGGCGACTATATTCTCGCTTGAATTTGGTCAAATTTTCCTGCATACCGACGCGCACAGTGCATATAATAGCGACACGGGGGACCGCGATCCAAGCAGCAAAAGCGCCGCACGGCGCTTTTCGATTTTGGATAGTGCGGCCTCCCGTTTTTGCGCGCCGCCGAGCGGCGCGGTCCGATTGACTTTCCTGCTGTGAGTGCTTATTATATTTTCAAAGGAGACTCAAATGGACAACAGCGAATTAACCGAGCGCCAGCTCAGCTCTAAAACCGTATACGACGGCCGCATTCTCTCGCTGCAATTAGACCGCGCCGCGCTGCCCGACGGGCGCGAGGTCGCCCGCGAGGTTGTGCGCCACTGCGGCGGCGTAGCCATAGCGGCCGTGGACGAGCGGCGGCGAGTCTGGCTGGTCGAGCAGTACCGCTACCCCTACGGCGAGGTGATTGTCGAAGTACCGGCCGGCAAGCTGGAACCCGGCGAAGACCCAGACGCCGCCGCCGCGCGCGAGCTGCGCGAGGAGACGGGTCTGAGCGCCGCCGCACTGCGCCGCGTCGCGGTCAATTATCCCTCCCCCGGTTACACCGACGAGCGATTGTACCTGTACATCGCCACCGGCCTTACCGAGGTCGGACAGCAGCCCGACGACGACGAGTTTTTGCGCGTCAGTTCAATGCCGCTGGCCGAGGCGGCGAAAATGGTGCTGCGCGGCGAAATACCCGACGGCAAGACCCAGGCGCTGCTGTTAATGGCGCAGCAGCTTATTGATGACGAAAAGGAGGCCTCGGTAAAATGACCCTGCCGGTGATTTTACTTATTCTCGCCGCGCTCGCGGCAGTATACCTTTTTATGGTTTTCCCCGGCCGGGCGAGCCGTGAGCAGACCCGCGAATTTGTCGGCCGCAACTATGCACACCGCGGCCTTTACGGCAACGCCGGCGAACTGCCGCCGGAAAACACCCTTGCCGCCTTTGACGGCGCTTGCAAGGCGGGCTACGGCATGGAGCTCGACGTGCAGTTTTCCGCTGACGGCGCGCTGGTGGTCTTTCACGACAACGACCTTAAGCGCAGCTGCGGGGTGGACAAAAACGTCTGGGACTGCCCGCTGGCAGAGCTTCAGTCCTACGACCTTTTCGGCCGCGACTACCATATTCCGCTGTTCAGCGATGTTCTCAAGACCGTCGCCGGCCGCGGCCCGCTGATAGTCGAGATTAAGGCCGAAGGGCTTGATACCGCGCACTATTACCGCGTCTGCGATGCCACCTGGCAGCACTTGAAAGATTACCCCGGGCTGTGGTGTGTCGAAAGCTTTCACCCCGCCGTTGTGCGCTGGTGGCGCCGCAACCACCCGCAAATCGTGCGCGGTCAGCTGCTAAACGGCGCGCGCGGCTACCGCAATATCAGCGCGGCAACGGCATTTTTGCTGGCCTCTACAATGAGCAACTTTTTGACCCGGCCGCACTTTATTGCCTATGAAGAGGGCGCCGCCGGCACATCGCTGCGGCTCGACCGGGCGCTGGGCGCGCTGGCCGTGCTGTGGACGGTGCGCACGCCCGAACGCGCGCAGCAGCTTTCCGAAAGCGCCGACATGATAATTTTCGAAAACTACAAGCCCCAACCGCGAATTATTTCCGCAAAATACGCCTGCGAAAGGAACAGCAATGCAACTGACTGAAACCATCCGCCGCTGGAAAGAAATACAGCGCACCCTGTACTCCTACCGACACGCCATCGCGCTTTTGGGCACCGACGGCGACACCGTTGCGCCGCGCGGCGGCGCCGCCGAGCGCGGACTGACTCTCGGCACGCTCACAAACGCCAGCTACAACATCCAGACCGGAGCGGAAATGCTCGCGCTGATGGACGAATTGAGCGCCCATGCCGCCGAACTGGACCGCCAGACTGCGCGGGAGCTTGAGGTCGTGCGCGAAAATTACGAGCGCGTCAACCGCATTCCCGAAAAGGAATACACCGACTACACTATACTTACAAACGAGGCCGGCGACGTCTGGCACGACGCCAAGCACGACAATGACTTTGCCCGCTTTGCACCCTATCTCGAGAAAATAGTCGCATACAAAAAGAGCTTTGCCGCCTATTATGACGATTCGCGCCCCGTCTACGACGTGCTGTTGGACGAATACGAAACGGGACTGACCGCCGCCGTCGCCGACAGCTATTTTGACACCGTCAAGGCGGCCGTCGTGCCGCTCGTCCAAGCCATTAAGGACAAGGGCGCCCAGCCCGACACCGAGTTTATGCACGCCGAATGCCCCGTCGAAAAGCAGCGCGAGCTGTCAGCATGGCTGATGAAGGTAATGACCGTTGACCCGCGGCACTGCGTGCTCGGCGAGACCGAGCACCCCTTTACCAGCGAGATGAACAAGGACGACGTGCGCATTACCACCCACTATTACCCGCGCGATTTCATCAGCTCGGCTTTCAGCGTCATCCACGAAAGCGGCCACGCGCTGTACGAGCTGAACGGCGGCGACGAGTTCCGCGGCACCGTGCTCGCTTGCGGCACTTCAATGGGCATTCACGAGAGCCAGTCGCGCTTTTACGAAAACATTATCGGCCGCAGCCGCGAGTTCACCGCCTTTTTGCTGCCGGAATTGCAGCGGATATTCCCGCCCTTCGCCGCGCTCAGCGCCGAGCAGCTCTACCGCGCCGTCAACCGCGCCGAACCCTCGCTTATTCGCATTGAGGCGGACGAGCTCACCTATTCCCTGCATATAATTGTTCGCTATGAAATAGAAAAGGCGCTGTTTGCCGGCGACATCACCGTCGCCGAGCTGCCGGCGGTCTGGCGCGAACTCTACAAAAAATATCTCGGCGTCGACGTGCCCGACGACACCCGCGGCGTGCTGCAGGACAGTCACTGGGGCAACGGCCAGTTCGGTTACTTCCCCTCCTACTCGCTCGGCAGTGCCTACGGCGCCCAGATGCTTAATTCCATGAAAAAAGACGTCGATGTCTTTGCCTGCGCCGCCAAGGGCGAGCTCGCACCGATTGTAAAGTGGCTCAGCGACCACATCTACTGCTACTCAAAACTGCTCAAACCCGCCGAGGTTATTATGAACTGCTGCGGCGAGCCGTTCGAGCCGAAATACTACGTCGACTATCTGAGCAACAAATTTTCGGATATATACAATTTATAAAAAGGCTCGCACAATATACTTTGCGTAAATAATTGAGCTTTTTCCGTAACGGCCGTTGGCGGGCAATGCCCGAAAACGGCCGTTTTTTTGTAAAATATAAGCTTCCAGCACTATTGACAGCGGTTATTCGCTATGGTACATTTTAGGCATTACAACACACGGGAGGATGTAACCTAATGAAAAAGGCTGTTTCGCTGGTACTTGTTTTGGCGCTGGCCTTTGCGCTTGTCGCCTGCACCCAGGCGCCCGAGGACGAGCCATTGCCGGACACCGATGACACCGAACCCGTCGCCGCCCAGACAATTGCCGACATGGACGACGCCGAGCGACTCGCTTTTGTAATGCCCTATGTCGTGGCCTATAATTCCTGCTTGCTGGAAACCTTCGGCGCCGAAATATCCGAGAGCGAAACTTTCGGCCGCGCCTACGCAAGCGAGAGCGATTCCTATAGCGAAGGCCCTGTCGCCGCCGTTTTCTCTTACAACAGCGGCGCGCCCAGCGGCCTGTGGGAGGACCCCACCTACGCCATGCTCTACCTTGTGACCAACTACAGTTCTGTTAGTGAAATATCGGCCGACCTTTCCAAATATCTTGACCCCTCGCTGTTTACAAGCACATTGTCAGTAGATTTTGTTGAATACAATGGCTCGCTGTACATGATACGCGGCAGCCGCGGCTACGGCGCCGAGACTATTGACCCCGCGTCGCTCGCCTACGTCGGCAGCGAAAACGGCCGGCATACCTTCACGGTAGACGGCTATTATTTCGACGAGTACGACACTGTCGTCACTATTGTTCTGCAGGACACCGAGGGCGATCCCATTATGGTAAGCGCCACCAAATAACCGCAAATTTATTAGGCAACAAGCGCCTCGGCCAAAAGGCCGAGACGCTTGTTTTTTGTACTTCAGCGCAGAACCCTTTGCGCGGCGAGAAATTCAAAAACCTGTCACCGCGCGGGTGTGGTTTGTCACATATGTAAACCCCATGCTAAATCGCCGTCCACTAAAATAAGCTTCGCGCCGCAGGCGCGAAGCTTATTTGGGATGTCGGGGAATTGAAGGCCAATCGGAACGCCTCTTTGAGCCCTTACAAAAAAACTTTTTCGTGTTCAGAACGCCGCGCTTTTGCTTATTCAGGTTTAGTTCATTTGCCGTTGCCAACAGCGGCTTTAGGCGCCTACAGCATTTTTGCCTTTTCAGACCTTATGCCTGCGGCGCTTTCGGAATCGATATTATTGTTCAAAGCTCTTTTATTCTTTTGACGGCGACCGCAACTACCCCGTCGCCGCCGCACAGGGCGCTGTCGGCACGGCACACGCGCAGCGACTCGCCGCGGCGCACCAGCACCAGGTCACCGACATGCGGCGTCGCCGTCGCGCTAAAAAGAAATTTTTCGCCGCCGCTGCGCATTACGTACCACTGCCGCGGCGGCTTTGCGCGGTTGTTGTTGGGCTGTACCGGCCGCCGGCGACTTTTGTCCGGCACTGCCAGCAGCTTGCTTGCGCGCCGCAGCACAGCCGGCGGCAGCCGCAGCCGCCCTTGTTCGGCAAGCGCCAGAGCGGTTTGCGGCACTGCCAGCAGCGCCGCCAGCTGCCGCTGTTCAAGTCCCACGCGCTCGCGCAGCGCGCGCAATTGTTTTTCCTGCATAGCTCTCCCGCAAAAAGGGACGCGCTCAGCGCGTCCCTCATTAGTCAAAATTTCAGGTGTGTATCAGCGAGCCGGCCGTGTGAGTGTAAAAATACTCTTTCATCGGCTCATAGTTGCCGTACTCTATATTGCTGCCGTCGCCGCTTATCTCCTCCGGCAAATTGCCGCTGGAGTCGGCATAAGCCTCGTACAGATTCAAGCAGAGATACTCGTTTTCCTTGCAAATTTTCTGGATGTAGCCGTTGTATTCTACCACCCGCGCGTTATTAAAGCTGTCGCTGTCGGCATTCTCGCTGGCAGTGACCGGCAGTACGGTGCACAAGTACAGCTGACAGCCCGGCGCCGCCGCCGCTACCTCGCGCGCGAAGGTCGTGTAACTGGTGTAAAAAGAATAGCTGTCGCCCCAACCGAGTTCGTTGAGTCCGAACAGAAGATATATTTTCTGGTACTTGCCGCTCGCAAGCGCCGCCGCGAGTGTGGTGCTTTCGCCTGTGACGCTGTCGGTAAACGAGGCGTCGACGCCGCTTCTGACCGAACAGCCGGTATTGTAAAGCACTGTAGCTTGCGCTATAAGCGGGTCGCCGTAATAGACCATGCCGGCCATATGCGTGCCGCCCACAAACAGTGCGTCGGCAAACCAGCTGTCGGCTGCCGCATCGCTTTGCGGTACGGGGGCGCTGAAATCGTACGCCGCCGCCGCTCCGGTCACGGTGCTGTTCTCGTCGGCCGGCTCGGGGCCTATTTCGGTATATGCCGCACCGTCGCTTGGCTGTGTGTCAGGTTTGGCGCTGATTATTTTTTTGATTCCGGAAACTATCCCCCAGCACAGCAATGTTATCAGCACGCACAGCACCGACATAACGATTATGCGGTTGCGCCTGATCTGTTGCCGGGTGTATTTTTTGCGGCCGCCTGCCATCGTGCCACCTCCGTCGTCGCGGCCTTAGTGACCGCTGAGCGATTTATACTGAAATAGTAACTTTTGCGACGGGTGTTGTCAATCCTTAACTGACTCTGCCCAACTTTGCGCCAACTGCGCGTTCTGCGCGCGCCGCGCCGCCGCACCGCGCAGCGGTCTTGCCGGCAGGCGTTCGAACGGCAGACATTTTTCCAGCCATTCGTTGACAAAGTCGCTCTCTGTATCCCAGACCGTGCGGTTTATCTGTGTGGCAGCGGCGGCGGTGCAGCCGTAAAAGTCGCGCGCCAGTTCAAGAAGCTGCGCGTTGAGCTGTGCGGCGGCGCCGTCATAATCGTACTTTTTCAGCGCGCCTGAGTCGACATTGCGGGCTATGAGTTCCCGCTGCAGCCAGTAGCGGTAGGCGCCGCGCTCGTCTGTCGCTGTCGGCAGCGCGCCGCGCAAGCACAGCGGCTTGAATATTGAGCGGCAGGCGTGCGCACTGCCGGTGACCCAAACGGTACCGAGCGCGGGCAGCGCCACTAACGAGCAGGCGGTGCATGTTTTGGCGCCGTGCAAACACAGGTCGTTTCCGGCCGGGCCCTCGGCATAGTGGCAGGAAAGTATCTTCTGCGCGGTGTCGGCGTGTATGCCCTCGGGCTTGTCGCGCTCGCCGTCGCCGGGCCGCCCCATCAGTGCGCTGAGCATGTTTCTTTTCGGCTGGCCGAGTTTGGCGTTCATCAGCCCGAACAGTGACAAATAGCGGCGAAATCCGGCCGAGCCGGCAAGGTCGGCGCGCTCGTCGGCATATTTTTTGGCAAAATCAAATTCACTGTCTATGCCGGCGCTCAGTTCGTAATCGGCGCCGATGGAAAATATATTTGACAGCGCCGCGAGATCGTCAACTTCCTTCGCGACCATCCGGCCGTCCGCGGTCTGTATCTCCCACGCCTGTTCGGCGTCGGCGACACCCAGCGACGCACCTTGAATAGTGCCGTCAGCCAGCAGACCGCCCACATACTCGGCGGCGGCGCGGGCACTTGCGGCGTTTTGCAGCACGCGGCGGCAGAGCTCCAGCGGCGGCATCTCGCCGCCTATTTTGCCCTTGACCGGCACCGCACAGACGGCGACAGCGACGTTTTTTTCATTCATCCCGCCGCTGCAGCCCCAATTACCCTGCGGCTGCACGGCCAGCGCCGCCAGCGGCAGCTGCTGCTGCGGCTCAAAGCTGCGCAGCAGCTGCGCCTCGCTTGCCGGGCGCGTTGAATTGTGTCCCAGCAGCGGCCCGGCGTTGCGCGTACTCGCCGCCGCCGCTAAAATTATGTCACCCATCCTCTTGTCCGCCTTTCGTTTTTACCGCGACGGGACGCGGTTGTAGAACATGCCGTTGGCGACAAATTCGCCCAGCTCATCCTGATACATCTGTCTGATTACATAGACATTCAAATAGCGGCGGCCGAAACGGCTGCACTCGCTGTTGGTTGTCATAAAAAGGTCAATAAAAGTGTTGCCGTCCAGCATTGCCGTGCCGGTGTCGGCAGCGAGCGCAAAGCCGTAAACAAAACTGCCGTCGGCGCTGGTTATATACAGCAGCGTCCCGTAGGGGATAACGCTGGGGTTCGTCGCCACCGTGCCGGCGAAAATTCTCATGCCCGACGCGCCGTAACTGCCGGCCGACGCGGAATAGGCTGTGCAGTTGCCGCCCTCGTACAGCGTTGCATAGCTGGAGGGCACGTTGTCGACAATTTGAATGTCGCTCGGCGGCGTCAGCTGCGAGACGGGGCTGTTGGCGTCGCCGATTATCTCGTAACTGGACTGCGGCTGCACGAGCACCGTTTGCGCGTCGACAGACGACGCGGTGAGCACCCCGTTAACATAGGTGTCGCGGTAGACCCGCTCGGCCAGGCCGTCGACGCCGGCAGTGACCACCGTCACCTGTCCGTCCGGCAGCAGCGGCGAGCTGTAGCCGCCGCGGGTATAGGGCACAGTTTCGGTAACGGTGCGGTAGTAGTAGGTGACACAGTCGACATAAAGCGCCTCGCCGCGCGCCAGCGTGTCGTCCAGCGGGCGCGAAACCACGTCGTCGGCGCCCAGCACCACGTTCAGTCGCTCAAGCAGCTGTTGTACCGTGACATTGCTGTTGGTCATCAGCGCCGTGCTGATTCCGTGAACGCTGACGGTTACGGCGTATTGGCTGTCAACATGGTACAGCGTCAGGCCGTCCCATTCAATAAGCCTGGTGGTCTTGTCGTAGTCGTTGAGCGCCACGCGCGGCACGCCGGCGCTTTCGGCAAAGCTCAGCGCGCGGCGCACGCTGCCGTCAGAGTATTCAAACAGCGACAGCTGCAGCAGCGCTATGGGCACCATAAGCAGCGTTGCCGCAAATATGCAGGCTACCGCGCCGCGGCGAAAGGGTTCAATTTTTTCCAATAATTTGCTGATCATAATCCACTAATATGAGCGCGCCGCAGCGCGCCGAATGTTGTATTGAGAAAGTCCGGATATTCCCGGGTCTGGGCGGCAATGAAATTCTTTATGTCCTGCCGGCCGCTGACCCCGTCTTGAGGGCAGCCGCTTTTTACCACCGGCAGCTGCGCGCGGCGCGCGGCGGCTGACGTCTCTTTTTCACTGCACAGCAGCAGCGGCCGGATCATCGTTATCTCTTTGCGTGTCAAAAACGAGACAGGCGAAAAAGCGGCGATTCGTCCTTCGTGAAAGAGGTTTAGAAAAAAAGTCTCGACCAGGTCGTCCATGTGGTGGCCTAGCGCAATTTTATTGCAGCCGAGCGCCAACGTCATGTCGTGCAGCGCGCCGCGGCGCATACGCGCGCACAGCGAACAGGGGTTTGGCTCCTGCCTTTGGTTGAAAATCAAATCGCCCAAATCGGTACGGCGCACAACATATTCTACACCCAGCCGTTCGCAAAGAGTTTGAACGGCGGAAAAGTCGGTATCGCCGCCGCCTAAGCGGCCGTCAAGCGTTATGGCACACAGCTCAAAGCTGTGCTCGCTGTATTTTTGCAGCGCCGCGAGCGCGCACAGCAGCACCAGCGAGTCCTTGCCGCCGGAAACAGCCACAGCTATGCGGTCGCCGTCGTCCAGCATATTGTAGTCGGCACACGCGCGGCGCACTCTGCTTTCAATGGTTTTCATGAGCCCAATTATAACATATCGGCGCCGCGGCGGTCGAATCAGACATAAAAATTAATAATATATTTGCCGGCGCGGTGCGGCAAATAAAAAATGACACATTAGATTTAAGCTGTATTTCAATGATTTTACGTGTATTGCAGCGATTATTTTGTTTAATCAATATTTTTGCCAAAAATGCGTTGACAGCGCGCATTTGCCACGTTATAATTCCATTTGTGCCCTTTCGGGGGGCACCGCAAGACATGCTTAATTTAAAAAGTTAATATAAAAGGAAGGAAAAGTTATGTCTACTTACCTGGCAAAGCCCGCAGACATCGAGCGCAAGTGGTACATCATTGACGCTGCCGGCAAACCTCTGGGCAGAACCGCCGCCAAAGTCGCCGACTTGCTGCGCGGTAAAAACAAAACCATCTACACGCCTAACGTCGATTGCGGCGACCACGTCATCGTAATCAACTGTGCGCAGGCAGTGCTTACCGGCAAAAAGCTGGAAAAGAAGTATTACCAGTACCACACCGGCTGGATTGGCGGTCTTAAGTCCGTCCAGTACCAAAAGCTTATGGAAACCAAGCCCGAAAAGGCCATGTTCCTGGCCATTAAAGGCATGGTCCCCGACAACACCATCGGCCGCAAGGCGCTGACCCGCGTTCGTCTGTACCGTTCAGCCGAGCACGAAAACGCCGCGCAGAAGCCCGAAGTTTACGAAGGTTAGAAAGGAGTCGCCGAATAATGTACGAAACCAGACCGTTTTTCTACGGAACAGGCAGAAGAAAATCCTCGGTGGCTCGCGTGCGCCTTTATAACGGCACCGGCGCTGTCACCGTCAACGACCGCGACATCGACGACTATTTCGGTCTCGAGACGCTTAAACTTATTGTCCGTCAGCCGTTGGAGCTGACCGGCAACACGCCCAAATTCGACGTTGTTGTTAAAGTCGTCGGCGGCGGTGTTTCCGGCCAGGCCGGCGCCATCCGCCACGGTATTGCCCGCGCGCTGCTGCAGTTTGACGAGAGTCTGCGCCCGCAGCTGAAAAAAGCCGGCTACCTGACCCGCGACCCGAGAATGAAGGAGCGCAAAAAGTACGGCCTCAAAGCCGCCCGTCGTGCGCCCCAGTTCTCCAAGAGATAATTTTTGCAAAACCGTTCAAAGAGCTCCCGCTGCGCGGGAGCTCTTTTTTTGCGCATTTAAGTATTGTCAACAAATTAAAAAACAGTCCGAAAAACCGTTCCGTATAACTTTGCCGCGTCCGGCAAGCCGGACCGGCGCTGCGCACCTAAAAATAAGCGGCGCCGCTGCGAATGTTTCCCAAAACCGTGAAATGCCAGTGCTGCGCTCCCGTCTTTTTCCCGCCCCGCCGCGGCTATTCCGTGCGGCAGCGGCGACTTTTGTCTCTTTCACCAAAATTCCGTCAAAATATTCATTAACTATACCAATGATTATTTTCCGTATACCGGTTGACTTGATAAAAAAATAGGCGGATAATTAATAGTTGAACGATATTTTATACGGAGGCTTTCAAATGGGATTTGAAAACAGAGTCGCAATCGTTACCGGCGGCGCCATGGGCAACGGCCTTGGCATCGTCAAAGTTTTGCTTTCCAAAGGCTGCAAAAAGATCTCCATTCTCGACTTCTCCGACAAGCTCGACTCCGTCGTAGACGAGCTTAACAAACAGGGCGGCGAGACAATCGGCTATAAAGTCGATATTCGCGACGTGGCCGCGGTCAAAAAGGCCGTTGACGCTACTTTTGAGCACTACGGCCGCATTGATATTCTTGTCAACAACGCCGGCGTTATGAAATGTGAGCCCTTCCTTGAGTGCAGCGACGAGATGCGCGACTTCCACCTTGACATAAACGTCAAGGGTCCGTGGAACGTCAGCAAGTGCGTGCTGCCCTACATGGTAAAGGCGCACTACGGCCGCGTAGTCACCCTTTCGTCCGTCACCGGCGCCTATGTTGACGACGGCGACGACACCGCCTACGCCGTCTCCAAAGCGGCGCTGGTCGGCTTCGGCAAGTCGCTGGCTGCCGGTTTTGCCCAGGACGGCATCACCTCCAACATGCTCTGCCCCGGCTACATCCAAACGCCGATGGTCGAGCAGTTTGCCGTGCAGGAATGCCCCGAAAACCCGCAGAGCATCCTTGACGTTCTCGCCGAGGGTCTGCCGGTTAAGCGTTTGGGCAAGCCCGAGGACATCGGTCACCTGGTCGCCTTCCTGGCGAGCGAGGAGTCCGGTTTCATTACCGGCGCTCAGGTCGTAATTGACGGCGGCTGCATTTTGCCCGAGTCCAAAGCGAGATAAGCATCTTACAATCTCAACAAACGAGCGCCCCTGCGGCTGTGCAGCAGGGGCGCATTTTTAATTTGTCATTACGGCTTTGAGAATTAACAGTGCCAGCAGCAGCCACACGGCGACAAAGGGCAGCGCACAGTACCACTTTTTCTCCAAAACCATCGCGCTCGCCTTTCGGCGGCAATCGTCGAGCACCGGCTCGGGCAGCAGCCGCAGCACAGCGCTTACCATCAGCGGCAAAATTATTAAGTCGTCCAAATAGCCCAGAACGGGCACGAAATCCGGTATCAGGTCGACGGGAGACAGCGCGTAGAGCGCCGTTAGTGCCGCGAGCAGCCTCGCCGCCGCCGGGGTGCGCGGGTCCTTGAGCGCCAGCAATACCGCCGGTATGTCGCGTTTTAGCCTTTGCGCGCCGGCGCGCAATTTTTCTTTCATCTGCTTTCGCCGCCCTGTGTCTACATCAACGGCGCAAAAAAGCGCACGACGTGATACATTATCTTCTTAATAATCGGCGTCGACTTGTATTGCGCGTAGGAAATGTGGTCGCTGAGCGCGGCTGTCTTTTGAAAATCGCTCTCCATGTCGGCAATGCTGTCGGTACCGTGCATCCACACGCCGCACTCGTAATGTAAATACAAACTGCGGTAGTCGAGGTTAATTGTACCTATGACCGCCGTACAGTCGTCGCTGACCATGCTTTTGGCGTGCACAAAGCCGGGTGTGTACTCGTAAATATTTACGCCAGCGTGCAGCAGCCGGTGGTAAAACGAGCGCGCCGCGAAAAAGGCTATCTTCTTGTCCGGAATACGCGGCAGTATTACTGCCACATCCACGCCGGATTTGGCCGCGTCAATAAGCGACGTTAGCATCTCGTTGTCAATAATAAAATAGGGCGTCATTATGTGAACATAACTGGTGGCGCGGTTGATAATATTGAGATAGACCGTCTCGCCGACCGGTTCGTCGTCCTGCGGGTAGTCGCCGTAGGGCTGCACATAACCGCGCGCGGGCCGCGGCTCGTACACCAAATAGCGCTCGCAGTTTTCCTTGACGCCGGTACTGGCCTGCCACATTGTCAGGAACATCAGCGTCATATTGAACACGGCGCTGCCGCGCAGCAGTATGGCCGAGTCTTTCCAATGCCCGAAAAGGGTCTTGCGGTTGGCGTATTCGTCGGCGAGGTTTATGCCGCCGCTGACCCCGAGCTTACCGTCAACCACACAGATTTTGCGGTGGTCGCGGTTGTTGAGCTTAATGTCCAGCACCGGCCTTACCTTGTTGAAAACGCAGCAGTTTATTCCCTCTTTTTCCAGCAGTTGAGGGTAGTTTTCCGGCAGCGAAAGAATGCAGCCGAAATCGTCGTACATCAGTCTTACCTCAACGCCGGCGGCGGCTTTTTCGCGCAATATTTCATGCACGCTGTCCCAGACGCTGCCGGGGTGGATAATAAAGAATTCGAGAAAAATAAAATTCTCCGCTTTTTTCAGTTCGTCAATAAGCGCCTGTATGCCCAACTCTCCCAGCGGACAATACTGCGTCTCGGTATCGCTCCAAAGCGGCGCGTAGGCAAAGTCGTTTATGTACCGCGCTTGCACGGCGGCGGCGGCGTCACTGCGCCGCAGCTCTTCTATTAGCGCGCTGTTGTCCGGCGAGCGGCCGCGCAGCTCCTCTATGACCGGCTTGAGCTTGCGGGCGCTGCGCCGCCCCGAGTTGTTGTTGCCGAACACTATGTAAAAGACGCCGCCGAACAGCGGCAGCAGCAAAATTAATACTATCCAGGAAACCTTGTAACCGGGGTTTGAGTCGTTGCCGATTATATATACCACCACGGACAAACTGAGCAGCTCGCACATCATATAGCAAATTCCGGCATACTCACTGAAGCACGAAACGGCAGCCACCAGCAGCAGTATTTGCGCCAGCAGCAAAACCGTTACGAGTCCGGCCCGACTGAATATTTTTTGAATGTATTTTTTCACAGTTATCCTCATACCGCGCGTGCCCGTATATAAGTAAAATTATAACAGACTCTGTCGGACTTTGGAAGTGATTGGCTACTTGCACGCAGAAAAATCCCGCCGGACTTGCGTCCGGCGGGATACTTCGCTGAAAACCAGCTTATTTGAGCGCGATCTTGCGGCTTTCCGGCTTAGTCTCTTTGAGTTTCGGCAACGTCAGTTCCAAAACGCCGTCATTGTATTCGCCGCTGATTTTGGCGGCGTCGACGCCGCTGACGTCAAAACTGCGCTTGTAGGTGCCGTAATGGCGCTCGCAGCAGATGTAGTTCTCCTTTTTCTCGTCCTTGCTGTCGGAATGCTGAGCGCTTATCACCAGCATGTCGCCGGACAGCTCCACCGAAATATCTTCCTTTTTGAAGCCCGGCAGCTCGGCTTCCAGCTTGTAGCTGTCGCCGGCATCCTTAATGTCGGTGCGAATGGGGCGGGAAAAATCTTTGCCGCGGCGCGCGGGCGCATCCCCGAAAAAGTCGCGCTGCATATCGTCTGCGAATCTGAGCCACTCTCTATCTGCATTGCTGAACGGAATCAAACTGAACATACAAATCACTCCTTTATATAGGTACGCCCCGGGGCGTCCCTGATTACGTCTATATTATGACGTCGTGCTGTTAAGAGATTAAGCGCATATTGTGAACAAAATGTAAATTGTTAGCACTCTCTCTGGTAGAGTGCTAATTATCGTGGCCATTGCTGTCATTTTCCGCTTTTCCGCCTGTTTTTTGCTCGCAGCATTTACTCGCGAAAGCTGGCGCTCGGATATTGCGGCCGCTAACCGCCCCATAAAAAAGTGCATATAAAATTGTTAACAGTTGTAAAATTATTTAATAATAGGTATAATAATGTTTACTCTAGGTAGATATGAGGAAAGGTAATTTCACGCGCATGGCTAAGTTGCTGGATAAAATTAAAACCGCTTTTATGGATGACCCCTATTTCAATAAAAACTCAGCCGCCGCGACGCCGCAAAAGGATGCGGTCAACGACAGCACCGCTGTTGTCGAAACGGCCTCGAGCACGGCAGAGCTCCCGCTCGTTTCAGTGACGGCGGACAATGCCGACAACAATTCCGCCCAAAACGGCGCTCCTGTCTTTTCGGCCCCGCCCAAGCCAGACTTTTCGCCCTTCAAAAAACAGCCGCAGGCCGAACAGGTTTCGGCAACCGAGCCGGAAATTGCTCAGCCGCAAGCAGACGTCAAAGAAAAGTCTTTGGGGCGTTTTTCATTTTCCTCCCGCCGCAATGCCGCCGCGGCTAAAGATACGTCCGCCGCGCCGACGGCGAGCGACGCGCCTTTAGAAAGCGCCGCAGCAAAAACAGTCAAAAGTGACAGAGTCGAAAATCCGGCCGACGCCGGCGCCACTGCTGTGCTGCCTGCCGGCGAAAAGAGCGGTGCGTTCTCGTCCGATAAGCACAAGGACAGCGCCGCGGCAGTAAAGCCGCAGCAAAACACAGAAGACGCCGCCGCGAAGTTGGCCGAGACTGCAAGCGACACCGCTGTCGCCGCCGAACCAGTCGCGGCAGCTGTTTCAGACACCGTTAAAAAAGGCGGCTTGTTCTCGTTTTTAAAACACAAAGATAACGCCGCGGCAAAAGAGTCGCAGCAGCCCATATCCGACGGCGCCAAAAAGGCGACCCTGCCCGCCGACACGACCGCGGCAAAGCCCGAAGCGGACGCGGCAAAGCCCGAAGCGGACGCGGCCGAAAAAAACGCCGCCGTGCTCGACACTCCTGTCACCGCCAAGCCCGCCGTTGCCGAGCCCGCCGCCAAGCCTTTTGCTTTCGGCAAGAGCGCGAGCCCTGCCGGCGAAAAGACCGCCGCTGCACCAGCTGTCACCGCGAGCCAACCGGACGCGGTTACCAGCAATACCGCACTCGGCAGTCGCAGCTTTTCCTTTAAGACCGCCGCTGCCGCGCCAACCGAAAACGCGGCTGCCGCAGCTGCGCAGCCCTCAAGCAGCGCCGAATTTGCCGAACAGATGCAGGGCGCGCTTTCCGGCCTGTTTAAGAAAAAGGACAAGACAGCACCCAAAGCCACCGCCGCCGACAAAAAGGCCGCGGTCACGCAAACCGTTCAGGAGTTCGGCAGTGCCGTCAAGTCCATTCCCGGCCGCTTCGTCAGCTCGTACGCCGGCGGCGTGTCGCGCGGCGCTTACGAGGAAAACGGCATTTACAACGCCACTCGCGAACTCGGCTTCGGCCGCACTCTTGCGCTGGGCATACAACAGACTATCGCCATGCTGGGTCTCGTCTGCGTCACGTCGGTCATGACCGGCTTCAACCCGGCGGTCGCAATGTTCTGTGCCGGCGTCTGCACGCTGATATTCCAGTTCGTCACCAAATTCAAAGTGCCGGTCTTTCTCAGCACCTCGTTCATATTCGTCGGCGCTTACAGCGCCATCGTTACCTGGTGCAACAGTTGGCTGAGCGTCGCCAAATCGCCTATGCCCTACGTCACCGGCGGATTGCTTGTGGGCGGCATTATGTTCATTGCTCTTTCCATTTTTGTCTGGGCTTTCGGCCTTAACAAAGTTATGCGCTTTTTCCCGCCGTGCGTAATGGGGCCGCTGATAATCGTCGTAGGCGCCTCGCTTTTCCCCACGGCAATAGCGCGCGCTTCGGAAAACTGGCTGATAGCTATTTTCAGTATTGCCCTAATGCTGGTGTGCAATTTGTTCTTTAAGGGCTACCGCAAACTGCTTTCGCTGAGCATTGCGCTGGTGGGCGGCTACGCATTTTCGCTGATTATCGGCGCCGTGCGTTTTCGCAAGGTTCTGCGCGCGAGCCTGTTCGACATTCCGAACTTCTTCCTGCCGAAATTTGAGGTCAACGCCATCGTCGTCGCCGTTATTGTCGCCGTCTTTGCGGTATTCCCGCACCTGGCCGACATGGCCACCGCGTCAACTATTGCCAAGCGCGATTATCTTGACGACCCGGGCATTGCCCGCACTATGATGGGCAACGGCATTGGCATAGCCCTTTCGGCCCTTATCGGCGGCCCCGCTCAGACTACCAACGCCGCCAATGTCAGTCTTGTGGCGAGCAGCGGAGTTTTCGACCCGGTCGTGTCCATTATCGCCGCCGCCATCTGCATAGCGCTCTCGTTCCTCGGCAAAATTTCGGTCGCAATCGGCACCGTGCCGCTGGCGCTCGTCGGCGGGCTGGGACTGGTGCTCGGCTCAGAGGTCTGCATAGCCGGCTTGCGCTGCGTCAGCAACGGAGTTGACCTGCACAGCAACCGCGAAACCACAATAGCCGCGGCTGTCCTCGCTTGCGGCATAGGCTTTGAAGTCTCGCCGCTGGTCATACCGCTTTTTGAGTCGCAGCTGACTTTGGGCGGCATTACCATAGCGAGCATAGTCGGCCTTCTGCTCAACGTCGTTTTGCCCGGCGGCAAGCCGATTTTGAAAGAACCCGAACGCGAAAATTCGCCTGAGGTCTGAAAAAACACAACAATAACAGCGGTCAACTTGTGCGAGGCGGCCGCTGTTTTATTATTGCAGCGCTATTCCGGCGGCGCTGTAATGGTCCACAACCACCTGCCGCTCGCTGAAAAATTCCTTTTTGCCGCGCGCGTCTATGTATTTTTCGTGTCCCTTGCCGGCCAACACCACGGTGTCGCCGGCCCGCGCCGTGTTCAGCGCGTAATCTATCGCCTCGCGCCGCGACGAAATCGCGACAAAATTGTGGCCGTCCACGGCAAAACCCTCCAGCATTTCGGCGATAATGCAAGCGGGATTCTCGCCGCGCGGATTGCACACCGTCATGACCGACAAGTCGGCGAGTCGGGAAGTTATTTCGGCCATTTCCGGGCGCTTGCCGCGGTCGCGGTCGCCGCCGCAGCCGTAAACGACAATTACCCTGCCGCTGGTAAACTTTCGCACCGACTCGAGCATGGCGCTCATCGCGTCCGGTGTGTGCGCGAAGTCAATAAACACCCGTACCGGCGTATTGCAAACCTTCTCCATGCGCCCGCTCACAGGCGGCATATCATACAGAGCCGCGCAAGCGACATCAAACTCAACACCCAAACTCAGCGCGGCGCCAATTGCGGCAAGCGCGTTTGCCGGCGTAAATTTCCCCGGCAACGGCAGACATACCGGGCGGCGCTGGGCGTGCCACACCGCGCAAAAGCGCGCGCCGCGGTCCGTCAGTGTAACATCTCTCGCCGTGAGGTCGGCGTCGGCTCCCGACGCCGAAAAGGTCAGCGGCTCAAAGCCGCCCATCGCCAGCAATTCCCGGGCGTGCGGGTCGTCTGCATTTATTACGCCGTGGCGGCACTGGCGAAACAACTGCTGCTTGGCGGCGAAATAATTTTCAAGCGTGCCGTGGTAGTCAAGGTGGTCGCGGCCTAAGTTTGTAAAAACGGCCGTCTCGTACTCTATGCCGCAGACGCGCTTTTGTTCAAGCGCGTGCGACGAAACCTCCATCACGGCAAACTCGCAGTTACTTTTTACCATCTGCGCAAGCATGGCGTGCAGCAGCGGCGGCGGCGCCGTCGTCAGCTCGGCGGCGTTGGTGTTAGCGCCGGTGTCGTTCGCCACCGTGCCCAGCAGACCGGTGCGGCGCCCGGCGCTGACAAGTATCTGCCGCAGCATTGCCGCCGTAGTCGTCTTGCCGTTTGTGCCGGTAATGCCGACCATGCGCAGCCTTTGCGCCGGACCGCCGTTTATATTTGCGCTCGCAAGTGCCAGGGCGCGGCGGCTGTCGTCGACAAGCACGCAGCCTTCCCTAAAGAATGCCGCGTTTTCAATTGCGCACACCGCTCCGGCGCGCAGCGCCGCGTCGACATAAGCGTGTGCGTCGCAATTGCTGCCGCGCACTGCAAAAAACAGCGAGCCGGGCCCGCATTTGCGACTGTCTGCCGTCACTGATGTAATATTTTCGTCTTTTGCGGCGCTGCGCAGCACCGCGGAGCCGGCAAGAACATCTTTCAGCTGCATATGCCCCTCTGAAATTAAAATATTTGAAATATTCATTTTTTCTTTGCTTATTAACAATGTTTGCGGTATAATAACAAAAATACGTGCGCTTATTTAATGAAATAATAATTTAGTAATATTAAATCTTTCTGAAAGAATAATGCTGTTTTGACTGAAAATCTGCTTGATAACTTCACAAATTTAAGCGGCAACGTCGGCTTTTGCTGGTACGACCTGCTCAGCGGCGAACATTGCGAGTACAACCCGGCTTTGCAAGTAGACTCCGCGAGCGTAATCAAACTGTTTGTCATGGCGGCCGCATTCGCCGCCTTTGCCGACGGGGAATTGGCGCGCGAGGAGCTTTTTGAACTGCGTCAGGACCAGTTACTGCCCTCTTGCGGCGCGCTCAACCTGCTGACGCCCGGCGAGCGCTACACGGCGCTCGACCTTGTGCGGCTGATGATTGCACTTTCCGACAACACCGCGACAAACATGCTGACGCGCCGCCTGGGGCTTGAGCGCGTCAACGCCGCGGCCGAAAGTTTCGGCTGCCAGGCGCGCATGCGCCGCTTGCTTTTCGACTCTGCCGCCAGCGCCGCCGGTCTTCGCAACACCGTCAGTGCCGGCGACTGCCAAAAATTCTTTTTGCGCTTGTACCGCGACGAGCAGCGCGGCGACGCTGCCGCGACCGAAATGCTCTCTATTCTAAAAATGCAAAAGCTCAACGGTAAAATGCCGTTTTTTATTCACAGCTACCGTCCCGTGCCAATTGCCCACAAGACCGGCGAGGACACCGGAGTCAGCCACGATGTCGGCATAGTCTACGCGCAAAGACCGTTTATCGCCTGCTTTTGCGCCGAAAAAACCGACGTGCCGGTGTTTGAGCGGGTCATTCAGGACGTCAGTTGGCAGTTGCTTGTCGACAGCGAATGTTGAGGAACTTTCAGCATATATTTATTAAAGTGTTAAAATTTGATTAATTTTCAGTTCATATTAAGCAAATGATGCTATAATTGTGACAACTAGTTTTTTTGAACGCTTTTGTGTTCATAAAAATATTCGCCAGACACACATATATTAAAGGAGGCACAAATGAAAAGAGTCATCTCAATTCTGCTGTGTGTCGCCCTGGTCTTCACTCTGGTCGCCTGCGGCGGCTCCGGCGAGGACTATTCGGACGACACCACACTACGCACGCTGTACGCAGGCGAAGTTTCGTCACTGAATTACCTGACTACCGGCAACACAGTCGACCAGCAAGTCGGCGCCAACTGCATTGACACTCTCGTAGAGTTCGATTCCTACGGCGAGGAACTGCTGCCCGCGCTCGCGACTTCCTGGGAGCACAACGACGACTATACCGTGTGGACTTTCACGCTGCGTGAGGGTGTCAAGTGGTATGACTACCAGGGCAACGAAATAGCCGAGCTCACCGCTCAGGACTTTGTTGACGCCGCCAAATACTGCCTTACTGCTGAATATGACAGCGGCAACAACTACCCGCTGATGCTGGCCGTCAAAAACGCCGAGGCATATTATGATTACGATTATTATATGCTCATCAGCGAGGGCGGTACTCTTACTACCGACAGCGACGGCGAGGCCATTGACCCGGTCGACGAGGTATCTTTCGACGACGTCGGCGTTAAGGCTGTTGGCGATTACACCCTTGAATACACGCTGGAAAATTCGGCCCCCTATTTCCTTTCAATGCTCACCTACGTCTGCTTCATGCCGGCTTACGGCCCGCAGCTTGAAGAGCTGGGCGCCGACTTCGGCACCGCCAACGACAAAATGTATTACTGCGGCTCCTACATACTCAGCGAGTATGAGCCCCAGGTAAAACACGTCTACGTCAAAAACGAGAACAACTGGGACGCCGACAACATATTTATTACCCGCGTTGAGGAAACCTACAACGCCGAGGCCGCCATACTCGCGCCCGAGATGGTTCTGCGCGGCGAGGTAGACTATGCCACGCTCGACAACGACATTATTGACGACTGGCTCGCCAACAACAGCGATTATGTCAGCACCAGCCGTCCCGCGGTCGACTACAGCTACTTCTACTGCCTCAACTTCGACCCGCAGTTTGACGCGCAGTATGAGCCCGACAACTGGCGCATAGCTGTCAACAACAGCAACTTCCGCCACGCGATAATGTCCGCTTTTGACCGCGTCTACTCCGCGTCGGCGCTCGTTCCCAACGACACCGAAAACTACATTCAAAACACAATAGTACCGGCTACCTTCTGCTCGGCCGACGGTGTTGACTACAGCGACATGGACGCCTTCAGCAACATCTCCGCCTGCTTCTACGACGAGGACGCCGCTGTCTCCTACCGCGACGCCGCTATTGAGGAGCTGACCGCTGCCGGCTGCACGTTCCCGATTAAGGTTCCGGTAAACTACCGCATCGACATGGCTTCCTGGGAGCAGGAGACCATCCTGCTCGAGCAGCAGCTTGAGGGTCTGCTGGGCAGCGACTTTATCGACATCATCCCCATCGGTTTCGAGGCGACGGGCTTCTTGTCCAACACGCGCCGCAACGGCAACTATGCCATGCAAAAGTGCAACTACGGCGCCGACTTTATTGACCCGCTGACCTTTACCGATCCATTCGGCGTCGACAACAACTACAACTTTATGGACACCTCTGACTCCGCCGAGGTCCAGGCCATTGTCAGCGCCTACCTCGCCAAGGTCGAAGAGGCCGTCGGCGAGGCGTCCGACATGACGCTGCGCTACAGCCTGTTTGCCGAGGCCGAGGCGAGCTTGATTGAAAACGCTATCGTCATTCCTTATACCATCAGCGTTGAAGATCAGTACGTGGCCACCAGACTCAACCCCTACGAGGGTCAGTTTGCTTCCTGCGGCGTTTCAGTACTGCGCTGGAAGGGTCACCACCTGTGCGACAACTTCCTGTCGCAGGCGGATTACGACAGCTACAGAGCCGAATGGGAAGCTGCGGCATAAAATAGCCGTTCGCGCCATTTCCGGCTTGGGGAACTGAGTTCAAGTCTGCTCCCGCAGGCCCCGCCTGCGGGAGCAGTTCTTATTATCTTTTGCCCGCGGCCGTAATACGGCAATAAAGTCTTCGGAGTGTATATGGTTAAATATCTGACAAAACGCACCCTGCGCTCACTGCTGACGCTTATCATCATCGTCAGCGTGGTGTTCATCCTGCTGCGTCAGCTGCCGATTGAGGGCTATTTCTCCAACATCGACAAGCTGAGCGACGCGCAGATACAGGGCCGTCTGGAAGTACTCGGGCTCAACGACCCGATGTATGAACAGCTTTTCAACTTTTTCAAAAGCGCCCTGCACGGCGATCTCGGCACCTCTTACGTCTACCGCGACAATGTGGCGGTAACTAAAATTCTCGCGCCCAAAATACCTATTTCGGTCAAACTCGGCTCGCTGTCTTTGCTCGTCGCGCTAATTGTCGGCCTACCTATGGGCACGCTGATGGCGCGCAAAAAAGGCGGCTGGTTCGACCGCTTCGGAACCGGCTTTATCGTCTTTATTGAGGCGGTGCCGGCGGCCGTCTATTATCTTTTCATCCAAATGTACGGCACCAAACTTTTCGGCATCTCCCTGCTGTTCAACGCCGACAAAATATCCTCGTGGATACTGCCAGTGTTCTCAATGGCACTGGGCAACATCGCTTACTATGCCATGTGGCTGCGCCGGTACATGGTCGACCAGAGTACTAAAGACTATGTACTGCTCGCGCGCGCCAAGGGTCTTTCGGAGCGGCAGATAATGTTCCGCCACCTGTTCCGCAACGCCTTTGTGCCAATGGCTCAATATATACCAACCTCGTTTCTCAACACGGTTATCGGCTCAATATATATAGAGTCGCTCTACAGTATACCCGGTATGGGCGGGTTGCTGGTGGACGTAATTAAAAAACAGGACAATACGATGGTACAGGCTATCGTCGTTCTTTACGCGACAGTCGGTGTTATCGGCCTTATCCTCGGCGATTTGCTGATGGTCGCTATCGACCCGCGCATTTCACTGGTTCGCAAAGGAGGTAAGCGCTGATGTTGAAATACCACAAGGCAGACGAGCTGGGCGAGAGCATTAACGAGCACACCAAGGCTCGCTTGAGCGACGAAAAGGCCTTTAAGTTTGCCGAGTACGACCCCAACCGGGCCGAGAAAACCGCCTACAGCAACTACTCGTACTGGAGCAGCACGCTGCAGACATTCAAAAAGAACAAGGTCGCGCTGATACTGCTGTGGGTGGTGTTCGCGCTGGTGCTTTTCACTTTCATTCAGCCCTACTTGCCTGGGCAGTTTGACGCCAACATCGTCAACAACGACGCCGCAACCGGTCTGCCGCTGCGCAATGTGCAGCCCAACTCGACTTTCTGGCTGGGTACTAACGAAATCGGTCAGGACCTCTGGTCGCGGCTGTGGTCGGCAACGCGCACCTCGCTGCTCATCGGCTTCGCCGTCGCCTGTATAGAGGCAGTTGTCGGCATAATTGTCGGCGTGCTTTGGGGCTATGTGCGCCAGCTGGACGGCATTCTTACCGAGCTTTACAACCTGCTCGACAATGTGCCGACGACGCTGATACTGATAATTGTCGCCATGATAATGGACGCCGGCGTCGGCACAATCATCTTTGCGCTGTCTTTGACGGGCTGGATAGGCATGGCGCGCTTTGTGCGCAACCAAATAGTAATAATTCGCGACCGCGACTACAACCTGGCCTCGCGCTGTTTGGGTACGCCGGTTTACCGCATTATAGTGCGCAACCTGCTGCCCTACCTTGTGTCGGTAATTATGCTGCGCATGGCGCTGTCAATCCCCGCCGCCATCGGCAGCGAGGTGTTTATCACCTACATCGGCCTGGGACTGCCGGCGTCGGTGCCGAGCCTCGGCAACCTGATAAACGTCGGCCGCAAGCTGATGATGAACCCGTCGCTGCGCTACCAGCTTATCTACCCGACTATTGTGCTGTCGGTCGTGACAATTTCGTTCTATATAGTCGGCAACGCCTTTTCCGACGCCGCCGACCCGAAGAACCACATATAAGGGGGGACGGTTATGAAAAAACAGGATACCATCCTTTCCGTTAAAGACCTTAATTTTAAGTTCGACCTGCGCGGGCGCACGCTGCGCGCGCTGCGCGGCGTGTCGCTGGACATTACCCGCGGCGAGAGCATGGCTATTGTCGGCGAGTCCGGCTGCGGCAAATCCGTCTTCATGAAAACGCTGCTCGGTCTCAACGACCGCAACGGCTATATTGAGAGCGGCTCAATAATTTACAAGGATGAAGACCTGGCCGCCTACAAAAGCGAAAAGCAGTGGCTGAAGCTGCGCGGCGGCGAAATCGCCATGATTATGCAGGACCCTATGACCTCGCTAAACCCGCTGAAAACAGTCGGCGACCAGATAGCCGAAGCGGCGCTGCTGCACCGCGACGTCAGCAAGGCCCAGGCGACCGAGCTGGTCGAACAGCTGCTCGACGACGTCGGCATAGAGGACGCCGCGCACCGCCGCAAGCAGTACCCGCACGAATTTTCCGGCGGCATGCGCCAGCGCGTGGTCATTGCAATAGCGCTCGCCTGCGACCCGAAAATACTAATTTGCGACGAGCCGACGACGGCGCTCGACGTCACCATACAAGCGCAAATACTCGAGCTGCTGCGCGGGCTGAAGGAAAAGTACCACCTTACAATACTGTTTATCACCCACGACCTCGGCGTAGTCGCCAACGTCGCGGACCGCGTCGCCGTTATGTACGCCGGCGATATTGTCGAGTACGGCAGCTGCGAGGAAATATTCTACGACCCGCGCCACCCCTACACCTGGGCGCTGTTGTCCAGTCTGCCGCAGCTGAGCAGCCGCGGCAAGGAGCTGTATTCAATAGCCGGCGCGCCGCCCAACCTTTTTGCCGACATAGAGGGCGATGCTTTCGCGCCGCGCAACCCGCACGCGCTCAACATCGACTTCGTGGAGCGTCCGCCGCTGTTCAAGGTCAGCGAAACTCATTTTGCGCGCACCTGGCTGTTGGACCCGCGCGCGCCCAAAGTAGAGCCACCGGCGGCCATAGCCCGCATCAGGGAGGGACTTGAGCAATGACAGACAACGCCAAAAAACTGCTCGAGGTCAAAAACCTCACCGTGAAGTTCGGCACACGCCGCCACAGCTTTACCGCCGTCAACAATGTCAGTTTTGACATCTATCGCGGCGAAACCTTCGGCCTGGTGGGCGAGTCCGGCAGCGGCAAAACGACTATCGGCCGCACCATAATGCGCATCCACGAGCCCGCCGCCGGTGAAATATTTTACGACGGCGAAAAGATAAGCGGTGAACTGTCGCGCGAAAAAGACACCGAGCTCACCCGCAAAATACAGATGATATTTCAAGACCCGATGGCGTCGCTCAACGAGCGCGCCAAGGTCGACTATATCGTTTCGGAAGGTCTGCTCAACCAGGACCACCTGACGCCCGCCGAACGCTCGGCGGCAGTGGAAAAAGCACTGCTGGACGTCGGCTTGCTGCCGGAATACGCCAGCCGCTTCCCGCACGAATTTTCCGGCGGCCAGCGCCAGCGCATCGGCATTGCCAGGTCGCTGATAATGAACCCCGAGTTTATTGTCGCCGACGAGCCCATTTCGGCGCTGGACGTTTCGGTGCGCGCGCAGGTGCTCAATCTTTTGGAAAGACTGCAAAACGAGCACGGTCTTACCTACCTGTTCATCGCCCACGATTTGTCAGTAATGCGCTTTATCAGCGACCGCATCGCCGTTATCAACCGCGGCGTAATAGTTGAGCTGGCGCCGACGGAAAAGCTTTTCCGCAACCCGCTGCACGACTACACCAAGGCGCTGCTGTCGGCAATACCCATGGCCGACCCGCACCGCGAGAAAAACAAAAAGCTGCTCGTCTACAACGACGACGACGCCACCCGCTCCGGCTACAAGCCGACCTGGCGGGAGATTGAGCCCGGCCATTTTGTGCTCTGCGACGACTCTGAGGCCGCGCGCATGAAAGCGCAGCTCAAATAAATTAATTACCCGCATTTCTCTGCCGCCCGCTTTGCGGGCGGCGTTTGCGGCAAAGGAGACAATATATGACCTTCAAAGCGGCAGATATGCACTGCGACACCATGTCCGAACTGTACAATTTTCACCCCGAGGCGCAGCTTTTTGAAAATGAACTGGCTATCGACATCAAAAAAATGCAGCGCGGCGGCTATATGCTGCAAAACTTTGCGCTGTTTATCAAATTGGGCCGCAATCTTCACCCGTTTGACGACTGCGTGGCCATGGCTGACCGCTTTGCGCGCGAAATAGAAAAAAACAGCCCCTATATTGGACAAGTACGCACCTATGATGATATTATAGAAAATGATAATAGCGGCCGCATTTCGGCGCTGCTGAGCGTTGAGGAAGGCGCCGTTTACGAGGGCAGTACAGACAAGCTGCGCACCCTTTACGACATGGGCGTGCGCATGAGCACGCTGACGTGGAATTTCCGCAACGAGCTGGCGGCGCCCAATACCATTCCCGAGCCCGACGGCGACTACCGCGCCGCCGCCGTAACCGACGAGGGACTGACTGCCAAGGGGTTCGAACTGCTTGCCGAAATGCAGCGCCTGGGCGTGGTTATAGACGTCTCGCACCTTTCCGACCGGGGCTTTTGGGATATTGTCGACGCCACTACCGGTCCTTTTGTGGCCAGCCACTCCAACGCGCGCGCGCTGTGCTCGCACCCGCGCAACCTTACCGACGAGATGATTCGCGCGCTCGCCAACCGCGGCGGCGTTACCGGAATAAACTATTTCGGGTCGTTTTTGCGCGACGGCAACCCCGACAAACTCAGCTGCGTCGCCGATATGTCGCGCCACGCAGCCTATCTCAAAAAAATCGGCGGCATAGAGTGCGTCGGGCTCGGCAGCGACTTTGACGGCATTTCCGGCGAGTTGGAAATGACCGACTGCTCGCAACTGCCGCTGCTGTCGCAGCAGCTGCACCGCGACGGCTTCAGCGACGACGAAATTGAGGCAATCTTCTGCAAAAATGTGCTCAGAGTATATAAGGAGGTCCTAAAGTGACGGACAGATTCACTCTCAAGCGCCGCATAGACGACGAGGTAGCCGGTTTCGACGGCCGCATGTCGGTCTATGTCAACGACCTAATGGGCACCACCGTCGAGCGCGACGCCGACGAGCCCTTTGAGACCGCCAGCTGCATTAAAAGCTACATTCTCGCTTGCCTGTTTGAGCGCATTGAGCACGGCAAGGCGGCACTCAGCGACATGATAGTGCTGCGCGCCGACCACGTGTCGCTGGGCAGCGGCGTGCTCAACTCGCTGGAAGTCGGCAGTGTTATGAGCGTCGGCAACCTTGCGCGGCTGATGATAATAGTCAGCGACAACACCGCCACGAATATGCTCATAGAGTATCTTTCGCTCGCGGGCATCAACGACTACATAAAATCGGCGGGCTTTGTCAACACCGAGCTTTTCAATCTGCTGGATTTTGAAAATTACGACCGCCTGGGCACGACGACCCCGCGCGATTACGGTCATCTTTTCGAACAGCTTGCCGCCGGCACGCTGGTAAGTAAAAAAGCCAGCGAGGCGATGAAAAACATTTATGCCGACCAGCACTACCGCACTATTCTCTGCCGCGAGCTGCCGCCCAACCTGCTTGACAGCGAGGACACCGGCGAGCCCGAATTGATAAAAGTCTATTCCAAGTCCGGCAGCATGAGCGCTTGCCGCAACGACGGCGGCATTGTCGAAACGCCCTTCGGCAGCTATGTGGCTGTTATTTTTACCAAGGATTTTGCTGACCCAATCTTTTACGACGGCCACCCCGCTTACAGCTACGGCGCGCGCGTCAGCCGGCTGATCTTTGAAAACTACATCAACGGCGCCGGCCGTCTGGACGCCGCATTCAAAAAAAAGAGCGGCAAATAAAAAATATCACGTAAAAATAAGGGACGGCGGGCAATGCCCGCCGTTTTCGGTGACAGCTAATGAAAAAACTTACCAATCTGCAAAAGGCGTTTATCCTCTGCGGCTTTGCGGTCTTTGCCGTTTATGCGCTGTGTTGTAATATTTTCGGCACCGCCGCCACTTCCATGATGGCCTTTTTCGACATCAGCGAGTCGCGCCAGGGCTTTTTGCTGACAGTGCAGTCAGTCGGCAGCATTGCCGCCACGGTCTACCTTGCACTGTGGGGCGAGCGTTTCAACAAAATAAAGGTACTTGCCGGCGGCGCCGTAATAATGGCGTTGGGAACCCTGGCAATAGGCATTGTGCCAAAACTGTGCGGCGCCGCCGCCGGCTATTATGCGCTGATGCCGATAATGGTCATATTCGGTCTCGGCTTTACCACCGCCGACATAATGCTCAACAGCACCATGCCCGACGTATTTCCCGAGCACAGCGCCACGCTGCTGCCAATGATCCATGCCTTTTTCAGCGTCGGCGCCGTAGCCGCGCCGCTGTTTACCGCCGCGCTGATAAACAGCGCCGACTCCGGCAGTTTTACCGTACCCTACATTGTTGCCGGCGTTATTGCGCTGGCCGTTGCTGCGGCCTACACGCTTGTCGGCCGGCGTATAACGCCCCAGACACCCTACGCCGACATGACCGAACAGCGCCGCCGCACGTCGGAAAACCCCGCCGAGATATTCCGCTTCAAAAAAGCCTGGCTGTATATGCTGGCGAGCTTTCTCTATTTCTTTTTCCAGCACAGCATCGCCTCGTGGCTGCCCACCTTTTGCCAGACGGAACTCGGCTGCGAGCTTTCAGTCGGCGGCACAGTAATGTCGGCTTTCTTTGCCGGCTCGCTGGTGATGCGCTTTGTCTCGCCGCCGCTGCTCAAACGCATTCCTCACCACACTTTTTACATTCTTTTTACGACCGCTTCGGCCGTCGCCTTTGTCGCCGGACTGCTGTCGCACTCAACGGCGCTGATGTACGTTATGTTTACCCTCTCCGGTTTTTTGCAAGGCGCAATCTCACCCGTACTGGTAATGATGTGCTGCGCCGAATTTCCCACCCGCACCGCCTCGGCAAGCTCGGCTATTGTCGGCTCAATCAGCCTCGCGACCTTTGTCGGGCCGTGGGCGATAGGCAAAATTGCTGGCAGTACCGGTTTCCTTTTCCCGATGATTCTCTGCGCCGCCAGCATGGTATTGTCAGCGCTCGTTATTTTTGCCATTTCCCGCATGAAAAGCGCGCCGGCTGAAAACAGCTGATGTGCGGTGCACACTGCCGGACGTAACAACCTTAGGGACTATGGTCAACGGCACGGGCTGCTGGTATAATAATGAAGGGGGATTGCAAATGGAAAAGAGCGCGCTGACCGCCAAGCACCGCGAAAAGCTTGCGGAATATTACTTGCAGGATGTGCCTGCCGCCAACTGCTTTGTCGCCCGCTATTCGGCCGGCGAGCCCGTTTTTCGCGAGAACGAGCGAATCAATCATCTCTCGCTGGTTGTCAGCGGCATGGCAAAGGTATTTATCAGCTCGACCGGCGGCAAAAATCTGATTCTCTGCTACTACCAATCTGACGGCCTGATAGGCGAGGTGGAACTGCTCTCGCAGCATAAGACCGCCGATTCCACCGTTATGGCAGTGTCTGACTTTGTCTGTGTCAATGTTGATTTCAGCGCCTGCGCGGCGCAGCTGCAGACAAACATCCTTTTCTTACGCCGCATAGCCGAGGCTCTGGCGGAAAAGCTTTATTTCAACGCCGACAACTTCGCGCTGACGGCGCTGTATACCGCCGAGCAGCGCGTGTGCACCTATATTTTGCACCATTCACCGAACGACAACTTTGCCGACGTTTTGACCGATGTCGCCTGTTCACTCGGCACCAGCTACCGCCACCTGCTGCGCATACTCTCCCAGCTTTGCAGCGAGGGGATACTGCTCAAGGTGCGCCGCAGCTACACAGTGCTGGACCGCGAGCGTCTTACCGCGCGCTCACAACAAAGCGAGCATTAATAAACACGCTGTTCCGGACAAAACAAAAGCGGCGGGTGATTCCATTAAGGAACCACCCGCCGCTTTTAACGCATCAGCGCACCTATTGTTCGTAATTTTCGTAAGAAATTATACTATATGTTTAGACTATCCGCTCGCACTCGAGCACAGTTTGCTCCTCCTCGTAATCGCCCGACAGCAGCGCGCGCGAACCGCACTCGCACTCGCCGCACTGGTTGTCGTAAGGGTCCCAGCGCCAGTGGCACTTGGGCGGCGTAAACTCGGCGGCAAATTCGCTGTTGGCTATCATGCGCAGCGGGTCAAGGTTGCCGAAATAGAAATCCCGACGCTCCTCACTGCCGGCGCGGTGGGCGCTGCCACCAAACGAGCAGTCGCTCCACAGCCAGCCGAAGGGCGAAACGAAGAACTGCGCCCAGTCGTGCATGCCGACGTCGCCGGACTCAATGTAGCTGCCGGAGCGCCAGCGCGCCGGTATGCCGACGCTGCGGCACAGCGCTATGAACAGCAGCGCTTGCACGCCGCAGTCTCCCTTAAGGTTGGCGGCGGCGAATTCCGACAGGCAATCCACGGTGAAATAGGGACGCATGAAGGAGTATATCACCTTGTCCGTGACATAGTCGTATATGCGCCGCGCCTGGCGCAGCGGGTTGGTCTCGTCGCGCACTATCTCCTGCGCCAGCGAGCGAATCAGGTGGCTGTCGGGAATATGCGGCGGCTGCGGGTCGACAAAGGTATTGTAATTGCCGACTTCAGCGAGCTCCTCGTCAAGCTCCTTGTACTGGGAAATGTTTTCGAAGGTGAATTCGACAAAAAATTCCCGGCTGTCTTTGGCGCTGCACTCGAAATAGGCCGTGCGCTGCGCCGCGTCCTCGGCCGCTGCCGAGACGAACTGGTCGCTGTGCGCAGTAATTTCGACATTGTCTATACCGTCCCCCACCCGCGCAAGCGGCAAGTGGACGCGCAGTAATTCGTTGTCGGGCAAATCGGCCGTCACTTTCAGCGCGTAACGCACCTTAAAGCGGTAACCGGCCGCGCCGTTTTCCTTCATGTCGTGCGCCAGTGAGTCTAACAGCGCGCGCGATTTTTCATCGTCCTCGTCCGGCTTTGCGAATTTATTGCCGGCAGCTCTGAGCGTATTATAAATATTGCGGCGAAAATGCGGCTCGCCGCCGATATAGCACCAGTCGAGACAGCCGTCTATTTTAAGCTGCTGAAAGTCAGCGTCAGTTATTGCCGCGTTGTGCTGCTGCAGCGTTTTGAGCGCCTGCTGCGCGGTGAGTGGGTATGCGGCGGCAAGGAAGTCGATAATATGCTCCTCCGCCGCCAGGCGGCACTTAAGCGCACTGGCAACGCCGCTTTTCAAATAGCGCTCAATAAGCTGCCGCTCCAGCTCAAAATCGCCGTTGAGCTTGCTGCGCAGTACATCCTCCGGCAGCGCCACATCCATATACTCAAAGTTCTTGTTCATATAGCCTCCTTCAAACGGCCGCAGCCGCATTATCACCTACTCGTAAAATAGCGCACCCGCACACTGCGGACTATGGTCTGCGCGCGCGGCTCAATGTCGCTGCTCATACCCGCCGTTTGCGTCGCACACATGCGGTAGTTCAGCGGCGCGGGCACCGCGCCGGCCTCGTCGCACTCAATAAAGTCGACCTCTCCCAGCTTGCAGCCGGCTGCGGCGGCAACGGCGGCCGCTTTCGCTGCGGCGTCGGCAACGGCGGCACTCAGCGCCGCGCATTCGGCGGCATTGATGTCGTCGTTGGTAAAAGATACTTCAAACTGTGCGCGGCACTCGCTGTCACTCAGCGCCGCCAACACGCGGCTAAGACGCTGAGGGTCGTTGTCAAAACCGAAAGTCAGCCGCTGCTCACAGCTGTAGCCGCGCAATACGGCAGCCGCCTGCGGTGGATAGTCGTAAAGCGCGACGACACTGTAAGCGTCCGTCTCGATGTCGCCGCGCACAAAGCCGCACTCGCACAGTGCCGCCGTCAGCTGCGCGGCAGCGGCAGCGGCGCGCTCTTGCAGCTGCTGGTAATCTGCCGTTTGGGTGTTAAGCAGCACGTCTATTCGAGTGCGCTCGCAGCGGGTTTTACTCGTACCGCTGCCGGTAACGGTGATATGACCGGACATTTGCCGCCTCCAGAGTGTCATTATGTATTCAGTATACCATATTTCCCGGCGTATTTTTGAAATATCTGTTAAATCACTCGCCGCGACCGATTGCGGGCTTTGAACGGCGGCAAAGTGTATGGTATACTTTAACCATAGAGTATTAGGGGGGCAAACCGTTGGCTGTTGAGATAATTATTTTATTGCTGGCCTTTGCGGCAGCGCTGTTTTTGTTAATCTGTGCCTACTTTTTCCGCTTCGCCTGCGAGCGCGGCGGCGGTGGCGGCAATCTTTCCGGCAGCGACTGGGACAAATATGCCGACGTTTTTGCCGACGGCAAGGACTGGCTTGACTCAAAGCCGACCGAGACTGTCGAGATAACCTCTTTCGACGGTCTGCGCTTGAGCGCGCGGCTAATCCCCTTCCCCGGCTCACACCGCACCGTGCTGATGATGCACGGCTACCGTTCCAGCGGCGAGTTCGATTTTGCCGCAGTCGCCAAATACTACTACAGTCTCGGCTGCAATATGCTTATCCCCGACCAGCGCGCCTGCGGCCGCAGCGAGGGACGCTACATCACCTTCGGCGTCAACGAAAGCCGCGACTGTGTCAGTTGGGCACAGTACCTGTACGAGCGCTACGGTCAGTTCTCCGACCTTTTTTTGCACGGGGTATCAATGGGCGCGAGCACCGTGCTTATGGCGGCCGCATACAAACTGCCGCCGGTCACCCGCGGCATTATTGCCGACTGCGGCTTTACTTCTCCCAGGGCAATTTTGACCTATGTGCTGAAAAGCAGGTTCCATCTCGGCGCCTTCCCGCTTATGCCCTGCATGAAGCTCATTTGCCGGCTGTGCGCCCATTTTGACATTGACGGCTGCGACACGCGCGCCATACTCAAACAATGCCGCCTGCCGGTAGTTCTGGTGCACGGCGAGGCAGACAACTTTGTGCCGGCGTCAATGAGCCGGGAAAACTATGCCGCTTGCACCGGACTAAAGCAACTTGTCACCGTAGCCGACGCCGGCCATGCCGAAAGCTACCTCGTTCAACCGCAGCGCTTGCAGGAAATGCTGCGCCGCTTCGTTCAGGAATACGCCCAAAACCGCTGAGTCAATATGACCGAAAGTGAGCACTGAGTATGTGTGACACATTTGCCGTTCTCGCGCCTTATACCGCCGACTCGGCGGTCCTGTTTGGCAAAAACAGCGACCGCTGTCCCAACGAGCCGCACCAGATGTTTTACAGCGCACCGCGCACTCACAAACGCGGCGCGCTGCGCTGTACTTATATCTCGATCCCCCAGGTGCGCCGCACCTACGGCTGTTTGCTGTTCAAGCCGAGCTGGATTTGGGGCTGCGAGATGGCCGCCAACGACCAGGGTCTGTGTATAGGCAACGAGGCCGTTTTCACCCGTTTTAAGCATGGCGAGCCCTCGCTTATCGGCATGGATTACGTCCGCCTGGTTGCCGAGCGCTGCCGCACCGCCCGCGAGGGCGTCGAACTCATAGCGGCACTGCTCGCGCAGTACGGCCAGGGCGGCAACTGCGGCTTTGACCACCGCTTCGAGTACGACAATTCCTACCTCATTGCCGACCGCGAGCAGGCCTGGGTTGTCGAGACTGCCGGCCGCTTTTGGGCGGCACGGCAAGTCCGCGACGTCGCCGCCATCTCTAACTGCCTGAGTATAGAGCACGATTACGACTTAATACATTCCGGCGCGGTACAGTACGCCGTGCGGCACGGCTGGTGCCGCGGCGAGAGCGATTTTTCCTTTGCCCGCTGCTTTACCGAACCCGTTTATACTCACTTTTCCCGCAGCCATGCCCGCCGCCGCTGCGTGCTGTCGGCGCTGCGCGAAAAAATGGGCGCGCTGAGTGTCGGCGACGCCGTGCAAATTTTGCAGTCGCACTCAGACGCGCGCACCGCCGAGCTGAAACACGCGTCGGTCGACAGCGTATGTATGCACGCCGGCGGGCTTGTCGGCGACCACACCACGGGCTCGCTGGTGGCGAGTCTTGAAAAGACGCCGCGCTATTTTGCCACCGGAGCCTCCACACCCTGCTTTTCGCTTTTTAAGCCGCTGTTTTGCAGCGAGCGCGCGCCAATAGCGCGCGAGGACCGTCCCGAGCTTGCCAACGCCTACTGGCTGCGGCGCGAGCATCTTTTTAGGACGGCGCTTGCCGGCAAAATAGACCTTGACGCCTACCGCGCTGCCAAAGACCGCGTCCAGGCCGTGCTGCTGTCGCTGACAGGGACGCCCGCCGAGGTGATGAGCGACGGCTTTAAGCTGGAAAGCGAATTTGTGCGCACTGCGTCGGAAAAGTTCGCCGCGACGGCGCGCCCGCGCGGCACCCGCCGCTACCGCCGCTTTTGGAAGAAAAAGACCGCCGCGCTGGAACACCCGCACGGCGCCGAATGACCGCTTTGGGTATCTGTGTTTCTGTGTCACTTCAGCGCTTAACCTCACCCGCGCCGCAAGTATTTTTAAAACCCTTGCCTCTTGAGGTGTCTGCGCCAAAGCACAATTGAAAACAGCCGCTGCAAATCCGTTTGCGGCGGCTGTTCTTTGTTTTCGCGGCGGCAGGTGCGCTACGCCAAGCGCGACGCCGCGGCCGCCAAGGCGAGCAACGACGCCGAAATGTTCGACCGCAACGCGCTGCGCGTCAAGGACAAGCAGGCACAGCTTGAGGACTACGCCCGGAGCGTCGGCCTGCCCGCAGACCTTGCGAAAACACAGGTCTTCGGGTATAATAGAAGTGTAGCAGCGAGTGTCCGCGCGGTAAAAGACCGGGACGGAATTACTCGCATGAGAGTCTACGACAAAGACGGCAACGAGCTGTTTACCTACGCCAAGAGCGCCGAGGTTGAGGCGCTGCAGACCGCCGACGACGTCGCCAAATATCTCACCTACACAGACAGCGAGGGTGGTGTCCACAGCCCCGACCTGTCCACGTTTTCAAAACTGCCGCTCGAGGTGCAAAAAGAAATTGCCGAGGGCGTGCAATACATGCGCGAGAATTTTGGACTTGACCGGTTGCCGGCGGCGATTAGCGCGGTGCGCATGAACCACCCCGGCGAATATGTCACTTCAAACGGGCGTTCTTCAATTAATTTCAGCAGCAGTCTGAGCGTTGCGGACGCCTACAGGACGGCTATCCACGAGCTGACGCATTACATCGAGCGTTACCGCTACCACGATAGCGCCGCGCCGGAGATTTATGCACAGGCGCTGCAGTCGCTCGGGTTGAGGAACAAC
>CAYZIL010000016.1:175-51057 GCA_964478515.1 uncultured Faecalibacterium sp. | reverse complement strand
AAAATCCCAACGCGAGATATTGCGTTGGGATTTTTCCGGAGGGGGCTTAGCCCCCTCTCGGCGGCAATTTGCGCCGCGTTCGCTTTGCAAATTGCCTGTCACCCCCATAGAAGTCCGCAAAAGATGGCGTTCGCCCTTTCGCGGAACAAAACGCCGCAGCGGAAAGCGGCGTTTAAATTTCCTGTGTTTGCGGCGCGCGGAAAGACAGTGTTTTTTTGGAACGCAAAAGCTAAGCTAACGAAAACGAGCCTCGCGCCGCCGGCGCGAGGCTCGGGGGAGTCAAGAGGTTCTCCTCTTGCCGTTAAGGGGTTAATGGGGCGTCGGGGAGCTAGGGGGACGAATCGGAACGTCCCCTTGGTCCCCGACAAAAACATTCTTCTCGTTTAGAGCACCGCTGCGGAACAAGGCGCCGGCCGCTGCAAAAACGCGCCGGCGTCTTGTTTTCGCCTGAAATTATATTATACTTTAAGGTAAATAAATACAGATGACGGGGGATATACGGATGAAGACCAAACAACTGACAGTGTGGGAGGCCGCCTGTATAATTACCGGCTACGGTATCGGCGGCGGAGTGCTGGCAATGCCGTACCTCGCGGCGCAAAACGGCGTGCTCGTCTCGCTGGTGATACTTGTCGTCGCCTTCGCGGCCAGTTGGGTGCTGCACATGATGATTGCCGAAGTTGTGCAGAAGTGCGGCGCCGGCACGCAGATAGTGTCGGTGTTTTCGAGATTTCTCTTTCGCGGCCGCGCAAAACTGCCGCTCACGGTGGCTTTTTTCGCGCTGATGGCAGTTGTGCTGGTGACTAACCTTGCCGCATACATAGCGGGCGCGGCCGAGGTGCTGGTGGGCTTTTTGCCGCTGTCGCCACTGCTTGCAAAGCTGCTGTTTTATTTGCTGGCGGCGTCGGTAGTGTTGTTTGGGCTCAAGGCGGTCGGCGTGTCGGAAAAGATTGCCGTCACGGTAATTTTTGCGCTCATAGCGCTGCTGGCCGGAGCCTCGCTGTTTGCCGCGCATCAGCCGCTGCCGCTGCGTGCCGGCAGCGTGTCCCAGGCGCTGTCGTTTTTCGGCATGGCGATGTTTGCGTTTTCAGCTTTCTTTTCTATTCCGCAGGCAGTCGAAGGGTTGGGCGGCGACACCGCCAAGGTAAAAAAAGCTGTCTTTTGGGGACTGTTCAACAACTTTATTTTAATAGTCGTTATAACGGTCTGCGCGCTGCTCGCCTCAAGCGAGGTCACCGAGGTGGCAATGACCGGCTGGAGCGCGGGCATAGGCGTTTGGGCGCAGCTGGTCGGCGGCCTGTTTACGGTGCTGGCCATGCTCACCACATACTGGTCAATTTCCCTGGCGCTTTCCGGCATAGTCCGCGAGCAGCTGCGGCTCGACGAGCGCATATGCTGGCTTGTCGCAACGCTGCCCTCGCTGCTGCTCGCAGTGCTCAATCTCGGCGGCTTTATAGACTTTCTCGAGCTAGCGGGCGGCGCCATCGCTATAATTGTGGCGGTGATGTTGGTGCCGACTTACCGAATTGCCCGCAAAGAGATACCCGGCGGCATGCTGGGTGCGCTGGGTGACACACCCGTGCAGATTATGGTAATAGTCGCCTACTTACTAATGGCGGTAGGAAGCGTGATGTAAATATGAAAGAGAGAATACTTTTTACCGACGCGGTCATACACTGTGACGCTGACGCGGGGCATACCGCCGCGACAATGCTGGTTGAAGACGGCAAAGTGCTGGCGCTCGACTTGCCGGCGGCGCCGAATGCCCGGCGGGTCTCCTTGGGCGGCAAGCACGTTTACCCCTGCTTGATTGACGGGCATATTCACCTGCTGCCGACAATTGTTGCCTCTACCGGCTTTACCGTGTGCGCTGTCTGCGACGGCCGCGTAGAACCCGGAAACATTGCCGGCGTGCAGAAAAAAATCCGCGCTTTTTCGGCGTCGCAGCCGAAAAGCGCGCTGATAGTCGGCACAAATTACATCGCCACGGCTATGGCCGAGCGGCGCTTGCCCAACCGGCAGGAGCTTGACGAGTGGTGCGGCGGCCGCGCCGCGGTTATTTATACGATTGACGGTCACGCCAGCGCACTGTCGAGCGCAATGCTCGAAAAACTCGGTATCACGTCCGCCGGACACGACGGCGTTCTCGCAGGCGAGGCGCACGAGCGCGTTCAGGGCCGCTTGACCGACATAATTGCGGCGGCGGTAACGCCCCGCATGCTGGCAAAGGGAATAGCCAATTTTCACAACGACTGCGCGCGCTTCGGCATTGCCTGCGTCGGCGCGCTTGAGGGAAACGGCGACTCGCCCCGCGACCCGACGACGGCGCTGATTGTGCGGTTGGCGCGGCACTTTGACGTCGCGGTAAAATTCTATTTTCAGTATTGGGACGTTGAGCGGGCGCTGCCGCTGACAAAATACCAGCGGCGGCGGCGTATTGGCGGGTGCGGCGACTGGGAGATGGACGGCGCTTCGGGCGCGCACTCTGCCGCGTTTACGCGGCCGTACCGCGACAGCGGCAAAATTTCACCGCCCTACTTTTCGCAGCAGCAGGTTGACGATACTGTGAAAAAAGCCGACGCGCAGGGCTACCAGATTGCCTGCCACGCCATTGGCGACGCCGCCATAGAGCGCATACTCACAGCGCTCAACCGGCTTGAGCCGCACTGCCGTCACCGCATAGAGCACTGCGAGTTTGCCTCGCTCGAGCAGCTTGAGTCGATTGCCGCGCACGGATACGCGCTGATGTTGCAGCCCGGGTATTCGTGGATTGACAAGCGCTTTTTGCACACCTACGAGCAGTATTTGCCGGACGAAATAATTGCCCGACTGCGTTTTCGCACCCTGCTCGACAAGGGGATACTGGCCTGCGGCTCGTCCGACTCGCCGGTACAGGAGCTGGACCCCTGGCTGCAGATGATGGGCATGGTGCAGTTTTACAATGAAAAAGAGTCAATTACCAACCGCGAGGCCTTTCGCTGCTACACGCAAAACGCGGCGGCGGCGCTGCTGGAGCAGGACGAGCGCGGTGCTTTGCGCCCGGGGATGCGCGCTGACTTTTTTACCGCCGCTGTTGACATTTTCGAGCTGTCGCCGGAAAAACTCGGCTCGTTCAGGCCCGAGACGACCTACTACGGCGGCAAAAAAGCGCGGCGTTTTAAGGGAACGCTTTCAGAGCTCGTATCTATGCTGCTGCGCCGGCCGCACAGAGTCTGAACGGCGTCGGTGTGCATCGCAAGCCACAACAAGCGGTAAATACCGGCAATGCTTGAGCATTACGAAAGCAAGCGCGCCTGAAAGATGAAAACGCCAAACAAAATAAAAAAGCAAGGTGCATAAATGGAACTGGAGACCGCGATTGCGGCACGCCGCTCGGTAAGAAAATTTAAGAGTGTGCCTGTTGCGCAGGAAATAATTGAAAAAATGCTGGAGATGGCGCGCCTGGCGCCCTCGGGCGGTAACCGACAGCAGCATGTGTTTGGGGTTGTGCGAGACGCCGCAATTAAAAATCAACTGGCTCAGGCGGCAGGCGGCCAGATGTGGATAGCGGGCGCGCCGGTAATTATTGCTTGCTGCGCGACGCTTGACAGCGACCCGCGAAACATGCCAAAGGACGATTTTGGCATTCTAGTAAACAAGCTGCGGTGGGGCGACGAGTTTTGGAACTGCCTGACTTCGTTTCCCGACTGGCGCAGGGCGGCGACGCTGCTTGCTAATGCGGTGCCGATGATCCCCACCGAGCATATGGCGCTGTGTGCGGCGCAAAACAATCTGTCCTGCTGCTTTGTCGGCTGGCTGGATGTGGACAGAGCGAGCGATATTCTAAAGCTCCCGCCGGACATTCGCTGCTTGTATTTGCTGCCGGTCGGCTATGCGGACGAGCAGCCCGCGCCGCAGCAGCGCAAAAGCGTCGCGGAAATATCTTTTTGCGACGTATACCGTGCCGACGAATGAGCCGCAAACCGCCTGAAAAACGCTAAGGCTCAGCCGTATCGGTTAGCGGCTTTCAACAAGGAAAAATGACAGGGCGGCACAATTGACCTAAATGCCGTGGATTCAGCTGTGCAGTGAGCCATCTGCCGCGCCCCAGGCTTTACACCGAACCGCCACAAGCGGCGCAAATTGCTCGCCGGGTCAAGTCGAAAACGGTTCGTCGTATGTCGGCATTGAAAGATTTCGCCGCGCGGGTTATTATTAGAGCGAGCGAAAAATTCAAAACAGCTGGTGAAGCGATGTCACATCCGTTCAAACATTTTATGACGATTACCCACCACCGCCACCTGGTGATAGCACACTGCTTTCGCGCCGGCATTCCGCTGCGCGGACTGCTGCACGATTTGTCAAAATACGCGCCGGTAGAGTTTGTCCCCGGCGCCAAATATTGGCGCGGCAACTGCAGCCCCAACGTCGGGGAGCGCGAGGCCACCGGAGTGTCGCGCGCCTGGCTGCACCACAAGGGGCGCAACAAGCACCATTTTGAATACTGGACCGACTACGTTCCGGCCGCCCACGGCATGGCGGGCGTGCCAATGCCGGACAAGTGTATTATTGAGATGTTCTGCGACCGCGTGGCGGCGAGCAAGACCTATCTCGGCGCAGACTATACCGACGCGGCGCCGCTCGAATATTACGAGCGGATGAAGTGCCACTATCTAATCCACCCGCAGACGGCGCAAAAACTGCACCGACTGCTGAGAATGCTCGCCGAGCGCGGCGAGCGCGAGACTTTTGCGACAATCCGCCGCGAAAGGCGCGCCGCCGACAGGTAGCGCAGCGCCGCAGCAAATAAAAAATGGTAAATTAGTACAGGATTCGCCGCGCTCATTGATACTTTTAGTTAAATATGCTACATTATAAATGAGCACAGCGCCGGCAGCAATGCCGGCCTTTGTGCAAAAAAAGCGCCGCAGGCTGAAGCGGCGACTACAAACACAAAGGAATAGAAAAATGAAAAACGCAGTTGTCACCGGTTACATGAGCGGTATGGGCAAGGGCATTTACGAAATGCTCAAGCAAAGAGGTTATAACGTTATCGGCTGGGACTTGCAGGGCGAGAACCCCGTCGATGTGCGCAGCTCCGAGCAAGTCAGAGCCGCCGCGGCGCTCATCAGCGAGCCGCTCGACGCGGTCGTGCTGTGCGCCGGAGTCTGGCTGGAAGCGCCGCTGCTCGACACTACCGACGAAAACTGGAATTATCTGATGGAATCCAACGCCTTCGGCATTTTCAACTGCGTGCGGGCGCTGGTGCCACATCTTAAAAAGGGCGGCGCTGTCGCCGCTATCTCCTCTGCGTCGGGCATGCGCGGCGTGCCGTTCGAGTCCGCCTACAGCGCCTCGAAATTTGCCGCTTGCGGTTTTGTTGAGGCCGCGGCGCGCGAGCTGGGGCCGCGCGACATCCGCATAAACATTATTTGCCCGTTCTACGTGCGCACGCCGATGACCGACCGGGCGCTGATAGAAAAAGAGGAGCTGACCGGTATTACGGTCGAGCAGAGCTATCAGCTTGAGGCCGACCAGGTGCCGCTGGGCCGCGTTGCCGAACCGGAGGACATTGCCGAGCTGCTGTACTTCCTGGTCAGCGACGCCAGCCGCTACGTCACCGGCGCGGTCATACCCATTTCCGGCGGCAGCCACTGCGGCTACGGCGCGGTGCTTTCGTCCTACGATGAGAAGGACGTTAACTGAGAACGCACACAAAACTGCGCCCGCCGGTAAACCCGGCGGGCGCACTTATCGCAGTATTTGTCACAGCGCGTCATGTTGCACGGAGGGAAAAATGAACGATTCAATACACCGCTATTTTCAAATAGGCACAGTGCGCTGGATGAGCCATCCACGCCGGCCGCTGCTGCGCTCGCTCGCTGACATTGCCGCCGACGCCGACTTTGACGCGGTAGAAATAACGTCGGTCGCCGACGACAGCGAGCGCCGCGCCGCAAAGGAAATTCTCGCCCAAAGTCACCTGCAAGTGTGCTTTGGCGCGCAGCCGCTGCTGCTCGCGGCGGGACTCAACCCAAATGCCATAGACGAAACTGAACGCAGCGCCGCGGCGCGGGTGTTGCTGCGCGCGCTGGACGAGGCGGAATTTCTCGGCGCAAAAACGCTGGCTTTCATGGCGGGAAAATGGCACAAAGAGACAGAGCAGGCGGCTTTCGACCAGCTGCTGACTACGACAGGTGAGCTGTGTGAACGCGCCGCCGCCAAGGGGATGAATATAGAGCTGGAGATGTTCGACTGCGACGTTGACAAAGCGGCGCTTATTGGACCAGCGCCGCTGGCGGCAAAATTTGCCGCCGCAGTGCGCGCCGAGCACGCCAATTTCGGGTTGCTCGCCGACTTGAGCCATTTTCCGCTCACCGGCGAGAGCAGCGCCGCGGTCATAGCGACCTGCCGGCCGTATCTGAGCCATTTCCACATTGGCAACTGTGTGGCGGAAAAGGGCTTTAGCGCTTACGGCGACGCGCACCCCCGCTTCGGGTTTGCGCACAGTGCCAACGACACGCCGCAGCTGCTGGACTTTTTGACAGTGCTGCGCCGCGAGGGCTTTTTCCGCCCGAATGACCCCTACGTGCTGTCGTTTGAAGTCAAGCCGCAGCCCGACGAGGACGAGGACGCGGTGCTCGCCGGCAGCAAGCGGGTGCTGTCGCGCGCCTGGGCGCTGCTGGAAAATTAGCCGCCGCCCGAAAAACGGCCATACTGCCGCTATTATAAAGTTTTCGGGGTATCGCTGTTTGTGACAGCGATACCCCGACTCAGTATGTATCAGCGAAAAAACGTGTCTCCTGCCCGGTGTGCAATCTGGGCGACAAAGCCGTAAAACAGGAAAAACAAACTCCGGTCTGCCGCGAAAGCAGCGCAACGGCTGCCGCAGCGTTGTTTTCGGTTTGCGCTAAGCGTGTTTCAAGCGCACAAGTTTGGCCGGTAAGGAAAAACTGCCGCTCGGCTATTTCCCTTTTGTGTATTTTACAAACGTGAGCACTGACGCGACAATTGAAACCAGCGCCGTAAAAGCGTAGAACACCGCAATAGCAAGTTTGCCGTCGGAAAAGTTTGTCCAGGCCATTACGCCCCACAGCACCGTTGCTACCAGAAAACAGATAGCCGCAACTAAATTGTTTTTCATTTTTCCTCCGTGAGCAAAATGTAAACGTCTTATTGTATGTAGATTATAACATCAAAATTTGCTTTGGACAACCGCTGAGCGAACGACTAAAGCAAACCGACAATTAACCGGCAGCCGGCAGCGGGAACTTCCCCGTTGCCGGCTGCCGGTTAAATCTGCGGCGCGCTGTATTTGGCAGGCGCGCTGTGCTTTTTAAAAATGTCTCAGCAGATATTGCCGTTCTCGCGGAAAGAGCGCCAGACGTTCTCGAAAAAGTCGTCCTCTTGCGGTATCGGCCGCACCGGGCGGCGCACAGCGCTGCAAGCGCCGTCGCAAAAGTATATTTGCTGCACGGTGCCGGCGCCGCTGCCGTCGTCAAGAGTGAAACGGAATATCTCCGGCAGGGCCGCGTCGGCCAGCTGACCGTCCGCGTCGGTATAAAGCGCGCTGCCGCGGCTGCGGCCGCCGCCGGCCAGGTGCTCGGCCATGGCGGTCAAATAGACTAACTGGCAAAGCAGGGTGTCGCGCGCTCTGAACAGCAGCGGCAACCGCTCCTTGTCGGCGCAAACACGCGCAAAGCTGTCGAGTGCGGCGCGGGTCTCTTTTATAGCGTCGTCTATTTGCGCGGCGTTGCGCACCGCGCCGCCGGCGCGGCTCATGCGCTGCCTTGCAGCAGCGAAGGCGGCGTCGACGTCGGTGTCGCCGTCGGCGGCGCCGGCGGCGAGCGCGAGGCACTCATTTATCTGTGCAGCGCAGCGCGCGGCCACGTCGGCACACGCAGCGGGCTTGCCGCGGCGGCGGGCATTTATGTATACTGCGGCGCGGGTCGAGCCGACCTGGCCGGAATTGAGCGCGCTGCCGCCGGGACGGTAGACGCCGTGGGTGCCGGCTACCTCGCCGACGGCGAAAAGGCCCTCGACGTCGGTCTGCCACCAGCAGTCTACGGCCAAGCCGCCGTTATTGTGCTGGGCGCACAGCGCTATTTCCAGCGGCTGGCGGCGCAGGTCCACGCCCTTGTCGGCGTAAAAGTCGACCGCCGGCGCGTTCATGTGCAGCAACCTTTCTATTGGCGTGCCGAAACAGGCGCCGGAGCGCTCAAGGTACTCGCGCGCCTCGGCGGACAGCGCCGAAAAGTCTATCTCGCGGCCGTCGGGGTTGCGGGTGAAGTCGAGAAAAACTCGGCGTCCCTTTATTTTTGTCTCAATGTAGACGAGAATGTCGACCATAGAGCTGCCGCCGGCGAGCTTGCGCACGTCAAACGGCCACTGGTAACCTTTCAGGAAAACCCGCGTGAGCATGTCGCCGCGCTCGCTGAAAAAGTCGCTGAGAAATTCGCGCTCGTCGCTCAAGTCGGCGGCGCAGGAATAAAAGCGCGGCAGTACTTGCATGTAGGTGCCGCTGACGTTCCAGCGCGGCGCGACCGAGGCAAGGCCGAACTGCCACTCGGTCAAATTCTGGCCGCCGGCGCCGGCCTCAAAAGCAAGGCCGCTGGCGCCGAACTGCGAGACCGGGTAGACGCTGTCGGCATAGATGCCGGCGGGGCCGCCGGTGGCGAGCACCAGGTTGCGGCAGCTGAAAAGCACGAACGAGTCGTCGGTCTTGTCTATGCCCAGCGCGCCGGCAATTTTCTTGCCGTCGGTGAGCAGACGCACCAGCTGGACGTTGTCGAAAACGGTTATTCCCTTTTCGCGCACTGAGCGTTCCAGCGACTCGGTCATCAGCTTAGAGGTGTAGGGCCCGACGCTGGTGGCGCGGCGGCTGGGGTCATGGTCGGTCTTGTAGCCGACAAATTCGCCGTAACGGTTTTGCGGAAACGGTACGCCCAGCTCGACGAGCCGCAAAAAGCAGCGCGCCGACAGCGCCGCTTCACACAGCGCGTTGTCGCCGTCGACACACTGTCCGGCAAAAAGCACCTTGGCGAGCGCGGCGACACTGTCGCCGTCGTCGCCGGACAGCGACAGCTTGTAGTAGGTCTGTTTGTCGGAACCGGTATTGCGCGAGGTGCCGTCGTTTATTCCCTCGGTGACGAGGGCGACGTCCGTCTGTCCGAGACCGTAAAGTCGGTCAGCGGCGTTGAAGCCGGCCGCGCCGCTGCCGACGACCAGTGTGTTTACTGCCGCGCAGCGAATGTTTGCGCCGCCGACGGTAAGGTTATCCTGAGACATGGATGTTGATCCTTTCGTTTTTTGCGGGAGCAATAATTACAGTCTTTGAATGTGGAAGCCGCCGTCGACGTCGACGTAGTTGCCGGTGGTGTAGCTGAACTTGTCGGAGCAAAAGGCGCTGACGACGCCGGCCACGTCCTCGGGCGTGCCCCAGCGGGCAATCGGGAAAGCGCCGGCGGCGAACAGGGCGTCGTACTTGGCTTTGACGGTAGAGGTCATATCGGTGGCGATAACTCCGGGGCGAACCTCGTGAACCAGAATCCCCTCGCCCGCCAGCCGGTCCGCGTACAGACGTGTGAGCATGGACACGCCCGCTTTAGACACGCAGTACTCGCCGCGGCCGGTGGAGCTGACCACCGCCGAGCAGGAGGAGACGTTGACAATGACGCCGCGGCGCCCGTCGACTATCGGCTGGGTTATCATCTGCTTTGCCACAGCCTGCGTAAAGAACATATTGCCCTTGGTGTTGATGCCGACGACGCGGTCAAAGCTCTCCTCGCTCATTTCCAGCAAGTCGGCGCGCACCTTGGGGGCGACGCCGGCGTTGTTGACAAGCGCGTGGATGCCGCCGAATTTGGCGACGCTCTCGCTGACGGCGCGCTCGCGGTCGGCGGCGCTGCAGATGTTGCCCTGGACGTAGAGATAATCTATACCTGCGTCGCGCAGCTCTTGCAGGTTGTCGGCGTAGTCGTCGGGCGAGTTCATGTCGACAATGACGACGTTGTAGCCGTCGCGGCCGAGTTGCAGGCTAATCGCGTGGCCTATGCCGCGGCTGCCGCCGGTGATGATAGCTGTTTTTTTCATGTTATTTCTCCTTTATTTGTCAGCCGCGGCGCGTTCTTGCGCCTCGGCGAGATATTGACGGTAGAGCGGCGCATATACCTGGGCGTCTCGCACGACGCAGCCGGTGCGGCCGTGGCAGCGCATAATTTCGGTGCACTTGCTGCAGGTAATGCAGCATTTTTTCGGGTCCATGCCGCTGCCGAGCAGGACGTCGCGGGGCGCGTCGGGGTAAGCGAAGCTGCTGCGGCCGAGACCGACGAAGGAACAGCGCCCGGCCGCAATGTTGGCGGCGCCGGCGTTGGGCAAGTACTGCCGCAGCCAGGTGTAGCCGCTGCCGGCGACAGGTACCGGACCGGCGGCGTGCTGGATGGCCTCGGTAAGTGCGAAAAGCCGCGCCGCGCTTTCAAGTGGGTGCTCGCTCGGCGCCGGCTGGTTGCCGAAGGTGCTGTCGTAAGGGCGGGTAACGTACTGGTAATTGAAATAGGGGTTGCCGGCCGAGTTGGTCAGCAGACCGACCGACGCGGCGCACAGCGCCTTTGTTAGCCGCACCGGCTCGTCGGTGTCGGGCTGCCACAGGTCGTCGCAGTTGACGCCGAAGCCGTAGGGATAGGGGTGGGCGTCGTAGGCGTTAAAGCGGCAGGCGATGATAAAATCGGGGCCGGTGGCGGCGCGCACGGCGCGCACTATTTCCAGCAGCAGCCGCGAGCGGTTTTCAAAGCTGCCGCCGTATTTTCCCGGGCGCTCGCGGGCTGCCAGCAGCTCGCTGAGCAAGTAGCGGTGACAGGATTTTATGTCGACGCCGTCAAAGCCGCACTGCTGCGCGAGCAGCGCGCTGGCGACATATTTTTCTATCAGAGACTCGAGATAGTCGTCGCTGACGACCTGCGCGTCGCTGACTACGCCGCTGCGCGCGTCGAGCAGCGGGTCGCGCTGCGGCACCAGCGGCGTCGGTGTGTGGCCGTGCGGGCGCGAATAGCGCCCAGAGTGGGTCAGCTGCAGCACGCACAGCGGCTGCCAGCCGTTGCGCTCGTGCGCGGCGCGGCGGGTGTCGTCGAGCAGCGCCGCGAATTTTTCGGCGTTGTCGCGGGTGAGCATCATCTGCAATTCGTTGGCGCGCCCCTCGGGCGTAACGGCGCAGGCCTCCCACCAGACGAGACCTGCGCCGCCGCTGAGCAACCGGTGGTAGCGGCGCGCAACAAGCTCGCTTGGCGAGCCGTCCGGCTCGCTGTCGCAGCCCTCCATAGGCAAGCAGCAAAAGGCGTTGGGCGCGCTCACAGCGCCGACCTTGACCGGACGCGACAGCGGCGAAAGGTCCTCGCTGAGCGGGACGTCGACGCCGAGTTCGGCGACTTTGCGGCGCAAGGCGTCGAGGTCGGCAAATTTGAAAGCTTCGTGTTTGGCCATTTGTATCTCCTTGTGGCTGAGGTCAGCCGTTTTTTATAAACAGCGCTCGGCGGCGCGCAGACGGCGCCGTGTCATTCGAAATTGCGCTGCAAAAAGGCAAGTCCGCGCGCGGCCAGCTCGTCGGCGCCGCCCTGTTCGCGCCAGGTGCTGTCAAAGCCGCCGGCGCGAAAGCATTCCATTGTCAGGTGCCCGGCGTAGCGGCCGCGCAGCAGCGCGCATATTTCTTCCCAGGGCAGGTGTCCGTCGCCCGGGGCGCCGCGCGAATTGGAACAGGCGTGAAAGTGTTTGAGCATACCCGACTTTATAACGGCGTCGAGCGCGCCGGTAATATTCTGTTCTTCAATATTGGCGTGGTAGGTGTCGAAAAGCACGCCGACATTGGGTTCGCCAATTTCGCGGCACAGCTCAACGGCCTGTGCGGCGGTGTTGACGACGCTGGTGCGGTAGCGGTGCAGCGGCTCTATTGCCAGCGCGACGCCGCACTCGGCCGCGTGCCGCGCCGTGTCGCGCAGCGTTTTTACAGCGCGCTCGCGCTCGCGCCGCTGCGCGTCTGCGTCTAAAAGGTGTGCTTTGCCGCCGCCGGCGTAGATGGGACCGCCTACAAGCTTTGCACCCAGCGCGGCGGCGACGTCCACGGCGCGCAGCAGGTATGCGCGCGCCGCAGCGCGCTCGCTCTCGTCGTCAGAGCTGACGTCGCGGCCCTTGGTCATTGCCGCGCAGACAGTGGACTCCAGCGAATTTGCGCGCAGGCGCGCGGCCAGCGCGGCGGTGTCAAGCGCGGTGCTGTCAAGCGGTATTTCCACAGCGGTGAATCCCAGCGCGGCGGCGCGGTCTATATACTGCGCGGCGCTGTCGTCAAAAACCTTGACCCAGTTCCAAAGACTTATACCGAATTTATTCATAATCAAACCCTGTTTTGCGCCGCGTGGGCGGCCATTCGCATATAAATTTATTTTGTCGAGCTGCGCACGATGAGCTCGGTCGGCATCATCGCTTGCGAGGGGTAGTAGGTCTCGCCCCGTTCACGGAACTCTATTTGTCTCAACAGTTTTTTTACGGCCATTGCGCCGGCGTCGTAAAGCGGTTGCGAGATTGTTGTCAGCGGCGGCTCGACGAGTGCGCAGATGTCGGCGTTGTCAATGCCCATTACCGAAACGTCGCCGGGGATGTCGAGCCCCAAGTCGAGCAGTGCGCGCATAACGAACAGTGCCTTGGGGTCGCTGCTGCAAAAGACGGCGTCGGGCCGCTCGGCGGCGGAAAAAAGCTGTTTTGTCAGCTGGTAAAATTCGTCGGTGCCGGTGGACTCGCGCATTATCAACCGCTCGTCTGCGGCAATGCCGGCGGCGGCAAGCGACTCGCGGTAGCCCTGTTCGCGGTCAGAGTATATTTTCAGCGTAGTGTCGCCGATGGCAAGCGCAATGCGCCGACAGCCGACCTTGAGCAGGTAATCGGTGGCTGTGCGCGCCGCCTGAACGTTGTCAATGGCGACAGTGTCAATATTGTCGCTGCAATGACGAATAGCCAGCACCAGCGGAAAACCGTCGCGCTGCAAGCTGCGGATGTGCTCGGAATCGCGGCGCATGGTGCAGACAATAAAGCCGTCAATCCAGCGGCTGCGCAGTTTTTCTATATATTCTTTTTCTAAATCGGCATCCTCGTAGGTGTTGCACAGTATTACGGTAATTCCCTTGCGGCGGGCATAGTCCTCGACGCCGCGGGCAATTTCGGGATATATAAGGTTTTGTATACTCGGTACCATTAAAGCTATGGTGTTCGTCTTGCCGTCTTTTAAACTGCGCGCCAGACTGTTGGGACTGTAGCTCAGTTCGTTCACGGCGCTGAGCACGCGCTGGCGGGTCTTTTCATTTACATAGCTCTTACCGGCGAGCACGCGTGAAACTGTGCTCGCGGAAACTCCGGCATGCAAAGCTACGTCCTTGAGATTGGCCAAAGCGGTATCCTCCGAATACGAGTAAAATGCTTCCGCTGCAATCGATTGCAACATTTACTTACAAAAAAGCACCGCCGACAATGTGTGCTGATGGTGCTCTTTTACTGTTGCTTTCATTATAGAAACATTGCCGCCGTTTTGTCAAGACGGTGTTTGCGGCGCCGGGCCGACCGTTGCCGGAGAAAGGGGAATCCGCCCCGAATTCGGCGTAAATACGGAAATGTTTCTATATTTAACTGTCAATAAACAGAAAGTTTCTGGTCAACTTGCTAATATGCTGTAGGGGCAAACTGACGAATGTTACAAAAATATCAGATTGCTTGACATTAATTTTTTGGTTGGGATATAATGTCTTCGTAAGTTTCTGCGCCAATCGGCGACAGAACTTTTTCGAATTATATGCAAACGATTGCAGAAATTCGACAATTCGTAATGACCGACAAATACAACAGCGCAGCGAGGCAACACCAATGAAAAAAATAGCCGTATTACAAATAGACAGCGTGCTCGCCGATACCGAGGCCAATCTGCGCAAAATTGACGGCATGCTCGACACCATTAACGACCCCGAGGTTCGCATGGCCGTGTTTTGCGAGTACGGCACCGGCGGCTACTGCACCGACCAGACTAAGATAGCCCGTCCGGTACCGGGCGAGACGACTGCGGCGCTCGAAAAAATCGCCAAAAAACATAACATCTGGCTTAGCGGCGGCACCAGCGAGACCGTGGGCGGTCTTGTGTCCAACACGTCGGTGATGATATCGCCGCAAAAGGGACTGGTGGCAAAGTACCGCAAAATGCACCCGTTCGGCGACGAGCGCGAGCGCATTGCCTACGGCGACGAGCCGGTGGTGGTGGATACCGAGCTGGGCCGGGTCGGCATGACTATCTGCTTCGATTTTATTTTTCCCGAACTCACGCGCATACTTGCGCTCAAGGGCGCCGAAATAATTCTTAATTCAACTTATTGGTTCGCGGACAGCTTCTCCGAGAAAATGGGCTTCGAGCCGGCGACAATAATGAGCCTTGCGCGCACCCGCGCGCTGGAAAACAGCGTCTATGTGGCCATGGCCTGCCGCACCGGCGAAGAGGACGCCCCCTGGGGCGGCAAGGTGCGCGGCATGGGCCATTCGTCAATCGTCAGTCCGTCCGGCAAGCCGCTGGCACAAGCCGGCATCGGCGAAATGGTCATTACGGCGGAAATCGACCCCGACTTCCGCAGCAAGTGGGTAGACTCGACTCACTACCTTGACAGCCGTCGCCCGGATATTTATAAAAAGTATCTCTAATATATTTGCGGCTTCTTCAAAAATTCAAGCTATTCCTATCACGGGGGACTTTAACCGATGTCAAAGCGCAGGATCCTGACCCAATACAACAGCGTGTACCTGATACTGCTGATAATCTGTATCAGCGCGCTGATTTACCGGCCGTCTTTTTTTTCTTACGATAACGTCAACCTTATACTCCGCCAGGCCTCTGCGCTGGGTATATTGACGCTGGGTCATATTTTTGTCATTTCCTGCGGCTGCGTCGACTTGTCGGTAGTGGCGACAATGCAGATGTCCATTGCAATATTTATGCTGGTCGTGCGTGCTTTCGGCGAGCAGTTTTTGCTGGTGGGAATAATTTGCAGTCTGCTCGTGGCGCTGTTTATCGGCGCTGTCAACGGCGCGGTGGTAGCCTATTGCAACGTGCAGCCATTCTTGGCGACGCTGTTTATCGGCACCATTCTCGGCGGCGTACGCAAAGTTTTCAGCGGGGTAACGCCGCTGGGCACTCCGCCCGCGGTGCTGACTAACGCCGTCAAGGGCGGCGAATATATTTCCTACTGTGTGCTTTGGTTCGCAGCGGCGGCGGCAGTCGCCTACCTGGTGCTCAACAAAACCGTGTTCGGCAGAAAAATTACAATGGTCGGCACCAACGCGCAAGCGGCGCTGTTCAGCGGCGTCCACGTCAAGCGCACAATTTTTACCGCATATTGCATCAGCGCACTGACCGCGGTGGCCGCCGCAATAGTGGCGACCGGTTACCTCGGCTTTGCCGACCAGACCACCATAGGCGACGGCATGGAGATGGACTCGCTGGTCGCGGCGGTGCTCGGCGGCAACTATCTCAGCGGCGGGCGCGCGTCTGTCAGCGGCGCTATCGGCGGTGTGCTGGCAATGACGCTGATGAAAAATATCGTCATTCTTTTCGGCCTTACGGTCGAATACCAATATGTGCTCAAGGGTTTGGTACTTATTGCCGTCGTCTTTATGGCGGCGCGCAGCAAAAAGTGAGATTTTAAGCGGACGACCGCTTGAAATATATTTTTGGGAGGAAATAAAATGAAAAGAAAACTCATAGCGCTTGTCGCGCTCGTGCTTTCGCTGACCATGCTGCTTTGCGCTTGCGGCGGCGGAACCAGCGACGGCAATGGAGATTCCGGTGAAAAATACAACATCGGCGTCAGCATCCAGGGCGCGAACAACAACTGGGCTTCAGCCAGCTACGCACATTTCAAATATGCGTTTGAGGCCTATGCGGACCGTGTCGAGAACATCTACTATGCCGAGTGCGGCTACGACGACCAGCAGCAGCTGGCCGACGTTGAGGACCTGCTGACCAAGGGCATTGACGCCCTGATCATCCAGCCCGTCAGCGAGACCTCGCTTGCCGGCGTTATCGACAAAGCTGTCGAGTCCGGCGTTAAAGTCGTCGTTTACGGCGGTCTTTGCGGCACCGACACCTACGATGCCTATGTCGACCGTGACCACGAGGCCACCGGCGCTGCCTACGCGCAGTACGTCTGCGACCGCATCGGCGGTTCCGGCAACGTTATAGTCATTATGGGTTACCCCGGCTCCGGCTATTCCAACAGCGTTCTGGCCGGTGTTGACAGTGTTCTGGCCAACTATCCCGACGTCAAAGTGCTCGGCACCGAGTACGCCATGTACACCCCCGCGACCTCCAAGGAGATAATTGAGGGTTACTTCGCCAAGGGCGAGCAGATTGACGGCGTCATTTGCGACGGCGGTCTGATGGGCTACGGCGTGCTGCAGGCATTCAGCGACGCCGGCATGACCATTCCGCCCATGACCTGCGACGACACCTACCTCTTCCTTAAAGAGGCTGTCCGTCTGGGCTTCACCGACTATCTGTGCTGCTCGTCTGCCATGGAGCTTTCCTATGACACCGTCGAGGTGCTGTTCAACGTTCTTGACGGCACCCAGACCGAAAAAGACGTCATCTCCGCTCCGCAGACCATCACCGGCGAAGAGCTGCTGACGCTCGTCGACAGCAACCTGCCCGATTCCTATTGGTACTATTCCAAGATCGACGCGGACCGTATAGACGAGTTCTACGCGTAAGCTTTCTATCAACTTATCCGGCGGGAACGGAAACAAGGATCGCCGCTCCCGCCGGGTATCCGGTTATTCCTTATCACGCAGCATATCTCGCCCGACGAGATGTTTTGCGTGATAAGGAACAGCATACACAAGGAGCAATTATGCACAAGACCGTTCTTGAATTCAAAAACATTGCCAAGAGTTTTGGCGCGGTAAAGGCCCTGCATGACGTCAGCTTTGAGGTGCGCGAGGGCGAAATACTCGGGTTGCTGGGCGCCAACGGTGCCGGCAAGAGCACTCTGCTGAAAATAGTCGGCGGCATTCAGTCGGCCGACAGCGGCGAAATGCTGCTGGACGGTGAGCGCTACGCGCCGAAAGACGCCTTCGCTGCCAAGAGCGCCAAGGTCATAAGCGTCTACCAGGAACTGAATATGTTCTGCAATATGACCGTGGCCGAAAATCTGTTTCTCGGCAATGAGAAACGCAGCCGCGGCGGACTTGTTGACTGGAAAACCACCTTTGCCGAGGCTGACAGACTGCTTGAGTCCATGGGTCTTGACGGCATTAACGGCAAGGACCTGGTCGAAACGCTCAGTGTCGCCAACCGCCAGATAGTTGAAATTGCCCGGGCAATCAGCGAAAAGCCGCGCATATTGCTGCTGGACGAGCCGACAGCGTCGCTGTCGGAGGACCAGATTCGCTGGCTGTTCGCCAAGGTGCGCGAACTTGCCGCCGCCGGCACGACCGTAATTTACGTCTCTCACCGGCTCGACGAGGTAATAGAGCTTTGCGGCCGCTGCGTAATTCTGCGCGACGGCGCGCTGGTACAGGAGCTTGAGGGCGAAGAGATTACCCGCAATAATATAGTTTGCGCCATGGTCGGGCGCGAAATTTCGGCGGCGCGCGCCGTCGGCGAGCGCGAAATAGGCGACACTGTCTTTGAGTGCAGCGAGCTGACGCTGGAGCCCAGCTTCCGCGACGTCAGCTTTTCGGTCGCCGCCGGCGAGATACTCGGCATTGCGGGCCTTGTGGGTTCGGGCCGCAGCGAGCTGCTCAATTCAATTTACGGCGTCACGCCGCCCGAAAGCGGCACGCTGAGCATAAACGGCAAAAGCGTTAAGCTGCGCCACCCCGAGGACGCGATAAAGCGCGGTATTGCGCTGGTCAGCGAGGACAGGAAGAAAGAGGGCCTTTTCCTGCCCGAGACGACGCGAATGAATCTTTCAGCCAACACGCTGCGCGCGCGCGCGGCCGCCGGCTTTATAAATTTCAAAAAAGAGCGGCAGACCACAGACGCCGTGGCAGACAATGTCTGCCTTGACAAGGCGCGCATGGGCGACGCCGTCGGCAAGCTCAGCGGCGGCAACCAGCAAAAAGTATTTATAGGTAAAAACCTGCTCACCGACGCGGACGTGCTGCTGCTCGACGAACCGACGCGCGGCGTTGACGTGGGGGCGCGCAACGAGATATATTCTGTAATCAAACAGTCTGCCGAAAGCGGCAAGGCGGTTGTGCTCGTCTCCTCCGACTGGGAGGAGCTGACAATGTTTGCCGATCGCGTGGTCGTTATGTCCGAAGGGCGGCTGGTCGGCGAACTGAAGGGCGCCGACATCACTCAGGAAAAGATGCTGCACCTGTGCACCGAGTTCCGCACCAAAGCGGCCGAGGCACCGAAACTTACCTTCCGGGACAAGCTGAGAAAAACGGTCGCCAAGGACCGCAACTCGTTTGTGCTCGCGGCAATGCTGCTGCTGTTGATGGTCGCCGGGCCGATAATAACCGAATTTTTCTATGTGCCGGCGAACCTGCAAAACATTGTCTGGCAGACATTCGTATTTATTCTGCTGACCATAGGCCAGTTGATAGTCGTAATTGCCGGCGGCATTGACCTTTCAATAAGCGCGACTATGACTGTGTCGTGCGTCATCGGCATTAAGCTGATGATATTGTTCCCCGACCAGCAGTGGCTGGGAATGCTCGCAATGCTCGCGGTCGGACTGCTGATAGGTCTCTTCAACGGTCTTATAGTCGTTTACGGGCGCATAGACGCCTTCGTCGCCACGCTGGCGGTGCAGATGATGCTGCAGGGGGTGGCGCTGATAATTACGCCCAAGCCGCTGTCGCCCGCGCCGGACATTCTCAAGTTCATTGCCAACAAAACGTTCTTGAAACTGCCGATAATTCTCTATATCGGCGTCGCGATATTTATTATTTTCACAATAATATTTAAGCGCAGCCGCGTCGGCCGGCACATGTATGCGGTCGGCGAAAATGCCGAGGGCGCCTCGTGGCTGGGCTTGCAGGTGCGGCGCGTCAAGATGCTCGCGTTTGTCGGCGCGTCGGTAATGAGCGTCATGGCCGGCTACTACATGCTCGGCCGCAGCGGCGCGGCAGAGCCCTCTGTCGACACTAACTTGTCGCTAAATTCCATCGCCTACGCGCTTATCGGCGGCGCGACGCTCGCCGGCGGCAAGGGCAGCCTTACGGGTTCGGTACTGGCCGCGTTCGTAATTACGGTGCTTTTGAACATTGCCAACCACGCCGGCGTCAACAACTACTGGCAGCAGATAATCCGCGGCACTGTTATAATGGTCATACTGGTAGTTTACGAACGCCGCCGCGGCGAGAAAAAATAAGAGGAGAAACGCCATGAAAAACAGATGCTTCGATCTCGTTAAGGAAAAGACCGCGCTCGTCGTGGTCGACATGCAAAACGATTTTGTGCGCGAAAACGCGCCGATGCTCGTGGCAGACACCGCCGCGACAATTGAGCCCATAAAAAAGCTGATTGCCTTTGCCCGCCGCAACGGCATGCCGGTAATCTTCACCAAATTCATGTCCGGCAACTTCCCCACCCACTTGTGGATATGGAGCCCCGAGACCGAGGAGTCGCACAACTGCAAGCGCGGCTATGTGCGCCACTACACGGATATTGACAAGGACGAGCAGTGCGCCGACGTCATTGACGAGCTCGGGCCGATAATGCCGGAAGATTATGTAATTGAAAAGTACAATTATTCGGCGTTCCGCAACACCAACCTCGTAGACGTGCTGGAAAGCGAGGGCCGCGACACTATTATTGTCGCCGGCACGGTGACGCAGATTTGTGTCGAGGACACAATTCACGACGCCTTTGCCAACAGCATAAACGTGCTGGAGGTAAGCGACGGCGTCTCGTCCTTCAGCGAGCTGCAGCAGCAAGCGTCAATTGAAAACGTCGCCAACAAGTACGGTATGGTAATGACCTCAGACGAAATAATCGCCAAATACGGCTGCTGAGCGCAGCCGGTACGGCAAACAATTAGCCCGCCGCAGCGAAAGCTGCGGCGGGCTTTAACTGCCGGCGCGGGTAGTTTGGCGTCCGTTCGGTCCTCGTATTCAAACCTTATCTGCGTTACCTGCTTGACGTTGCCGGCAGTTGGAAATATTAAAGACTGCGTTCGGTAAAACGGCACAAAAAAGCACCGCGACCGCGGTGCTTTGAAACAATACCGTAAATTTTACTCGGCCGGCTCTGCCGGTTTCTTCTTGCCGCGCGTTTTCTTTTTGCCGGCGTCGGCGTCGCTTTCGGACTCCTCTGCCGTGGGCGCGGGCTTTTCGTCAGCGCCGCTTGCGGGCAGCTCGTCTGCGGCGCTCTCGGCGCTTTCGGCGTCACTGTCAACCGGCTCGTCTGCTTTTTCCGACTTGCCGTCGGCAGCGGCCTTGGCGTTCTTTTTGTGCCGCGCGTCAACGACAAACTGCACTACCAGACCCAGCGCAAACAGCGCCGCCGCCACCGGCAGCAATGCCTTGACACTGCCGGCGGCAAAATCACTGAGCATATATTTTACGGTGCCGCTCAGAGAGTCGGAAAAACTGCTTTTCGCAAAACTGCCCAGCTCGCTGATGTTCAGCACCAAAAAGATTATGCCCAGCGCCGCCGCGCCCGAGCCGGCGCCGGCAGAACAGACTATTACCAGCGCGTTGCTCCAAATTGCCGCAACAATGCCGACAACCAGCGCCAGCGCTATTTCAATGTACAGCGCGTAGGCCTGCGCTCCGGCGCCGATAAGGCCGACAAGATACACGCCCAGCGTAAAGCCAAACAGCAGTCCGACGCCGAAGACCAGCACCCGGTATAGCAGTTTGACCAGCAGCGCGAATATCACGCCGATTATTGCGCCGGCCACCCAACCCTGCCAGCTGCCGGAATCAAAAAGATTTATGCCGAGATACATGCCGCTAAAAAACAGCGCCACGGCAACGACCGGAAACAGCATCCGCTTGCCGAAGAAGCACATCAGCAGGCCGATAACAATAAATATTGCCGCCGCGCAGATAACTCCGGACATAAAATCAACTCCTTCATATCAAGATTATTAGTTTGACTTTATTTTAACACATTTGCGCGCAGGATTAAAGTGAAGATTGCGCGCTGGACACTGAACGGGCCCGCGGCTATAATCAGGGTGGAAAAGGGGTGCTCAAACTGGACAATTTGGCAAAAATCAGCGCTCAATACGCGGTGCGCCGGCTGGGCGACGCCGACGTGGCGCAAATATACGGGCTGCTTGCCAGTAATTCGCTGTTTTACCGCTACTGCCCGCCGCCGCCCACACCGCAGCGTGTGCAGCAGGACATGGCGCTGCTGCCGCCGGGCAAAACGGCGCGGGAAAAATACTTTCTCGGCTGGTTTGACGGTGCGGCGCTGGTCGCTGTCGGCGACGTTGTCTGCGGCTATCCCGACAGCGAGTGCGCGTTTATCGGGTTGTTCATGACCGCGGTGCCGCTTCAGGGGCGCGGCGTCGGCAGCGCGATAGTTAAAGAGCTGCTTGAATTTTTGCGCCGGCAGGGCTTTGCGCGCGCCCGGCTGTGCTACGCCGGCGGCAACCCGCAAAGCGAGGCTTTCTGGCGCAAAAACGGCTTTTTGCCGACCGGCGACGAAAAGCTGGCCGAGGGGTACACAAAGGTTGTTATGGAGCGCAGTTTATAGAAAAACTCCGCAGCCGTATTGCTGCGGAGCGCGGTACAATTAATTACTTATTGTAGAATATGTGCCGTAGATTACTCTTTGTTGCATTGCTGTTCGTCGCCGTCGTCGCCGAGCAGCTTTTCCAGCAGCGTGGCCAGTTGTTCTTTTTCGCCGTCGTCCAGCGGACTGAGAAAGCTTTTAGCGAACTCGGCGCGCTCGTTTTCGGCAGCGGCGGCACGCTCGCGCCCCGCGGCGCTGAGCGACACGAGCGTCTCGCGCCGGTCGTCGGCGTTTGCCTCGCGCACTACCAGACCCTCGTCGGCGAGTTTAGTGAGCATTTCCGACAGCGATTGCGGCCTGATTGCCAATATCATTGCCAGCTTGCGCTGCGAGATGGCGCCGGTCTGCTCCAGCGCCGTCAAAACGCGCATGCGCGCCATCGGCGGCAGCGACGCGCCGCGGCGGGGTTCGCCGAAAGGCGGCCGCTCGCAGCCGGGTTCGCCGAAAGGCGGGGGCGGCATATGTCCGCGGGGGCCGCCGTGGTGAAATTCGCAGCCGTATTCGCCGCCGCGGTGCCCCGGACCTCTGTTTTCGCCGCACGGCGGCGGGCAGTCGGGGCCGTCCTCGCGCCAATTCTCGCGCCGGCTCATGAGTTCGCGCCGCTGCCGGCCGCCGAGGCGGGCAAGCAGTCGCATAATGTTTTCGTTTTCGTTCAAGTAGATCACTCCGTAAAAATATTAATAAGGTACCTTACTACTGCATTATAACACCATCCGCGGGCGCCGTCAATACCGTAAGGTACCTTATTATATTTATTTTTTCGCCGGCTCGTCACTCATGCTGATATGGTTGTAAAGGGCGTCGCACAGCTGCGGGAAGTCAACGTCCAGCGGTAGCATGTGGCCGGACTTTTCGCACAGCAGCTCTCTTTTTACCGCGCTGGCGGCGCCGTCGGTGATTATATTCAGACTGCGCGGGTCGACGAGCGGGTCGCAGCGCGAGCTTACTGCCAGCAGCGGCGCGCTTAACTGCGGCAGACCGGCGCGCACATTTCGCGCCAGCTTGTTCATTTCGGCAATGCCGTGGACAGAGGAGAGGTCGTAGCCAATCATATACTTTTCGTTGTCGTCGGGCAAAACCAGCTTGCCGCCGGCAAACGTCATATGGGGGACAAGGTATTGCAGCGCGCCGGCAAATGAACTGCCGTGTATTTTCAGCTTCAGCGGCGGCGATATTGCCGTGACGCTGTCAGGGTGCTCGTTTTCGCCCAGCCACAGCGCCAGCAGTGAGCCGTTGGAGTGGCCGGCAACATGAACGCGGGCGTACTTGTCGCGCAGTTGCAAATAGGCGCTGCGCGCCGAGTCGGTCCAGTCGCGCCAGCTGCAGCGGTCCAGTTCCGCTATGTCGGTGCCGTGGGCGGCCACGCGCATGCCGCAAACGCTGAGTCCGCGGTGGTTGAGCTCGACGCCGAGCGGGTAAAGCTCCGCCGCCGTGCCGCAAAGGCCGTGGATGAGCAGCACCGCCGTGTCCCCACCGGGAAAGGAAAAACCCTGCTTGAGTTCGTTTATATTCATAATCAAATCTCGGTTCTGTTTAATGAATTAATTATATTATGTTAAGTGCGCGCGCGCAATACCGCGTTTTATGCTATAATCAAAATAATGATTTGTGCCGCAGCGCAAACGTGAAAGGCGACAATGAAACAGCAACGGCAATTTCCGGCGCTCACCGTCACCCCGAAAGCGGAGCTTTCGCTGCGGGCGGGACACCCGTGGATATACGACAGCGAGATACTCAGCGGCGAGGCGCCCAGCGGCGCCGTAGTCGACGTGTTTTCGCGCAAGAATGCCTGGCTCGGCGCCGGGCTTATCAGCAACAGCAGTAAAATACGCGTGCGCCTGCTGTCTCGCGACGCCAACGAGCGCTTTGGAGAGGAATTTTTTGCGCGCCGCGCGCGCTGGGCGCTCGATTACCGCGCGACGGTAATGGGCGAAGATTTCGACTGCTGCCGCCTGGTTTTCGGCGAGGCGGACGGTCTGCCCGGCGTCAGTGTTGACCGCTATAATGACCTGCTCGTCGCCCAGATTATGTCTGCCGGTATGGAACAGCGCAAGCAATATATTTACCGCGCGCTGTGCACCGAGCTTGAGCGGCGCGGCACACCCGTCGCCGGAATTTTCGAGCGCAACGAGTCGCCGCTGCGAAAGCACGAGGGTCTTGAGCAGGTTTCCGGCTGGTACCGCGGCGATTTTCTGCCGCCGCCGAGCTCGCCGCAGACCGAGATATGCGAAAACGGCGTGCGCTATATTGTTGACGTTGAAAACGGCCAGAAGACCGGTTTCTTTCTTGACCAGAAGTACAACCGCCACGCCGTCGCCGCCATAGCGCGCGGGCGGCGGGTGCTCGACTGCTTTACCCACACCGGCACCTTTGCGCTCAATGCCGCCGCTGCCGGCGCCGCGAGCGTCGCCGCTGCCGATGTTTCCGCGGCGGCTCTGGAATTGGCGGCGCGCAACGCGCAGCTCAACGGCTGCGCGGACAAAATAGAGTTCATCTGTGCCGACGTGTTTGAACTGCTGCCGCTGCTAATAGAGCAGCACGCCGAGTATGACCTGATAATTTTGGACCCGCCCGCTTTTACAAAAAGCCGCAAGACGGTAAGCGGCGCCGCGCGCGGTTACCGGGAAATAAACAGCCGCGCAATGCGGCTGCTGCCGCGCGGCGGCTACCTTGCCAGCTGCTCGTGCTCGCACTTTATGACCGACGCGCTGTTCGCGCAAATGCTGCGCGACGCGGCGCGCGACGCCGGTGTTGGCTTGCGGTTGGTGGAACAGCGCCGCGCCGCGCCCGACCACCCGGTGCTGCTCAGCGTGCCGGAGACCGATTATCTCAAATTTTATTTGCTGCAAATAATATAGCGGCCGCCTGCCGGCGGTGCCGAAAATTCACAACAGCGAAAGGATGCAAACGAAAATGGTAACGCATATCGTTATGTGGAAACTGAAAAACGAGGCCGAAGGCAACGGCAAAGAGGCCAACGCCCTGATAGTTAAGCAGCGGCTGGAAGGTCTTGTCGGCGTTGTAGAGGGGCTTGAGTCGCTGCGGGTCCACCGCTGTGTGGACAACGGCGGTTTTGAGCTGTGTCTGGTGTCCCGCCACACAAACGCCGCGGCGCTGGCGCTCTACCGCGAGCACCCGCGCCACAAAGAGGTGCAGGCCTTTGTCCACAAGGTGGTGGACGAGCGTGTCAGCTGCGACTTTTCGGACGGTGAGTGAAATGGAAAACGACAGCGTGGCGATAAGCTGGTTTGGCCATTCCTGTTTCACACTTGAGAGCGACGGTTATGTCGCGGCCATAGACCCCTACGAGAACGGCAGCGTTCCAGGCCTGCCGCCGCTGCAGCTGAGTGCCGACGCGGTGTACTGCTCGCACGAGCACGGCGACCACAACGCCCGCGCGCGCGTCAAGCAGCGCCGCAGCGCGCTGCGGCCGGCGTTTTCCGTCGCAGAGTTGGCCTCGTTCCACGACGACTGCGGCGGCAAAAAGCGCGGCGACAACACGGTGCGCATATTTACCTGCGGACCGCTGCGCATAGTTCACCTGGGTGACCTGGGTCACGAGCCGGACGGACGCCTGGTTGAGAGCATCGGCACGCCCGACGCGGTGATGGTCCCCATCGGCGGCTATTACACGCTCGACGCCGCACAGGCGGCGCGCACGGTCGCGGCGCTGGGCGCGCGCGTGGTAATACCAATGCACTACCGCGGCGCCAGTTTCGGCTTTGATTGCCTGGGCACGCTTGCCGACTTTACGGCGCTGTGCCCGCTGCCGGTCCAAGAGTACGACGGCGCGCTGTGTCTGACAGAAAAAACGGCGGCGCAAATAGCGGTCTTCAGCCTGCCGCGCGAAAACTGAACGACTTACAGAGAGAGGATTATAAAATATGCTCACACTTGAAAGAGCCAAGGAGTTGTGCGCCGACACGATAACCGAGCCGCACTTGATAGCGCACTGCACCGCTGTCAGCGCCGCCATGGAGGCTATGGCCAAGCATTTCGGCGCCGACGCCGCGCACTGGAGCGCCATTGGCTACTTGCACGACTACGACTACGAAAAATATCCCGAGGAACACCTGCAGCACACCGAGCAGCCGCTGCTCGCCGCCGGCGTTGAGCCCGACGAAGTGCGCGCAATAATGTCCCACGGCTGGGGGCTTTGTTCCGACGTCGAACCGCACAGCGAGTGCGAAAAAAGTCTCTACACGGTAGATGAGCTCACCGGCATAATCGGCGCCGCGGCGCGCATGCGCCCGAACGGCATCACCGATTTAGAGGTGTCCAGCTTCATGAAAAAATTCAAAGACAAAAAGTTCGCGGCCAAATGCGACCGCGAGCTGATAAAGGGCGGCTGCGAGCTGCTCGGTATGCAGGTGAACGAAGTCGCCGGCATATGCATTGAGGGAATGAAGACACGCGCTGCCGAGCTCGGTTTGCTCGGCACCGCAGCACAATAATAGCATCGGGAGAGTAAAAATGAAAAAGAGTGAAATGCACCTTCAGTATGTCTGTGAGTTTGAAATCAGCAAAAAGCTCTACAACCAGTGGGCGCGCCGGCCGATGGGCCATTTGGCCAAGACGCGCATGAGCCGCTATTATTTCGCCCAGACAGCCGGTCTGCTCGTGTGCGCCGCGCTGGCGGTGGTCGGCGCCGTATGGGTGAAAAACACCATGTTGACAATAATGGGCCTTACCTTTGCGCTGATATTCGTGTTCAGAATATTCATCCAGCCCGTCGTCGCCAACAACCGGCAGTACGACCTGGCGCGCAAAGCCCAGCACAGCGACAAGTGGGTTCGCCGCGTCAGCTTCGGCGACGACATTCAGGTGGTTGACGGCAAGTCGACGACAACAATGGCCTACGCCGAGCTCAAGGACGTCACCGAGGACGCGCAGTTGTTTTACATCTGGCGCGACGAGGATTTTCTTATCCGTCTGCCGAAAAGCGGCTTTACCGACGGCAGTGTAGCGGGCTTCACCGACTTTTTGCGCGGCAAGATGGCACAGGCCGCCGCGGCCGAAAATACCGGCGCCGCGCCGCAGGACTGAACCGCCAGAGTCCCCCGCAAAGAGCATCGCTCTTTGCGGGGGACTTTTTGCGCCGGAAATGCGAAAAGTGCCGGATATTTTTTAAAATTGCAAATTACTGTTGACAAATGCAGGCTAATGATATACAATCCTAATTAGTAAAGATTATCAATAACGTTTAGTTTAGATTGCACAGCAGCTTTTGAACCGGGTAAGTAGGCTGCGGGCCGGCACACCGGCTCGTAAAAATAAATTTTGAAGGAGTTATATTATGAGAAGCATAGCATCGCTGGATTTGCAATACGCGCACAGATTTTACGGTTTTAAGGGTGAGGCACAGTACCTGCACGGCCACACGGGCAACTTGACCATAGAGGTTGAGGATACCGTCAACGCCGGCGTAAATATGGTGTTCCCCTGCAACGAAATTCAGAAAACCGCCTGGGATGTGCTGAAAAACTTTGACCACGCCACCATTCTCAGAGAAGATGACCCGCTGCTGCCCGCACTGCTCAAGGTCTACGAGGAGCAGGGCATAAAGGACGGCGCGCCGACTAACAAGATGAAGGGCCCGGCGTTCAAGACTGAACTGGCGACAGCGTATCCCGAGTGCCGTCTGGTCGTCACTAAAGAGACCATGACCGTAGAGGGTATGATTAAAATCGTCTACGCGCTGCTCAAAGACAAGCTCAACATTGTCAAGCTTACCTTTACCAGCGGCGTCAACGCCGCCAGCGAGGAGTACAAGCCCGGCAAGAGCATAGAGCGCTGCCCGCTGTGCGGCATAGCGCTTAACGAAAACGGCGTTTGCCCGAAGTGCGGCTACAAAAAGCAGTAAAAGGTATTTGCCGGCGGCCGCCCCGATTTTTGTCGGGGCGGCCGCTTTGCTGCGCAGCCGAAAAATGCCGCCGAAAAGCAAAAAGACAGAGAGCCCGCCGCAGCGGCGGGCTCTCTGCTTTGGTTTTTTATGGCGCTCGGCGCGGGCTTACTCGCTGAGTACTTGTGCGAGCCGGCGCTTGAAAGCGGCGCCGTCGACGCCGCTGACGACGGTGGTGTTGGCGGGCGGCGGGTCTATGCCCAGCGCACCGCGGAAAGACTCGGGGCAGACTATCACCTGGCCGTAGGCGGGCTCCTCTTTGGTGCAGCAGTAGCAGTAGGCGTCGACACTGCCTGTTACGACCTCGTCCCACAGCACGCAGGCCATAGTGACCGGGTCGGGCAGGTCAACAAAGCTGCCGGCGCCGCGGCGAATATTGTATTGCAGCAAACTGGCGTTGCACTCAATGGCGAATTTGCCGACGCTGCCGCTGTTCTTAATAGCGTCGAGCTCGTCGGGCAGCAGCGCCGCCGCGCCGATACACAGGTCGAAACCGGCAATAGTTATCGGTATTCCGGCGCCGAGCATAATCGCGAAAGCCTCGGCGTCCACATAGACGTTGAATTCGGCGACCGCCGTGGTGTTGCCGGGACCGAAGCCGGCAGTGGCCATGGACCAAATGCGCTTGACGCCGCGCATGGTCTTCGGGTCCTTGAGAATGGCCAGCGCAATATTGGTCACCGGACCGAGAGTGACGAGCTCAATTTCGCCGGGTGCGGCGCGCACGGTGTTGAGAATGAAATCGACCGCATTGTCGCCGTCGGGCTGCCGCTGCGGGTGGACAAGACCGCAGTCGCCCATGCCGTCGTTGCCGTGCACGTTCACGGCGGTGACAAGTTCGCGGCAAAGCGGCCGGTCGGCGCCGGTATAAAGCGGCACGTCGCTGCCGCAGACCTCGGCGGTCATCAGCGCGTTTTTGGTGGCGAGTTCCAGCGGCACGTTGCCGCTGACCGTGGTCAAACCAAGCACCTGCACGTTGGGGTCGCGCAGTGCCATCATCAGCGCGACGGCGTCGTCGCTGCCGGTGTCGGTGTCTATTATCAGCTTTCTCATTTGCGGTGTCCTTTCGGGTGTTTTTTTTATTATCGACCCGCGGGCGCGGGCTGTCAAGCCGGACTTGACATAACAATTATTGTTATGTTATATTTGCTGTCATGACAGGAGATGAAGATATGGAGGAAAAGATTCTTTCAAGCGACCATGAGCTGCGCATTTTTATGGAACCGACGCGGCAAAAGATACTCAAAAAGCTGGACGAGGGCGACGTCGAGATGACGGCAAAACAGCTGGCAGATTGTTTCGGCATTGCGCCCTCGAGCGCCGGCAACCACCTGAGAAAGCTGGAGAGTATCGGGCTGGTGGAGCTTGCCCGCACGGAAAATATTCACGGCATAACCGCCAAATATTACCGCGCGTGCGACGTTGACGTGAGAGTGCGCGGCGACGGCGTAAAACTGCACAGTCTGGCGTTGGCGCGCTCTATGACGGACGACGTCGACGACTTTGCCCACTATGTGCACAGCGTGTCCGGCTCGCCGGCGTGGCACTACAGCTTTAAGGGCTTCAACAGCAGCGGCGTGATGTATCTCAGCGAGAGCGAACTTAACGAGCTGCGCGAATACATAGGAAAAATGAACAGCGAGCATCACCGCGGCAGCGGCACGGCGTATAAATACATGGTAACGCTTTACCCGCGGGATTGGCAGGAAAAAGATGACTCAAACTGAGCAACCGACAAAAATATTCAACCGCAACTTTTTGCTGATGATGCAGGGCAGCCTGGTCTCCAACCTGGGCGACGTGCTGTACAGCATTGCTGTCGGCTGGTATGTATACGAGTTGACCGGCTCCGAGGCGATGCTGGGCATATTCACCTCTATAACCATGTTTGCGACCATGATACTCAGCCCGCTTGCCGGCGCCATTGCCGACAAAGTAGACCGCAAAAGCATGCTGGTGGTGACGGACGCGCTGCGCGGGCTGGTTATGCTCGCTATCGGCGCGCTTTGTCTGGCGCAAAGGCTGGGCGTCGGCTCGCTGACAGGGCTGACGGCGGTCGTGGCAGTGGCGGGAGTGTTTTTTAATCCCTGCGTCTCAACGGTGATGATGGACATTGTCCCGCGCGACGAGCTGATTCGCGCGCGCTCTGTCGACTGGTCGATAATCGGCGTAGTCCAGTTTGTCGGCAAGGCTGTCAGCGGCTTTTTAATAGCCTTTGCCGGCGTCGGCTGGCTGATAGTATTCAACGGAGTGTCCTTTTTGCTCAGCGCGCTCAGCGAGTGCTTTATTAAGGTGCCGCGCACGCCGCGTCAGGGTGAAAAGCTGTACCCCGCCCAGCTGCTGCGCGACATGCGCGACGGTTTTGCCACGGTGGTGAAGACCGCGGGACTGGCAAGAATGTTCGCCTGCGCGCTGGCAATTAACCTGCTGGCGAGCGGCGTTTTCGGCCTGCTGCTTATATTTACGCAGCAAAGCGGTTACTCGCTGCAGCAGTACGGGATAATGATGTCGGCGATGTCGTTAGGGTCAATAGCGGGCACGCTGCTGATGTCGCTCGTAAAGTTTTCGCCGCCGGCGCGGCTGCGGATATTTGTCTTGGGCTTTATTTCAACTTCGGTGCTTTGCGCCGCCGCGCTGCTGTGCGGGGAATATTACCTTGCTTGTGCGCTGCTCGCGGCGGCAGAGCTGCTGAACATCTGCGCGAACATGGTGGTAAACGCGGCGATGATGTTGGCAATTCCGCAAAGCCGCCGCGCGGCGGCGCTGGGGTTTATTACGGCGAGCAGTACCGGCGGCTCGGCGCTGTCAGCGGTCATCTACGGTTTTTTGGCCGGGCGCTGGCCGCTGGCGACAGTCGGCAGCGCCGGTGTAGCGCTGGCGCTCGCGCCCATACTGCTAATGGTGGCGAGTCCGCGCGTGCGCGAGCTGATACTGAACTCTGACGCCCCGCCGCCCGAACACAACAGCGAAGCCTGAGCGCGTGGGTCAACAAAAGCGGCGTCCCGTCGGGACGCCGCTTTTATTGTTGTCAGTGGGTCAGACGAGTTTTTTCAGATTGGCAAAGCTGCGCTTGACGCTTTCGGTCTCGCTCAGTTTGGTGTGGTCCTGCTCGAGTATAAGATATTCGGCGGCACTGTGCTCGCGCAGCGCCGCAAGGATGGCGGAATAGTCGACGCAGCCGTCGCCCATCTCAATAAAGCTGTCGGGGTCGACCAGCTTCATAAAATAGTCCATGTCGATGTAATCCTGTGCCGACACGCCGTCAAGAATGTTGAAGTTGGCCTTGCAGGCTTTATTCAGGTCCTTGACGTGTACAAGGTGAATGCGCGCGCCGTGTTTTTTTATCAGCGCTACCGGGTCTATGCCGCCGCGCCAGGCCCAAAAGGCGTCGAGCTCCATGCCGACGTGCGCCGGGTCGGTGTTGGCCATAAGCAGGTCGAGCGCGGTCTCGTCGCCGTACTTGCGGAACTCGTAAAAGTGGTTGTGGTACAGCAGCCGCATGCCGTTCTCGGCACAGACGGCGCCGACATGCTCCAACTTCGCGGCGCATTTCAGCACCTCGTCGCGGTCGCGGAAAAACTCCATCGGCACGGTTACGGTGTTATTGCAAAGACTTTTTTGAAAGCGGAATATTTCGGGCAGTCGCTCGTCGTCAAGCGGGAAAATGTGCGCCGAAACGACCTTGAGTCCCAGCTGTTCCAGCAGGGCCTTAAGCTCCGCTTCGGGCAGGTCAATGCCGCTGTCAAAGCCATGGCCGGCGTCGTGGGTGGCGGTCTCAACGTATTTGTAGCCGGCTTGAGCTACAGCTGTAAGAGTGGCCTTGGGGTCGCGCTGCATGGAATTGCGCACGGAATAAAGCTGCAGGCCTATTTCCATAATTGTTTCCTCACTCGCTTTCACGCGTTGCGGTATTATTAAAAACATTATAGCTCAATTCGGCCGCGCTGAAAAGTGCCGCCGGCCGAAAGGCGGCAATACACGCGCGGCAAGCTATAAGCCGCAGAATGCGGCGGCGCCGTGTAATATGACCCGCGCGAACAGCACCGGCGATTTTACCAAAAGCGGCGCCCGTTTTTTGCCCTTTTTCGCCTTTATTCTGATTCTGTTAGTTAATTAACAATTTGAATTGAAATCACTTGAATCTTGGAATATACTTTATATTGGGTGAGTTTGGGACATACTAAAACTGCCCGTCGCAAGAATTACCGCCCGACCGGTAAAGACGCCGGCGGCGGCTAAAGAATAAAACGGAGTGTGTTTATGAAAAAGGTGAACTTTACCGAAACCGTGCTGCGCGACGCCAACCAGTCGCTGATAGCCACTCGCATGCCGATTGAGGAATTCGAGGGCATTCTGTCGACAATGGACAAGGCAAATTACTATTCTGTCGAGTGTTGGGGCGGCGCGACATTCGACTCCTGCTTGCGCTTTTTGAGCGAGGACCCCTGGGAGCGCCTGCGCGTTATTCGCAAGAGCATGCCCAACACCAAGCTGCAGATGCTGCTGCGCGGCCAGAACATTCTCGGCTACAAGCACTATCCCGACGACGTGGTGCGCATGTTTGTGCGCAAGGCCGTTGAAAACGGCATCGACATTATCCGTATTTTTGACGCGCTCAACGATTTCCGCAACATAGAAGTTGCCGTCGACGAGACGCTCAAATGCAAGGCCATTGCCTCGGGCACTATCAGCTACACCACCAGCCCGGTGCACACGCTGGAAAACTTTGCCGAGCTCGCCAAGCAGCTTGAGGAAATGGGCGTGTCCACTATCTGCATTAAGGACATGGCCGGCGTTATGAGCCCCAAAGAGGCCTACGACCTGGTCAAGGCCATTAAAGAGACCGTTAAGCTGCCTGTCGTAGTGCACACGCACTGCACGACCGGCCTTGCTTACATGACGCTGCTCAAGGCCATAGAGGCCGGCGCCGACGTTATTGATACCGCGACGTCCTGCTTCTCCGGCGGCACCTCTCAGCCCGCGACCGAGACGCTCGTCTACGCGCTTAAACAGCTGGGCTACCAGGTGGACGTCGACGAAAAGGTAATTAAAGAAGTAAACGACTACTTCAAGCCCATGCGCGACCGCGACTTGGAAAGCGGCCTGCTGGACCCGCGCGTCATGGCCACCGACACCAACGCGCTCAACTATAAAATACCCGGCGGCATGCTTTCGAACCTAATCTCGCAGTTGAAAAAGCAGAACGCCATCGACAAGCTGCCCCTGGTGCTGGAGGAGACCCCGCGCGTGCGCGAAGACCTCGGCTATCCGCCGCTGGTAACGCCTATGAGCCAGATGGTCGGCGTACAGGCGGTCACCAACGTGCTGCTCGGCGAGCGGTATAAGAACATCAATAAAGAAGTTAAGGCCTATTTCCGCGGCGAGTACGGCAAAGCGCCGGGCCCCGTCAACAAAGAACTTATGGAAAAAGCGCTTGAGGGCGAAAAGCCCATTACCGGCCGTTACGCCGACACGCTTGAGCCGGCTTTCGAAAAGACCAAGGCTGAACTCGGCTCGCTTGCGCACAGCGACGAGGACGTGTTGTCCTACATCGCCTTCCCGCAGGTCGCCGAAAAGTTCTTCAAAGAGCGCGACGAGCGCGAGGCGAACGAACAGGCCTACACCATCGAGCCGATGGCTGAGTGACGAGGTGAGAAATTATGACATTTCCGAGCGGTGAATACTGGGCCATAGCGGGTCTCGGCTTCGCGATAGTCTTCGCGGTGCTGGCGCTGCTGATGGCGATAATCACTGTCATGGCGACAGTTTTGAAAAAGAAAAAAGCTGTGGCGACGACCGAGCCGGCCGCGCCCGCAGCAAGCGCCGAGCTTGCCGACGGCAGCTGCGGCGGCGTAAAACTAAACGGCGTGGCGCCCAAAACGGCGGCGATGCTCATGGCAATAGTGGCAGACGAAACCAAAACGCCGCTGAACGAACTCAGATTCATCTCGATAAAGGAGCTCAAATAAATGAAATACAAAATAACGCTCAAAGACAAGACCTACGAAGTTGAGGTCGAAAAGGGCAACGCCATACTCAAAGCGGAATACGACGCCGCCGCGCCCGCCGCGGCCGCACCCGTCGCTGCCGCCGCCCCTGTCGCCCCCGTCGCCGCTGCTCCCGCAGCAGCCGCCGTTTCGGCCGTAGCCGGCACGCGTATAGACGCGCCGCTCAACGGCACAATAGTGGCCGTAAAAGCCGGCGTCGGCGCCAAGGTCAAAAAAGGCGACATAGTCGTGCTTATTGAGGCGATGAAGATGGAGAACGAGATCGTCGCTCCCTGCGACGGCACGGTCGCGCAGGTCGCCGTTAAAGTCGGCGACGCCGTGGAGAACGGCAACCTGCTGGCCGTTCTGGCATAAGGGAGGCAGTTAAATGGATTTTGCGGAGATTTTCACCAAGCTCTGGCAGACCAGCGGTATCGCCAGCATAGTTACCAGCCTGGGCGGCTGGAAATCGCTGGTGATGATAGCCATTGCCTGTGTGCTGCTCTATTTCGGCATAGTGAAGAAATTTGAGCCGCTGCTGCTCGTCGGCATCGCTTTCGGCATGCTGCTTACCAACCTGCCGCTGGGCGACATGTTCAACCCCGACTTTTGGAACAGCACTACGGTCAGTTATTCCGAGGTGCTGCAGCACGGCGGACTGCTCGACATCCTGTATATCGGTGTCAAGACCGGACTTTACCCGTCGCTCATTTTCCTGGGCGTCGGCGCAATGACTGACTTCGGCCCGATGATAGCCAACCCCAAGTCGATGATTTTGGGCGCGGCCGCCCAGTTGGGCATTTACTGCGCGTTTTTGCTGGCGCTGGCGTTTGCCTTCCCGGCCAAGGTCGCCGCTTGTATAGGTATAATCGGCGGCGCCGACGGCCCGACGGCCATCTGGCTTACCAAGGCTCTGGCGCCGGAGTTTCTCGCGCCGATAGCCATAGCCGCCTACTCTTACATGGCGCTTATCCCGATGATTCAGCCGCCGCTGATGCGGCTGCTGACGACCAAAAAAGAGCGCGAGACGAAGATGGATCAGCTGCGTCCGGTCTCCAAGACCGAGAAGATCGTCTTCCCGATAGTAGTCACCATAGTCACCTGTTTGATACTGCCGTCCGTTGCACCGCTGCTGGGCTGCTTGATGCTCGGCAACCTGCTTAAGGAGTGCGGCGTGACCGAGCGGCTTTCCGACACCGCGCAGAATAATTTGATGAACATCGTCACCATATTCCTGAGCATTTCGGTCGGCGGCACGGCCGTTGCCGAAAACTTCCTCAACTGGAACACCATCAAAATAATTGTGCTCGGTCTGGTAGCGTTCGCATTCTCGACCATCGGCGGATTGCTTATCGGCAAGGTGATGTACGCCATTTCCGGCGGCAAGATAAACCCGCTTATCGGTTCAGCCGGCGTCTCGGCGGTACCGATGGCAGCGCGCGTCTCGCAGCGCGAGGGCCAAAAGGCCAATCCGTCCAACTTCCTGCTTATGCACGCCATGGGCCCGAACGTCTCCGGCGTTATCGGTTCGGCAGTCGCGGCCGGTTTCCTTATGGCCGTGTTCAAGTAAGTTAATTACAGCTCAAACGGGAGACACGGCAGTGCCTCCCGTTTACATCTTATTTTTGGCAAAGGTGTTATAAAAAATGCGCCTTTGTTGTGCCGCCGGTGCGGCGGTGTACCGGTCAACACAAAGGAGGTGAGACAGATGAAGAAGTATATTTGCACTATTTGCGGTTACGAGTACGACGGCGACGTGCCCTTTGAGCAGCTGCCGGACGATTATGTCTGTCCGTTCTGCGGTGCGTCAAAAGCTGATTTCAAAGTGAAGGAAAACTGACCCGGCAAAGCAGACCTGTAAGGCGGCGCTTGATTTGAGCGACGCCTTTTGTGTATTTAAGCGCCGCTGTCAGACAGTGTCGTGCCGGGATAATAGTGCGACAGAATGGCGTCAAATGACTCGCCGCGCAAGGCCAGGGAGTTGGCGCCGTACTGGCTCATGCCGACGCCGTGACCGTAACCGCTGACAGTGAAGGTAAATTCACCCTCCGCGTAGGTGACGTTGAAGCACGATGAGCGCAAAGACAAAGCCGCGCGCAGCTCGCTGCCCTTGTACTGCCGGCCGCACACGGAAATGGCGGTGACGGTGCCGGAGGTGCTGTAAATCACTTCGCCTATCCAGCTTTCCGGCTCGCCGACGACTGTAAACAGGGGGTCGTAGACGCTCATCAGGTCGCTGAAGTCGAAGCTGGTAAGCACGGTCTCGCTGCTGTAACCGGCGCTGTCACGGTCGGCGGCGCTGTCCACCGCAACGAGATATGGCAGCGCCGTGCCGAACATCACCTCGCTGCTTTCGGTGGTGCCGCTGGAGATGGCGTGGAAGCAGGCCGCTATCGGCTGCGCTGAGTAGGTGAGGATATAATCTATTGCCGCGTCGACGGCCTGCTCCAGCTTCTGCTCGCCGGCGGTGTAGTTGTCGCCGAAATAGGCGACCCGACCGCTTTCGGGCATATAGCCGCGGTTGGCGGCGGTGTCGACGCTGAAATCGGCGCCGGCGAGCGCTGCAGCGCCGGTGGGATTTTGCTGCATATACAAGGCGTAGGTGTGCAGCGCCACGACCTGAGCCTTGAGCGCCTCCGGCTCAAAGGAAACCGGCATTTCGCACGCCAGCGCGCCGATAAGGTATTCGCGCAGACTGACGGCGAAAACGTTGCCGGTGCTGTCGTCGAGAATTTCGAATGTGACGCCGTTTGCGGACTGTGTCACATTCGGAGGCGTGTCGGTCTCTTCTTTGGCGCCGCTGCCGCCAAGCGGCAAGGCGAGTGCCGGCAGCAGTGCCACGACCGCGGCGTAAAGCAAAAAGAGCCCTATTTTTTTGCGCATTGTCGTCTTCCTTCGTCTGCTTTTTTGTCCGCTGTCCCTGACGGCGCTTGTCCTCACTCAAGTTGACTATTGCCTGTCAAGGGGGTAAAATATACTAGATTATATGCGAAAGGGCGGTCGGCGTATTCGTCCGCAACCGGCTTTGTAATGAACACAAAAGCATCTGCCGCTCTTTTTGCGGTGGCAATGGCAGTGCAGCGAACGCTGGAGCTGCTGTTTTTTCAGCAGGCTAACGGTTACTACGAAATATCTCCCTGGCCGCTGCGGCTGTTGACGCTCGCCATAGTTTTGGCGGCCGCTTACTGCGCCTCGCGCGGTGCGGCGCAGGGCATAGAACCGGGAACGGCGCTGATTTTCGTCTGCGCCTCCGTCAGCGCAGTGCTGCTCGGCGCGGCCACGCTGCCGCAAGCCGTAGAGGGGCAAAGCGCGCTGACGCTGTTTTTTGCCCCCTCCGGAACGCTGATAAGTTTGGGAATTAACCCAACGAGCTACCGCACGTCGCTTATCTATTTCCCGTTTTGCCTGCTTGCCGGAGCGTGGCTGCTGCTGGCGGCGCGCTGGTTTGCCGGACGCGGCCAAAAGCCGCCGGTGCCGTTAAGCGTTGCGGCGACGCTGTTCTTTTATATGAGCGTAGTCAATATCTACGCGCGCGAGCCAATAAATTCGCTGGACGCGCCCAGCGTCAAGGTGATGACAGCGAGTGTGCTGCTGGGCATGTTTTTTACCGTTTTGATTGCGCGCTTTTGCGGCGTCGCAACGGAAAAACCGCCGCTGTTTCGCGCTTTGGGGTCGGTGTGTTTCGTTTATTGCGTGGGGAATATGGTGCCGCAGCTGGTGGCAGCGGCGGTGGGTTTTAGCGAAACTCAAAACGTAGTGCAGATAATTTGCCTGATAATTTTTGGCTGCTGCGCGCTGTACGCCGCGCAGGGCGAGAGGAGTTCCGATGAATAGAAGAGCTGTAAAGATAATTGTATCGGTAATCTGTGTCGTAATGGCGCTGATTCTGCTGATGTCCGCTTTTTGGAGCGCGCTGGCCGCAACCGCAGAACAGGATTATTTTGAAGTTGTCGACGGCGGCTGTGGCGCTATAGTCGAGATGCCGGTTGATTCCCCGATTTCAGATTACGAGGGAATAGTTTTTGCCTGTAATGTTGAAAAAATTGAGGATGACGACGACAACGCCGACTTGTATACGTCTATCCGCTCTATGACTCAGGAGTCCGGTTACGATATTGACTCGCTGTATTATGTGTATATGGAAGTTGCCCAGGACTACAGCGACGCCATTTCCGCCGGCGCCATCGCCACGTCTTCCGCGCTGTTCACAGAGGCTCCCGTTTACTATTTACCTGTCAGCGACGAGGTCGCGGACTACCGCGGCTTGAGCGTGTTCTGCTATGACCTTTACAGCTACAGCTCCTCGGTTGTCGAGTGCGAGCTTGTCAAAATTGACGGTCAGTATTACGCCAAGTTTACCGGTTCGGTGTTTATGTATTGCGCGCCCATGTATGAAGTTAACGCCGAGGGCGAGCCGGTGCATCTGGGCTTTTGGGAAAAGGGCGTCGGACTGTTTTTGGCCGAATATTGGCGAGTGATTGTCATCGGTCTGGGTCTGGCGGCGTTCATTATGGTCCTGTTCGTGCCGTTTAAGAAAAAGGGCGCCGTGGCGGATGTTGACGCCGAGGCGCCGAGCGTAGCCGACGAAGAAACCGCCGGCGCGGGGGAAGAAAAGAAGTCGGCGCCGCAGAAGGCCGCCGCAAAGCCGGCAAAGAGCGAAGAGACCGGCGAGACTGCCGCCGCGGCGACAAAGGTAAAGAGCGCGGCAAAGCCGAAAACCAAAAAGCCGGCGACTGAAAAGACCGCTGCGGCCGGCACTGAAAAAGACGAAAAAAAACCGGCGGCTAAGACCGCAGTCAAAAAGCCGGCGACAAAGAAGCCGGCTGCCGAAAAGACCGCCGCGAAAAAAAAGGCCGAGAAAAAAGACTGACAAAATGACCACCCCGCGTCAATGACGCGGGGCGGCTTCGGTTCTGAATTGACTGAATCCAGGCGAAGTGGCAAAAACGACCGCAGAGCGAGTGAGATAAAGCGCTTTAGCCTGCCGCTGCGGTAAACGGGGCGCCGGCGAGCATATTGGACGAATCTGAACGTCCCGTTGTCTTCTGACAAAAAACATTATTTGTGTTTAGAGCAACGCGCTCTTTTACTAACTAGTGGCGCTGTTTATTGGCGTTGCCGACAGCGCTTTGGCTTTACGGTCTTGCGCAAACCACGCCTTAGGCGTGGTGGATATCGGAGGAAGAATGATAGTTGAAATAGACGCGCAGTCGCTCGCGGCGGCGGCCGCAATCCATTCGGAGTCGTGGCAAAACTCGCACGAAAGCTTTTGCAGCGCGGAGTTTGTCGCGCAGCACACGCCGCGCCGGCAAGAGCGCTATTTGGCCGGGGAGCTGCGCTGCGGCAAACAGATATATATGCTTGTCGAACATATGCCAGTGGGCATAGTGTCAGTCTGCGGCGATTTGATAGAGAATCTCTATGTGCTGCCGGGCGAGCAGCGCAAGGGTTACGGCACGAAACTGCTGCTGTTTGCAATTAAAAAATGCCGGGGCGCGCCGCGACTTTGGGTTTTGGGCAACAACAGCGGCGCTTATGCCCTGTACGCAAGGCACGGTTTCAAAGCCACCGGCCGCGAGCACAAACTTGCCGAGGGACTTTTTGAAGTAGAACTGAGCCGGCAACAGCGCGAAGAACAGACAACAAAATAAGGCCGGGACATTGCCGCAAAACTAAGCGACGACGCCCCGGTCTTTTTAATTGTTTTGCACTCGTTCGGCGGATTTTCCGCGCTGCGCTCAGACGAAAAGCGGCGAAACGGGCTTGTCCGAATAGGTACGGGAGATGGCCTCGGCAAATACCGGCGCGACAGAGACTATCTTCAGTTTTTCAAAGCGCTGCTCCTCGGAAAGCTCTATGGTGTCAAGCACGACCACCTCGTCTATTGAGCTGTTCATGATGTTGCTGCGGGCGTTTCCGGAAAGCACCGCGTGGGTGGCATAGGCGGTAATGGTCTTGGCGCCGCGCGCTTTAATGGCGTTAGCGGCGTTGCAAAGCGTGCCGGCGGTGTCGATAATGTCGTCAAACAAAATTACGTCGCGGCCGTCTATGTCGCCGATTATGTTCATAACCTCGCTAACGTTGGCCTTTTGGCGGCGCTTGTCGACAATCGCCATCGGCACGTTGAGCCGCGTCGCCAGTGTGCGGGTGCGGTTGACTGAGCCGATGTCGGGCGAGACAGCGGTGACGTTGTCGCGGTAGTCGGCAATTTTCTTTTCAATATGGGGCGCGAGAATCGGCATGCCGAAAAGGTTGTCCACCGGAATGTCGAAAAAGCCCTGAATCTGCGGTGCGTGCAAATCCATAGTCAGCACGCGGTCGGCGCCGCTGACTGTAATAAGGTTGGCAACGAGCTTTGCGGAAATGGGGTCGCGGGATTTGGACTTGCGGTCCTGACGGGCATAGCCGAAATAGGGAACCACGGCGGTAATGCGCCCGGCCGAGGCGCGCTTAAATGCGTCGCACATGATAAGCAGTTCCATCAGGTTGCGGTTGGCCGGCTTAGAAGTAGACTGAACGACAAAAACGTCGCTGCCGCGAACAGACTCGTGGATGTCTACGGATATTTCACCGTCGGAAAAAAGCCCGACAGTACTTTTGCCCATAGGCAGTCCCAGATATTCGGCGATGTTTTTCGCCAGGTGCATGTTGGAATTTCCCGCAAAGACCTTGATGTCCCGCCCGTGCAGATTCATAACAAATCGACCCCCAAAAGTTGATGCGGCCGCGCGCGGCCGATGATTATATATTTACCGCCGCAGCGGTATCTATCAGTTATTGCGGTGGTGCTTTTCGAAGTACTTGCTGAGCTTTTTTGCCGCCCAGCCCTCTTTCAGCGTCTGCGTGCCGCGCTCTATGGCCAGCGCTCCGTCCGGTACGTCGCGGGTGATTGTAGAGCCGGCGGCGGTAAACGCGCCTTCGCCCACGCTCACCGGAGCGACCAGGTTGGTGTTGCAGCCGATAAAGGCGTAATCTTTGACAACGGTGCGGTTTTTGCACTCGCCGTCGTAGTTGACCACAACTACGCCGCAGCCGAAATTACAGCACTTGCCAATGTCGGCGTCGCCGATATAAGTAAGGTGCGCAAGGCTGGTGCGCTCGCCGATGCGGGAGTTTTTCACCTCAACGAAGTCGCCTATTTTGACGCCGTCCTCTATTGTGCTGTTGGGACGCAGCTGCGTGAACGGGCCGATATGCGCGCCGTTGCCGACAACGGAATCGGTGGCGACGCTCTGCTTGAATTCGGTGTTCTCGCCTATTACGCTGTCGCGCACGGTGGAGTTGGGGCCAATGACGCTGCCCTTGCCTATTTTGCTGGCGCCGACTATTATGCTGCCGGGCAAAACGGTGGCGCCGGCGGCGATTTGGGCGTCCGGTCCGATAATGACGCCGTCGGTAAAGGGAATAATAACGCCGTCGTTTAAGCGGTGGTCTACCTGGCGGCGCTGCGCGGTTTCGTTCACCGCGTGAAGTGACAGCGCGTCTGATATAACGGCGCCGCAGCGCTCAAAGCGGCTGACGGTGTAGCGGCCGGAGGGTTTGCAGGTGTAGGCCTGTGCGACGCTGCCGCTGACAACGGCGGCGTTGAATATGACGCCGATGGCCTCCTCGTCGGTGTTGACGACGGCAGTGACGCTGTATTCGTTGTCGCAGTGCTGTTCGAGCGCGCTGTCAATGTCGGCTTTACCAATAAGCGCGGCCTCGCCGCGGAATACGGCGAGAATGTCGGCGTCGCCGAGAAAATTGCCGAGTTCGGCGTCGCTGTCGGTGGTCATTACGCAGCTGTCGGCGCCGGCAGCGGTAAGGTTGTCGAGCACGCACTGCACGGCGGGTTTAAACATAACCTGCTGTTGGGCGCACAGTGCACCGCTGCAGGGCATTTTGTCAAGGGCGCTTACCACGCCGCTGACGGTTTTTTTATTGAATGACATAATTGCCTCTCCAAGTTTCCTCTACAACTTTGTATGATATTCTTCCTTTATATTATTACAAGGTTCGCCGAATAATTCAAGTGCTGCGGCGCAAAAAGCCGCCGGCAGAAAAATTTTCTGGACACGCGGTTGTTATATGGTATACTAATATGTACGACAGGGGCGGTCATTTTTTAGTGGGCGCCGCTTTTTCTACGGCGTTTTTTTGCGCCGGGGCCGGCAGCGTGCCGCGCTTGTGCCATATCTGTGTTTAGATGGTTTATTAACAAATCAACCGAACGGAGGAAAAATCTTTGAGCCAAAAATACGTTTACCTGTTTTCCGAAGGCAACGGACAGATGCGCGAACTGCTGGGAGGCAAGGGCGCCAACCTGGCCGAAATGACAAACCTCGGAATGCCGGTGCCGCAGGGCTTTACCGTAACCACGGAGGCCTGCACGCAGTATTACGCTGACGGCAAGACTATCAATGCCGAGATTGAAGCGCAGATACTGGAATACCTTGACAAACTGGAAAAATCGACCGGAAAGAAATTCGGCGACGCCGAAAACCCCCTGCTGGTCTCGGTGCGCTCCGGCGCGCGCGCTTCCATGCCGGGCATGATGGACACCATTCTCAACCTGGGAATAAACGACAAGGTTGTCGCCGGTATCGCCAAGCTTATGAATAACGAGCGCTTTGCCTACGACAGCTATCGCCGCTTTATTCAAATGTATTCCGACGTCGTTATGGAGCTGCCCAAAAGCCGCTTCGAGACCATCATAGATAAAATAAAAGAGAAACGCGGCGTGCTGCAGGACACCGAGCTTGACGCCGCCGACTTGCGCGAGATGGTCGCCGAATTTAAGGCCTTTTACCGCGAAAATCTCGGCGCCGACTTCCCCACCGACCCGAAAGAACAGCTGATGGGCGCCGTCAAGGCGGTTTTCCGCAGCTGGGACAACGACCGCGCCATCTACTACCGCCGCATGAACGACATCCCCTCCTCCTGGGGCACTGCCGTAAACGTGCAGTCAATGGTCTTCGGCAACATGGGCGACGACTGCGGTACCGGCGTTGCGTTCACCCGCAACCCCGCAACCGGCGAGCACAAGCTTTACGGCGAGTTCTTGATGAACGCCCAGGGCGAGGACGTCGTTGCCGGCGTGCGCACCCCGCAGACTATCGACAAGCTGCAGGACACTATGCCGCAGGTGTATACCCAGTTTAAGGAAATTGCCGAAAAGCTGGAAAACCACTATAAAGATATGCAGGATATGGAGTTTACCATTGAAAAGGGCAAGCTCTATATGCTGCAGACCCGCAACGGCAAACGCACCGCCGCCGCGGCGCTGCAAGTTGCCTGCGATATGGTCGACGAGGGACTTATTGACGAGCGCAAGGCCGTTATGAACGTCGACCCCAAGCAGCTTGACGCGCTGCTGCACCCGCAGTTCGACGCCAAGGCGCTTAAAGAGGCGTCGCCGTCCGCGTCGGCGCTGCCGGCGTCCCCCGGCGCCGCTTGCGGCCGCGTGGTATTTACTGCCGAGGACGCCGCCGAGTGGGCGGGCCGCGGCGAAAAAGTTGTGCTGGTGCGCCGCGAGACGTCACCGGAGGACATTGAGGGCATGCACGTCTCCGAGGGTATACTGACCGTGCGCGGCGGCATGACCAGCCACGCGGCAGTCGTTGCTCGCGGCATGGGCACCTGCTGTGTTTCCGGCTGCGGCGAAATCCACATCAACGAACAGCAAAAATATTTTGAGCTCGGCGAGAATACCGTTCACGAGGGCGACTACATTTCTCTTGACGGCTCTACCGGCAACATATACCTCAAAGCGCTGCCTACCGTGCCGGCGAGTATTTCCGGCAACTTCGAGCGCTTTATGAAATGGGCCGACTCCATTCGTGTGCTCGGCGTGCGCACCAATGCCGACACGCCTGTCGACGCGAAAAAAGCCTATGAGTTCGGCGCCGAGGGAATTGGCCTTTGCCGCACCGAGCACATGTTCTTCAACCCCGACCGCATTATTGCCATGCGCGAGATGATTCTTTCCAAGACCGAGCAGCAGCGCCGCATTGCGCTCGCCAAGCTGCTGCCGATGCAGCGCGGCGATTTTGAGGAGCTGTACGAGACCATGCAGGGCCGCCCGGTCACCATTCGTTTCCTTGACCCGCCGCTGCACGAATTCCTGCCCACTGACGAGGGCGAAATCCGCCAGCTGGCCGCTTTTATGAATATGCGAGTCGAGGAGGTCCACGCCGCTATAGCCTCGCTGCACGAGGTCAACCCGATGATGGGTCACCGCGGCTGCCGTCTGGCCGTGTCCTACCCCGAAATAGCCGAAATGCAGACTACTGCCGTTATTGAAGCGGCAATAAACGTGCAGAAAAAAACCGGCAAACCGGTCGAGCCCGAAATAATGATTCCGCTCGTCGGCGAGCTTAAGGAACTGCAATACGTCAAGAGCATTGTGACCAAGACGGCAGACGCAATTATTGCCGACGCCGGCGTAAAGATGAAATATAAAGTCGGCACGATGATAGAAATACCGCGCGCCGCCATCACCGCCGACGAGATTGCGCAGGAGGCCGAATTCTTCAGCTTCGGCACCAACGACCTGACCCAAATGACCTTCGGCTTCAGCCGCGACGACGCCGGCAAGTTCCTCGGCGACTACTACGAGAAAAAGATTTACGAGAGCGACCCCTTCGCCCGCGTCGACCAAAAGGGCGTCGGCAGACTTATTCAGACCGCCGTCAAACTGGGCCGCAAGACCCGCCCCGACATCCACCTGGGCGTCTGCGGCGAACACGGCGGCGACCCGGCCTCGGTCGAGTTCTTCCACAGCGTTGGGCTGGACTACGTTTCCTGCTCGCCGTTCCGCGTGCCCATTGCGCGCCTTGCGGCCGCCCAGGCACAGATAAAGAACCCGCGCGACTGATTTTTTCCAAACTGACAAAAGACGCCCGTCTTAAGGCTAAGCTTTAAGGCGGGCGCATTTTTTTGTGTTTTAGCGCAGACCCCTACTGCGAGCCGACAGGCTCAAAAACCGCCCACGGGGGGAATTAAGCGCTTAAGCTAACACAAAAGCGCAGCAGACAAAAATGAGCTTCGCGCCGCAGGCGCGAAGCTCAAAGGGCAAAAAATTTTAAAATTACCGTTAAGGGGTTAAGGGCGTCAAAGAGCGAACGGGGCGAATTGTAACGTTGCGGGGGCTCCTGACAAAAAAGTTTTCTGTGTTTGGAGCACCGCACACTTTTGCTGAATTAAGCTTGTCCGCCTGTTTTTTGCGGTGGCTAAAACGGCTGCCGGTCGCCCGAAAATTTTCCCTGCCGCAGCAAATCGAAGTAGCTGTTTTGGCGCAGCGCCTCGTAAAGCGCCACAGCTACGGAGTTTGAAAGGTTCAAACTGCGCGCCGAGGTGTCGGCAAGCATCGGTATGCGCACGGCGTGTTCGAGGTTGGATTGAATAAGCGCCTCCGGCAAGCCGGCGTCCTCGCGGCCGAAGACAAGGTAGTCGCCGTCGCGGTAGGCGGCGTCGCTGTAAACGCGGGCAGCCTTGGTAGAAAAGTAGTACATTGCGCCGCTGTTGCAGGCGAAAAAATCGTCAAGGTTGTCGTAGTAGCTGATGTCGAGTAAGTGCCAGTAGTCGAGCCCGGCGCGCTTGAGCTTGCGGTCGTCTATGGCGAAGCCGAGCGGCCGAACCAGGTGCAGACGGCTGCCGGTCACGGCGCAGCTGCGGGCGATGTTGCCGGTGTTCTGCGGTATTTGCGGCTCCACGAGCACAATATTTATTGCCATCAGCTGTTAGGGCCGGCAAGCGTTTCAAACAGCTTTGCCCGCGAAAGAGCCGGGCGCAGTGCCGCGTAAAGCAGCAGCGAGGCGACGCTGGCGACAACGGCGTTTACAAGCGAGACTGTGCCCTTGGTAATCACGGTTGCCCAGACAGTCGGCCACTCAGTACCGAGAACAAAATAGTTGACGACAATTGTTTTGCCGACGTACAAGCAGGTGTAGCACAGCGCACCGATAATAGCCGCGGCAATCTGCCGCGCTTTCAGTTTGCCGGTGGCGGCGATGTCGGTCATTTTGAAACCGTGGGCAATGGCGCCGGCAATAAAGCCCATGGCGAATTTGAGAATGAAGGTTATCCAGCATTCCGGCAGGAAGACCGGGTCGAACATGTCAAAAAACATTGAGCCTATGCCGGCGGCAAGTCCACCGATTACCGGCCCGAACAGCAGCCCGCCGAGCAGGCACATGACGTTGCCGAAATGCAGCATAGTCTTGCCCAGCGGCGTCGGGATATCCAGGTGGATGTAAGTGCAGATGAAAACGGCAGCGGCCATCAGGCCGATAAGTGCCAGTTTGTAGGTGCGGTTAGTGTTTTTCAATTGAGTTCGCCTCCAAGATTTACAAGCAATGGTATTATTTCTTCAACGGCAGCGCCGAAGCGCGCCGGCCGTTTTTTCTTTGCGGTTACGCTCACCGCGGCGGCGACGGCCGCTGCTGCAAGCTCCACAGCGCGCCGGGTCGGCGCACCTCGCAAAGTCGCCGCCGCGAAAACGGCGGCAAACAAATCGCCGGTGCCGGGCAATTGCGGGCCGGTGACATTGTAGGCAACAGTTTCGGCCAGGCCGTCGCGGCAAATGACGTTCGCGTTTTTGCCGCCGCTGCGCACGCCGGTAATGACCGCAAGCTTGCAACAGTTACTGTTGAGTGCGCGCGCCAGCGCGGCCAGCGCCGCAGCGTCGACGTCGGCGGTGGGTTTTGCGCCGCACAGCAGCTGTGCCTCGCTGAGGTTGGGAAGCATTATGTCGGCGCCGCGGCACAGCTCTGCGATGGCCGCGACAGTGTCGCCGTCAATGCCGCTGTAGACGCGGCCTTCGTCGGCAAAAGCCGGGTCGGCGAGCTTTAGTGCGGCGGGAAAAGCGGCAAAAGCCTCCGCCGCGGTATTCGTGGCGCTCACACTGCCGGTGTAGCCGCACATTACAGCGGCAAAGGGTATTTGCTGGCGCGACAAAGAGCGCAGCGCCCGCCGGCAAAATTCAGTGCAGTCGAGCTTTTCCGGCGGCTCAAATCCGCCGGTGTGGGTCGACAGCAGCGACAGCGGCAGCATTGCGCACTCACAGCCCAGCGCGGTAATTGCCGCGTCGGCAACGCCGAAACTGCAGCGTCCGACACAGGAAATATCGCCCAGGCACAGTATGCGTACAGAATCTGACATAAGTTCACCCGCCGGCGGTAGTAATATTATAGTCCCGTCGGCACTGTCACATTAGCACATTTGTACAGAGGTGTCAAACCGCCGCCTGCCGGCAGCGACAGCGCGCGAAAAGAGCGGTATATATATGTGCGCAGTGAAAAGTCAACCGTTTGAAAGGAATTCGGAAATGGTCCAAACACAGAGAAAAGCGCCGGGTGTGCGGCGCGGCTCGTGAATCCGCTGAGTCTGCGGCGCACGCAGATGTTTTTCGGTATGAGTGCGCGGCAGACAACGCTGGTAATGAACTGCCTGGGCGCGGAGTGCCGTCGCTTTGAAAGCGGCGGAATAATGGTTTTCGACACCGACAGCGCCGTCACCGCGGTGAGCGGCAGAGCGGCGGTGGCGGGCGCGCGCATTGTTGAGCGCGGGCAAATATTTTTCGCCTGTGCCGGCGACGTGGCGCTTGCGGCACCGGCAAGCGAGTTTGTGCTGTTGCCGCGAGAGCGGCTGTGTCGCTGCTGCGCCAACGCTTGCGCGGCGCACAGCATGCTGCTGGGCAATCTGCTTTTTACCCGCAGCGGCGGCGCTGTCGGCGGCGACGACCTGCTGCGCGGCGTCAGCGCCGCCAACAGTGTCAGCGACAATACCGTTACCGTCTCACAGCTGTGCGTTTATTTGGGCGCCGAGAGCGAAACGGTCGAAAAAGCGCTGTGCGCGCTGCGCGAGCGCGGCGACAAAAAGGAAATATCCAATAATTAGAAAGGCCGCGTTGCTATATCAATTGCGGTTGTGTTATTATAATGTTTGGAAGATTACAGACAAGAGACGATGTGGGGTGTTATTTTGGGGAGCAAAAAACCGCTTTGGAACGATCCCGAAGTATATAAGGTGGCGCGGCTGCGGCCGCATTCCGCCGGGTTTCCGGCCGGCAGCGTTGAGAACGCCCGCGACGGACGCGCCGACGCGTCGGTAAAGCTGCTCAACGGCAGCGACTGGAAATTTTATTTTGCCAAAAATATCCGCGGCGTGCCGGCTCGTTTCACCGACAGTGAATTTAACGACGCCGCCTTTCGCCGCGTAAATGTGCCGGGAAACTGGCAGCTTTACGGCTGTGACAAGCCAATATACTCAAATTATAAATATCCGCGCGCGCTGCGCACGGACAAATTTACAGTCGACGCCGCACTAAATACCGTCGGCTGCTACCGGCTGAATTTTGACTATTCCCCCGCCGGCGAGCGCTGCCGCACAGTGCTGCGTTTTGACGGCATCAGCTCTTGCGCCTACATATATCTCAACGGAAAATTTGTCGGCTACACCCAAAACAGTTTCGGCCGCGCCGAATTTGACGTCAGCGGCAGCGTGCTCGCCGGCGCCAATGTGCTGGCGCTCAAGGTCATGCGCTACTGCGACGGCAGCTTTCTTGAGGACCAGGATATGTGGCGGATGTCGGGCATATTCCGCGACGTTTGCATTTACGAGCAGCCGCGCGAGCGCATAGCCGATATTTTTGCCGACAGCCGCTTTAACAAGACGTTTGAGGACGCAACGCTCAACGTGCGCGCCGACGTCGCGTCCGACACCGGCGTGCTCAAGCAGGGCGGCAAACTGCGCGTTACGCTGTACGACGCCGACGGCGCCGAGGTCGATACCGCCGCCGACGAGTTTGCGCCCTTTACCAGCGCGCGCGCGAAAAGCGGCATGGCTTTTAAGCTGAAAGCGCCGCACAAATGGAGCTTCGACGACCCCTATTTGTATCGCATAGTGCTTGAACTGTATGACAAAAACGACACACTTTGCGACGCGCGCGGGTTCGATTTCGGGTTCCGCAGCGTGTGCGTCGTGCGCCGCAGCTCAAAATATAAATTGGGACCGTTTTTGCTGTTTAACGGCGTGCCGATAAAAATTCGCGGCGTCAACCGCCACGAATTCGACCCTGAAAACGGTTTTGCCGTCACGCGGGAATTCAACGAGCGCGACGTAAAAATAATCAAACAAAACAACTTCAACGCCGTGCGCACCAGTCACTACCCGCCGTCTGAGGCCATGCTGGAGCTGTGCGACCGCTACGGCTTGCTGGTGATGTGCGAGAATAACCTCGAAACCCACGGCGCCGCCCGGCGCATCCCCGGCGACAAGCCGGTGTGGGCAAAGCAGTGCCTCGACCGCTTGTCGGTAATGATAAACTGCTACAAAAACCACCCGTCGGTGTTTATGTGGTCGCTTGGCAACGAGTCGGGCAAGGGCAAGGCCTTTTTCAAAATGGCGCAGCTCTGCAAGAAAATTGACCCCACCCGTCCGGTACATTACGAATGTGACCTCGACTGCAGCGACGTGATGTCGGGCATGTACCAGCCTGCGAGCGTGCTCGCGGACATTGCCGGACAAAAAGCGGTGACGGTCGGCCGCAACATTTACAATCCCTTCGGCGACCGCTACAGTTTCAAAGAATACTACCAGTTCCCGTTTTTGCTGTGCGAGTACGCCCACGCAATGGGCAATTCGCTGGGCGACATTGCGCAGTACTGGCAGCTTATTAACGAAAACGACCGTCTTATCGGCGGGTTTATTTGGGACTACGCCGACTTGGGGCTGATGTGCAAGGGCGTGCTTTGCTACGGCGGCGATTTCGGCGACGAGCCCAACGACGGCAACTTCTGCTTTGACGGTCTGGTGCGCGGCGACAGACAGCTGAACCCGGCAATGCACGAGGCGCGCAACGCCATGGCGCCGGTGCGCTTTGCGCTTGAGGGCGACACGCTTACCGTGCGCAGCTACACCGAGCTCGCGCCGCTGAGCGGCTGCGAGATACATTACCGTCTGTACGGCGACGGCCGCGAGGTTGACTCCGGCGTCATCAGCGACGTCGAGGTAAAAGCCGGCGGCAGCGAGAGCGTCAAGCTTGACCTCTCAGCCGTGCGCGACTGCGCGCGCGCCGACTTTTCCGCAGAGCTGGTGCGCAGCGCGGCGAGCGCGTTCGCGCCGGCGTCGGCGGTAATATACAGCTATACAAAGCAGCTTAAGTTCGCGCCGCGGCCCGTCAGTGCCGCCAAGGCGGCAATAACGCTCGGCGACCGGGAGATTACGCTCGCTTTTGGCGGCGGCAAAAGTGTCGTGATAGACCGCGCCAACGCCGCGCTCACCGCACTGCGTGTCAACGGCAAAAACCTGCTCAAGACGCCGCTGCGGCTTAACATGTGGCGCGCGCCGATAGACAACGATTTGTGTTTACTGCTGCCCAAGCCGCTGCGCCGCACGCGGGGAATATACAAAATGAAGCGCGCCGGAGAGCGGATTCGCGTCGTCGACGTGGCCACCTATGACTCTGGTGTGCTGCTGCGCTGCAGCGCGCCCGGCATGAGCGAGCTGGCAGTGCAGTATTCCGCCATGAGCGACGGCAAGTTGTGTCTGCGCAGCTGGTACCGCGCCGGTTCCAGTATGCCGAAGTGCGGCTTTACGCTGGGGCTCGACCCGAGTTTTGACAACATTACTTATTACGGCATGGGCCCGTTTGAGAACTATCCAGACCGGCTCGATGTCGCGCAGACCGGCGTTTACAGCACCACGGCGGCAGGCATGGCGAACCGCTATTCCAAGCCTCAGGACAACGGCAACCGCTGCGGCGTGCACAGCTTTAAAATTTCCGGTCCGCAGGGCCGGCTGGAATTTGAATACATTAAGACTTCCTTTAACGTTTCGGTATATCCCTTTGCCACTGCGCAGCTCGAGGAAAAGGCGCACGACGCCGAGCTTGAAAGCAATAACACCGTCACGGTAAATATTGACGGACATGTGCGCGGCGTGGGCGGCGACCGCCCCGGAATGCCCTCGCTGTTGCCCGAGTACGACCTGAAGGCCGACCGGCGTTACTTTACGCTGGTGGCACTGGACTTTTCCGACGAGGGAGACGCCGCGCGCAAAGAGCCTGCCGTCGCGCCGGGAGTGAGCGGCGAAAAGAAAAAAGAGACGCCGCCGGCTAAAAAACCGCAGCCTGCCGAGCCGAAAAAGAGTGACGACGCCGCGGCCAAAAAACCGGCTGACAAAAATGCCGACGCCGCGCCAAAGAAACCGACTGCCAAGAAGCCGGCGGCCAAGAGCGGCGAGACGGGCAAAAAGAGCGGCGACG
>CAYZIL010000016.1:0-75 GCA_964478515.1 uncultured Faecalibacterium sp. | reverse complement strand
CCGCGCCAAAGAAGCCGAGCGCCAAGAAGCCGGCGGCCAAGAGCGGCGAGACGGGCAAAAAGAGCGGCGACGCCG
>CAYZIL010000015.1:42630-51980 GCA_964478515.1 uncultured Faecalibacterium sp. | reverse complement strand
ATACTGCGTTTGGCAAAAAGAAAAAGAGGTCAAGCTGATCTGATCAGCTCACCTCAACAATGGCATCGATAGACTTATCTTTTTTGCTCATACTTGATTTTGACCTTTTTTTCAGAAAATTGAGGGTTTGGATGCAAAATCAGGTTGGTCGAAAATCCGAAAACCGTTGAAAACAAAGGACTTTCAGCCATTATCTCAATTACTGCCACCCGCCAAGGATACCTGCAAATTCCGTCAGTGTGCTTTGCACATCGACGGAATTTGTTTTTATTGTAACTTCTTTTATAAATCGCCGCACCGTCTTGCGGCGCATTTCAAAGGGCTGGTTTTCAAGGTCGTCGATTCGTCAAAATATTTTTAATATGCCTTGCGCGAGCTTGTCGGCAAATAGTCGAAAATACCGTACCAAATAAAAAAGGCGTCGCCCCATGCCGTAAAAAACGCTCGGCGGCATGCAGACGCTTTTGTTTTACATCAACGTACAGCTGAAGTATAATTGCGATGGGCGCACGAGTGATGAGCCGCCGAACAAAGCGGGCGTTAAAATGCTCGAAAAGGTAATAAAAAATCAGAAACCGGTTTTCTGAAGATGAGGAAAAAGCGAATCCAGCAAAATGCATTCTAAATTGATAGAGCTTTCCGGACGGCCCCGAAAATGTAAAAGTAGTCTGGAACAAGGAAAGTCAAGGTGAAGATAAGAAGGGAGAAAAATGGACATTAGAATTAACAAAAAGGTGATTAGCGCAGACGACTTAGTCGAGCTTCTACAATGGCTCACTGAGTTCGCAGAAAATGTCAAGAAGGATTGCGATAAGGACAATACGGAGTACAATCAGGGCCAAGCCTTTGCGTTTTACAAGGTTATTGACTCTATAGGCGACTGGGCAATAATCCACGGCATGAAAATAAAGCCGGACCTTATCGAGTTTGCCGAACGCATAGCCGGATTTAGAAAATAATACACGCAGGTCCGGCTGTTCCGCAGAATATTTTGAAAAGGCAACACGATTTCACGGCCGGTGAGTTTATATGTGCCGGACAAAAGGAAAAAGGCAAAAGCTGAAAAGCATGCGAGACGGCAAAATAAAAGAATACGACCACGTCAGGATTATTGAGAGCGGAATAAATGGCGTTGTTGTTGATATGCACAAGTCTTTAGGTGTCGTAATGTGTATAGTTGAGGCGGGTGACCGTGATGAAGATGATGATTATCCACTTTGCGACTGCTGGCTGGATAAGTTAGAGGCAATTTAGCAAATGTAAATAAGCAGTTGCGCAAGATGTAAAGAGACATTCTTACGAGGAATGGTGCTAAAGCGGGACTGGCTTCTCTTGATGAAGAGGAGGAAAGGTTTAGGAAAGAGTATGAGGAAGAAGAATGAAAATACCAGGAAGGATTGAAACAAGAAGAAGTAACGGTTACAGAACAGCTAATAAATGATGGAGGTAAAACAACATGACTATAGAAGAGGTTAAGATCGCGCTACTGCGCACCGGCTTACTGGGTTTTCCCATTGACAACACACACGTTTTTTTAAAGGGGAAAAAAGGTAAATTCTCTTTTATAGATTTATCTGACCCCGACGAGACAGCTCCATTAGGTTCGACTCTCTCGAAGAGGCGTTTGCGTACAGCTATGACGGCAAGACCATCGCCGAAAGGGTCGCAGTATGGAAGGAGCTCCCGTTAACGCCGTTTGACGCGCCAGACAACTGGTTTGACTTGTGGTTGGAGGATCAAAAGAATAGGAAAGAGTAGCGCAGTAGGGGGAGGTGCATAAGCACGGTTCCAGGTTTTAGACTGAGCGCTTGCCGCTGGCACAGCAATGCGTCCTTTTTTATATTCTATATTTGCAGCCCCGCGAGGAGCTGCTTTTTCATACCCTTTTTTCAAGGAGGTGAGCACAAATGCCAAACGCGGAGAACCTAAAGCCCAACAGCGAGCGGCGGTTTTCGTTTGCTTTTTGACAAATTGATACTATAATTAAAACAAACTCAAATTCAAACGGCAGATTTTATTCTCTTGCAAAAAAAGACCCGCAAAAGACGGAGTTTGCTGCGCGCGAGTCCAAAAAACGCTGCCGGTCAAGCGGCGCCGCCGCGCCGCGACGGACCCAATTCGAACCGCGCTTTTGCGCAGACGCGTGAATAGCAGAAAGTAGGTAAGTATGATTAAATTGATAGTCGACAGCACCTGCGACATGCCGCGTGCGGTTATTGAAAAGTATGACATTGCGGTGCTGCCGCTGCAGGTGGTAATAGACGACCGCAGCTTTCAAGACGGCGTCGACATTACTGCCGAGCAGCTTTACGCCGAAATGCGCCGGGGAATAATGCCGAAAACCTCGCAGATAAATTTTGCACAGGCCGAAGAACTGTTCCGCGACGTCTGCAAGCAGGGAAACGATTTCATCTACTTGAGCTTTTCCAGCGGCATGTCGGGTACCTACCAGGCGGCAAAGCTGATTATCGGCGAGCTGCAAGAGGAATTTCCCCAGTGCAACATCAACGCCGTCGACTCCGAGGGCGGCTGCTTTGCCACGGGGCTTATTGCCATGCAGACGGCGCGCTGGATAGCCGAAAATTTGGCCTACGCCGAGGTGATGTCGCTGCTCAAAGAGATGATACCGAAAGTGCAGCACCTTTTTACGCTGGATAGTCTCAATTGGCTGGCAAAGGGCGGAAGAATTATCCGTCCGGCGGGTATAATCGGCGATACGCTCAATTTTAAACCGATACTTGACGTTGAAAATACCACCATGCACATAAAAAAAATAGTTCGCGGCCGCAAAAAGACGTTGGAAACACTGATACAAATGCTGGTCGAAAAGAGCAAACAGTTTCCGCAGCAATTGTTCGGCATAACTCACGCCGACGACCCGAACGCGGCAAAAATGGTGAACGACATGCTTTTGGCAATTATACCGCAGGCAAAAACACTTATACTGCCCATAGGCTGTGTGCTGGCAAGCCATCTCGGCATCGGCGGCGTCGGGCTTTTCTTTTTCGGTGAGCCGGTGCGGGGGTACGACTTGCTGAGTGAAAGCTGCATTTGACCGCAGGGCGAACCTAATGATTTTCAGCGCGCTTGTAAACTGACGCGTACACAAAAACAGCGCCGGCAATGCCGGTGCTGCTTTTAAAGCGCCGGAGTGCAAGGGTTTTTGCGGCGCGCCGTGACTGCGCACAGTGCCGCGAGCACGCACTGCAGGCAAATATTGGTGCGAAAAATCAACAATTTATATAAAATCTTGATATTTTTCAAATTGCAAGAAAAGCAATGAGTAATTTAGACAAAATTAGCGGATTATATTTAAAAGTATTTAATAAAAATTCCCTTCAAGGGTTGCGCCATTGCTGGCATAGTGGTAAGCTTTAGGCAAATGGTATTGAATTTTACCAAACTTGTGCAAAACTGCCGCACCCCCTGGGCAGTTCAAAAAATAGTAATTCGCGGAGGACAAAAATGAACTATTCATCCAAACTGTTCCAGAACGAACTGGCGCGCTGCATTCGTCGCCTGTTCCGAGAGGATTGGCTGCCCAACGAGAGAATGGGTGAGGCCAGTGTGCGTGACGAGGCGACCGGTTACGTGACTATCTCTGTCGCTCCCGGCAAAATAGGCGTCACTGATCCTTCCCAGTACCATGGCAGCGACATGGTCGTTGTCGACGCCGACGGCAACTATATAACCCACCATCTGCCCGCGCACGAAAATCTGCCGCTGCACCTGGCAATTTACAAAGCGCGCAAAGATGTTCAGTGCATAATCCATGTGTTCCCCAAATGGACGACTATGCTCTCGCAGCAAAAAGAGGCCATTCCCTTTGTGCTGGCAGAACAGCTTGAGGCCAGCTGCGACGTAAAGTGCGTAACCTCCGAGCCGACCGCGAGCGAGGCGTATTACCGCGAGGTCGTCGAGAATCTGGCCGACCAGAAGTGCGTAATGCTTTACAACGGCGGACTAATTGCCATTGGCGACAACATCGACAATGCAATAAACTACCTGGCGTGGATGGAGTCCGTGGCCGAAAAGGTAGTTCTGGCGCGGCTTATTGGCGACGTCAAGACAATCTCGGCCGACCCGATTCCCTCCGTTACCGCTACTTACGAATATAAAGTCGATACCGACTACAATACCTACCAGGATTACGACCAGATTCTGTTCAAAGAAGAAGTTGCCCGCGGCACCCGTATGCTTAATATAATGGGTTACTCTCCCTCCGGCGAGTCCGGCGACGTGGCCGTGCGCGACTTGAAGACCGGTCTTATCTATGTTTCCGGCAGCCCGTCCTGGTGCTTCCAAAAGAACCTGCGCGACGCGCGCGGCTGGGAACGCTTTATTACCGACAACGACGAGAATATATTCACCCCGTACAGCGAGCCGACCTGCGAATGGTATATGCACACCGCTATTTGCCGCAAGCGCCCCGACGTTGGCGCCATAGTCCAGACCCACGGCCGCTGGGCGTCAATTTTCGCAATTCTTGAAATGGACGTGCCGCTTGACATAATCGGCGAGGGCCTAACCGGAGTCATTCCCAGCACGCCGTACGCAAGTGCCGGCGGCAAAGAGCTCGGCGAAATTATCGCCGACGGCCTTGTCGGCAACGAGACCGACTGCGTACTGATGGGCCACCACGGCGCCGTTATTGTCGGCAAGACGATGGATGAGGCCATGGCCAAGACCGCCTGGATGGAGAAAGCCTGCGAAAAGGCGTTTTACGCCATTCTTACAGCCGGCGGCGCCAAGTCTTCGCTGCAGAAGGCGCGCGAGACTTTCAATAACGCCAAGTAAAAGCAAACCCGTACAAAACGCCCCCGCCTGTTCGGCGGGGGCTGTTTTTGAGAATTATTCAGTGTTGCGCGCAGCGGTTATTACTCGCCGGCATAAAGTGTGTCTATGTAAGCGAGCATGCCGTTGACGACGCCGTCGGCATAAGCGTCGGTATTGCTGACAAGGTTGGTCAAATCTATAGTGTTGCTCAAGTAAGCAAGCTCCAGCAAATAGCCCTCGGCGGTGCAGTTGGAGTTCCAGTAGGGATTGGTGCCGTGGTCGGGGTCGCGGCCGTCAACATAGGCGCCGGTGGAAATGCCGCCCACCTCGCGAACTGCGAAGTAGTAATTGGTGGACGTCGTAATATTGTCGTACATTTCGAACCCGCCCGCGTCGGCTTCCTGCTGAGTTGAGGCAATATCTGCCGCGGAGAAGGTGCGAATAAACACGCCGCGGCCGCGGTTCCACTGCGGGTTGTCGGAAAACTTGCTGCCTGCCGCTTCGACGACATTTTCGGCAATGTATTGGGCGAGAACGTACTCGGCATTATAGGGAGAGTAAATTTCCACGCCGTAATAGCGCGCGTCGGTAGAGGCGTTGTTGTGCACGGAAAAGAAATATTTTGCCATGGCGTCGTTGGCGAGTACGGCGCGACCGCCGGTATTATAGGCGTCGGGGTCCTCGTCGCGGTCGGTGACCAGCGCGACTTTATAGCCCTGTTCCTCAAGCAGCTGCGCAATGCGGACGCACAGCTGCAAATTAAAGTCTTTTTCGTAGTACTCAACGCCGTCAAGCGTGCCGACGGCGCCGGGGTCGTCGCCGCCGTGACCGGCGTCAAGAACGAAATCATAGACGTCGTCGGGCAAATTGCACGGCACTATATTGAGCGCGAGATAGGGCAAATACGTTTCCTTGCGTTTGCTGAGTTCATATTCGCAGAATTGCAGGTCTATTTTATTGTTTTCTCCGTCGTGAGACAGGGTATAATACTGCAAGTCGCCGTAGCCGGTGTTATTGAATAAAGAATAGTAAAAAGTCTCGTCGTAATAATCGCAGCGCATTAGAACTATAAATTCGCCCTGAGGCAGCGTTTCCAGACATATGCCGGAGTTAATAAGTTTGCCGCTGGTAAAAGTGACAGCGCCGTCTTTGTTGGTGATGTCGACGTCGAGCGCGTATTCCTGCTCGGAGTCGAGCAGCACCAGCGAGACAGACTGGGGATTGTAGGGGAATTCCACAGAGCCGGAAATGTTGAGATGAGTGCCGTAAATGACATATTCGTCTACGGCTACCGTATAATCCTTCTCGACCTTTTTGATGATTTTTTTCATGCTGTCACCGCCGCAGCCGGTGAGCATTGTTGCTGCCAGTGCACCGGCAAGTACAAGAGAGATTAACTTTGCAGTAATACGCATATGAGTGCTCCAATCGCGGATAATTTAACAGGCGCTCAAAAAATATTTTATGAATAGAATATAAATTAATATGAAAAAAATGTCAATATCTGTCGCGAGAAGTAACAATTACAATTTTATTGCCGTGCGCGGTGAGGTTTACAAGTTTTGCGCGTGCAGATATAATATCAATATGTATTTATTAGTTGAATTGATTTCGAAAGGGCCTTAAGAGTTGAAAAGAGTCACCGCCGTATTGCTTGCCGTTGCGCTGTGCGCTGTGCTGTGCAGCTGCCTTGCTGCACAGGAGTTTGTGCTGCCGCACGAAATAACGGTAGTCTCGCGCGAGGACGGTTCCGGCACCCGCTCGGCGTTTGTCACACTGCTGGGGCTTATGAGCGAGACCGACTCCGGCGCGCAGTGGGACAATACCACGCTGGAGGCGCAAATTACCAACAATACCGCCGTTATGATAGCCACCGTAGCGGGCGACCCGTACGCGGTGGGCTATATCTCTATGGGCTCGCTGTCTGCGCAGACGACGGCGCTGAGTATTGACGGCGTCGCCCCCACTCCGGCGGCAGTAGCCGACGGCAGCTACCCGCTGTCGCGGCCGTTTTTGCTGGTGCTGCCCGCCGAGCCGGATGCGGCCACCGCCGACTTTCTCACTTACCTGAGCAGCACCGCGGCCGCCGCGGTAATAGAAAACGCCGGTTTTGTGCCGGCGGCGCCGACAGGCGACTACAGCGCCGGCGCACTCAGCGGGCGCATAGTCGTCAGCGGCAGCTCTTCCGTAGCGCCGGTGATGGAAAAGCTCAAGGAAGCTTACGAGACGCTCAACCCGAACGTCAACATTGAAATTCAGATGAGCGACTCCACAACAGGCGTCACCTCGGTGAGCGAGGGAATATGCGATCTCGGCATGAGTTCGCGCGCGCTCAGCGCCGCCGAGCTGGCGTCGGTCGGCAGCGTGCAGACCCTGGCGCTGGACGGCATTGCGGTGATAGTCAACGAGCTCAATCCGCTGCGTCAGCTGAGCAGTGCCCAGCTGCGCGACATCTATTCCGGCGCGCTCAGCGACTGGTCGGAGGTGTGCGATGTCGAAAATTAGGGAGCCGCTGTGGCGCATACTGTTTATGCTCGCGGCGCTGGCGAGCGTTCTGGCTGTGGTGCTTATCTGCGCATTCTTGCTGGTAAACGGCATACCGGCGATGAGCGAAATCGGTTTTTTCAATTTCCTGCTCGGTGAAAGCTGGCGGCCGACTTCGGACATTTACGGCATTTTGCCGATGATACTAGGCAGCGTCTACATCACCGCCGGCGCGGTAGTAGTGGGCGTGCCAATAGGGCTGTTGACGGCAATATACCTTGCCAAGTTCTGCCCGGCGCCCGTTTACAGAGTGCTCAAACCGGCAACGGATCTGCTGGCCGGCATCCCCTCGGTCGTGTACGGCTTTTTCGGGCTGACGGTCGTCGTGCCGCTGGTGCGCCGGGTGGTGGGCGGCAGCGGCAGCAGCATACTCAGTGCCAGTATTCTTTTGGGAATTATGATATTGCCGACGGTCATAAGCGTCTGCGAGAGCGCGGTGCGCGCAGTGCCCGACATCTATTACGAGGGCGGGCTGGCACTCGGCGCCAGCCACGAGCGCAGTGTTTTTACCGTAACGCTGCCGGCGGCAAAGTCCGGCGTCACAGCCGGCATAGTGCTCGGCATCGGCCGCGCTATCGGCGAGACGATGGCGGTAATAATGGTCGCCGGCAACCAGGCGCGCATGCCAAACGGCCTACTGCGCGGCATTCGCACGCTGACTGCCAATATAGTAATTGAGATGGGCTACGCGTCCGGGCTGCACCGCGAGGCACTTATAGCGACCGGCCTTGTCCTTTTCGTGTTTGCGCTGATTATTAATCTGCTGTTCTCGCTGTTAAAAAGGAGGGGGTCGAAATGAAGGCTGTCAACGCGGTCTCGGCGGCTTCCCGCCGCAAGGCCTACCGGCGCCGTCCGGGCTCGCTGCTGCTGAGAATTGCGGTCACGCTAGCAGCGGCACTGACGGGCGCCGCGGTGCTGTTCATGATAATTTACATTTTAGTGCGCGGACTGCCCTATCTGACGCCGGAGATGTTTTCGCTCGAATACACGTCGGATAACCACTCTCTTATGCCGGCACTGATAAACACGGTGAGTATGACGCTGCTGTCGCTGCTTATTGCTGTGCCGCTGGGTCTGGGCGCGGCGATATACCTCAACGAATATGCCAAAAGCGACAGCAAGCTGGTGGGGCTCGTGCGCTTGACGGCCGAGACGCTGTCGGGCATACCCTCAATAGTTTACGGCCTGTTCGGACTGCTGCTGTTTGTCAACACGCTGGGTCTCGGCTTTTCACTACTCGCCGGAGTGCTGACGCTGTCGATAATGATTTTGCCGCTGATGATGCGCACCGCGCAAGAAGCGCTGTCTCAGGTGCCGGGCGCCTTTCGTGAGGGCAGTTTCGGCCTCGGCGCCGGTAAACTGCGCACCATAGGAAGAATTGTACTGCCGGCGGCGGCGCCGGGCGTGCTTTCGGGAGTTATACTGTCGGTCGGCCGCATTGTCGGCGAGTCGGCGGCACTGATATACACAGCCGGCACCGTCGCACAGGTTCCCGACAGTCTGCTCGGTTCCGGGCGCACGCTCGCCGTGCACATGTACGCGCTGAGCAGCGAGGGGCTTTTTACCGACCAGGCTTACGCCACGGCGGTGGTGCTGTTGGTGATAGTAGTCGGCATAAACGCCCTGTCCGCATACGCGGCAAAAAAGATTGGCGCGGGAGGTAAATGATGGCGGAAAAAAAGAATGCGGCGGCGGACAAGCTCGTCGCCGAGGGCCTGCACATATATTACGGCGATTTCGAGGCGATAAAGGGCGTTGATTTGGCGCTCAATGACAGGATGATAACGGCGTTTATCGGCCCGTCCGGCTGCGGCAAGTCGACGGTGCTGAAATGTTTCGACCGCATGAACGACCTGGTTGAGGGCTGCCGCGTTACCGGCAAAGTCATGCTGGACGGGGAAGACATTTACGGCGATATTGACGTAAACCTGCTGCGCAAGCGGGTGGGGATGGTCTTCCAAAAGCCCAACCCGTTTCCGATGAGCATCTACGACAACGTGGCCTACGGCCCGCGCACCCACGGCGTGCGC
>CAYZIL010000015.1:37033-42620 GCA_964478515.1 uncultured Faecalibacterium sp. | reverse complement strand
CGGCGGCCAACAGCAGCGGCTGTGCATAGCCCGCGCGCTGGCGGTAAAGCCGGAGGTGTTGCTTATGGACGAGCCGACGTCGGCACTCGACCCGGCATCAACCTCAAAAATAGAGGATTTGGTGCTGGAGCTGAAAAAGGACTACATGATAGTAATGGTCACCCACAACATGCAGCAGGCGGTGCGCGTTTCCGACCGGACAGCGTTTTTCCTGCTCGGCGAGGTTGTTGAGTACGACAGTACCGAAAAGATATTCTCAATGCCCAAGGACAAGCGCACCGAGGATTACATTACCGGGAGGTTCGGATAATGAGAAGCAAATTCGACGAACAGCTGCAACGGCTCAACGACGAGCTGGTGGAGATGGGCGCAATGTGCGAAAGCGCCATCGCCACCGCCGTAAAGGCGCTGATGGAGGGCGACGAGTCGCTGGCCAAACAGACCGTGGAAGCGGAACAAACAATAGACAAAAAAGAACTCGACATAGAACAGCTGTGCTTGCGCATATTGCTGCAGCAGCAGCCGGTGGCGCGCGACTTGCGCACCATCTCGGCGGCGCTGAAGATGGTCACGGATATGGAGCGCATCGGCGACCAGGCGGCCGACGTGTGCGAAATAACCCTTATGGGCAATGTTGTCAGCTACACCGACACCGTCCATATTGGTGACATGGCCCGCGCCGCCATAAAAATGGTTACGGACAGCATAGACGCTTTTGTGCGCCGCGACCTGGAATTGGCGCGCGCCGTCATTGACGACGACGATATTGTCGACAACCTCTTTGACGAGGTGAAAAAACAAACGATAGAGCTGGTAAAAAAGAACGGCAGCTACGGCGAGACGGCGGCTGACTTGCTGATGATTGCAAAATATCTTGAGCGCATAGCCGACCACGCGGTAAATATTGCCGAGTGGGTAGTGTTTTCAATTACCGGCCAGCACAAAAGCATATAGATAACAGACAAGATACGGAGTTTACAATTGAGTAAAAACAATAATTCGTTCGGCGGCATTATAGCTTTGGCGGGAGCGGCGCTTATATGGGGCACCGGCTTCGTGGCGCAGAGTATCGGGCTGGAGCTGGTGTCGCCGGGCACTTTTTTAGTCGTGCGCTCGGTTCTGGGCTCGCTGACAATACTGCCGCTGGCACTGCTGTCGCTGCGGCGCACGCGCCGCGCCAGCGGGCACACCGACATGCGCGCCACGCTCGGCGGCGGCGCGCTGTGCGGAGTACTGATGTTTGCCGCAAGTTACGTGCAGCAGTACGGAATTATGCGCTCTACAGTGGCAAAGTCCGGGTTTCTCACCGCGCTTTACATTGTGTTCGTTCCGGTGCTGGGCCTTTTCCTGCGCAAGCGCGCCGGCTGGAACGTCTGGCTGGCGGTGGCGGCGGCCACGGCCGGACTTTGGCTGCTGTGTGCCGGCGACGGATTCACGCTCGGCGCAGGCGACTTTTATCTGTTGGCCGCCGCAGTAATTTTTGCGGTGCATATTCTTGTTATAGACAAATACACCGCAAGCGCCGACTGTTTGACGCTGTCGCTGGTGCAAGCTGCGGTCTCGGGCGTGCTGGCGGCGGTGGCTGCAAGCATTACCGGCTGGTCGCCGCTGAGCGCGGTTTGGGGCGCGCGCTGGTCGCTGCTGTATTCCGGCGTAGTCTCCTGCGGTTTGGCGTTTTCGCTGCAGATAGTCGGGCAGCGCACTGTCAGCGCTTTTGTTTCGTCGCTGGTGCTCAGCTTCGAGTCGGTATTCGCCGCCCTGGCGGGTTGGGTGCTGCTGTCGCAGACGCTCAGCGCCCGCGAACTGGGCGGCTGCGCGCTGGTTTTCGCGGCGCTGATAGTGGCACAGTTGCCGGCGCGCAAAACGCGCGGCAGTGTTGAGAGCGGGTGTGCTGATGGAGAAATTTTGTAAAGACAGCTTTGCGGTTATCGGTATTGCCGGGTCCACCGCAGACGGCGAGGGCTTTGTTTCGGAACTTTGGCGGCGGGCTAACGACCGCTTTGCCGAAATAGAGCCGCTGGCGCTGAGGTGCGCCGACGGTACCCTTGCCGGTATTTGGGGAGCGATGTCGGACTTTTCGCTCAGCTTTGCGCCATGGCAGGGCGATTTCAGCAGCGGGCTTTATCTTGCCGGCGCCGAATGTCGCAAAGACGCGTCGCCGCCGCCGGGCTGGACGCGCTGGCAGATACCGGCATTTGAATTTGTGCGTTTCAAGAACGAGGGAGCGGACAGCTTTCGCCGCGCGCTGTGCGCGCTACAAGCGGCCGGTCTGCACCTTGCCGGCGCCGCGCAGGATTACCACGACTTGCGCAGCGGGCTTGACTACATCTGCCTGCCGATAAGACGGCTTTAATACTATTTGTATATTTCACATATTATTATACAAATACTTCGGCGTTAACCTGTGCTTTCTGGATTTTCGGCGCCACGCACCGGCGCTTTGCGCAGTTTTTTGTTTGCTGTCGCCGCAAGCACAGCGGCAGGTATTGCCGGCCGCAAAAGGTAATATAATAGTAGCAGGCCGCCCGCCGCAAGTGCGGCGGGCGGCCTGCTTATGAATGCAGCACACTAAGCTGGTCTCAGCGCTCAGCCGCCGAGAAAAAGATGGCGCAACAATATTTCCGCGCCGATGGCAACAAGCACGCAGCCGGCGACGAAGCCGCAGGCGCTATTGACGAAAACCGGTCTGCGCCGCACGAGAAAAGCCGGCAGAGCGGCGGCAAAACCGGTGCAGCCGAGCAGAGCGGTGCTTAAATAGACGGGTGCGTCCAATGCGGCGAGCGCGACGCCGGCGGCGACGCATTCAAGCGCGCCGCGCGCGCAGGTGCGCAGCGCGGTTTTTAAGTCAAACTCGTTTGCCGGCGGCGCCTCTTCGTCCTCCTTTTGCGCCACGCGCAGTGCGCGCAGCGCCGCTGCCGCCATGCTGACGCCGACAAAGGCGAGCAGCGCCAGCGCCGCCCAGTGGTCAAAACGACCGGCCGCGTCGCCGAAAACGCTGACGACAATATAGCCGAGCGCGGCGAACAGTGCGTGCGAAACGGCGTATGCCGCCGCAAGGCTCAAGGCCGCCGCAAGGCGCTCGCGGGCGCGCTCAATATTGAGCTCATCCGCCACAGCGAGCACATCACCGGAAAACGCCAGTCCCAGCAGCAATACGGTAATCAGCGTTGTTGCGTCCAAAACCCGTCGCCTCCTGTGTGCGGCCGCAGCGAACGGCCGTTACTTAACGCGATTATAACCCAATTGCGGCGGTGAGACAAGCAATTTGTATTCTCGGCCGCAATCTGATAGAATAATATCAGCCGCAAAGAAAGAGAGCTTGAATATGAGCGATGAACTGCGAATGGCGGTGCTGATAGACGCAGAGAACGTCTCCGGCCGCTACTTGAACTATATATTTGAAGAACTGACAAACTACAACGTAAAAATAACCAACAAGCGCATTTACGGGGACTGGACCAACCCGCAGCTCAGCTCGTGGAAAAAAGCGCTGCTGGCTTATTCAATTATGCCTGTGCAGCAGTACAGCTACACCACCGGCAAAAACTCGACCGACTCGGCGCTGATTATTGACGCCATGGATATACTCTACAGCAAAAGTGTGGACGCGTTTTGTATTATCAGCAGCGACAGCGATTTTACCCGCCTGGCCGCGCGGCTGCGCGAGGCCGGGATGTATGTCATGGGTATGGGAGAGCGCAAGACTCCCAAACCCTTTATTGCCGCGTGCGAGAATTTTAAGTATCTTGAGGTCATCAGCGAGAGCATTGAGCCGGAACCGGAGCACAACACGCAGCCGCCCGAGGAGAAGAAGGCGGAATTTGACGAGATAATAGATATTATTGAGCGCATTGCGCTGGAGAATTCCGACGAGGACGGTTTTGTGTTTCTCGGCAAGCTCGGCAATGTGCTGCAAAAAAAGCTGCCGGATTTCGACGTGCGCAACTACGGTTACCGCAAGCTGACTCAGCTTATTCGCGCCAGCAGCCGTTTTACGGTACAGCCGCGCTCACAGGGCAAGGATTTGGCGCCGCTGACTTATATTGCCCCCAAGCGCAGGCAGAAATCGAAATAGAAAAAAACAGCAAAGACCGCCGCGGTACACTGCGGCGGTCTTAAAGACTTTTTTACAGCTCAGCGAGCGGCGGCCATGCAGGCGCGAAATTCGCCTATGAGCCGGCGGCATTCGGCAGCGTCGGTGCAGCCGTCCAGCGTTTTTTCCAGCGGACACCAGTCGCTGCGCTCGGCATTGAGAATGTGCGGCACCCGCTGTTGCCAGCTTACTTTTACGCCATTGCTTTCCAGCAGTTCCACGGCGGCGTCGCTGATTGTCTGAGCCCAGACGCTTGCCGGACGCAGTTGCAGCGCCAGCGCGGCCGCGGCGCGGCCCATAACCCGGTCGGCAAAATCACAGCCGACAAAGCGCTCGCCGGCCGCGGCGCACAGCTTAATAAGCGGCGCTACACCGCGGCCGCTTTCACAAACAGTGTCCCCGGCGGGGCTGAGCGCGGCACAACCGCAGCCGGTTTTTAATAATTCTTTAGCGTTCATATGTATCCTCTTGTGATAATATTTCGACATTTTGGTCGATTTGCATAGATTATCATGCCAAAAATTGCCTGATAGGCAGTGAAATTATGGCAATACAGATGAAAATTAACTTTATGATATATTAATCTCCCCGCAACTATGATATAATCCCCTTTGAGTAATTTCAAGTATAAGCTCATTTCCGTGGAGGCAGCAATGACCAAAAAAGAACAAAAGCAGCGCCGGCGGGAAAAACCGGCGCAGGCAATAGAGCAGGAAAATTCTACCGGAACAAAAACCAGGCAGGCTAAAGCCGCCAAGGCGCCAAAGCTGTCCCGGGCAGAAAAAAAAGAGCGCATCCGCGCCGCCCAGACCGAGGAGTTTTCGACTTACAAAGCCGGTCGGGGACTTGCAGGAACAATAATTACGGCGGTCGTTGTCGTTATAGCGGCGGCTGTCCTCATTGCGATTCTCAGCGACTTGAATGTGGGCAGAGACCCGTCGCTACTCGGCATAGACCTATCATTTCTATTTTAAGGTGGTAATCCAATACCATGCAGAATAACAATTTCGGCGGAAACTACCCTGTTATGGAGCAGGGAAGCGGTTACCCCGCTGCGCAGCATGAGAACGCTTACGGCGCGCAGCAACCGCGAAACCCGCAACAGAACGCAGTAAACCCCGCCCCGCAGCGCCCAATGCCGCGCCCGGTGCGCCAAAGCGGACTCGACCCGGCGCAGCTCGGCGCGCTGCACGACAGAAGTACCCAGTACACACCGGCACAGCGGCGTACCCCGCAGTCCGGCGGCGCGTTTGTGCCGCTGACACCGCGGCAACCGCTCAACACGCAGCGCTTTGCGCCGCCCAACGCGCCGCAGCAGCAGATGCCGCGCGCGCACAGCGTGCCCGCGCAGGCTTTGCCGTATCAGGACCGCGCGCCCTACCCGCACAGTGGCGGAGCTTCAGCGCCGCAGCCCGTCTATAACGAGCGTCCGGTGCAGACCGAGCAGCGCCCGGCGCCGCAGCCCGTCTATAACGAGCGTCCGGCGCAGACCGA
>CAYZIL010000015.1:703-36933 GCA_964478515.1 uncultured Faecalibacterium sp. | reverse complement strand
ACATTAACGCCTTTATGGCGCAGCAGGCGCCGGCACAGCTTGAACCGCAGCCGGCGGCGCCGCAGAGCGACGCGCAGCCGCAGTTTGACATTAACGCCTTTATGGCGCAGCAGGCGCCGGCACAGCTTGAACCGCAGCCGGCGGCGCCGCAGAGCGACGCGCAGCCGCAGTTTGACATTAACGCCTTTATGGCGCAGCAGGCGCCGGCACAGCTTGAACAGCAGCCGGCAGTTCCGGCACGACAGCAGCCGGTATTCGTCGACCAGAGTTCGTCGCCCGCCTCGGTAAGTCTCGGCGAGTTCGGCGCGGAAGAACCGGCGCTGGCAGCGCCGCTGAGCCCGGTGATGCGCGAGACGCCCGCTGCGGTGCAACCCATATTTGAAAGTGAAACCACACAGCCGGAAGTTGCCGCACTCACCGCACCGACAGCAGAAAATATTTTTGCCGCACAGCAGCCGCCGGCAGCGATTGAGCCGCAGCCGACAAGCGAAGGCGAGCAAACGTCACTGCTTTTCAGCAACGAATATTTGGAAAATACCGACGGGATGAGCGTCGAGGCTCACTCTCTCGCTTGTGACGCTGAGTTTAAGACGAAGTTCGGCGAATCAAAAAGTATTATAAAAAATGTCAGCTTCCGCGTGCCCAAGGGCAGTTGCTGCGCGTTTGGCTCGCCGCGGTTCTACGACAGCTACGCGCTGCTGCAGATAATCGGCGGCTGCAACGTGTTCACGGCCGGAGAGCTGGTAATATCCGGCGAAAAAATCGGTGCGAACGAGCAAGTCGAGATGCCGAATATTCTCTATCTTGACGATACCGGCGTGCTGGATTGCGACTTGAGCGTAGAGAGTTTTTTGGACCTGTCTTTTGCCAACATGAAGCAGGAAGTAGCCGGCCGCGGCGAGGAATTGGCCGAGCTGCTGCAGCTGCTTGTCAACGGTGCCCAGGCCACCACTAAGGTCAGCTTGCTGACTGCGGCGCAAAAGCTGCTGCTTTTGATGATAACCGCGCTGTTCAGCAAAATTGTCGATACCGTTATAATTAATATTCCCGAAATGTCTTATTCCGAAAGCGACCGCGCCGCAGCGAAACGGATATTTGCCGCCATGCGCGAGCACGGCAAAACTGTACTGATGGCGACGATGTGCGAGGGACTTGTTGCGGACTGCGCCAATATCGCCGTAGCGCTCAGCGACGGCCAGACGCTTTTCAACGGACACATCGAGGATTTTTGCTGCAAATACAGCAGTGATCTTATTTTGGCGCGCACGCTGCAAGGAGAACAGATTAGAGCGCGGCTCGCCGAATATTTGCCGCAGTTAAGCTGCACTGTCGCCCGCGACGGTATCGCCATTTACAACCGCGAAAATGCCGACGTCAGCGCGCGCGCATTGGAAGCGCTGCTGCGGGAAAGCGGCCTTACCGGCAGCGACATAATTGAGCGCCCGAAGACTTTTGTCAAGGCTCTCAGCGAGGCGGTGAGCAAGTAAAATGAGTAAAAATAACACCCGTAAAACCGACGCGGCCAAGCTCGAGAAAACGAGAGCCAAGCCGACAAAGAACCAAAGCCGCCAGCGCGAGCAGACGGGCGGCTCGGGGCGGAATATCGCTCGCTATCTCAGCGCCGACAAAATCCCTTTGTGGGGACTGTTGTGCGAGGGAGGCGCTGCGGCCGTGTTGGCCCTTGTCGCGACTATTGTGCTGCGGCTGGTTGGCAGCGAGGCTTACGGCACATTCATTTATGACTCTTTATTGGGTTATTATTTCTGCTACGCCATGGCGGCGGTACTGTGTATGGCGCTGACTATGGTTGCGTTCCCCAACTGCGCTATGTTCAGAGAAATGTTCACCAACAGGTGGTATTTCCTGTCGCGGATGGGGTATGCCTCGGTCGAGCTTATGCGCGGCAAGCTTTTCATTAAGCTGGGCATGGCGGCGCTCGCTTATTTCTTCGGATTGGCCGTCGGCACCGTCATATGTCTTTTGACGGGCATACCGTTTTTGATTAACGGACTGTTTTCCATGGCCTTTTTGGGACTGATAGGCGTCATGCTGTTGGTGATGGTCGCAATCACCGCCGGCTGCCTTTTCTATTCCGAGTTGTCCGTGCGAATTGCCGCGCCGGTGGCGGCGGTGCTGTTTTACGTCTGGCTCTTTGTCGCCGGCTGCTACCAGTTTGCTGACCGGCGCGCCATTGCGATGCCGGTGAGCGAGACGACCAATATGACGGGGCTGTCGCTGCTCAATTTCGGCGCGCTGCTGATGATAGCAATGATAATTACGGTGCTGCTCAGCGCGCGCGACAAGACGGCATTTTACACCGCCTCAACGCTCAAGAGCAATGTGCTGCTGCACTTGGGCCTAGGCAAGGACGAGACTGTTGAGTTTCGCCGCAACGGCGGCACAACCGTCGAAAAGGCCGAGAATATCGGCAGCAAAAAGGACCGCAGCAAGCAGCGCACCACGGCGCTGTCGCTGTCTGAGATCCAACGCTCAAAAAAAAAAGAACCCAAGCGCAAGAAGCGCTAAAAAGTAGCGCTGTTCCCGCGGCCAAGGCGCGCAGCAGGGGAATTGTGCTGGCGCTGGCCGGGCTGCTTGCCGGGTGCATCTGTGCCTGTTTTATTCTTGCAACAGCGCTGTTTTTGCGCGCCGCGAAGCAGGGCGACAGCAGCAGGCTTTTCGGCAAGTACGCCGTAGTCGTGACAGACGACGCGACTTTTACCGACGCCGCGACGGCAGATATTGCCCTGTTCAGCGCCTACAACGGCCACAGAGAACTGCTTGAGGGCCAGGTGATACTCTACGACGACAACGGCACAGAATACTACGGCACGCTCAAATCGCAAGACGGCAGCGAACTTACGGTAAGAACCCCGCAGAATAAGACTGTCGCCGTGTCCGCGAGCAGCGTCAAGGCGTGCTATACCGACGCCGGCGGTCTGCTGCAATCATTCTACGGCTTTGTCGCCGGAACGGTGGGCATTTGGGTGCTCGCCGCCGCCGTGGCGGCGTTTGCGGCCGCGTTTATTGTTTTGTTTTACCTCACAAAGAAAAAATAAAGTATATGGTCTGACTTATGTGGGCAGCTTCGCGCCATTGCGCCGAGTATGCCCTTTTGTCCTCTTTAGTCAAAACGGAGCGCCATGACGATCACCAGAGATAAGCTTAAAAAAGAGTCAGTAGACCTGCTGTATGACGTTGCCGGCGGCATGCTCTATTCGCTGGGCGTCTATACCTTTGCCGCCGCCAACACGTTCACGGCCGGCGGCGTCAGCGGTCTTGCAATAATCGTCAACTATCTGTGGGGGTTGCCCATCGGCATAGTGACTTTTGTTTTTAATATCCCGCTGGCGCTGATGGCCTACTTCACGCTCGGCCCGCGCACAATTTTGCGCACGCTGCGCAGCGTGCTGGTAATGACGCTGATAACCGACCTGGTTTTTCCGCTTATTCCGGTCTACACCGGCAATACCATGCTCGCGGCATTGTTCTGCGGCGCGTCTATGGGCGCCGGTGTGGCGCTGATATTTATGCGCGGTTCCTCCACAGGCGGCACCGATTTCATGACGCTGACTTTAAAGAAAAAATACCCGCACATGAATCTCGGCCAGCTGGCTTTTTTGCAGGACACAATAGTGCTGATAATTGCCGCCGTCGTGTTTCGCAATATCGACTCTATACTGTACGGCGCGGTTTCAATGTTCGTCGGCTCCAAGGTTGTAGACGCTATTCTCTACGGCATTGACAGCGGCATAGTGCTGCTGATAGTCACTGACAAACAGGACGAACTGGTAAAAAGCATCGACGCCGAAATAGAGCGCGGCAGCACGCTGATACCGGCCGTGGGCGGCTATACCCGCGCGGCAAAAACAGTGCTGATGGTGGCCATTCGCAAGAACCAAATTGGGCCTGTCAAGCGCATAGTGCGCGAGTGTGACCCGACCGCCTTTGTTACCGCCATAGAGTCGAGCGAGATAATCGGCGAGGGCTTTAAGCCGCACTCGCACTGACTTCAAGTCATACCAAAGAATAGAGGAATAGCTATGTCGGAAGAATTTACCGCCAAAAGCACCATCGGCGAGGTGCTGAAAAACCCCTTCGGACGGGACATTGTCACGCTAATTGCCGCAACGGCGGGGATAAAGTACGAGATACTCAGCTCGCTGCCGGTGCGGGCGATGTCGCTGTCGGCGCTGAAAAAGCTGGCCGGCAAGGCCTTGGACGACGGATTTATTGAAATGTTCTGCCGCAAGCTCAACGATTATGCCGACTGTAAGCCGACGCCCGAACCGGCGCGCATTACCGAAAAGTGGTGGAAACAGTCGGTCTTTTACCAGATATACCCGCGCAGTTTTTGCGACGCGAGCGGCGACGGCGTCGGCGACTTGCGCGGCATAATCGCCAAGCTTGATTATCTGCGCGAGCTCGGCATAGACGCACTGTGGCTGTCGCCTATTTACCAGTCGCCCAACGACGACAACGGCTACGACATCAGCGACTACCGCGCCATTATGAGCGAATTCGGCACGATGGCCGACTTTGACGAGCTGTTAGCGGCGGTGCACGAGCGCGGTATGAGACTGATAATGGACCTGGTCGTCAACCATACCTCCGACGAGCACGAGTGGTTTCAAAAATCGCGCGACCCGAAAAGCCCCTGCCGTGACTACTACATCTGGCGCGACGGCAAAGACGGCGGCGCGCCAAACAACTGGACCTCGGTCTTTTCCGGCAGCGCCTGGCAGCTGGACGAGCGCAGCGGCCAGTATTATCTGCACAGTTTTTCCAAAAAGCAATGCGACTTGAACTGGGCGAACCCCAAAGTGCGCGACGAAGTTTTCGACATGATGAACTGGTGGCTGGAAAAGGGCATTGACGGCTTCAGGCTGGACGTCATAAACATGATAGGCAAGCCCCAGGGTTTTCCCGACGGCGACGGCACTGCCGGCGAGCTGACCGGCTATATCGGCTGCGAGCATTTCTTTTTCGACCGCAAGGTGCACGACTATCTGCGCGAGATGAACAGCCGCGCGCTGGCCGGCCGCGATGTCTTTACGGTCGGCGAGACGCCGGGTGTGGGCATGGAGCTCTCGCGCCTTTTTGCGGGTGAGGACCGCGAGGAACTGAACATGGTCTTCAGCTTTGAGCACCTCTATTTGCCGGACAAGCCGCGTGTTTCGGCCGGCGGTTACCGAATGGGCTACCTCAAGGAGTGCTTGCTCAACTGGCAGGAAAACTACGGCAACGGCTGCTGGAACTCGCTGTTTTTTGACAACCACGACAACCCGCGCATGCTCTCGCGCATAGACAAGCAGCCCGAGCACCGCGAACCGCTCGCAAAGCTGATGGCGGTTATGCTGCTGACGCTCAAGGGCACGCCGTTCATTTACCAGGGCCAGGAACTGGGCATGACCAACTGCGAGTTCGACTCGCTTGACGAATTTCGCGACGTCGAGACAATTAATTTCTATAACGAGAAAAAAGACAAAATTCCGCACGCCGAGCTGATGCAAACGCTGGTGAACATGAGCCGTGACCACGCCCGCACGCCGATGCAGTGGACGTCTGAGCCGAACGCCGGCTTCAGCGCGGCGCAGCCGTGGATAAAGCTCAACCCCAACTACAAAGAAATAAACGCCGGCGACGAGTCCGCCGACCCCGACTCGGTGCTCAATTTTTACAAAAAGGCCGTGGCGCTGCGGCACGCGCACCGGGCGCTGGTCTACGGCAGTTTTGACGCGGTAAAGCCAAAGGACGAGCAGAGCTTTTGCTACTTGCGCGAGCTGGACGGCGAGCAGCTGTATATTGAGCTGAACCTGACTGCCGCGCCGCTGCGCCGGCCGAAAAAAGTTGCCGGAATGACGCTGCTTTTGTCAAACTACACAGCTCCCGCCGAAAAAGAGCTGCGCGCGTTTGAGGCCAATGTCTGGCGCGTTCAGTAAAACAAACGGCGTATCATCAGCCACCTTCGCGGTCATAATACCGCGGGGGTGGTTTTATTATGAAGATTTTCAGTGTGATGCTAAGCGCGCTGATGTCGGTGACGGCGCTGTTCCTACTCACCCGGCTGCTGGGCAAGCGGCAGGTGAGTCAGCTGTCCTTTTTTGACTACATTAACGGAATAACTATCGGCTCAATTGCCGCGGAATTTGCCATCGCCACCGGCAAGGACCGCTGGGCGCCGCTCGCTGCCATGCTGGTTTACGCCGCGGTGGTGTGGCTGATGTCGTACGTCACCTGCAAGTCCATCAAGCTGCGCCGTTTTATTGAGGGACGTCCGGTCATTCTTTATGAGAACGGCCGCATCTACGAGCAAAATCTGCTTAACAGCAAGTTGGACGTCAACGAGTTTTTGACCAATTGCCGCGCCCAGGGTTTTTTCGACCTCGGCGACATTGAGTGCGCGGTGCTGGAAATAAACGGCGCCGTCAGCATTCTGCCCAAAAGCGGCCGCCGTCCGGCGACGCCGGACGACCTGGGACTTTGTGTCAAGCCGGAAAAGATGTGCGCTAACGTCATAATCGACGGGGAGGTGCTTTTGCAGAACCTGCGCCACAGCGGCCATTCACCGCAGTGGCTCGCGCACGAACTGGAAAAGCAGGCGACGCAAGCGCAAGACGTCGTGCTCGGCACAGTGGACAGCGAGGGCACGCTTTATTTGTGCCGCCGCACCGGCAAGCAGGTAAAACGCGATTTGTTTATTTGAGCGCCGCGGTTTACGCCGCCGCCGTTTCCTGTTATAATTAGTGAAAATTGTGACGGAAAGGCGCTTAGATGTACAAGATTGTGGCCTGTGACCTTGATGAGACGCTGCTCAACTCGCAGCGCCGCGTTTGCGAGTGCGACCGCGCGGCCGTAGCCGCGCTGCGCGAGCGCGGCGTCAAGTTTGTGCCGGCGACCGGGCGCGGCTGCAATTCGGTACAGGGGACGCTTGCGGAGCTGGGTCTGCGCGAGCTCAAGGACGAATATGTAATTTCCTACAACGGTGGCGCGCTCAGCGAAAACGCCGGCAGCCGGCTGATGTATTTCAGCGGCATCACCTTCGAGCAGGCCGACGCGCTGTTCAAAAAAGGGCTCGGTTACGACGTTTGCCTGCACGTCTATACGCTTGACACCGTCTATGTCTACAACTACTGGGACCACGAGCGCGCCTATCTTGACGGGCGCATGGAGGTAACAGAGTTTTTTGAGCGCAATATTGATTTTCTGCGCAAGCAGGAGATAGTCAAGGTAATTTATGTAAATACAAACCAAAACTACCTGCGCGCCATTGCCGACGAGCTTTCCCCGCTTTGCGGCGAACTGGAAGTGAGCTATTCCAGCGGTCGGTATTTGGAATTTAACCGCAAGGGCGTGTGCAAGGGCGCCGGTCTGCGCGCGCTGGCTGAAAACCTGGGCGTAGATATGGCCGACACTATTGCCATCGGCGACAATTTTAACGACCTGTCAATGATTGAAGCCGCCGGACTCGGCGCCGGCGTGGCAAACACCGCCGTGGATGTTAAACCCTACTGCGACTACGTCTGCCGTGCTGACAACGACAGCGGCGGCGTCGCCGAGGTGCTGCACCGTTTCATTCTCGACGTCTGAGCGCGGCGCGCGATTCACTGCGCGCTTGCCGGCAATACAAAACACGAGCGAGAGACCGCTTACGGTCTCTCGCTCGTTTATTTTTTGCAGCAAAGGGCTCAAGAGCAGCCCGCGGTGCGGGTGCGGCTAGACCTTTGGGTGAACGCAAAGCGCAGCTGACAAAAACGGGTCTCGCGCCGCTGCGGGGGACTCGGGGGATTTCAAAGGTTTTCCTTTGCCGTTACGATTATTAGGCATTGGGAGCAGCGGGGAAAATCGTAACGTCACTTTTAACATTGATAAAAAGCTTCTCTGCTGAGCGCAGCACCCTTTTACTTACTTAGGTTTAGTGAGCTTGCAATTGCCCGTAGCGCCTTCAGGCGCCGAAAGCATTTCGGTCTTATAGTGTGCTTGTGTTAACCGCGCCCTTTAGGCGAGGGCAAGGTTTTGTGCGGCGTTCGGTGAGCCCGTTTTAACAGACATGCGGCGGGCAAAAACCGACTCTTGTCGCTGCAGCAGTCGCGGGCAATAGAAATTACTATTCAATTGTCACAAATTTGTCAAAGAAAAACCGCCGTTTTGCGGATAGAGCGGCGGCCGCGCAAATGATAGAATATAGTTATTACAAGTAAGGGAGTGTGAGCAATTTGAGCGAATACGAAAAGAAGCTTGCCGAGCTGTCCGAAAGCTACGGCAACTGGTTCGACGGCCGTTTTGCCGCGCCGCGGATGACGGGGGAACTGTACCCCTACCGCGAAATGTTCTCGCCCGTGCGCGTCAATTCAGTTACAATAAAAAACCGCTTGGTCATGGCGCCGATGGGCAACATAGATATGTGCGAGGAAACGGGGCGACCCGACGCGCGCATGCTCGCCTATTTTGAGGAGCGCGCCAAGGGCGGCGTGGGACTGATTACTACCGGGCTTATCCCGATAAGCTACGGCGTGGACAATTCCATAACCGAGCTGGGCGACCTGAGCTATTTTCCGCGCATTGACCGCAGCCGCACGGTGTTTTCCGCCTGGCGCGACCTCGCCGCGGCGCTGCACGCCCACGGCACCACGCTGTTTATTCAGCTGACACCGGGGCTCGGCCGCGTCGGCAACCCGCAGTGCCTGGTAAATTCGTTGAAATTCCCCGTCTCCGCGTCAATGAACCCGAACTTCTACATTGCCGACATCCCCTGTCTGCGCTTGAGCGACGGCAAATGCCGCAAAATAATCAAGAACGCCGGTCAGGCCGCAGCGGACGCGAAGGCCGCTAACATCGACGGCGTCTACCTGCACGGCCACGAGGGATACCTGCTCGAGCAGATGACCAACACGGCGTTCAACCGCCGCGCCATGGGGCGCTACGCCGACTGGCAGCGTTTCGGTATAGACACCGTCAAGGAGATTCGCGCCCGCGCCGGCGCCAAATTCCCGATAATGTACCGCATTGACCTGTCTTTGATGCTCAACGAGACCTACGGCGGCCGCATGGACAAGCTCAAGGCGCTGAAAAAATTCAAAAAAGAGCGCACTCCCGAGCAGACGCTGGAATACATGAAAAACCTCGTCGCCGCCGGCGTCGACATGTTTGACGTCGATTTGGGCTGCTACGACAACTGGTGGCTGCCGCACCCGCCGGCGTCAATGCCCTCGGGCTGTTTTTTGGACGTCGCCGAAATAGTAAAAAAATATTTTGCCGACAACGGCGTCAAGGCCAACAGCGGATTGCCGGTGCCGGTAGTGGCTGTCGGCAAACTCGGCTACCCCGACCTTGCCGAGCAGGCGCTGCGCGACGGCAAGTGCGACATGGTCATGCTCGGCCGCCCGCTGCTCGCCGACCCGCAGTGGCCCAACAAGGCCTATGCCGGCCGCGTTGACGAAATTCGTCCCTGCATTGGCTGTCAGGAGGCCTGTCTCAACGAATTTGTCGAGGGCGGACACCCGCAGTGCGCCGTAAACCCGCGCACCGCTTTTGAGTGCGAGTACGACGCCGAGCTGCAGCCGGCGCCGGTAAAGAAAAAGGTCGCCGTTGTCGGCGCCGGTCCCGCCGGCATAACCGCGGCCGAGGTGCTGGTGCGCCGCGGACACACGGTTGAGCTGCTGGAGCGCGACAAGCGCGTGGGCGGCTCGCTGGTGCCGGGCAGCGTGGCTAAAATAAAATACGAGTTCGGCAACTATCTCGACTACTTGCGCCGCACGGTGCAAAAACTGGAAAAAGAGGCGAACTTTACACTGAAGCTCGGCGCGGACGTCAGCGCCGCCACGCTGAAAAAGGGCGGCTACGACGCAATTCTCGTCGCCGCCGGCGGCCGCCAGAGTCCGCCGCCGGTCGAGGGCATTGAGCGCGACAACGTCCATTTTGCCGTCGACGTGCTCAACGACCCGCAGCTTGTCGCCGACGCGAAAAAAGTTGTCGTAATCGGCGGCGGCGTGGTCGGCTGCGAGACGGCCTACTGGCTGAGCTACGAGCTGAAAAAGGACGTCAAAGTGGTGGAGATGGACCGTTATATAATGAACCACAGCTGCACCGCCAACCGTGGCCACATCATCCACTACCTTGAAAAGAACGGTGTCGAGCTGCTTAACTGCACGGCGCTCAAAAAGGTAAACGAGCACTCGGTCACCGTCAGCCGCAACGTCTCGCCGAGCGTCAACGACCCCTACAACACCTGGCAGCCCATATTGCCGGAAAACGTCGTCAACCCGCTGGCGCCTAAGCTGAAAACACAGCTGGAGGAGCAGGAGCTGCAAGCAGACGCCGTAGTCGTAGCCGCCGGCGTGCGCAGCAACAATGAACTCTATTACGAATGCGTTGCCGACAACGCCGCCGCCGAGGTCTGGATGGTGGGCGACGCCTACAAGTCCGGCAAGGTGTTTGAGGCGGTGCGCTCGGCTTACAAACGCGCACGGACAATCTAAGGGAGGCAGAAAAATGGAATATAAAATGAAGCTGACTGACGAGGAGCGCGCCATCCTTGACGGCGCTCAGGGCGAGACCATGGCCAAGGTACTGCGCACCCTGGTGATGTTCGGCGATACCTTCGGCGCCGAAAAGCTGGTGCCGATTGACGCGCCGGTGCATCTGGTGACCTCTTTCGGGCTCGGGCTGCTCAAACCCATCTATTCTATTATGGACCAGCTGATAGTCGCCGGGCTGACCACCGCGGACAAATTCACCGTCGACCCGCGGCCGCTGGACTACAAAAACGTCCGCTGCAACCCGGTAGAAAAGCTTGTGTTCAGCAAAATAATGTACTCGGCGCAGGAAAAATATGAGCAGCAGCTGAAAAAAGTTGGGCTCAAGGACGACAACGCCTTTTCCTGCACCTGCTACCTTGACGAGGTCGGCAACACGCCGAAATTCGGCGCTGTGCTCTCCTGGGCGGAAAGCTCCGCCGTCGTCTACGCGAACTCGGTGCTCGGCGCGCGCTGTAACCGCAACAGCGGCGTGCTGGAGCTGTTCGGCGGCATCGCCGGCAAGGTGCCCTATTTCGGGCTGCTGACCGACGCCGGCCGCCGCGCCGACTGGCGAATTGAGCTCAAGACCGAAAAGCTGCCGCCGGCGCAGGTGCTCGGCAGCGCCATCGGCATGAAGGTGATGGAGGACGTGCCCTATATCACAGGGCTTGACAGGTTCCTCGGCAGTGAGCTTAACGACAACGTTAAGGGCTACTTAAAGGACATGGGCGCCGCCACCGCCAGCAACGGCGCGGTCGGGCTGTACCACGTCGAAAACCTTACGCCCGAGGCAAAGCAGCAGGGCGAAAAGCTGATAAAAAAGGGCGCGCAGGTCTATGTAATAGACGACGCCGAAATAGAGCGCGTCTACAAATCCTACCCGGTAATGTGGAAGGACCCGAACGCGGCGCCGAAGCTGTGTTTTATCGGCTGCCCGCACCTTACCTACACGCAGCTGTGTGAGTGGACCGACAAGCTGTGCGCCGGGCTCAAGAGCGCCGGGCGCGACAGAGTGGCGGTGCGCACCGTCTTTACCGCGGCGCCCGACGTCGCCGACAAATTCCGCGCGACGCCCGACTACGCGCGGCTGTGCGCCACAGGTGTGACGCTGTCGAGCATCTGCCCGCTTATGTACATGAACAATCCCGTCGCCAATAAAAAGCCGGTAATGACCACGTCCAACAAGCTGCGCACCTACTCGAACGCGCGCTACTACAAGGACGAGGACGCACTGGCAATAATCTGCAAAGGAGCGCAAAATGGCTGAGAAGATTTTTAAGGGACGCCCGGTATGCGCGGGCAGTTTCAGCGGGGAATGCGTTGTCTCGCGCCAGGGCGTGAACACGCTCGCGACCTTCCAAAAAAGCGCTCTTGCCGGCAAAAAAGAGGTCGTGGTCTCGGACCAGAACAACCCCGACCTTTTCGGCAAAGTAATTACCGGCAAGATTCTCTGCTTGCCGCAGACAATCGGCTCGACCACCGGCGGGCTGGTGCTGGAGACGGTCTGCGCGCTGGGAATTAACCCGGCGGCGATGCTGTTTTCCGAGCACATCGACTCGCTGGCAGCCTCCGGCGTGATTCTTGCCGAGGTGTGGGAAAAGGACCGCATAATCGCAGTTGACCAACTTGGCAAGGAGTTTCTCGACTATGTCAAGACCGGCATGAGCGCCGAAATAAAGGCGGACGGCACGGTTATTGTCCGCGACTGAGTTTTTTTGCTGCTTGGCGCCGCCGCTGTATTCAGCGGCGGCGCTTTCGCTTGCTTGCGCTGCACATCCGCACCGGCGCCGACATAGAATAGCGGGAAAGGCGGGAGCGAGATGCAAGATATTTCCATAATAATTATCAGCGCGCTGGCGGCGCTGGGCGTAATGCTGTTGCTGCAGCTGGGACTCAACGCGCTGTTTCGCGCCGAGCTGCGCCGCGCCGTGCTCGTGGTGCCGGTATACAGCGCCGACGCGCCGGTGGGCGAGCTTTTGTGCGCGGTGCGGTTTTGGAACAGATGTCGGGTGCTGGCGGTGGATATGAGCGGCCAAATTGCGGCGCGCGGCGACTATGTCGCGGCCGGCTTGTGCGAGCGCTTTACCGACGCCGGCGACGCGGCGGCGGCACTCGAGCAGTTAATTGCCGCAAAGGGTGTGGAATTGGGCCGAAAGGTATAATATAATAGAGAAAGATTCAAAAAAGGTGCCGCGAAAATGCGGCGGGGCAAAACATGGCAACGATGCTCAAGGGAATAGTCGACGAGGTGGTTTACCGCAACGAGGAAAGCGGCTACTGCGTAGTTGAACTGGATACCGGCAAAGAGCTCGTCACCGTTGTCGGCGAGCTTGCCGGCATTTGCGAGGGCGTGCAGATGACTGTGTACGGCGAGTTTGAAACTCACCGTACCTACGGCCCGCAGTTTCGCGCCCAGCTCGCCCAGCAGGTTTTGCCGAAAAGCGCGGCAGCCATACTTAAATATCTCTCCGGCGGCGTGCTGCCCGGCGTGGGCCCGGCCATTGCCGAACGTCTGGTACAGGCTTTCGGCAACGACACGCTGCGCGTAATTGCAAAGCAGCCCGAACAGCTTGCGCAGATAAAAGGAATATCGGCCAAAAAGGCGCAGCTGTTGTCGGAAAAGTTGTCCGGCATAATGGGCATGCGCGAGACTCTGGACGACCTTGCGGCAATGGAAATAGACTTGTCGGACTCGCTGCAGCTCTACCGCTGCTACGGCAACGCCTCGGCGGAAATAATCGCCGACAATCCCTATTTGCTGTGCGGCTTTCCGCTGTACAAGCCCTTTGAGCAGACCGACGCCTACGCCCGGGCGCGCGGTGTTGAGCCCGAGGCCGACAACCGGCTGCGCGCCGGATTCGTCTATGTCTTGCGCCACAACGCTTTTGCAAACGGTCACACCTGCTTGCCCGACGAAAAGCTTGTCGACGCCGTCTACCGCTTTTTGGACATTGACCGCGACCTTGCCGAAATTAAGCTTTATGAGTACATCGACGCCGGCGATTTGAGCGGCGCTCACATCGGCCGCGGCTACTATGTATTTCTCAACGACCTTTACAAGTGCGAAAAATATATCAGCGAGCGCATTCGGCTGCTGGGCGAGCTTTCCTTTCGCGACGCCGACGACGCAGCCGGGCGCATAGCGGAGTTTGAAAAGAGCAGTGGCATTACCTACGCCGCCGCCCAGCGCGAGGCAATATCTGCGGCGCTGTCGCAGGGAGTTACCGTAATAACCGGCGGCCCCGGTACCGGCAAGACGACCGCCGTCAACGCCATTATAGCGCTGTGTGAGCAGCAGGACGACAAGGTCGTGCTGGCCGCGCCCACCGGCCGCGCCGCCAAGCGCATGAGCGAGCTGTGCGGGCGCGAGGCCAAGACGATTCACCGCCTGCTGGAAGTCGACTATACCGAGAGCGACCGCATTAAATTCGTTCACGACGAGAACGACCCGATAGACTGCGACGTCTGCGTGGTTGACGAGATGTCCATGGTCGACGTGGAACTCTTTCGCTCGCTGCTTGCCGGGCTGCACCACCAGTGCCGGCTGGTGCTCGTCGGCGACTGCGACCAGCTGCCGGCGGTCGGCGCCGGCAGCATTCTGCGCGACTTAATTAAAAGCGAAGTCTGCCGCACTGTAGAGCTGGAAAAGATATTTCGCCAGGCGGCGAAAAGCCTTATTGTGACCAACGCCCACCGCATAGTCGAGGGCTACATGCCCGAGCCCGGCGCGCGCGAGGACGACTTCTTCTTCTTAGAGCGCGAGCGCAACGCGGCGCCGGAATTAATAGGGCAGTTGGTCGCGCGCCGGCTGCCGAAAAGCTACAATTTCGACCCGATGAACGACATTCAGGTGCTGACGCCGACCCGCCGCGGCGAGATGGGCACGACAATGCTCAACGACCGGCTGCGCGAACTGCTGAATCCGCGTGCCAGAACAAAGGCGGAAATCTCCGTCTTCGGCTCGACGCTGCGCGAGGGCGACAAGGTCATGCAGGTAAAGAACAACTACGACTTGAAATACGAGCGCGCCGGCGGCGAGAGCGGCGCGGGCGTATTTAACGGCGACATTGGCTGCATAGAAAAGATTGATTACGCGGCACAGACGCTCAACGTCCGCTTTGAGGACAGGCTGGCCACCTACACGTTTGAACAAGCGAAGCAGCTGGAGTCGGCCTACGCCGTAACCGTGCACAAGAGTCAGGGCAGCGAGTTTGAAGCTGTGGTGCTGGCGCTGGGCGCGGTGCCGCAAAAGCTCTGCTACCGCAATTTACTGTATACCGCCGTCACCCGCGCCAAAAAGCTGCTGGTGATTGTCGGCGAGCGCGCCGCGCTCGAACAGATGGTGGAAAACACGCGCAAGCAAAACCGCTGTACGGGGCTTGCAAAATTTCTTCAGCAGAGTGACAAGTATGAAACTTTGTGATGTTTTGCCGCTGGCGCTCGATTTGCTGCTGCCGCCGCGCTGTGCCTGGTGCGGCGAAATAGTCCCGCCGGCGCAACGCTGCGGCGAGTGCGCGCCGAAATTGGCGGCGCTGCGGCTGAGCGGCAGCGCGTGTCTTGTCAGCCGCGAGAGCGGTCGCTGCTGCGGGGCGCTGGCGGGCGTGTCAGCCGCACTGCGCTACACCGGTATTGCCGCCGAGGCAGTCAAGCGCTACAAATTTCACCGCGGCTACTGCGCCGCCGACGCGTTTGCGGCCGAAACACAGCGCGCGCTGTGCGAAAGCGGACTTGGAACCGCTTTTGACGTCGTCACCGCCGTGCCAGAGTACCGCGCTCAGCGCGGCCGCCGCCACGCGGCGCTGCTCGCAAAAAAGCTGGCGCGGCGGCTGGGACTGCCGTTCGACGCCAAGGTGATAGTAAAACGGCGCCGCAGCGAGATTCAGCATTTTCTCGACCCGGCCGAGCGCGCCGACAATCTCAGCGGCGCCTTTGCGGCAAGAAATGTCGCCGGCAGACGGGTGCTGCTGTGCGACGATATAGTCACCAGCGGCCACACGCTCAACGAGTGCGCGCTCGCACTGCGCGCCGCCGGCGCGGTGAACGTTGCCGGTGCGGTGCTGTGCGCGGCAAAAGTCAGGGATTGCCGCCGGGAGCGCGAGGTTTAAATGTACACAAATTTATGGTAAAATAAACAGAAATGTCAAGATAGGGCGAAGACCCGGAACTGGATAACGATGCAGGATAACGAATTTATCGCGCTGCGGCGAGAATATATCGAGCAGTGCTTCAAAAATCTCAACCCGCAGCAGCGCGCGGCCGCGCTCGCGACCGAAGGGCCGCTGTTGATACTCGCCGGCGCCGGCAGCGGCAAGACGACCGTGGTCGTCAACCGCATAGCGAACCTGCTGCGCTTCGGCAGCGCCTATTCGGACGATTACATTCAGCCCGGCGCGGACGCTGCGCTGCGCGAACGGCTGGCGGCGGCGGTGAGCGCCAAGCGGCGTCTGGATACCGCCGACGAAAAGCTTTTGCGCTCCGGCAGGGTGATGCCCTGGAACGTGTTGGCAATAACCTTCACCAACAAGGCGGCGGGAGAGTTAAAAGAGCGCATTGCCGCTATTTGCGGCGCCGACGGCGAGCAGGTGCACGCCAGCACCTTCCATTCGGCCTGCGTGCGGATTTTGCGCCGCGACGCGACCCATCTCGGACTGCAGCAGAATTTTACGATTTACGACAACGACGACTCGCTGCGACTGCTCAAGGAAACTATTCGCGCGCAGGGTTTTGACGACAAAATGCTGCCGCCGAAAATGGTGCTCTCGCGCATTGGCAGACTTAAAGACGAGCTCGTCTCACCCGAGGATTACGCCGCCGGCACCAAGCGCGACTTTTTCGAGACGGCCGTCGGGCGTGTCTACCCCGCTTATGCCGCGGCGCTGCGCCGCAACGGCGCGCTGGATTTTGACGACCTAATTTATTTTACAGTGCGGCTGCTTTCGGAATTTCCCGACGTGCTCGCCGACTACCACCGCCGCTTTCGCTACATAATGGTCGACGAGTACCAGGACACCAGCTATGCCCAGTTCAAGCTGGTGCAGCTGCTCGCGTCGGGCGAAAACAACATCTGCGTGGTCGGCGACGACGACCAGAGCATTTACAAATTCCGCGGCGCGACAATAGAGAACATCCTCAATTTCGAGGATCACTTTCCCAACGCTAAGGTGATTCGCCTCGAGCAGAACTATCGCTCCACCGGCACAATTCTGGAGGCCGCCAACGAAATAATCAGTAACAACACCGGCCGCAAGGGAAAAACGCTGTGGACCGACAACGGCGCCGGAGCGCCGATACAGCTCTACGTGGCGGACGACGAGCAGGACGAGGCCGCGTATGTGGGCTTGCAAATAGGTCGCGAACTCAGCGCCGGCGTGCCGCTGTCGGATATGGCGGTGCTGTATAGAATGAACGCCCAGTCCAACGCCATTGAGACATATTTCGCCCGTGCCGGCATACCCTACAAGATAGTCGGCGGCACGCGCTTTTTCGACCGCGCCGAAATAAAGGACATTCTCGCTTATATGTGCGTGGTCAGCAACCCGGCCGACGCGGTGCGGCTGCGCCGCATTATCAACAAGCCGGCACGCAAAATAGGCGACACGACCGTGCAGACGGTAGAACAGATAGCCGCCGGTCTCGGCGTGAGCATGACAGAGGTTATAAACGATGCCGCCGAATACCCGCAGCTGGCGCGCGCCGCACGCCCGTTGGGCGAATTTGCCGCGCTGTACCGCGAGCTGTGTGAGTGCGAGCAGTCGCTGCCGCTGCCGGAATTTGTCAGCGCGGTAATAATCAAAAGCGGCTACGAGGACATGCTCAAGGCCGCCGGCGCCGAGGGCGAGACCCGCTTGCAAAACGTCAACGAGCTGGTGTCGAGCGTGCGCAGCTACTGCGAGCAGAGCGAGGCGCCGTCGCTGTTCGAATTTCTCGAGCAGGTGGCTCTCATTTCCAGTATTGACGACTACGACAGCGACGCCGAGCGCGTCACGCTCATGACCATTCACAGTGCCAAGGGTCTGGAGTTCGGCGACGTGTTTTTGACGGGACTCGAGGAGGGCATATTCCCCGGCGAGCAGTCGCGCTTTGACGACGAGCAGCTGGAGGAGGAGCGCCGGCTGATGTACGTCGGCGTCACCCGCGCCAAGCGGCGGCTGTTTTTGAGCTGCTGTGCGCGCAGGATGCTCTTTGGCCAGACGCGGCGCAACCGTCCCTCGCGCTTTTTGAACGAGATGGGCGACGCGGCCACAGAAATGCAAAATAACGGCAATTATACCACCGGCCGGCTGCTGGAGCGCAGCGGGCCGAGCAGCGACGGGCCGAGGCCGCTGTCGACGCCGGCGTCGCGCGCGGCAGCCGGACCGCTGAGCTCGCGCCTGAGCACGGGCGACGCGCCGCGGGTAAAGCCGAGCGGCGAAAATTACGCGCCCGGCGAGCGCGTGCGGCACAAGATATTCGGCGACGGTTTGGTGCTGTCGGTCAAACCGATGGGCGGCGACGTGCTGCTGGAAATAGATTTCGACCAAAAAGGCATAAAGAAGACCATGCGCAACTATGCGCCGATAGAGAAAATTTGAGAGGGAACATGAAAGTCTATCTTATAGAGCACACCCCCGACCCGGAAAAGACCGTTGCGGCCGCCGCAAAGCTGTGTTACAGCAATTGCGGCGTAGCGGAGCTGCAAGACAAGCTCAGCGACGAAAAGGCGCGCGAATTTGTCGCCATGCTCGCGCAAATGGGGCACGAGAGCCCGACCGAGCACGCCAGCTTTACCTTTGCGATTGAGGGCGTGTCTCGCGCGCTGCTTGCGCAAATAACCCGGCACCGCATCGCCTCTTTCAGCGTGCAGAGCCAGCGCTACGTGAAGATGGACGATTTTCATTATGTCACGCCGCCGGCAATAGCAAACGACGCCCGCGCGGCCGAAATATACGAGCGCGCCATGCGCCGCGACGCCGAGGATTACGAGCAGCTGTCGGCGCTGCTGGCGGACAAGTACCGGACCGAAAACCTTGCCGCCGGCGACGACGAAAAGACCGCCGCGCGCAAGGCGGAAAAGCGCGCCATAGAGGACGCCCGCTTCGTCCTGCCCAATGCTTGCGAGACGAAGATGATAGTGACTATGAACGCGCGTGAGCTGCAAAACTTTTTCCGGCTGCGCTGCTGCAACCGCGCCCAGTGGGAAATAAAGGCGCTGGCCGACGAAATGCTGTGGCTGTGCTGCCAGACGGCGCCGGCGCTCTTTGTCAGCAGCGGCCCGCCCTGCGCGTGCGGCAGCTGTACCGAGGGCAAAATGAGCTGCGGCAAGGCCGCGCAAATGCGCGAATTTTACAAAAAGCTCAAGGAAGACGGCAATGAGTAAGCTGATAGTCATTGAGGGGCTTGACGGCGCCGGAAAAGCCACCCAGAGCGCGCTGCTTTGCGAGCGGCTGCGCGCCGCCGGAAAACAAGTTGTGCCGCTGTCTTTTCCGCGCTACGACCTGCCCGGCAGCGCGCTGGTGCGCAGTTACCTTGCCGGCGAGTTTGGCGCGCACCCGAACGACGTCAACGCCTATGCCGCCGCGGCGATGTATGCGGAGGACCGCTATTTAAGCTACGTCGGCGACTGGCGGCGCACTTGCGGGCGCGACGCCGTGCTCGTTGCCGACCGCTATGTCAGCTCCAACGCCGTCTACCAGCTGCCAAAACTGGAGCGCGGCGAGTGGGAGAGCTTTATGGCCTGGCTGGAAGACCTTGAATATGTCCGCTTCGGCATTCCCAGACCCGACGTCGTCGTGCTGCTGGACGCCGAGGAGACCGTGACCGCGGCGCTGATGAGCGGGCGCTACGGCGGCGACGACGCCAAAAAAGATATTCACGAGCGCGACGTCACTTACCAGCACCGCTGCCGCGAGGCCGCGCTGTGGTGCGCCGAGCGCTGCGGCTGGCTGAAAGTCGGGTGCACTGAAAACGGCGCCATGCTGGCGGCGGAAAAAATTGCCGCCAAGGTCTTTGCCGCTGTTGCCGCCGCCGAGTAAGGAGCGCTTTGAGCGGCGCGCAACTTATGCCGTGCCGACAAACGCGCAGCACAAAAAGGAGTTATCCAGATGATTAGATTTGCGACGACGGAAGATCTCTACAGTCTGAAAAGAATGTGGGACAGAGGATTTTCCGACCCGCTCAACTATATAAATTTTGTCTTCGATCGGGTACTGGACCCCGCCGACGTCATGGTATACGAGCAGGACGGCAAGGCCGTCGGCATGCTGACGCTGCTGAGCGTAAATTTTACTTATAACGAGCAGCGGGTAAAGGCACTGTATATTTTCGGCTCGACTACGGACAAGCGCTACCGCATGAGGGGCATAATGACGCATCTGCTGGCGGCGGCCGAGGATGAGGCACGCCGGCGCGGCGCCGCCATGATGCTGCTGGTGCCGAGCGCCGCGTACCTGTTTGCCTATTACAAAAAGCGCGGCTACAGCACCGACTTTTACCTGCGCAGTATACCCATTCTTGCGGGAACTTTCGGCGCCGTCGGCGCGGCAGATACCGAAATAAGCTACGACGACGTGTCGCTGGAAGATTTTTACCGGCTGCGCGAAAGCTCGCTCGTGGGCGTGCCGCACATAGAGTGGCAGCCGCAGCAGCTCGGCTTTGTGCTCGACGACTCGCTGATATACGGCGACCACTTTGCGCGCTACAGCGGTGAGCAGGGCGAGAGCTACGCCGTTTACAACAGCAGCCGTCGCGGCCTATTTGTGCGCGAATGCCTGGGCAGCAGCGATATGGCCCAAATGGTGCTGCTGCGCGAGATAATAGCAAAGCACGACCCCAAAAGCGTCTATGTCATTCAACCCATACACTCAAGTTTACTGCAGCTTGAGGGGGAGAAAATCCCCTACGGTATGGCCAAACCGCTGTATACCGACACTTATTTGCGCGACCTTGACGGTTACATGAATTTGATGCTTGACTAAGAAACGCCGCGCTCAAGCGACAAAAACTTTGACCTATTGACCGGAGGTGTTATAATGGTAGTCGTATTTATGGCCAACGGCACAGAGGACATGGAGGCGATAGTCCCCATAGACCTGCTGCGCCGGGCAACCATAGAGGTAGTCACGGTCGGCGTGCCTTATGCCGACATTATCACCAGCAAGGGAGTCCCGATTCGCTGCGACCTTGCCGAAGGGCGGTTCGTTCCGCCCGCCGACATGCAAGCCGTGGTGCTTCCCGGCGGTATGCCGGGAACGACAAACCTGGAAAACTCCGCAAAAGTCGCCGAAACGCTGACGGCCGCGCAGCACACCGGCTGCACCGTCGCCGCAATTTGCGCCGCGCCGACCATACTCGCGCACCGCGGTATGCTCGAAGGGCACAGGGCGACAGTCTACCCCACCCGCCGGGAGGAACTCGGCGACAGCTATACCGACGCTGCCGTCGTCTGTGACGGCCAAATAATCACCGGCTGCGGCGCCGGCGCCGCTGTCGACTTCGCCTTGGCGCTTATAGAGCACGTAAAGGACGAAGAGACCGCCCGCAAAGTGGCCGACGCAATCTGCTACAGGAGAGAGCAAAATCTATGGCAAAAGTAAGATATGACCAGCGCAAACCGAAGCCCGACATATTCCGCATTGTCACCACAACCTTTGTGGTGCTGCTGATTGTGGGAGTGCTCGGTTATGCCGCGTATATTTACGGAGACGTGACCGGCCTTATCGGCTCGACCCAACCGGTAAAGGTGACGGTTGAGATGGGCTCCGACGTCGAACAAATTGCGACTATGCTTGAGGAAAACGGCATTATTGCGAGTTCGACCGCGTTCCGCGTCTATTTGGCGTTCTATGAGACGGAGACAGACTTCCAGTACGGAAAATTCGAGGTCTATCCCGGAATGGATTACGCCAAAATAATTGAGACGCTGCAAACGCCGTATATCAGCGCCGACACATTCGTAATGATGTTCCCCGAGGGCACGACGGCACTGAAGATGGCGATAATGTTCCAGGACCAGGGCGTGTGTACTGTCGACGAGTTCCTGGCCGCCTGCGACGAGGTCTACGACGTTTCCTTCTACGACCAGATACAGGACAGCGACCTCAAGTTCTGCAAGCTTGAGGGCTACTTGTTCCCCGACACCTACGAATTTTACCTTGACGGCACGCCGCACGACTTTATTCAAGCCATGCTGGAAAACTTTGAAGCGCAGGTCTACACCCAGGAAAATATCGCCAACATTACCGCGTCGGGCCTGTCGCTCGAACAGATAGTCAACCTGGCGTCGATAGTGCAAAAAGAGGCAATCGACTCGGAGTCGGTGCGCAATATTGCCTCGGTATTCCGCAACCGTGTAGCGGCCGGTTCGCCCGAACCCTGCTTGCAGTCTGACACCTCCACGGCCGGGCGCGGCTATATAACGGGCGTGCTGGAGTACTACTATAACGAGCTCAAGGGCACAGACATTCCGGCGGGCATGGCGACAGCTTACGATACCTATGTTACGGTCGGTATTCCGGTAGGCGCTATTTGCAACCCGGGACTCGACGCCATACTCGGCACAATTACACCCAACAGCACGCCGTATTACTTCTTCGTTACGGACGAGGCCGGCAACATCTATTATGCCGAGACCTACGCCCAGCACCAGAACAATATCAATACAGCCAACAACGTCAACGGCTCAAGGTAACAGCGGCGAAAAATAACTATGCCGGGACGCGCTTTAAAGCGCGTCCCGGTTGCCTTTTGCCCGGGTAATAGTGTAGAATGTACAGTGAAATATAAGACAATAATAGTGCAGGGTATGTAATATGAAAGATGGTTTTATAAAAGTCGCTGCCGCCTCGCCGGAACTGCGCGTGGCGGACTGCGAATACAACACCGCGCAGGCCGTGAGCGCCGCAAAGCAAGCGGCAGCACAGGGCGTTGCCGTTCTGGTGCTGCCGGAACTGTGCATAAGCGGCTACACGGTGGGTGATTTGCTGTTTCAAAGACGACTGCAGTTGGGCTGTGAGCAGGGTCTAAAAGATCTGTGTGAGAGCACCGCGCAGTTCGGTATGCTCATTTTTGCCGGCTCGCTGCTGGCAGTAAACGGCAAAATTTACAACTGTGCCGTCGCCATGAGCGGCGGGCACATTCTCGGCGTCGTGCCGAAAACTTACCTGCCGAGCTATGCGGAATTTTACGAGAAGCGCTGGTTTTCACCGCCGCCAAAGGAAAACATTGAAATTGAGCTGTGCGGCGAAAGCGTGCCGTTCGGCACAAAATTGCTGTTTTGCTGCCGCGATATGGCCGAACTGTGCGTCGCCGCCGAGGTCTGCGAGGACATCTGGGTCGGCTCGCCGCCGAGCGAGGCACACTGTGACGCCGGCGCCACGGTCTGCGTCAATCTTTCCGCGAGCAACGACATTGTCACAAAAGCGGATTACCGCCGCAGTATGATAACGGTCCACACGCAAAAGACCATCAGCGGCTATATTTATTGCAGTGCCGGACCGTGCGAGTCCAGCGGAGACCTGGTTTTCGGCGGCCACAAAATAGTAGCCCAAAACGGCCGGCTGATTGCCGACAGCGGCATTTTCGGTGCAGAGCTGACGGTCACTGAGCTCGACGTCGACCAGATAGCCGCCGAGCGGCGGCGAATGGTCAACACCCCCGGCTACGAGAGCGGCGAGTACGAGAAGATATATTTCGAGCTGCCGCCGCGCGAAACCTCTCTGACGCGGAAGATTGAGCCGCTGGTATTCGTGCCGCAAGACGCGGGCGAGCTTGCGGCGCGCTGCCGCGACGTTTTCGCGCTGCAGCGCGAGGGACTTATGAAGCGCGTGCGCCATATCGGCGCGCCGACGCTGGTGCTCGGCGTTTCCGGCGGACTTGACTCCACCCTGGCGCTGCTGGTCTGCTGTGCCGCGCTCGACAAACTCGGCCGGCCGCGCACGCAGCTTGTGGCGGCCACAATGCCGTGCTTCGGCACCAGCGCTCGCACAAAATCGAACGCGCAGCGGCTTTGCGAGACGCTCGGGTGCGAGCTGCGCACCATTGATATCAGCGAGGCGGTGCGGGTGCATCTTCGCGACATCGGCGCCGGCGAGAGCGAGCGCGGCGCCGCGTACGAAAATGCGCAGGCGCGCGAGCGCACGCAGGTGCTTATGGACATCGCCAATCTCTGCGGCGGCATAGTAGTCGGCACGGGAGACCTGTCCGAGTCGGCGCTGGGCTGGTGCACCTATAACGGCGACCAGATGTCGATGTATAACGTCAACGCCTCGGTACCGAAAACGTTGATAGCGCCGCTGCTGACACAGCTTTGCGCCGCGCCGCCGTTCGACGTCGTCGCCGACATTGTCGCCGACGTTTGCGACACGCCGGTCAGCCCCGAACTGCTGCCGGCTGAAAAGGGGCGCGCCGTACAGCGCACCGAGGACTCGGTAGGGCCTTATGAATTAGTCGATTTCTTTATTTATTACATGCTGCGCTGGGGTTTTGAGCCGAAAAAAATAGTCCGCATGGCCGTATATGCTTTCGGCGGAAAATACGACGAGCCGACGGTGAAAAAATGGCTGCGGGTGTTTTATAAGCGCTTTTTCGCCAATCAGTTTAAGCGCAGCGCCATGCCCGACGGCCCCAAGGTGGGCTCGGCGGCGCTGTCGCCGCGCGGCGACTGGCGCATGCCCTCAGACGCGTCGGCAGCGCTGTGGCTGTCGCAGCTCGACGGCGACTGAGCAGCCACTGCGCGAACGTAAATTAAAACAACAGCGCCGCCCGCATTGCGGGCGGCGCTGTGCTTTTGATAATTTACCGCAAAACGCGCAAGCGGCGGCGGGTGTTATACCCGCCGCCGCAGTCATTATTGTTGTGTACCGCGCTCAGTCTATTTTTACCAGCTCGTACTGCTGGGTGCCAAGACCGAGCTTTTCGCAGTGCGCCAAGCAAACGTGCCAGTCGGTGTTTTCGTACATCTTGTGGAAAATGTCGTCGCAGTGCACGGCGCCGTTGACGGCGTCGGCGCAAGCGCGGTCGAGTGCGACCGGGTCAAAGCTCGCGAACATGCCGATGTCGGGCGAGATAGGCACGTCGTTGCTGCCGTAGCAGTCGCAGTTGGGCGAAATGTCCATTGCCAGCGCAATGTGGAACGCCGGCTTGCCGTCAAGAACGGCCTTGGCGTATTCGGCTATCTTCATGCAGAGAATGTCGTCGGTATTGACGTTTTGGTTTTCAATGGCGTCGGCAATGCAAGCGCCTATGCAGTGGCCGCAGCCCACGCATTTGGCCGAATCAATAGTAGCTTTTTTGTTGCTGACGGTAATGGCGCCGTGGGCACACATGCGCATGCAGGTGCCGCAGCCGACGCACAGAGAATGGTCTACCGCGGGGCTGCCGGAATTGTGCATTTCCATTTTGCCGGCGCGCGAGCCGCAGCCCATGCCGAGGTTTTTAATGGCGCCGCCGAAGCCTGTCGACTCGTGGCCCTTAAAGTGCGTCAGTGAAATTACGATGTCGCTGTGGGCGACCGCCGCGCCTATTTTGGCGTTTTGAACGTATTCGCCGCCCGCAACGGGAATTTCGACCTGCTCGGTGCCGCGCAGGCCGTCGGCAATAATTACGTGGCAGCCGGTGGACAGCTCGTTAAAGCCGTTCATTTGCGCGTTGTCAAGGTGCTCAAGTGCGTTTTTGCGACTGCCGGCATACAGCGTGTTGCAGTCGGTCAAAAACGGCGTGCCGCCCTTGCTTTTAACAACGTCGGCTACAACCTTGGCATAGTTGGGGCGAATGTAGGACATGTTGCCGTATTCGCCGAAATGCATTTTTATGGCCGCGAAGCGGCGGTCGTATTCAATGTCGCCCATACCGGCGGCAAGCAGAAGCTTTTTGAATTTAGTCAGCAGGCTGTATCCCGGGCGGGAGGAAAGATCTGCAAAATATACTTTTGAGGACATGTCGATTCTCCTTATTCATTTATTGAGTAGAGTATAATCGAATTATAGCACTTACTGGGGATTTTGAACAGCCGCCGCGGTGAGTGAATTAATAAAAAGATAATAATATATTGTGGCGGGAGCACAGTGTGTATGATATAATATTTTAATAAATAATATGGAGCAGTGTGTCGTATGAGGATACTCGGTATCGACCCCGGTTACGCAATAGTCGGCTACGGGGCGGTGGACTACGAGCGGGACAAATTTCAACCGGTCGGCTTCGGCGCCATTACCACGCAGGCCGGCACGCCTTTTTGCGAGCGACTGCTGAGCATATTCAACGACATGTGCGAGATTATTGAGCGCACGCAGCCGCAGGCCATGTCGGTGGAAAAGTTGTTTTTCACAAACAACCAGAAAACCGGTATCGATGTCGCCCAAGCGCGCGGTGTGTGTTTGCTCGCGGCGACGCAAGCGGGTGTGCCGGTGTTTGAATACACGCCGCTGCAAGTCAAGCAGTCGGTCGTCGGTTACGGGCGCGCCGAAAAGCGCCAGGTAATGGAAATGACGCGGCTGTTGCTGGGCCTTGCCGGTACGCCCAAGCCGGACGACGCGGCCGACGCGCTGGCGCTGGCTATCTGTCACGGTCACGCGAGCGGCTCGCTTATGCAGGGTATGAAGCCGCGCTATTGACGGCGGGAGGAAATATGATTTACAGCCTTAGCGGAACAATAAAAGCGAAGACGCCCGAGGCGGCGGTGATTGACTGCGCCGGCGTCGGCTTTTATGTGAATACGCCCACGAGCGTATACGCCGAGCTCGGCGAGGTAGGCGAGCGCGGCACGCTTTTCACTTATATGAACGTCAAAGACGACGGCGTCGACCTGTACGGGTTTGCCGACCTCGACTCGCAGCGCTGTTTTCGCACGCTGCTGGGCGTCAGCGGCGTCGGCCCCAAGGTGGCGCTGGCGATACTGTCGGTCTACACGCCGCAAAAAATTGCCCTTGCCGTCGCGGCCGGCGACCACAAGGCGTTCAGCGCGGTCAGCGGCGTCGGCCCCAAGCTGGCGGCGCGGCTGGCGCTGGAACTAAAAGACAAGGTCAATGCTTTCGGCGCCGCGCCGGAGTCCGGCGAGAGCGCGAGCGTCGGCAGCGACGCTGCCGCGGACACAGTCGCGGCGTTGGTCGCGCTGGGTTTTTCACACAGCGAGGCGCTGTCGACCGTCGCCAAGCTGCCGCGGCAGCTGAGTACAGAGGATATGCTGCGCGAGGCGCTGCGCCAGTTCGGCGCGAGGTAGGTGAAATAATTTGATTGAGAGTGACGAAATAAAACTGGTGACGCCGGAAGCGACGTTCGAGGACGGCGAGAACGAAAATTCGCTGCGCCCGAAAACGCTCGACGAATACATCGGCCAAACCCAGGCAAAAGAGAATCTGTCGGTTTACATGAAAGCGGCGCTCGTGCGCGGCGAACCGCTTGACCACGTGCTGCTGTACGGCCCGCCGGGGCTGGGCAAGACCACGCTCGCGCACATAATGGCAACCGAAATGGGCGTGTCCATCCGCGTCACATCGGGCCCCGCCATAGAGCGCCCGCGCGACCTGGTGGCGCTGCTGACCAACCTCAACGAGGGCGACATTTTATTTATCGACGAGATTCACCGCCTGCCGCGCACGGTCGAAGAGGTGCTTTACCCGGCAATGGAGGACTACACGCTCGACATCATTATCGGCCAGGGGCCGTCGGCGCGCTCAATCCGTATGCCGCTGAAAAAATTCACGCTCGTCGGCGCGACGACCCGCGCCGGTCAGCTGACGCCGCCGCTGCGCGACCGTTTCGGCGTAATTTTGAAGCTGGAGATGTATTCGCCGGCCGAGATAGAGCAGATAATTCGCCGCTCGGCGGCGATACTGGGTATAGATTTTGTCGGCGACGGCGCCGCAGAGCTGGCGCAGCGCTCGCGCTGCACGCCGCGAATAGCCAACCGGCTGCTAAAGCGCGTGCGCGACTTTGCCGACGTGCTCGGCGACGGCACCGTGACGCCGGACATTGCCCGCGAGGCGCTGCGGCGGATGAATATCGACGAGCTGGGGCTCGACAGCATTGACCGCCGCCTGCTCGAGGCGATAATCCGCAACTATAACGGCGGTCCGGTCGGGCTGGAGACGCTGTCTGCCATGCTCGGCGAGGAGGCGGTGACGCTCGAGGACGTCTGCGAGCCCTATCTCATGCAGATAGGTTTTCTCGGCCGCACGCCGCGCGGCCGCTGCGTGACGGCGGCGGCGTACGAACATTTGGGATATCCAAGACCCGAGGGGTCTGACAATAACGGCAACAAGCCGGACCAAATCACACTTTTTTAAAGGAGAGACTGAATATGGCAAGACTTTTCGGAACAGACGGAGTGCGCGGCGTGGTAAATGTGGACCTTGACAGCGAGCTCGCAATGAAAGTGGGCCGCGCCGCGGCTTACGTTTTGACCAGCCACAGTCACAAAAAAGCGAAAATAATAATCGGCAAGGACACGCGCATCTCCGGCGACATGCTGCTGTGCGCGCTGGCCGCGGGCATTTGCTCTGTGGGAGCGGACGCAATAGATATTGGAGTTATCCCTACCCCGGCGGTGGCCTACCTGGTAAAGAAGTACAACGCCGACGCGGGCATAGTTATTTCCGCCTCGCACAACCCGGTAGAGTTCAACGGCATCAAAATCTTTAACGGCGAGGGCTTTAAGCTCGCCGACGACATAGAGGACGAGATAGAGAGCTTTATAAAAGACCGCAGCGGCGAAATAGAGCTGAAGACGCACGGCAATATCGGCCGGTTGGGAATTGAGGCAAATGCCGAGCAGGACTATGCCGCCCATGTCGCCGAGTGTGTCGGCGGCAAAATAGAGGGCCTTAAAATTGCCGTCGACTGCGCCCACGGCGCGGCATACAAGACGGCCAAACTGATTTTCGCGAAACTCGGCGCCGACTGCACGTTTATCGGCGACGAGCCCGACGGAAAAAACATCAACGCCGGCGTCGGCTCCACGCATATAGGCGAGCTGAGTAAATTCGTCGTCAAGCACAAAATGGACATAGGCGTTGCCTTTGACGGCGACGCCGACCGCTGCTTGGCAGTGGACGAGACCGGCGCCGAAATCGACGGCGACAAAATAATGGCCGTGCTCGCACAGGATATGAAGGAGGCCGGCAAGCTCAAAAAAGACACCGTAGTCATTACGGTAATGAGCAACATGGGCTTTGTCGAATTTGCCAAGAACAACGGCATGAAATCGGTGCGCACCACCGTCGGCGACCGCTATGTGCTTGAGGAGATGCTGCGCAGCGGCTATTCAATCGGCGGCGAGCAGTCGGGCCACGTCATTCTGCTTGACTACGCGACCACCGGCGACGGCGAGCTGACCGGCGCAATGCTGCTGAAGGTGCTGGCCAACAGCGGCAAAAAAGCCTCTGAGCTGTTTTCCAAAATTGAAAAATTCCCGCAGGTGCTCGTCAATATTAGGGCGGACGCCGCGCAGAAAGAGACCTACAAGGCCGACGAGGAAATAGAGGGCTTCATACAGGCACAGCAGGAAGAGCTGTTTGACACCGGCCGCATTCTTGTGCGCGTGTCCGGCACCGAGCCGCTTATTCGCGTAATGGTAGAGGGCCGCGACCAGGAAAAGATTGAAAAGGCCGCCAAGGCAGTTGAAAAGAAGATAAAAGAGAGGATATAAGCGCGTGATCGACGCAGCAGACAACTGGATAGACTACGAGCTGCTGGACGCCAGCCGCAAGGAGCGGCTGGAGCGCTGGGGCAAATATGTGCTGCGCCGTCCCGACCCGCAGATACTTTGGGACACGCCGCGCACTGCCGGAGAGTGGCAGACGGCAGACGCCGTCTACCACCGCTCCGAGCGCGGCGGCGGTTACTGGCAGCAGCGCGGTAAAATGCCGCAGCAGTGGCAGATAAATTACGACCGCGACACCCGCTTTATTGTCTCGCCGACGGGGTTTAAGCACACGGGAGTATTCCCGGAGCAGGCGGTCAACTGGGAGAAATACAAAAAGCTTATCCGCGCTGCCGGCCGGCCGGTAAAGGTGCTCAATCTTTTTGCCTATACCGGCGGCGCGACGGTGGCCTGCTTGCAGGCGGGCGCTTCGGTCTGCCACGTTGACGCCAGCCGCGGCATGGTGGAGTGGGCCAAGCGCAACATTGAGCTGAACGGTCTGTCGGGACAGCAGGTGCGCTACATCGTCGACGACTGCGCCAAATTCGTCGCCCGCGAAATCCGCCGCGGTGTGCGCTACGACGCGCTGATACTCGACCCGCCCTCCTACGGTCGCGGGCCGTCGGGAGAGGTCTGGAAATTAGAGGACAATATCTACGAGCTGCTGAAGCTCTGCGCCGGGGTGCTGTGCGAGCGGCCGCTGTTCGCGGCGCTCAACAGCTACACCGCCGGTTTGGCGCCGTCGGTCACGGGCTACATGATGGCGAGCATTTTTGCCGGCAGCGACGTACAGGTGCAAAGCGGCGAGATAGGCATAAAGGTGACCTCCTGCGGTCTCGCGTTGCCCTGCGGCAGCACCGCGTGGATAATAGGAAAATAGTTGCTTGCGCAATACCACACCCAGGGAAGGACCGGCGCTGCGGCGCATATTGATGAAAGACAAAGATTTGATAAAATTTAACGGCGTCAGCTTTAAGTACGACGACGAGAGCGGCAAGATGGTGCTGGACGGCATAAATTTGCAGATTGAGCGCGGCGATTTTGTCGCGGTGCTCGGCTACAACGGCTCGGGCAAGTCAACGCTGGCAAAGCACATGAACGCCATTTTGCTGCCCACAGCCGGCAAGGTTACCGTGGATGGTATGGACACAGCCGACGAGCAGCACATATTCGACATTCGCCAAAAAGTCGGCATGGTATTTCAAAACCCCGACAACCAGATAGTCGCGACCATAGTCGAGGAGGACGTCGCCTTCGCGCCCGAAAATATGGGCCTTGAGCGCGGCGAAATAGTGCGCCGGGTCGACGAGTCGCTTGCGGCCGTCGACATGACAAAACACCGGCTCGACGCGCCGCACAAGCTTTCCGGCGGTCAAAAGCAGCGCGTCGCCATTGCCGGCGTGCTGGCGATGCGTCCGGAATGCCTGGTGCTCGACGAGCCGACGGCCATGCTCGACCCGATAGGCCGCCGCCGCGTGCTGCGCACGGTGGGCGAGCTAAACCGCACCCAGGGCATGACGGTGGTGCTGATAACCCACTACATGGAGGAGGCCGCCGCCGCCGACAGAGTTGTTGTGCTTGACGCCGGCAAAGTGGCGCTGGACGGCACCCCAAAACAGGTGTTCGGCGACGCCGAAAAAATCAGGAAACTCGGGCTCGACGTGCCGCAGGTGACAGACCTCTGCTGCCGGTTGCGTGACGCGGGCATAGACATAGCGGCGGACATAACCGGCACAGACGAATGCGTCGAAACGCTGGCGGCGCTGCTGCAAAGGGCAGGTAAATGAGCGATACCGTAATCAGAGTAAAAAACGTCAGCTACACCTATTCCCGCGGGCTGCCGGGCGCGGTCACCGCAGTGAAGGGGCTGTCAATAGATATTGAGCGCGGGGAATTTTTGGGCATAATCGGCCACACCGGCTCGGGCAAGTCGACCTTTATTCAGATGCTTAACGGTCTGCTGCGTCCGGACGAGGGCAGCGTCGAGCTTGACGGCCAGGATATTTTTGCCGACCGCCGCAGTCTGAAACTGGCGCGCGCCAAGGTCGGTTTGGTATTCCAGTACCCCGAATACCAGCTTTTTGAGGAGACCGTGCGCGCCGACATTGCCTTCGGGCCGCACAACATGGGTCTTGACGAACAGGAGATAAAGCGCCGCGTCGAGCATTCGGCGCAGTCGGTGGGACTGGCGGCGGAACTGTTAGACAGATCGCCCTTTGAGCTTTCCGGCGGCCAAAAGCGCCGCGCCGCCATTGCCGGCGTGCTGGCAATGGAGCCGGAAGTGCTTATTCTTGACGAGCCCGCCTCGGGTCTCGACCCGGCCGGCCGGCGGGAGATATTCGATTTTATCACCCGCTACCACCGCGAAAACAAGGTGACGGTACTGCTTATTTCGCATTCAATGGAAGACATAGCGCGCTATGCCGCGCGCGTGCTGGTAATAAGCGGCGGCGAGCGCTGGTGTTTGGACACGGTTAACGGCGTATTTGCCAGAGCCGCCGAGTTGGAAAAGATGGGCCTTGCCGTGCCGCAGGTGACCGACGTGTTTTTGCGCTTGCGCGAGCGCGGCTTTGCGCTGCCGGAATCTGTCTACACGACGGAATACGGGGCAAAGGTGCTGCTGCGGGCGCTGAAAGGCGGCGGCGATGCTTAAAGATATTACTTTCGGCCAGTATGTGCAGGGCAATTCCATAGTTCACCGTCTTGACCCGCGCGTCAAGCTGGTGATGTCGGTGGCCTTTATTGTTTTGCTGTTCGTCGCCAAAAACGCGCTGGCGCTCGCGGCGGCGGCGGTGTTTCTGGTAATTGTTTACGCAATCTCCGGCGTGCCGCTGCGAATGATACTGAAAAGCCTTAAGCCGATAATGCCAATAGTCCTTTTTACGGCGATACTTAACATGTTCTTTGTCGCCGGCGAACCGCTGCTGCAGTGGAAGTTCATCACGATTACCCGCGAGGGAGTCGTGTTCGCGCTGATACTCTCGGCGCGAATAATCTGCTTGCTGGCCGGCACAACGCTGCTGACATACACTACGTCGCCCATACAGCTTACCGACGCGCTGGAAAGACTGATGGCGCCGCTGGCAAAGCTGGGCTTTCCGGCGCACGAGCTGGCAATGATGATGACCATAGCGCTGCGCTTTATCCCAACGCTTATTGAGGAAACCGACCGGATTATGAGCGCGCAGAAATCGCGCGGCGCGAGTCTTGACACCGGCACGCTCAAGCAGAGAGTCAGGGCGATGGTGCCGATATTGGTGCCGCTGTTTGTCTCGTCGTTCAGACGCGCGGACGAGTTGGCGCTGGCGATGGAATGCCGCTGCTACCGCGGCGGCGAGGGACGCACGCGCTACAAACAGCTGGTCTACCGCTGGAGCGACGCCGCGGCGCTGCTGGTCTTTGCGGCGGTTTTTGCGGCGGTTATACTCGCCAACCGGCTGCTGCCGGCGGTGATATGATGAATGTGCTCGTGTCGCTGCGCTTTGTCGGCAGCGCCTACCACGGCTTTCAAATACAGAGCAACGCGCTGAGCGTGCAGAGCGTTTTTCAAAACGCACTGGCGGCGGTGCTGGGCGCGGCGCCGGAAATTAAGGCCTGTTCGCGCACCGACGCCGGAGTGCACGCGCTGCAGTTTTGCGTCAGTTTTCACACCGACGGCGCACTGTCGCCGCAACAGCTGGCGGCGGCGCTCAACGACCATTTGCCCAACGACGTGCGCGTTTTCGGCGCCGTTGCCGTGCCGGAAGGTTTTCACGCCCGCTATGACTGCCGTGGCAAGCGCTACTTATATGTTTTTGACAACTCTGCTGTCGGCGACCCGTTTTTGTGCGGGCGCGCTTGCTGGGTAAGGCGGCCGCTCGACGAGCGAGCGATGGACGAGGCGGCCGGAAAATTTGTCGGCAAGCACGACTTTTCCGCGTTCAGCGGCGCTAAGGTCAAGCCCGGCGACCATTTTCGCACAGTGACGCAGGCGAATGTCGCGCGCCGCGGCGAGACAGTGGAATTTCGCGTCAGCGCCGACGGCTTTTTATACAACATGGTGCGCATAATGGCCGGCGCGCTGCTGGCAGTCGCCCGCGGCAAACTGACGGCGGCGCAGCTACCGCAGCTGCTTGCCGGCGGAGTGCGCAGCGACGTGTGCGTTACGGCGCCCGCCGCGGGGCTTTATTTGGAACGCGTCTATTACGATGTACCGGAGGCCGAACTGCTGTGGGCAGAAAAGACGAAATAGCCGCAGCGCGGCGCAAAAAACAGAGTAATATCCGTCGCCGGCGCACCAAAAGCGCGCTGCGCGTCACGGCCATAGCGCTGTGCGCGGCACTGCTCGCGAGCGTCGTGAGCGCGACGACATTCAAAGACATCGGTGACTTTTTCAACGGGCTGTTCAGCAAGGGCAGCTACCCGAGCGAGCTGAGCTCAAGCCAGCCGCGGCAGGTGGAAAAAGTCAGCGGAGGTTATGCCGTTACCTGCGAGAGCGAAGTGCTGGTTTTTAACAATGCCGGCGCCCGCTTGCAGACGATAGCGCCCGGCTATACCGAGCTCGGCAGCGCCGCCGACGGCAACAAAATACTGGTGTACAGCATCGGCGGGCGGGAGGCGGCGCTTTTCAACCGCACGACCAAGCTTTACGATATTGCGACAAATTACGATATTATCAGCGGCACGGTTGGCGCGTCGCGCTGCGCGGCGCTGATAACCGAAAGCGAGCGCTACACGGCAGAACTGGTGGTTTTTTCCGCGTCGGGAAAAGAGATACTGCACTGGTATTGCGCCGACAACTATCCCTATGCGGCTTTTTTTGACGCCGACGCCAGTCACGTGGCGGTCTGTTCTTTGTATATTTCGAACGGCGTCGCCAGCAGCTGCATAACGGTGCTGGACGTCAGTTCCGGCAACGAGGCCGAGGTAGTGTCGGTGGAATGCGTGGCCGTACGAGTGCTTTTGAGCAACACCAAAATGCTGGTCATAGGCGACACCGAGTCTCTGGCAATAAATTCCGCTGGCGAGACTGTCGCCAGCTTCGATTACGACGGCGACGCACTTATCGGCGTCGAGGTTACGTCCGGCGGCCGCGTGGCTGTCGCGCTCGGCGACAATCAGCTGCCGGGCATCAACCGCGTAATTATTACCGACCGCAATCTCTCGTCGCTGACAACCATAAGCCCCGGCTGCGAGATAAACGATATTTGCATCGCCCGCAATAAGGTGTATATTTTAGGTGACGCGCGGGTGCTGATTTACGCTTTGGACGGCGAGCAGCGCGAAATAATCGCCGCCGACTACAACGCCGTGGCGATAGTTGCGCACGGCAGCCACATGGTAGAAATACTGCCGGACACGGCGGTAGAGATAGAATAGGAGGACGATATGGTTTTTAATATGGTATGGATAGTGGACATTGCACTTGCCATAATTATACTGTTGCCTTCACTCGACGGCGCCATTAACGGCCTGGTAAAGACACTCATCAAGCTCGCCTCTTTCGCGGTGGCGTCGCTGGCCGGCTGGTTCGGCGGACGCTACGCGGCGCAGTGGATATACAGCGCCTTTGTGCGCGAGCGGCTGGTGACAGTGCTCGGCAACAAGATACTTGAATATAACGAGAGCGGCAAACCGATAACGCTGCTTTTCGGTCTTGAGAACCGGATTAACGTCGACAGCGTCACCAACATAACCGTGCAAAGCGACGCCCAAAGCGCCGCCGAAGGGCTGGTCGACTCCATTGTGGGGCCGGCGGTTCAGACTATTATGCACGCCGTGCTGCTGATAATTATCTTTATAATTGTGACAGTAATTTTTGCAATCGTAATAAAGGCCGCCAAGCACGTCAACGACGTGCCGGTGCTCGGTACACTAAACCGCGTGGCGGGCATTCTGTTCGGGCTGGTCTGCGGTATGCTTATAAGCGCCGCGGTCGTGGCGGTGTTCACGGCGATTCTTCAGTACGCCGGTGGCAGCGAGGGCGAGGCCATGCAGTTTTTGCGCGGCAGCGTGCTGTTCAACTGGTTCTACGACTTGAGACTCTTTGAGAAAATAGGGGCGTTTTAAATGATTTGTTCCAGATGCAAAAAAAGACCTGCAGTGGTATTTATGACCCGCAATGAAAACGGCAAGACAGTCAACGAAGGTCTGTGCCTTGTTTGCGCGAAGGAACTCGGCATTAAGCCTGTCGACGACTTGCTCAAGCGCTTCAATATAGGCGACGAGGAGCTGGAGATGATGTCGAACCAGCTCTTTTCCCCAAACCCCGACAGCGACGAGGACCTGGACTTTGAGCAGGGCGGCTCGCCCGCCTTTCCGTCAATGTTTATGGGCATGCAAAACGACGCGCAGTCCGACTCCGAAACCGAGGAAAAGCCGCGCCGGCAGCGCGGCAAAAAGGACGACGCGCCGCCCAAACACAAATTTCTTGACAATTACTGCGATAACCTTACCCAAAAAGCGCGCGACGGCAAGCTGGACCGCATTATCGGCCGCGACAAGGAGATTTACCGCACGCTGCAAATACTCTCCCGCCGCCAGAAGAACAACCCCTGCCTTATAGGCGAGGCGGGCGTCGGCAAAACGGCCATCGCCGAGGGTATTGCGCTGCGCATAGTCGCAGGCGAGGTGCCCGCGCGCATGACCGACAAAGAGGTGTATTTGCTCGACTTGACGGCACTGGTAGCGGGCACGCAGTTCCGCGGCCAATTCGAAAGCCGCGTCAAGGGGCTTATCTCGGAGGTCAAGGCGGCCGGCAATATAATTCTCTTTATTGACGAAATCCACAACATCACCGGCGCCGGCGACTCCGAGGGCGCAATGAGCGCCGCCAACATTCTCAAGCCGGCGTTGTCGCGCGGCGAAATACAGGTTATAGGTGCAACCACCTTTGCCGAGTACCGCAAGTACATCGAAAAGGACCAGGCGCTGGAACGCCGCTTTCAGCCGGTGAAGATAGAGGAACCCTCAATTGAGGACACCGTCGCGGTGCTCAAGGGCATTAAGGAATATTACGAAAACTATCACCGCGTCAAAATAAGCGACGCCATGGTCGAGCTGTGCGTGCGGCTGTCCGAGCGCTACATTTCCGACCGCTTTTTGCCCGACAAGGCCATCGACCT
>CAYZIL010000015.1:0-693 GCA_964478515.1 uncultured Faecalibacterium sp. | reverse complement strand
GAGGCGTCGGCTTGCCGCGCCATTCGCAGCGACGAGCTGACGGAATACGAAAAGCTGTCGCAGCAAATTAACGACCAGACGCAGGAGCAAAACGCGCTCAACGACAAAAGCGACAAGAGCGACGCCGACTACGAGCGACTGGCAGACCTAAAAAGCGACCTGCTGCGGCTGAACAGTCGCGCCGACGAGCTGCACAAGACTGTGGAGCACCTTGACGTCACCGCCGACGACATCTCAAAAGTAATAGAGCTGTGGACGGGCATTCCCGCCAACAAAATAAAAGAGAGCGAATATAAAAAAGTCGCCGGGCTTGAGGCGGCGCTGAAGAAAAAGATTATCGGTCAGGACGAGGCCGTAAAGGCCGTGGCCGACGCCATCAAGCGCTCGCGCGTCGGGCTCAGCGACCGCCGCCGGCCGGCGTCGTTCATCTTTGTCGGACCGACGGGCGTCGGCAAGACCGAGCTTGCCAAGGTGCTTGCGGCGGAGCTGTTTGACTCAGTCGACCCACTGATTAGAATTGACATGTCGGAATACATGGAAAAGTATGCCGTCTCGCGCCTTATCGGCTCGCCGCCGGGCTACGTCGGTTACGACGAGGCCGGACAGTTGACCGAAAAGGTGCGCCGCCGCCCGTACAGCGTGGTGCTGTTTGACGAGATCGAAAAGGCGCACGAGGACGTCTGGAGCATACTG
>CAYZIL010000014.1:25969-53358 GCA_964478515.1 uncultured Faecalibacterium sp. | reverse complement strand
CTCATTTGGCAGAGCGCCACCTTGCCAAGGTGGAGGTAGCGAGTTCGAATCTCGTAATCCGCTCCATAGCCGTTCCGGTAGTTGAACTCGCGAACATACGCGAATGAGCAATCGGGCGGCTGATTTTTTCCGGCGCCATAGCCAAGTGGTAAGGCAGAGGTCTGCAAAATCTCTATGCTCCAGTTCAAATCTGGATGGCGCCTCCACGTCGTCGCGGACTGCGTATCGTTCGCGACGGCTTTTTTTATTATTAGATTTCAGCCGTCTCTCGCTCACTGCGTCGCTCCTCCTTACCGCAAAACGCCACAGGGCGGCATTTTGCGGAGCGCTTGACGTTGTCACTCCCACAGCATTATTCAAGAGTACGTCGCGGACTGCGTATCGTTCGCGCCGGCTTTTTTTATTTTCTGACAAATCCGTCTCTTGCTCACTGCGTCGCTCCTCCTTACCGCAAAACGCCACAGGGCGGCATTTTGCGGAGCGCTTGACGTTGTCACTCCCACAGCATTATTCAAGAGCACGTCGCGGACTGCGTATCGTTCGCGACGGCTTTTTTTATTTTTGGATAAATGCGCCCGTACGGCCATCACCGGCGCCGAGAACGGGGCAAGAGAGCAGACGGCGTATTCAGTCAGGGACAAACTGTCGAAATACGGTTTTACGCTCAAAAAGGAGTGGTTGGCAACACTGGACGCCCGCACCCGAGACAGCCATGCTGCGGCAGACGCACAGCAGGTTGGTATAGACGAACCCTTTGACGTCGGCGGCGTCAAGCTGATGTATCCAGGCGATCCTTCGGGGCCGGCGCGGGAGATATACAACTGCCGCTGCCGGCGGCAGGATATTGTCGGTGGCTTTGACGAGGTAGAGCCGGCATACAGGAGAGACCAACTCAACGGGCAACTCATAAAAGATATGAGCTATAAAGAATGGGAGCAGGCACGAATGAATACCACCGGCGCGTCAGCACCTTCCCAACAAGGGCAGCTGCGCGCTTATACAAACGATCTTGCGCAGAAACTTGATAGGGCAAATTATGACGCTATGATGGACGCTGTTGATAATTGCACAAATGCTGACGCTCAAGCACTTTTGAATAAGCATGCCGATGAAATTGAGGTTGTTGATAAAAATACGGCGGGAATACAACACTGCGAAGCCAATAGCAGCAGAATACACATTAACGAGGCTAAGAACGCCACTGGTGACACAATTAATACGCCATACCAAGTAACCTTCCACGAATCGGGTCACGCACTTGATTACGCGACGAAAAAGGCGTTGGGGACTTCCGGGTATACTTTTTCTTCTTCGTATAACGGCGGCGAGTTGCAGAAAACCATAAAGGCCGAAGTCAAATCGATCGTTGATGATTATGATAATAAGCTGAAAGCTGACTTCGCGTTGCATGCGACAGACTATGATTGGCTGCACGATAATAAATTTATTTCTGATTGGGACTATACGTTTTGGAAAAAGAATGGTACAATGTTAGCAACACCAAGGTACGCAAAAACGTTTGCGTATAAAGCCTTTGAAAGAGAGCTTGGGACATTGCCAAAACGGTCGGTATCGGATTTGTGCGATATGGCAGAGGGCGCTACCGGCGCCAAAATTCATGTTGTTTCGGGCCACGGCGCAAAGTACTGGAAAGATAGGTCATTTGGAAATGATTGTGGCCTTGCAACTGAGGCATTTGCAGAGATGTATTCAGGGGAGATGGCGAACGCCGATAGCATAGCCGTTATAAAGCAGTATTTGCCAAAGTCTTATGGCGTGTTCTGCGATATGCTAAAAACGATGATATAAGGAGGTAATGAGCGTGCCTGATGAAATTGATAGGCTCATGAGGATGTATGAAGATAAGTTCAATGAAGCCGTACCGTGGTATGGTCTCACTGTTGTTCAGCAAACAAACATCGAACAAACGATTCAGAACGCTCTCGACAGCGGAAAGCCGATAGAAGTTAAATACGAAAAAGACGCGCTTTATTGAAAAGCATCGTAGCAATACGGTGCTTTTCTTATGCCCAAAAGGAGGAAACAACAGTGAAATGGATTAGAGAGTGGCAGGAGTACGGAATACCGGAAATAGCCTGGCTGATACACGACATAATTATTGCGCTCGCGTTCGTTACCAGCATTGCCGCGCTGGTAATGGCGATATTACGGGTATAGCAGCGCGACAACGGAAACGACCAGGGCAGCCAATGCAATAGAGGTGGTAATCCAATACCGGGTGTTTTCAAAACGTTTGTCGTGGCGGCGTTCTTTGGCGTAGCGCAAGTAATTCTTGCCGGTAAAAGTCAGAGTCGCTGTCTTGTTGGAAATTTCGCCACCGCTAAAAGAAATGTTGGCGAGGCCGAGTTCTTGCAAATGGTAAAATGCAGTCCGATTCTTTTCGTCGACAGCAATGGCGCAGTGTTCGTCGTTGGCGTTATTTAGGGCGCAAAGCGCGTCAAATTCCTTGCGGTTTAAGCGTATTTCATAGAAATCCACGATGATATTCCCCCCCTTGGTATTAACTATACCATAGCAGAACGAGAATAGCACGGTCAGTTGGCGCCGCAACAGCGGTGCTTTTATTTTGCCTGTCAGGAGACTTTACATGAGCATAGACATTAAGGACAACTCAAACGAGGTGCTGCAAAAGCTGCGCGAGGCCACCGAGGCGGGCTTGACGGCAATTGGTGTAAAGGCGACTGAGTACGCGTCAAAGGCCGCGCCGGTGGACACCGGGCGACTGCGCAACAGCATACAGTATTCAGTCGACGGCAACGACGTCTATATCGGCACTAATGTTGAGTATGCCGCCTATGTTGAGCTGGGGACCGGCCACGGCAAAAACAAGCGGCCGCTCACAATTAGGAATTGCCGACCGTTTTCATATACGCAAAAATGGCATTGCGCTGCGCTGCAATAAACAATATAATAATAAATATGAAGACTATAGAAGAATTCTGGCAGGATTGCAAACAAAAGTGCAACATACCGCAGCAGACACGGTATGTGGAAAGCTTTCATTTTGAGACGAATGAAAAAGCGGCAAACGAGCTTTTGACGCTCGTTTTGTCCGGTAAGAAACGCGCGACAGCCAGCAGCCTTTTTTATTACCGACAATGCGCGCTGCCTTTGCCCAAAGTCGGTGATTACAGCATTGTGACAGACTGGGGCGGCGCGCCGCAATGTGTTATTCAAACCACGGCAGTAACTATTCTCAAGTTCAAAGACGTAAGTTTCGACGTCTGTAAAAGGGAAGGCGAGGATGATGATCTTGACAGTTGGCGAAAGAGCCATATTCGCTTTTTCAGTGCAGACGCCCGCGAGTGCGGGTATGTTTTTGACGAAGATATGCCGGTTGTTTTTGAGGATTTTCAGGTCGTGTTTCGCATTTAAATAATTAAAGAGAAACGACGCCGTTATATAAAGAATTATTACCTGCGCTGCGACATATCGTTTTACGGGTGATAATTATGAAAGCAAAAAGATTCGGTTTGGCAATAGCGTCGCTGGCAATAGTTACGGCAGTAGCATTTGCAGAATTATCGGTGCGCTTTGCCAGCGGCGTATTCAACGGCAGCACACAGTATGCCCGTCGGGTTATTGTAATTGACGCGGGACACGGCGGGTTTGACCCTGGCGCGCTCAGCAACGGTATTAACGAAAAAGACATCAACCTCGAGATGGCGCTGGCCATGCGCGATTATTTTACCGTGTGCGGCTATTGTGTTGTAATGACGCGCTCGGCCGATGCTTCCACCGAAGACGAGGGCCTTAACAGCGTTTCCGAGCGCAAAAGTTCGGACATTCGCAACCGCGTCGCTCTGGCTGAAAGTTTTGCCGACAGTGTGCTGATATGTGTGCACCAGAATGCCTACTCAGATACGTCACAATGGGGCGCACAGACGTTTTACGGCTTGCAGGAGCCCACGAGCCAGCTTTTGGCGGAGTGCATCCTCTCGAGTGTTATTTCGTCGCTTCAGCCTGACAATCGCCGGCTGTGCAAGCCGGCAGAGCAGCGAATATACATTACGCGCACGGCAAGTTGTCCCACGGTGCTGCTTGAGTGCGGTTTTATGACAAACGAAACTGAACTCGCGCGCCTTTGCAGTGAGGAATACCGCAGCAATTTTGCGCTGTGTACTGCGCTTGGGTATTGCGACTATGAAATACAAAGGGAGTAAATATGGCCTCAGATAAGACAGCCTACGTGTGCAGCAATTGCGGTGCTGTCACGACAAAATGGTACGGCAAGTGCCCCAGTTGTTCGCAGTGGAACACTCTTGTGGAAGAGGTCGTCAGCAGCGGCAAAAGCACGTCTCACCGCCGCGCGGCTGCGCCGCTGACAGCGCTGGATAAAGTCGACATTAACGACGAGCTGCGCTACACGACCGGTATTGAGGAGCTTGACCGCGTGCTCGGCGGCGGCATAGTGCGCGGCTCTGTCGTCCTTATAGGCGGCGAGCCCGGCGCCGGAAAGTCAACGCTGCTGCTGCAGCTAAGCGGCTCGTTGGCGCAAACCGCGCGGGTGATGTATGTCAGCGGCGAGGAATCCGCGCGGCAGATAAAACTGCGAGCCAACAGACTGGGCGTAAATTCGGCCAACATTGCAATTTCCAACGAGACGGACATAACCTCTGTCGTGCGGCAAATAGTTGACGAGAGGCCGGATATTGCCGTTATCGACTCAATCCAGACAATGTCGCACCCCGACGTCGGCAGCTCACCCGGCAGCATAACGCAGGTGCGCGAATGTACCATGCAGCTGCTGGAGTGTGCAAAAGAGAACGAAATTCCGATATTTATTGTCGGTCACGTCAACAAAGACGGTGCCATAGCCGGTCCGAAAGTTATGGAGCATATAGTCGACACGGTGCTGTATTTCGAGGGCGACCGGTATTTGTCAAGCCGGGTGCTGCGCAGCGCAAAAAACCGTTTTGGCTCAACAAATGAGCTGGGCATTTTCGATATGACCGACCACGGCCTTGTCAGCGTGCTTAACCCCAGCGCGGCACTGCTGGAAGGGCGCAGCGCCGACATTTCCGGCAGCAGTGTGTGCTGCGTAATGGAGGGGACGCGGCCGATACTTGCCGAGGTGCAAACGCTTATTGCAAAAACGAGCTTCGGTACAGCGCGGCGCACATCCTCAGGTTTCGATTACAACCGGCTAAACCTGTTGTTGGCGGTGCTGGAAAAGCGAGCCGGCTTCGCGTTCGGCGCGCTGGACGTCTACATAAATATTGTCGGCGGTATGAGCTTGCAAGAGCCGGCAGTAGACCTTGCACTGGTGGCCGGACTTGTCTCGTCGCTGCTGGACAAGCCCATTGACTCCGGGTGTCTCATCTTCGGCGAGATAGGGCTCGGCGGCGAGGTGCGCGCGGTTCAGTCTGCAGACACGCGCGTGGCCGAAGCCGGTCGTCTGGGGTTTTCGCGCTGCATAATACCTAACAGAAATCTTGCAAAACTCGGTGACGCGCCCCGCGGCATAAAACTTACCGGCATAGATAATATTTCGCAGCTGGCGAAATTGCTGTAATAATGCAAATTCCCTCGGGCAGAATACACCCGGGGGAATATATTATGCACATCAAAAATGCTGTTATCTGGGCCGGCGTCTGCTGATGTTTGTCGCTGATGAGCGCAGTCGCCTACTTGTTGAATATGCAAAGAGTCGAGCTGTATCAAACGCGTCAGCGCCTTTTTGTCAGCAGGCTGAGCGCCTATTCGGTTGTCAGTGACGACGGGCGCACCGCTGTGTTTTGTCTGGACGCCGCAGACGTGCCGCGGCTGCTGCAGGGAAGTACTGTACTGCTGAAAGACTGTGTCGGCAGCGGCAGCCACGTCGGCACGGTCACATCGGCAATAATATACGAGAGTCAAAATCAGGTCATTATAACCGTGCGCGCGTCAGACAATCTTGAAAGCGGCCAGGCGCTGGAAATGAGCGTAGAGACTGTAACGCTGAATGCATTTGCGGTCCCGCGTACGGCTTTGTTGATGCGCGGCACGGCAAATTACGTATATGTGTACGCAAACGGCACCCTGACGCGCCGCTTTGTGCTGGTGGACGACGATTACAACGGCAGCATGGTCGCCGTTATATACGGCCTGAGCGAGGGCGAGTGCGTTGCGCAAAACGCCGCAGACGCCAAGCAGACCGGCGCGCTTTATTATGTTTGAGGAATATATCGCCTTCGCCCGCCGCAATAAAATCCGCGCGCTGGTAACCCTAATTTGTATTTCTGTTTGCGCGTTTGGTATTTGGTGCTTGAGCGCGGCACTCACCGCGGCGGACACAGTGCTTGACAGGGAACTCGAGCAAATGGGCTTCGGCGGGGTGATAATCAGCGGCAAAAGCGGCAGCGCTGTGAGTGCGGCGCTCGCCCAGGATATTTCGCAGCTTGACAGCGTGCTTCAAGCACTGCCGATAATATACGTAAAAGCGACCGATGAGCGGGGAAACAGTCTTCTTCTTTGGGGCGTTTGGGAGGACAACAGCTCGCTTTTGAGCGTAGATATGCGCTCTGGCAGGGCAATAGACGCTGACGACGTTGCCGGTGCCGCGCGGGTATGTCTAACAGACTCCGGCACGGCCGCGCAACAGCTGCTGCGCGTAGAAATTAACGACATGCTTATGGAATTTGAATGCATCGGTCAAGCAGACCTCGGCGCAGGGCTGGTGCGCACCTTGGCCGGTTCAGACTGCGAACAGATAATTTGCGTGCCGGCAACTTTCCTGGCGGCGCTGGAGCCGCAAGCGGGGTATAAGCTCATGTCGGTAAAAGTCGTCCCAAACGCAGATTATGAGACGATAAAACAACAGTTGAATGTCCTGTTGGGCGACGGATTCCGCATTACAGACCTGAGCACTCAGCGAGATTCGCTCGAACGCGTACTGGGCGCCGTGGAGCTGGCACTGAGCGCGGTGGCGGCAATAACGGTTATAGTTTGCGCCGGCGCAGTAATGACTGCGCTGTGCTCATATGTCGCCGAGAACACCCGAATAATCGGCATTAAACGCGCGTTGGGCGGCAGGCGTTTTGACATTGCGTCTGAATACATTGCGCTCGCTGCGGGGCTCAGCGGAGTTTGCGCGCTGCCGGGAACTATTTTGGGAATGCTGCTCAGCGGCGCGGTATGTAAACGACTGAATATTGCCGCTCCCGGTTTCGGAAGCGCTATACTGCTTATTTGCGGCGCCGCGCTTTTCGGGGCAGTGTGCGGACTTTACCCGGCTGTCCATGCGGCGCAGCTCGATCCCGCCCAGGCATTGCGCAGCGACTGATTAAAAACAGTTATTGCTAAAATAAACAATAAAAGAAAAATGTTTGGCGCGACTGTTTTTGTAAAATTCTTCTTGACGGCATGGCGGAGAAGCGATAAAATAAAAACAGTCAATTTCGCTAAATAAAAATTTAGCGAAATTGAGGGAAGCATCGAAGCGAAAGTTCAGCTAACGGGTTCGTTCGAACCGCCTGAACTTTCACTCGGCTTTGCCGGAGTACGTTTCATTGTTGCGCCCCCGTGCTGAGATTCTTTATATGTATTTTTATAATCTGTTTTTCTGTTTGCTTTAGAGTATACTACCCTCGGCTTCCGTTCATTTCATTTTGTCACAATATTATCCGCTTAATTATCCACCGACACATGGCAATACCAAAGGAGCGCTTTTACTAATGAATATAAAGTCTACGGTCGACTATGACGACTGTCCGGAAATTCTTTCGCAGTTTCTGTTTTACATATCAACAATCCGCAATCTGTCCCAGAATACCGTCAACGGTTACTATATAGACCTGCGCACCTTTTTTCGCTTTCTCAAGCAAAAAAAAGGGTGTGCAGACAACGTTGAATTTGATGAGATAAAAATAAAAGATGTAGGCATTGAATTTGTGAAAAAAATAACGACTGGAGACGTCTATGAATATTTGAACTTTGTCAAGAGCGACCGCGAAAACAACGCCAGCTCCCGCGCGCGAAAAGTTGCCTGTCTGCGCACCTATTTCAAATATCTGACGCTGAAAGTTAATTTGTTGGATAACGACCCGGTAAAAGATATTGACGTGCCGGCGCTGAAAAAGTCCCTGCCCCGCTTTCTTACACTTGAGGACAGTCGCAAATTATTGGCGAACGTCCCCGCCGGCGAGTATTACGAGCGCGACTTTTGTATTGTCACGCTGTTTTTAAACTGTGGTATGCGGCTGGCGGAGCTGTGCTCCATGGACGTCGGCGACCTGCGAGACGACCAGACCGTGCGCATTGTCGGTAAGGGCAACAAAGAGCGCATCGTCTTTCTCAACACTGCTTGCGTTGCGGCGCTGCGGGCGTACCTGCCCTGGCGCGCTCAAAAAACAGCGCAGAGCATAGAAAAAGCGCTCTTTATTTCGCGCTTGTGTACCCGAATAAGTCCGCGGCGGGTGGAACAGATTGTGGACGAGTGCCTGGCGCGCGCAGGGCTTGCCGACCAGGGTTATTCGGCGCACAAGCTGCGCCACACGGCGGCGACGCTGATGTACCGCTACGGCAGTGCCGACATGCTGGCGCTAAAAGAAATACTCGGCCACGAGCATGTGTCCACGACAGAGATATATACGCACATCAGTGACGAGCAGCTGAAAAAAGCCGCCACCTCCTCGCCACTGGCCGACGTCAAACCACAGCGCAAAAAGAAAGTGTCAGACGATTAAGTCTGCGGCGAGCTTTATTATCAGTGTTTCGTACGCGGCACACAGGAAAGCGCACACCAGCATTCGCAGCGCCGCGGCCGAAACGCCGCTTTTCAGCTTAGTCATTTCCCGCTGAGCGCCGCGAAAAACATTCATGTATATTGCCGAGGAGACGTAGAGCCCTGCCGCGCAAAGATCAACGAGGAACAGCGTGCCGGCCAGGCCCACCGGCGCTATAAGTAGCACATTGTAAAGTATTCCCTTGCCCGCGCAATAGCCGTAAAGGTAACCTGCACAGCAACCCAGTGCCAGACCGCGCGCGGCAATGCCGAACAACAGTAAAGGTGTGCCGAACGCGCTGTAGCTTAGCAGCAAGCACAGACATTCCTGCATCAGCAGCGGCAGAATGCCCAGCGCAAAGCCGGCCCAAACCGGCAATTCCGCGCGGTGCTGTACATCATACCGGGTAATGTACTGCACATAACTCGTCAACGTACCGCCGCAGTTGCTAATAAGCACGGCGCCGCCAAGCACTCCCAGCGCAAAAAGAAGCAGCATAAACCAGTGCAGTCGCTGTAAGCGCGGCAGTTTGTGCCGAACAATATTCAATTTCGGCCGGCGCATAGTTTGCGTTTCAGACATGGTATTTCCTTTCTTGCGCTGTAAAGCATCACCGCTTTACAGCCATTTTTCTTCTTTTGGCGGCCTCGTTGCTGCTGACGCCGGCATAGCCGCCAATACCGCCGGAGGCCACAAAGGCTATAAGTTTATATATTGTCTGCAATGTCAACGCGTCGTTGCCGGTAATAAGATAGGCCACCAGAACGAAAAAAAACACCAAAAGACCAATTATCAGTCCGCCGGTCATGCCGTTGCGCTTTCGAATTTTTGCCGCCATGAAGCCTGACAGCGCCGTGGCCAGCGACGTTAAAACAGTTGTTATCGGCGCCAACGCGTCGCGCGGCAAGTCAACTTTTATCATTACGGCGGCAAAGGCGGCAAAAAACGCCGTTATCAGCACCAGGCACAGCGTAGCGCACAGTCCCATCTGGCCGGCAGTTTTTTTCAGTGCTGCGTTCCTGTCGGACTTTTTGACAATTATATTTTCGGACAAAATAAAAACCCTCCCATGTGGACTCCTTTGGTAAAGAGTATTCGCACAGAGGGTTGTTTATGCTGTTGTCAGCGACTGATTACTCGTCCAGTTTTAGTTTTTCAACATCCTGAACGGCCCACTTTTTCAAGCGCAGCTTAGTGCGGTCGGAACCGGTCTCAACAAGGATAGTGTCGTCTTTTATGCTGATAACACGACCCATAATGCCGCCGATTGAAGTTACGCCGTCACCGACTTCCAAACTGTTGCGCATTTCCTGCGCCTGCTTGTCTTTCTTTTTCTGCGGACGGATAAGCAGAAAATAAAAAGCGACAAGAAGGACTACCATAAACAGGACAGAAGAAAGCAGGCTGCCGCTACTGGTCGAACTGGTTTCTAGCAGTGAAAAAAACATTATTTGACCTCCTTAAACAACTAAAAGTTATTATACACAATATAAAATAAATGTGCAAGATATATATTTGTTCGACAGGCTGCGAGTTATATGCGGTTGTCGAGCACACCGATGTTTTTGGCGCGGAAATCGGCAAAACCGCCGTTGTCCAACGCGCGGCGAATATCTGCAAGCAGGTGGTTGTAAAAATAAAGGTTATGCATAACCGCAAAGCGCATGCCGAGCATTTCCTCGGCGCGGAAAAGGTGGTTGAGATAGGCGCGCGAATAGCTGCGGCAGACCGGACAGCCGCACTTGGGGTCAATAGGTGCGTCGTCGGTGCGGTACTTGGCGTTTTTTATGTTCATTATTCCCGCCGAAGTGAACAGATGCCCATGTCTGCCGTTGCGGCTGGGCATAACGCAGTCAAAAAGGTCGACGCCGCGCGTCACGGCCTCAATAATATTTTCCGGTGTGCCGACGCCCATTAAATAGCGGATTTTGCCGGCGGGCATATGCGGCTCGACAGCCTCTATGGTGCGGTACATTTCGGCCGCCGTCTCGCCGACGGCAAGCCCACCCAGCGCGTAACCGTCGAGGTCGAGCGAGGCAATCTGTTTCATATGTGCAACGCGCAGGTCCTCGTAGCAGCAGCCCTGGTTTATGCCGAACAACATCTGCTGAGCATTAATCGCGCCTGGTTCGTTTTTTAACAGCTCCAACTCGCGGCGGCAGCGCTCCAGCCAGCGGTAGGTGCGCTCGCACGAGGCGCGGGCGTATTCGTAGGGCGAGGGGTTTTTCATGCACTCGTCAAAGGCCATGGCCACGGTACTGCCAAGATTGGACTGTATCTTCATGCTCTGTTCCGGGCCCATAAAGAGTTTTGCGCCGTCAATATGGGAATTAAAGTAGACGCCCTCTTCTTTTATATTGCGCAGCTTAGCCAGAGAAAAGACCTGAAATCCGCCGCTGTCGGTAAGAATGGGGCCGTCCCAACCGCAAAAAGCGCCCAAGCCCCCAAGTTCGCGCACAAGTTCGTCGCCCGGACGCAGGTGCAAGTGGTAGGTGTTGGAGAGCATAATCTGGCAGCCGACCGTATGCAAGTCGGCTGCCGAAAGGCCGCCCTTGATGGCAGCGGCGGTGGCTACATTCATAAAAGCCGGCGTTTGCACGTCGCCGCGACAGGTGTGCAGCACGCCGCGGCGGGCATTGCCGCTCGTCTTCAGCAGTTCAAACATTTTTCCTCACAGTATCAGCATGGCGTCGCCAAAACTGAAAAAGCGGTATTTTTGCTCCACGGCCTCGCGGTAGGCCGCCATAACGTGGTCGTAACCGGCAAACGCGCTAACCAGCATAATCAGCGTGCTTTCCGGCAAATGGAAGTTGGTAATCAGACCGTCGATGGCGCGAAATTCGTAGCCGGGGTAAATAAAAATATCGGTGCTTTCGCTGCACGGTACAATTGCGCCGTGCCGCTGCATTACAGACTCAAGTGTGCGGCAGCTGGTAGTGCCGACGGCAATTATTCGCCTACCCTGCTGCTTAGCGAGCGATATTTTTTTTGCGGCGTCTTCGCTGACCCAATAGCGCTCGTCGTGCATAATATGTTTTGTGATGTCGTCCTCTTTGACCGGCCGAAAGGTGCCGAGGCCGACGTGAAGAGTAATATGGACTATCTCCACGCCCATATTCTCCAACACACTCAGCAGCTCTTTGGTGAAATGCAGCCCGGCGGTCGGCGCCGCCGCCGAACCGAGATGCTCGGCGTACACGGTCTGGTAGCGCTCGCCGTTGTCCAGCCGTTCGGTAATGTACGGCGGCAGCGGCATAGTGCCTAATTCGTCGAGCAGCGAGTAGAAGTCGCGTTTGTGGTCGTAATCGAAACTGACGAGCCTCTTGCCGTCCTCAAGCTCGTCTGCGACGGTGGCGGTCATTATTCCAAAATTGACTTTTGCGCCGCTGTGCAGTCTTTTTCCCGGACGCACGAGCGCCTGCCAGCAGTCGTTGCCCATGTCGCGCAGCAGCAATATTTCACACTCGGCGCCGGTGCTCTTGTGGCCGACAAGCCTCGCCGGAATTACCCGGCTGTCGTTGACGACAAGCACGTCGCCGGTCTTAAGCAGCTGCGGCAGGTCGTGGAACAGGTGCGCGCTGACGGCGCCGCTGCGGCGCTCAAGGCACATCAAACGGCTGTCGTCGCGCCGGTCGGTTGGGTGTTGGGCAATAAGTTCTTTGGGCAGTTCGTAGAAAAAATCGCTTTTATTCATCTTTGTCCTTTATTGACTTGAAAGCCGCTAAGTGATAACTTATTCAGTATATCATAAAAAGGCGCTGTTTACACGCGCTTGAGCAAAGTGAGGTAAAAGTAATGGGTAAAAAACGAATTGCGGTTGTCGGCGCCACCGGCCTTGTGGGCACGACTTTTTTAAAGGTGCTTGAGGAATACGGCTTTACCGACTGTGAATACACTTTAATGGCGTCTGCTCGCAGTGCCGGCAAAGAAGTTATGTTTATGGGCAAAACTCATACGGTCGAGGAATTGACCGCTGCGAGTTTTGACAGCGGTTACGACATTGCGCTGTTTTCAGCCGGCGGCGCTGTCAGCGGCGAATTTGCGCCTATAGCTGCCGCCAAAGGCTGTACGGTTATAGACAACAGCGCCCGCTGGAGAATGGACAAAAATGTGCCGCTGGTGGTTCCCGAGGTTAATCCGCAAGACGCTTTTGAAAACAGCGGCATAATAGCCAACCCCAACTGCTCTACAATACAAGCGGTCGTGGCACTCGCGCCAATCCACAAAAAATACGGCATAAAAAGAATAGTATATTCTACATACCAGGCGGTTTCCGGCGGCGGCATGCGCGGGTGCATTGACCTGCAAAAGGGTGTGAAAAGCCACATGGACGGCAAAGATTACGAGCCGGAAAAGTTTTCCCGCAAAATCTTCAACAACTGTATTCCGCAAATCGACGTCCTCGTTGACAACGGCTACTACAAAGAAGAGCAAAAGATGATAGATGAGACGCGCAAGATACTGCACGACGACAGTATTGCCATAACGGCCACCTGCGTGCGCGTGCCGGTCTTTTACAGCCACAGCGAAACAATAAACGTTCAGCTAAAATCGGCCTACGACGTGGATGAACTGCGCCGGCTGCTTGCCGGCTCGCCCGGCATAAAGATTATGGACGACCCGGCCAACGACGTCTTTCCGGTTTGTGAGGATGCCACCGGCAACGACAGCGTCTGGGTCGGCCGCATTCGCCGCGACGATTCCGTTGAAAACGGCCTGAATCTCTGGGTCGTCGCCGACAACGTCAGAAAGGGCGCCGCCGCCAACGCGGTGCAAATTGCGTCTTTGCTGATAAATAAATGACCATCGGGAGGTAATCGCCATCGGCGCACATATCTTCACCGGCGCAGCAACGGCTTTGGTTACACCGTTCAACAGCGCCATGGAAGTTGATTTTGAGGAACTTGAGCGCCTATTGGAATTTCAAATTCATGGCGGGATTGACGCGCTTGTCGTCTGCGGCACAACCGGAGAGTCGGCAACGCTCAGCGACAGCGAGCGAGAGGACATTGTCGCCGCGGCGTGCGAGCGCGTTGCCGGCCGTGTGCCGGTAATAGCCGGGGTGTGCGGCAGCAGTACCGAACACGCCGTAAAAATCGCCAAAGCCGCCGTCGAGCGCGGCGCCGACGCGCTGCTTGTGACAACGCCCTATTATAACCGCCCCCCGCAGCAGGGGCTGGTGCGGCATTTTGTCTGCATTGCGGACGCGGTGAACGTGCCGATAATTCTCTACGACGTGCCCTCTCGCACCGGCGTGCGCATTGACAGCGAGACGTACTTAAAACTCAGCCGCATTTCGAATATCTGTGCCGTAAAGGACGCCAGCGGCGATATGGCGGCGCTGGCGCGCACCGGCGCACAGTGCGGTGACAGGCTTGATTATTACAGCGGCAGCGACGAGCTGATTTTGCCGGTACTCTCGCTGGGCGGCCGCGGCGTCATCTCGGTTCTGTCAAATCTGCTGCCGGCGGAAGTCAGCGGCCTTACAAAAAACTGGCTGAGCGGCGCGCAAAATATTGCTCTTAATGAGATGCGGCGGCTGTTGCCGCTAATAAGCGCGCTGTTTGCCGAAAGCAATCCTATCCCCATTAAGTACGCCATGCGCCATGTCGGTTTCAATGTCGGCAAGTGCCGGCTGCCGCTGGTGGAACTGTCCTACGACAGGCGGTTTTTGACCGAGATACTCGTGACCAAAATGCTAAAGGACAGTATTTCCTACAAATAAGCGAATATATACAAAGGCGGCGGCCGGTCACTGAGACCCGGCCGCCGTTAATCTATTTGGCGCTGCTTACTTGATTTTTACTTTGTGAAACACCTTTTTGCCTTTTTTGATAACCGCGCCGTCAAGCGTCTGCGCGTTAAAAGCAGCCTTAATGTCTTCAATCTTTTCGTCGTTAACACAAACTCCGCCCTGCTGCACCAGCCGGCGCGCCTCGCTTTTTGAGGGGGCAAGCGCGCAGCGAACGAGCAGCGAAAGAATGTCAATACTGCCCTGCTCCAGCTCGCCCGCGTCAATTTCCGTCGCCGGCATATTTTCGCTGTCACCGCCGCCGCCGAACAGCGCGCGCGAGGCCGACAGTGCGGTGTTCGCGTCCTGTTCGCTGTGGACGAGCCGCGTCAGCTCAAAGGCGAGTTTTTCTTTTGCCTCGTTCAGTTCGCTGCCGCTCTTGTTTTCGTAGGACTCAATCTCCTCAATAGGCAGCTCGGTGAGCAGTTTCAGACAGTTGACGACGTTGTCGTCGTCGACATTGCGCCAATACTGGAAGAAATCATAGGGCGAGGTCTTTTCCGGGTCGAGCCAGACGGCGCCGGACGCGGTCTTGCCCATTTTCTTGCCCTCTTTAGTGGTCAGCAGCGTGAAGGTCATGCCGTAGGCCTCCTCGCTCTTTACGCGGCGAATAAGGTCGACGCCGCCGGTAATGTTGCCCCACTGGTCCGAGCCGCCCAGCTCCATGCGGCAGTCGTAGTTATCATAAAGATGCAAAAAGTCGTAGCTCTGCATAAGCATGTAGTTGAACTCGATAAACGAAAGTCCCTTTTCCAGCCGGGATTTGAAGCAGTCGGCCGCCAGCATTTTGTTTACGGAAAAATAGACGCCTATTTCGCGCAAAAAGTCAATGTAATTGAATTTGCACAGCCAGTCGGCGTTGTTTATCATCAGCGCTTTACCGTCGCTGAAATCGACGAATTTGCGCATTTGCGTCTTAAAGCATTCGGCATTGTGGTCAATGTCTTCTTTGGTAAGCATCTTGCGCATATCGGTGCGGCCACTGGGATCGCCGACGAGCGTCGTGCCGCCGCCGAGCAAAGCTATGGGCCGGTGTCCGGCTTTTTGCAGCCGGCGCATGACCATAAGCTGCAAAAAATGACCGACGTGCAGGCTGTCGGCAGTGGCGTCAAAGCCGATGTAAAACGTCGTTTGGTGGTTGTCGAGCAGGTCGCGTATCGCCTCGTCGTTAGTTGTCTGGTAGATGAGACCGCGCCGTTTGAGCTGTTCGTAAAGTTCCATTGTTACTCCTTATTTATCTGCGCGAGCGCCAGCATTTCGGCGGCGTTGCGCAGTGATATTTCGGTTATGTTGTCCCCGGAAATTATCCGCGCCAGTTCGCGGGTCTTCTCGTTGCCCTCAAGCCGGTGCACGGTTGTGTAGGTGCGCCCGTCGCTGACGCTCTTTTCAATAAGCAGATGGGCGTTGCTGTATGCGGCGATGGGCGCAGAGTGGGTGACGCAAATTATCTGCCGTGTCTGTGACGCCTGGCGCAGCTTGCGGCCGATGCGCTGCGAGCTTGTGCCGCTGATTCCGGTGTCTATTTCGTCGAATATCAGCGTGGGGATGTCGTCCTTGTCGGCGAGCGCGTTTTTTATCGCCAGCATTATTCGCGAAAGCTCGCCGCCTGAGGCTATTTTTGCCAGCGGTTTCGGCAGCTCGCCGGGGTTGGTGGAAATAAAGAATTCGACACTGTCGCAGCCGTGGCGGTTCAGCTCGCATTCGCTGCGGTTTACGGTAAAGACCACGCCCGGCATATTCAAATAGGCGACCTCGTCCTTAATTCGCTTTTCAAAAACCACGAAGGCAGCAGCTCTTTTTTCACTGATTTCCGCCGCTTTTTTCCGGCAAAGCGCCAACATTGCGTCGTATTCTCCGCGCAGTTTTTCAAGAGTCTCGTCTGACATTTCAATGCTGTCTATTTGTCTTTCGGCGTCGGCGCCGTAGTCGAGCACCGCTTGGATGCTGTCGCCGTACTTGTTTTTGAGCTTGTAAATTACGTCCAGCCGCTCCTCGACTTTTTCGGCGTCGCCGGCGTCAAATTCGGTGTCTTCGGCGCCAGCTTGGACTTCCGAGGCGGCGTCGGCAAGGTTGTAATAAATCTCGCTCAGACGCTCGGCGGATGTTTTAATGGACAATGCATAGTCTCCGGCGGCTTCCAGCGCGGTGACCGCGCCCCAAAGCAGCGCGAGCGCTCCGCCGCTGTCGTTGTCGCCGTTTAGCGACTGTGTCGCCGTGCGCAGCGCCGCAATAATCTTTTCGGAATTGACCGCAGCCAAGCGGCGCGCCGACAGCTCTTCTTCCTCGCCCGGCACGAACTTCGCTTTTGCAATTTCGTCCGCCTGGTAGCGCAGCAGGTCCAGCCGGCGCGCCTTTTCGCTGTCGTCCATGCTCAGGCGCTCAATTTCCCGGCGCACCGCGCCCAGGCGGGCAAAGTCAGCCCGGTAGTCGGCGAGCGGCGAGTCAAGCTCGGCAAATTTGTCAATGATGTCTATGTGGCGTTCGGGGTTGAGCAGCGCTTGTGAGTCGTGCTGGCCGTGAATGTTTACAAGGTCGCCGCAAATGTCGCGCACCAGCGCCGCAGTCGCGGGCTTGTTGTTAATGCGACAGCTGCTTTTGCCGCCGGCAAAAATCTCGCGGTAGACAATCAGCTGGCTGTCGCAGTCGTAGCCGTTTTCGGCAAGACTCGCGGACGTGCGGGCCGGGATGTCGTCGAACTGCGCCCAAATAGACGCCTTTTGCGCGCCGGAACGGACTATTTCTTTACTGGTGCGGTTGCCGAGAATGGCGTTGATGGAGTCTATCAGGATAGACTTGCCGGCGCCGGTTTCACCGGTGAGCACATTAAAGCCGTTATCGAATTCGATGTCAGCTTTCTCAATAACCGCTACATTTTCAATACTAAGCTGTCGTAACATCTTATTACCCGTTGACGCCGAAATCGTTTTGAAGGGTGTTCATCATCATTTCGGCGCCGCTGTCGTCTTTGAACAGAGCGAGAATAGTGTCGTCGCCGGCAAGCGTGCCGACGATGTTTTCAAACGTCATGGTGTCGAGCGCGGCGCAAGCGGCGTTGCCCATACCGACGTAGCATTTAATCATTACTATATTGTTGGCGCGCCCGGCAGAGACGACAGACTCGCGCACTATTGTGCGGTATTTTGCCTCCAGCTTGCCGCTGTTGTCCTCGGACAGAGTGTAGCGGTAGCAGCCCTGCTTGTCCAGGGTCTTTATCAGCCGCAGCTCGCGAATATCGCGCGAAACGGTTGCTTGAGTAACTTCAAAACCGCTTTTTTTCAAGTAGTCGAGCAGCTCTTCCTGCGTGGTGATAGAATATTTTTTTATCAGGTCACAGATAAGTTGAAGTCGCTTCGTTTTCAAGCCGGAACACCTCTTTTCCAGTTAGCTTAGTTGCCGAAGTATATTGCTTTTCGCTCCTCGAGCGGGCGTGTCAACAACCGCATGACCCGCTCACTGCGAGTTACGGTAACGTTGGCGTTGCTGTTCGCGGCCACAGTTTTGCCGTCAACACACACTATTACACCGTTTTCGTCGCGCTGCGTCGGCGAAATTATTACTGTGCGCTGTGCCGGCAACACCATGCTGCGCGAAAACAGGCTGTGTGAGCACACCGGTGTTACAACCATCGCGTCGGTATCCGGCGCAAGAACTGGCCCGCCGGCAGACAGTGAATAGGCGGTGGAACCTGTCGGAGTCGCTACAATAACGGCGTCCGCGCGCAGTGTGGCTATATGCAGTCGCTCGGTCTTGACGTCGAGCTCGACCGTGCGTGCAATATCTGTTTTGGACACGACAACGTCGTTGACGGCATAACAGCTGCCGGCGCCCTCAATATACAGTTCCAGCACCAGGCGCGGTAAGCATTCCAGCGCCTCAATATCTGCGGGCGCAATATTTTTCTGCTTTTCGCTGTCGAAAGCGGCAAGGTAGCCTACCCTGCCGGCATTCACGCCGAAAATCGGTATGTCAGCCGCCAGTGCGTACTGCGCGGCGTGCAAAATAGTGCCGTCGCCGCCAATGGCCGCGACCAAGCTGCAGTTGTCTCTTATTTTTGTCCGCTCGCAGTATTCAATTTCTGTTCCGGCGAATACGGCAGAGTTGGCGCTGTCGGTAAAGCAGCGCACGCCCTGCGCCAACATGGATTCGGCAAATTTGCGCGCGCATTGGGCGTATTTTTCTACAGCCGTGTTAGCATAAATATACAATACCATTTTAATCTCCGACTTTCAACAATTCGTGCGCGTGCGCCACCACGGCGGCAACATCTGTCGGCGCGGCGCTGTTACGGGAGAAATACGCCAGAAATTCTATGTTTCCGTTAGGGCCGGTAACCGGGGAAAAATCGAGACCAGCGACTTTCAGACCGCAGTCCCCCGCATAGCCGCAGGCCTTTTCAATTACGCTGCGGTGCACGGCGCTGTCGCGCACCACGCCGCGCTTGCCGACAGATTCCCTGCCCGCTTCAAACTGCGGTTTTATTAGGCACACACAGCTGCCGTCCTCGCTCAAAAGCGGCGTTACGGCCGGCAGAATATGCCGCAGCGAAATAAACGACACATCGACTGAAAAGAAATCAAGCGGCTGCGGTATTTGCTGTGCGGTGAGATAGCGCGCGTTGGTACGCTCAATGCAGACGACGCGCGGGTCGCTGCGCAGTTTCCAGGCCAGCTGTCCGTAGCCAACGTCCACCGCGTAAACCTTCGCGGCGCCGTTTTGCAGCATACAGTCGGTAAATCCGCCCGTTGACGCGCCGATATCGGCGCAGATTTTTCCAGCAAGCTCTACCGGAAATACCTCAATAGCTTTTTCCAGTTTGAGTCCGCCGCGGCTGACGTAACGCAGCTTTTCGCCGCGGTACTCAACCGGTGTGCCGTCTGCAACGGCAAGACCGGCCTTGTCGGCGCGCTCACCGGCGACAAACACCTCTCCGGCCATTATCGACGCGCGCGCTTTTTCGCGGCTTTCAAACAGACCAAGTTCCATACACAGCGCGTCAAGCCTTTTTTTCATCGCAGAAATCCCACATGTATCGTTTTACAATTCCCTCGGCGTCAAGGCCGAGCCGCTTTGTCGCTTGAGACACGCTCATGTGCGGCACGGCGGTTTCGGCTATAGCCAAAAGGCGGAAACGGCCGCGATAGTCGGCGGCGCTCAACTGAGCCGCAAAATGCTCGCCAATGCCGCCTGCGGCTATGCCCTCCTCGACAAACAGCACCCGCTCATAGGCGGCCGCCGCCGCCACAGCCGCGGGGTCTATGGGCGAGATTACATTAAGTTTTAAAATGTCGACGCTCTCGCCGGAGTCGGCAAGTTTCTTTGCCGCGTCGAAAACCTCGGCAACAATTCGGCCGTAGCTCACCAGCAAAGCGCCGTGTTCGGCGCCGTCAGTGAGCAAGTCGAATTTTTCGCCGCTGCATTTATACTGTGTTAGTCTTTCGTCCTGAGCGCCGCGCGGATAGCGCACTGCGGCGGGTCCGCGGTGGCGCAACAGGTGTTCCGTCCAGTAGCGCAGTTCGTCGTAATTAACTGGCGAGGCGACAATAAAGTTGTTCAACTGTGAAAGAAACGCAGCGTCGAAAATGCCCTGGTGGGTCTCGCCGTCGCTGCCGGTCAGTCCGGCGCGGTCAACGGCAAAAAGAATGTCGGCGTTGTTGAGCACAACATCGTGAATAAGCTGGTCATAAGTCCGCTGCAAAAAGGTTGAGTAGACGGCGAAAACCGGTTTTTTGCCCCGGGCGGCAAGCCCCGCACAAAAGGCGACAGCGTGCTCTTCGGCTATGCCGACGTCAAAAAAGCGGCGCGGATACAATTTCGAAAAATAATGCAGACCGGTGGCGTATTTCATTGCCGCGGTCACCGCGCAAATGCGCTCGTCATTGGCTGCGGCCTCACACAGTACCAGGCCGAATTTATTAGAAAAGCTGTCGGCAAGCGATATGTCCGGGTTGTCGACTTCCAGCTTAAAGCCGGAAACACCGTGGTAGGCGCCGGGGTTGTTCTCTGCCAAAGAGTAGCCCTTGCCCTTTTTGGTCTTGACGTGGAACAGTACCGGTTCGCGCATCAGCTTAATGTTTTCAAACAGTTCCAGCAATGCCGACAGGTCGTGGCCGTCAACAGTACCGATGTAGTTGAAACCGAATTCTTCAAATATAGTGCCGTGGTACAGTGAGCGGCGAAATTTTCTTTTCGCATTAATTGTCGCGCGCACGAATGCCGTGCCCACAAGCGGGATGTGCTCAATAAATGTTCTGACGGCGACTTTGAAAGTTGAATAACCGCTTTTGATGCGCAGGCGCATCAGGTAATTGGCAATAGAACCGACAGTTTTGGAAATGGACATGGAATTGTCGTTGAGGACAACAACAAGATTGTCGTCCTCGCGGCTGTTCAGGTTATTGATGGCCTCATACACCATGCCGTTGGCAAAAGAACCGTCGCCGACGACTGCAATGACCTTGCCCGGCTCGCCGTTAAGCTTTTTTGCCCTCGCTATTCCCAATGCGGCGGAAAGCGCATTGCCGGCATGACCGCAGGTAACGGGGTCGTCGGCGCTCTCGAACGGTTTGGGAAAGCCGGAAATGCCGCCGAATTTGCGAATATCGTCAAAACGTCCGTTGCGGCCGGTCAATAACTTGTGGGTGTAGCACTGGTGACCGACGTCGAAAATTATCACGTCGTCGGGCGAATTAAATACGGTATGCAAAGCTACGGTCAGTTCGACGACGCCGAGATTAGACGCCAGATGACCGCCGTTTTTCGAGATAACGTCTATTAGCCGGGCGCGGATTTGGGCGCACAGCTCTGTCAGTTGGCTAACCGAAAGGCATTTCAGGTCGTCTGGCGATTTTATTGTATCAAGTAATTTGCGCTCCATATCAATATATCCTGTCGAGAAGTTTGCCGGCCATTTCCGCAAGGAACCGGCTGCGCTCGCCGTATTCGCCGATAATTTCGGCCGCGGTTGCGCTCAGTTCGCTTGCAAGTGCGCGCGCGCCGCTGACGCCCAGCAAAACAGTATAGGTGTTCTTGCCCTGCGCGGCGTCGCTGCCTATAGGTTTGCCGAGTGTGCTCTCGTCTGCGGTGCAGTCGAGAATGTCATCCACCACCTGAAACGCGAGACCGATATTTGCGGCATACTGTTCCAGCGCTTGGCGCTCGCGAGCGCTGCTGCGCGCGCACGCGCAGGCCATTTGCACACAGCAGGTAAAAAGTGCGCCGGTTTTGCAGCGGTGCACCTCGCGCAGTTGTTCCTCGCTAAGCGTCTTGTTTTCCGCGGCAAGGTCGAGCTCCTGTCCGCGAATCATGCCGCAGTTGCCGGCGGCATTTGCAAGCGACGCGACGCAGGCTTGACATATCTCGGCGTCTTTAATCTGCGCGAGCACAGCAAAAGCTTTTGTCAGCAAAGCGTCGCCGGCAAGCAGCGCGGTGCTCTCGCCGAACGCGGCGTGCGTGCTGGGTTTGCCGCGGCGCAAAAGGTCGTTGTCCATGCACGGAAGGTCGTCGTGTACCAGAGAATAGGCGTGCACCATCTCAAGAGCGCAGGCGGCCAAAAGCGCGGCGTCGGCGTCGCCGCCGAGCATCTCGTTGAGCGCCAGCGTCATTACGCCCCTTACCCGCTTGCCGCCGCCGAGCAGCGCGTAGCGCATAGCCGCGCCGGTTTGGCCGCTTTCCTCGGCGCATAACTTTTCCAGTTTGTCCTCGCAGACGTCGCGGAACGACGCGTATTTTAAGTCGTAATTCATTGGTATTCAGCCGTCTCTTTGTCAAGAACTTCGACGCGCTGCTGCGCGTCGTCGAGTATTTTGCCGAGCTTGCCGACAATTTCGGCAGCCTGTGAATAGAGCTGCAGCGATTCTTCCAGCGAAACGCTTTCAGCCGCAAGCTGCTCGTTTATTTGCTCTAAGCGGGCAGTGCCCTCTTCAAATGTCAGTTTAGTCTCACTCATTTGGCGTAATCTCCTCTACGCGACATTTTGCGGTCCCGTCACGAAAGCTCAAAAGCAATTCGTCGCCCGGCGAAAGCTGCTTTACCTGTGTTACGGCCGTGCCGTCCTTTGCCGCGTATGCATAGCCGCGCTCAAGTACTGCCAGCGGGCTTAACGACTCACACAGACGCGCGGCGGCGGCAAGCCGTTCGCGGCGCAGCTCGCACCCCGCTTTGAGCTGCTGCTTTACTGTCGCCCACTGGGACGACACAGCGCGCTGCGCGCTGTCAAGAGTCTGCGCGGTGTGCGTCATAATGGAACCGTAAAGCTGCCGTAAATATTGCTCTATCTCCTGCTTGTCCGGGCAGGCCAGCTCTGCCGCCGCCGACGGGGTCGGTGCGCGGCGGTCGGCAACAAAGTCGAGAAGGGTGAAGTCGGTCTCATGGCCGACGGCTGATATGACCGGGGTCCTGCACTCGTAAACCGCTCGCGCCAACAGCTCGCTGTTGAACAGTGAAAGATCCTCTGCCGAGCCGCCGCCGCGGGCAATAATTATTGTGTCGCAGCCGAGCGCGTCGGCGCGCCGCACCGCGTCAGTTAACGCTCTCTCGCCGCCGCTACCCTGCACTGTAACTGGCAATATTGTCAATTTGGCGCACGGCCAACGCCGCGCCAGAACATTTTCAATATCCCTCCGCGCCGCGCCCGACGCGGAGGTGAGCGCCACAATGTGCAGCGCAAAGCGCGGCAGCGGCTTTTTGTGAGCGTCGTCAAACAGTCCTTCGGCAGCCAACTTCTGTTTAAGCTCGTTAAGCTGTTTGTCCAGCGCGCCGGCTCCGCGCGGTTCAAGTTCACTTACATACACCTGAAAAGCGCCGTCGCGCTCGTAAAGTGACGCGTCACAGCGCGCCAGCACCTGTATGCCGTCGCTGATTTTGAATTTGACTTTTTGCGCGGCGCCGCTCCACATGACCGCACGCACCGAACTTTTTTCGTCGCGCAGCGTAAAATACCAGTGTCCAGAGGCGTAGTTACTGCGAAAATTGGCGACCTCGCCGAGTATCCAGATGTTGTTGAGAATGTCGTTTGAGTCGAGCAGCGCCTTAACATATTCGTTGAGCGCGCTGACACAGATAAATTCGCGCATATCGTTCACTCTTTTTCAAAAACACGCGCCGCTATTACGGCGACGCCGGCAGCGTTGTCTGCGCTGAGCTTCGGGTCGGCAAAACAGTAGCGCGGTTGTGCGAAATAATTGCGGATGACGCTGCTGGCGGAAACGCCGCCGGCAAGCAGCACAGGCAGTTGAGACTCCTGCAAGCAGTCTATCATGCCGCGCACGCTTGCGGCGATAAAATCAAGACAATAGCGCGCAATATAAGCGGGGTCTGCGCCGCGCTTCAGCAAGTCGGCGCACTGGTTTTCCAGCCCCGACAAGCAGCAGCAGCCGTCGCGGATGACCGGCCGGACCTTTGGTGCCTGCGCGCAGCTTTGCGCCAGCCGGCTCAGCTGCACACCCGCCGGAAAATCCATTCCCAACATCGCGCCTACTCTGTCGACGCACTGTCCGGCGTGTAAATCGAGCGAGTGCGCGAGCGGCGTAATTTTCGGGCGTGCGCCGCGGTAATCGCAGCGCACAAGGTCGGTCGTGCCGCCGGAAAGGTGGACAGCGAGAAATTCTTTGCCGAAAAGCTCGCGTTTCGCGCCGAAAGCTGCAGCGGTAATATGTCCGGACTGGTGGTCTGTGCGCACCACAGCCGCGCCGCCGCCGGCACTGAAAGCGGACGCCGCCGCGACGCCGCACAAAAAGCAGGGCATATAGGAACCCTCATGTCCTGTCGGCGCGCCCGACACGCCCACGGCACTGACGTTGCAAAGGTCCTGCTTTGCGCGCACACTTTCCAGCAGCAGCGGTAAATTGCGAGTGTGCAAAAAAACGGCGTCGTTCTGCCGGAGACCCAGCTGATTTTTACCGACGCTCAATTCTATGCGCTCGTTGACGAGCAGCTTGCCGTCGGCAGAGTCGTATACAGCGGCGCTGGTGGCGTAGTTGCTGGTATCGAGACCGAGGAACAAACTCACTGCGCACTCACCGACTTTTCTATTGAGCCCAAAACACCGTTGATAAAAGAATAATCGTCGGCGCTGCAATACTTTTTGGACAGCTCGACTGCCTCGTTTATGGAAATATTGGCGGGGACGTCGTCAAAGAACAGCAACTCACAGCAGCACAAGCGCAAAATGGCCAACGCTGTTTTGGGTATTCTGGCGACCGTCCAGCCTCTGAGATTTTCACCTATGAGCTTGTCGATAACTTCCAAATGCGAAAACACGCCTTCGGCAAGCCGCAGGCTGTATTCGTCGCACTGGTAGTTTTCCGCATCGGCGGCGTTGCTGACAATGGTTTCAATGTCGTCGTCATTGAGCTGTTTTTCAAAAATAATTAGGAACCCCGACTCGCGGGCCTGTCTTCTGTTCATAGGTTTGTCCCTTTATGGCGGTCCGTCTTTTGCGCCGCCGCTTTTTTAAACGTTTTTTGCACAACGCGCCGCTTACACAAGCGCGGCACGTGTCCGGCAATCAAGGCAAAAACAACAGAAAAAAGCCCCCGAAAATGAGGGCTGAAATTCAGTTTTCTTTGCTGTTCTCGGTGCTGCTGACTACGCCGGCTACGCCGACGTCGACCTTACTCACGGTAAGACCGGTCATGTTCTCGACTGCGTCTTTAACACTTTTTTGCACTGCCAGCGAGAGCTCGGGAATTTTCACGCTCTCTTTGACAATAATGCTGACGTCGACTTCTGCGCTGTCGTTCTTGACGGTTATCTTTATGGGCTTTGCGTAGTTGGCACGCGTAAAAAGTCCCTTAACACCGCTGTTGCCGACGCTGACGCTGTGAACGCCATCTATTTCCAGTGTTGCCAATTTGGCGACAGTGGCGATAACTTCGTTGGATATGCGCAAATTACCGACGGAACCAGAGTTTTCAATGTCCATAAGAACCCTCCTTGACGCTGCTATTATACCATTCCGCCGGTGCTTTTACAATAATATTAAATTTTATTTATTTTACTTCTACTATCGAGATGTTTTCCGCCGGAATATCGGTCTGCGAGAGAACGATTTCGGTAATTTGCGCCACCTGTGCTGTTGTCAGACCCGACTCGGGCGCCGGCACCAATATTTTTATTGAACCGTCACTAATGAACGCCACACAATCGCTGAAGCCTTTTGATTTTATCAGCGCTTCTATGTCGGCCTCAAGCGAAATGCTTTGCGCTACCGCCGTAAGCTGGGCGGTCAGCGCCGTCTTTTCTGCGTCGGACAATTCCGTATTGCTCAAAGCCTCCTGCAGGGCGTCGAGCGCCTCGTCGCGGCTCTGCGCGCGGTCCAAGCGCACCTCGGCAAAGTATTCGCCGGCGTCGCTGCTGCCGTTCGACACGAACATCGCGTCGCCGTAATTAGTCGTCTGACCGGTGCTGCTTTCGGCGGCGGCGATCTGGGCGTCGTCCGGCATTTGCGCCGACTGGTCTATTTGCGTAAAGCGCCAGTTCAGGTATACTGCAACTGCCAGCGCCAGGACAAGGGCAAGCATGGTGACATATTTGCGCGATCTGAATGTCTTTTTCATCTTGAATTACCTCTTTGTTTGTCAGTTTTGCATCTTGGTAACATATATGCGGCTGGAGGCGATATTTAATACCGTTTTTACTGTTAAGATAATATTTTCCCGCACCGAACTGATGTCGCCGCCCTCACACACAATCGCCACGCCGGCAACGGCGGGCATCGACTCGCTTACTATCAGCGGCACGTCGCCGTCGCTGCCGTCAATAATAACGATACTTGACTCGCTCGTAGAATTGCCGTTTGAGCTGCTGTGGCTCTCGTTGGCGCCGTAATTGCTAACTGAGGATGATTCCAGCGTCACCATCACCTGCACCTGCCCCGCTCCGTCAATTGTGCTGAGCAGCTGCGACAGCCGCTGCTCAAGCTGTTGAGTGTATTGCTCTGTGCTCAGCGACGTGTTGTCGCCCGCGCTTTGCGCGCTTGCTGCGGTGTTGCCGCCCGCGTCACATTCGCTGAGCGCTATTAACAGCACGCCTGCCAGCGCCGCCACCGCAAGCAGTTTTTCCTTTCCCTTCTTTTTCAGCAGTTCCGACAAGCGCTCTTTGATTTTTTTCATTTCCATTTTTACAGACCTCCTTCGGAAAACGTCGGTTCTATGCCGCAGCAGCCCATTACCGTTTCCCGCACTGCGGCCTCGTTTTCTGCTGCGGTGGCGACGCTCAGCGAGTCCAGCTGCAGCTGTCCGCTTGAATTGAACACCATCTGCGCGCTGACGTCGGCCGTTATGCCGCGTTCCGCCAGCAGATTTTGTATTTCGGCGGCGACAGCGCCGGCATAAGCTGCCGCCGTGTCGGTGTCGGCGGCAGTCTGCTGCGAATATGCCGGCAGTTCCAATTCAATATTGTCTATATTCTGTGCCAGCGGCGCGGCGACGGCGAGCAACGCGTACAGCGCAATAACGGTTTTCAGCGCCGACTCGCGCAGTTTTTTTTCTGCAAAAAGCGCAATCAAGCTGACTATTGCCGTGTTCAGACATATTGCCAGCGCAGTCTGTTTTATTACGTCCATTTCAACCGGCCACCGTAATTATTATTGAGATTGAAAATATCATCATCACCGCAAGAGTCGCAATAACAGCCAGGTTAATTTGTACGCACTGCCGAATGCCGGCAAGCATGGCGGTGCTGCGGGTGCTGCCGGTAATTTCGGCGCAAAAGCCGCATAGCAGCAGCGCGACATTGACGGCCAGATAGTCGAAAAGCACTGGCACCGCCAGCGCCACCGCTGCCACAATTCCCGCAGTGCCGACTGACGCTTGCAGCAGTTTCATGCCGGCGAGCACCGTGCTCACCGAGTCGGAAATGGATTGACCGACTAC
>CAYZIL010000014.1:0-25869 GCA_964478515.1 uncultured Faecalibacterium sp. | reverse complement strand
TACACACGGTCTTTGTGAGCACTCCGTAATTGAGCGCCAGCGACGTCGGGACAAAGCCTACCAACTGCGTTACGGCCGAAATCACGCTGGGGATGATAACGGCCAGCGCGACAACACAAAACAAGGTGTTGAGCAGTAACTGGTATTCCGGCAAAAATCTTTTCAGCAGTGCCGCCGCCGTCGCCGCGCTCAGCGAGGCGAGCACTATTTTGGCAAAAAGAGCACTCATTCACAGCTCCAACAGCGAGCGTATCATCGCGAACAGCTCCTCAATCTTCGAAATTATCATTGCCAGCACGACTATTAGTCCCGCCAATGTAGTCATCATCGCCTGCTCCTCGCGCCCGGAGCGTATAAGTACCTGATTGAGCACGGCAATAATTATCCCTATCGCCGCGACCTTAAAAATAAATTCAATATCCATATCTTCACCAAAGCAGCACGCACAAACTTAATCCCAACAGCACGCTGAGCGAAACGCAGACCTTTGAGCGGCTTTTAACGGCGGCATATTCCCCCTCTATTTCCCGACTCAGCAACTGCTCGCAGCGGCCGAAGCGGCACTTGTCCTGCTCGCGCCGCCCGCTGCCAAAGTGGGAAAGACAGTCTGTTATGTCAGCGCGTATCTGCGGCGAACACCTGTCAAGGTCGCCGCAGCACTCGGCAGCCGCTAAAAGTGATTCCGTCGGCGAGCTGCCGGCTTGCAGCCGGGCCAGCGCCGTCTGCGGCAGTTCCAGCGGCAGATATTTTTTTTGCCGCGCTATATTCTCTATCGCCGTGTCTATCGGCACAGCAGACTCACCGCAAAGCTGCCAAATGTCTTCGAGCAGGTCCTTAAGCAGGCGCTTATTGTTGTGCTGTGTGCGCATGTCGCAGCTGCGCGCGTAGCCGTAAACGGCACAGCAAGCAAAAAGCAGCAGACAGCCGATAGCTTTTGTCGTCATTTTACCTTTAATATCCTTTCAATTGTTGCCGGCCGCGGTGCCTGACTCAGCATGACCAAATATTTAAATACACCGCTGTCGACAGCCTGTTTAATTCCCTGTGGCAGCGCGTTTTGCGAGCCGACGTGCGCTGTCGCCGCCACCGCACAGCCGGCAGTTGCGGCGCGGCAAACAGCAGACATGTCGCTGTCGCCGTCAAGCTCATCGCAGGCAATAAGTTCGGGGGTGAGCGTGCGCAGCGCAATGGAAAAGCCCTGCCGTTTCGAGCAAAGATCCAATACGAGACTGCCGCCGACGTCGTAGCCGCAGCGGCCGTCCCGCGTTGCCGCAAGCTCCCCGCGGCTGTCTATTATGCAGCAGCGCCGCAAATGGGGCTCACTTGCCGCAATGCGCACATAGTCGCGCAGCAGCGTGGTTTTGCCGCTGCCAGGCGCGCCGCAAATTAGCAGTGAGCTGTGCGTGCCGACAGCTTGTACCAGCGCGTCAGCGCAGCCGCGGTGCTCGCTTGAAAGCCGCAGCACTATTGCGCTGACGTCGCGCAGCGGTTGACGCTCGTCGCCGGTATATGTTCCGCAAATACCGGCGCGGTTGCCACCCTCAAGCGGCAGGTATCCCCAGCTCAATTCGCTGCAGTGCGCATAAAGCCGGTAGCCGCAAAGGGTCAAATAGACGTCGGACAGTTCGCCTGCACTGAGCACGCTTTCTGTTTTTGAGCGCCTGTCAAAAAACAACAGCGTCGTCGGCCGCTCGCACAACATCCTGATTTCGCATAGGCTGCTTTTTTGCGCGTCGCTCAATGCACCCAGCTCGCTGCGCAGTGCGCTTGGCAGTGCTTGCAGCAGTTTGTCCGTCAACATTTCCGCGCCCCCTTGTCCAATAGATATGAAAAGCCCGCCGCGTTAGAACGCGGCGGGCAAAACAGACATATTTCTCGCAAACTTCAGTTTTGTTGTTCCAGCATTTTTTCAAATTCCGACTCACTGAGAACCGGCACACCGAGCTGGCGGGCCTTGTCAAGTTTGCTGCCGGCAGCGGCGCCGGCCACGACATAGCTGGTTTTTTTGGAGACCGACGCTGCGGCTTTACCGCCGTTGTCGGCAATAAGCTTTTCTATCTCGCTGCGACTGAAATGTTCTAGCGTCCCGGTAACAACAAAGATATAGCCCGCAAGTCTGCTGGAAACGGCGCTGTCGCTAAAGACCATATTGACGCCGCTTTGCCGCAGACGCTCAATTAGGTCCTTGGCGCCATCACGCGCAAAAAACTCGGCGGCGCTGTCGGCAATCACCGGGCCGATGCCGTCAATGCGGGACATTTCCGCAACAGCGGCGCCGGCAAGAGCGTCCATATTGCCAAAGCGGCGCGCCAGCAAAGCGGCGGCCTTTTCACCCACGTTGCGAATGCCGAGCGCAAATACCAGCCGTTCCAGAGAATTGCCCTTGCTTGCAGCGACGGCGTCCAGGATGTTCTGCGCCGCTTTGTCTTTTATTTTGTCCAGCGTCAGCAGCTGCTGCTTTGTCAGCACATAAAGATCGCTCGCCTTACCGACCAATTTTCTTTCGAGCAGCTGGTCGATAGTGGACGGCCCCAGTCCCTCTATATTCATCGCCGCTTTGGAAACGAAATGAATCAGGTTGCGGCGCAGCTGTTCGGGGCATTCCGGGTTGACGCAGCGCAGCGCCGACTCGTCCATTAGGTGCACAACCTGCTCGCCGCATGACGGGCACTTGTGCGGCATGCTGAAAACGGCGCTGTTTTCGGCGTGCGCAACACTGCGAACAACTTCGGGAATAATGTCGCCGGCCTTGTGCACTTCTATAGTGTCGCCCACTCTCAAGTCGAGCTGGGCAATGTAGTCCTCGTTGTGCAGCACGGCGCGGCTGACCGTTGTGCCGGCAAGCAGTATGGGCTCAAAGACCGCTGTAGGCGTCAGCACACCGGTGCGGCCGACGGCTATTTCTATGTCGCGCAGCGCGGTCTGTTTTACTTCTGGCGGGTACTTGAACGCCGTTGCCCAGCGCGGAAATTTGTTTGTCGAGCCCAGCTGAGCGCGATGTTTGAGCGAGTCAATTTTTACAACGGCGCCGTCAATGTCGTATGCGAGACCGGCGCGCAGTGAGCCGATGCGCTCAATTTCAGCCCTGACGGCGACAAAATCGTCGCAGAGCTTGTAGAACGGCAGCATTTTAAAGCCGAGGTCACGCAGGTATTCAAGACAGTCGCTGTCGCGCTCAAAACCGTCGCCGGCCGACATTAAATCAAAAACAAATATTTCCAGCTGCCGCTCGGCGGTGACGCCGCTGTCTTTTTGGCGCAGAGACCCGGCCGCGGCGTTGCGCGGGTTCTTAAAAGGCGTCTGACCATTCTCGGTCTGTTGGCGGACAATTTCGGCAAAAGAGTTTTTGGGCATATACACCTCGCCGCGCACAATCAGCTTTTTGCAGTCGGTTTTTACTCGCTGCGGAATGCCCTTGACCGTGCGCAGGTTTTCACTCACATCCTCGCCTATTTCTCCGTTGCCGCGTGTTGAGCCGCGCACAAAAACGCCGTTTTCGTACTCAAGACAGACCGAAAGACCGTCAATTTTCGGCTCGACGGTAAACGCCTGTGCGGCGTTTTGCCCGGCTCGCTCGCAAAATTCTTTCACCTCGTCGAGTGAAAAAGAGTCCTGCAGGCTTTCCAGTTTTATTTCGTGCGTCACCTTTTCAAAGCTGGAAGAGGGCGTGCCGCCAACGCGCTCGCTCGGCGAGTCGGCGCTGCGAAATTGCGGGTACTCACTTTCAAGCTGTTGTAACCGGCGCAGCAGTAAGTCGTACTCGCGGTCGCTTATTTCCGGCGCGTCCTGTTCGTAATAAAGCTCTGCGTGTCTTTTAAGCTCGGCGCGCAAAGTTTCTATTTCGTTTTTTGCATTTTTATCGTTCATTCAAAATACCTCGCCTGCTGTTATTCTAACACAAAGCCGCCGGATTATGGCAACGAAATTGGCGTGGCTTTTCTTTTTTTGCGCTTTAGCTTATTTAGGCTGCACTGCTCTGCTGACGAAAAGACAAGTTTGCCCTTGCGAAAAACAAGGAAAAGCACCCGCAACCTAAGCCGCGAGTGCCAATCCTTATATAAAAAAAATGAATCCAGCCAAGTGCGCCACCACAACACAACTTGGCGGCTGTATTGTAGCAAATAGTTAATAATAAGTCAATATGTTCAGTGTGCTTACACTCATTTTTCTGCGGGTAGATATCGCAGCCCGGCACCCAGTTGCACAACTTTGCCAGAGCCTTAACGGTCGCGGCAATGTTGTTGAAGTTCCCAATCTTTTCGGGAAATACCTTAACGCCCTTAATGTGCTTGCCCTTAAAGACCGCTGCGTCTGCGGTCATAACCGGTGAAATTTAAATATCGCTCGTCCATCTATCTTCTCGGTCAAGCTTTTCCATCTCAAAGCTTATTATGTCGCCGGTCTTCTTGTCGTCGCCCTCGGTGTTGTGCAGTTCGCCGTTCGGCTCGTAATTGACGCACTTGCTGGTGTTCTTTCCGGCGGCGCTGCGCAGAAAAAAGCAATGCCTGTCTCTTTTGCAAGTGTCACATAGCATAATTATTTTTCCCCGCAATTTTTTGAGCAGGAAGACTGGGCTCACAGCTGTTGCTGTCGGTCAATCTTATTCAAAGTCAGCATATGCCTGCGGCACAGTGCCGACAATTACAGTCTCGGCAATGCAGACGTCGGCTGGCACGCTTAGCGAACAGCGATACGGGGCTAAAATAACGGTCAGGTTAATTGTGAACTCGACCATTATCTGGTGTCGGGTCTGGTTAATACCGGTACTGTCAAACCTGTTTACCAGTCTGCTTTCGGCGTATGAGGACGGCACCATTCGCAGCGCTATGCGCGGGCCGCGTCCGGACAGCCACTGCCAGCCGGTAAGCGTGCCGACAGCAATGCGCACGTCGCTTTCGGGCAGCTCGCTGAGCGCCACGTTGACCCGGTTTGTGAGCAGCGCGTTAAGTCTGTTAATTTCGGTCGTGTTGGTTTCTATTGCCACAACGTTGCCGCTCTCGTTGTAAACTAGCGTGACCAGCTTGCTGTACTCGACATTTTCGGAACTGAGCACTTCCACCAGAGCGTTGTTGACGGCTAAATTGCACATAATGCTGCCCTGCGTAGACATCAGCGCTTCAGCGACAGGTTTTACCGTGCGGTTAGCCTGCCACGTCAGTGCCAACAGCACCGCCACCGCCAGTACACAGCGCCATACTCTGCGCACTTTTTTGTTTATTCTTATTCTTCTCACCGTCTCGCCGCCTTTCGCTCTTCTTTATTTATATTCACGAAAACAGCGCGCGGTGATTAACAGCATAATTTTTATAAAAAACGGCAGCCTCTGCAAAGAAGCTGCCGCTGAAATGCTGGTATTTTAGAGCGATATCGCCTGCGAGACGTCAAAAAGCTCGCGGTTGATAGTTTTCTTCATCTCCAGAGCATCCGCAATGTCGTAATCTACCATTTTGTCGCCCTTGCAGCAGACTGCGCGGTTGCCGATTCCCTGGGAAAGAAGCTTTACCGCGTGGTAACCCATGCGGCTGGCCATCAGTCTGTCCTGCAGTGTCGGCGAGCCGCCGCGCTGGACATAGCCGAGTATAGTTGCGCGCGACTCTATGCCGGTAAGCTCTTGGATTTTTTTGCTTATTTCGGTTGCGCTGCCGGCGCCCTCGGCGACAACAATAATAAAATGCTTTTTGCCGGTACGCTGGGTGAACATCATTTTGTCGACCACATCGCGGTCAAGGTCAAAGGGTATTTCGGGAATGAGCGTAGTCAGCGCGCCGCAAGCGACGCCGGTGCTCAGCGCCAAGAAGCCCGCCTTGCGCCCCATAACTTCCACAACGCTGCAGCGGTCGTGCGCCTGGGTGGTGTCGCGCAATTTGTCGACCATCTCCATAGCGGTGTTCATAGCCGTGTCGAAACCTATTGTATAGTCAGTGCAGGCAATGTCGTTGTCAATTGTTCCCGGCATACCGATAATAGGGATGCCGTACTTGCTGAATTCGAGAGCGCCGCGGTAGCTGCCGTCGCCGCCTATTACGACCAGCGCGTCAATGCCGTTTTCCTTACAGGTGTTGTAGGCCTTGTCCATACCCTCTTTGGTACGAAACTCCTCGCTGCGCGCAGTGTGCAAAATTGTGCCGCCGCGCTGAATAATTTCGGAAACGCTGCGGATATTCATCTCGTATGTGTCGTCATTTATTAATCCCTCGTAACCGCGGCGAACGCCGGTAACGCGAATGCCCAATGTTATTGCCGTACGAACTACTGCGCGGATCGCCGCATTCATGCCGGGGGCGTCGCCGCCGCTGGTAAGAACGCCGAGATTTTTGACGGTTATTTTTTTCTGACTATCCATTACCAATATCTCCTTATAACTTATGAGTGTTATTTTACCACAACGTTGTCGTCTCCGACTACTATTTTTAATTCTTTTTTCAGCGGTTCACCGACGTCTGCCCAAAAATTGCGCGGGACTTTAATTTGTTGTTTGGTATCCTCGCAGAAAAAGTAGACAGGTGTGTCGCCGTCAAATATCAGCAATATTGCCAAACAGCGCTCAAAAACATCGCTGGCGCGGCTGGGAACGCGTATGTAAAGCTTGTTGGCTTTACAGTTATTTTCTGCCGTTTCCGGCAGCTCTACTCCGGCAGTTTCTGACGGCAGTGCCGCAGTTTCCAGAATAAACTTCGGCGCCTCGTCTTCTTTTTGCGACAGACGGCCGTTTAGCACCAACACGCTGTTTTCCTTAAGCAACCGTGAATAGACCTCCAGCTTTTTGGGAAATACCATCATCTCCATAGAGCCGCTGAGATCTTCTATTACCGCGAAGGCCATTGTCTCGTTGTTTTTGGTGATTTTATAGCGGATACTTGTCAGCGAGCAAAGCAGGTCAATGCTGGCGTTGTCAAAGCGCGAGTCGTGTTCCGCGGCAAGTTCGCGAATTGTAAAGCGGCTGACGCGGCGAATCTGCTGCGAATAAGCAAGCAGCGGGTGGCCGCTGAGGTAAATGCCGGTAACCTCTTTTTCCATTTTGAGCAAGTCGGCAGACTCGTACTCGGGCATGTCGGGCAGTTCGGCCTCTTTGGGAGCGTCGCTTGCCTGAGCGAACAGATTGAGCTGACCGCTGACATTGTTGCGACGGTCCTCTTCAATGGATTTTAGCACCGACTCAAGGCCGCTGACCATAGCGCGGCGGGTATTGGCGAAGCTGTCAAAGGCGCCGGCACGAATCATATTTTCGAGCGACCGCCGGTTGAGCTCGCCGCCGCTGGAACGCTCGCAAAAATCGAGGAACGTTTTGTAGGGGCCGTTTTGTTCCCTTTCGGCAACAATTCCTTTTATCAGCCCGCGACCGACGTTTTTGACCGCGGAAAGGCCGAATCTAATGCTGTCGCCGTCCGACGTAAAGCGGTCGGTGGAGATGTTAATATCGGGAGCCATGACTTTTATGCCCAGTCGCTGGCATTCGGAAATGTATTCAATTACCTTGTCGGTATTGTCGAGCACGCTCGTCAGCAGCGCCGCCATAAATTCGGTGGGATAGTGGCATTTCAAATATGCTGTCTGGTAGGCCACTATGGCGTATGCTGCGGCGTGCGATTTGTTAAAAGCGTACGAGGCAAAGCTGGACATTTCGTCGTAAATCTCGCGCGCCGTGCGTTCTGGTATGCCGTTTTTGGTGCAGCCCTCAATAAAATGCTCGCCCTCGCGCTGCATGACCTCGTGTTTTTTCTTTGCCATTGCGCGGCGCACAACGTCGGCCTGGCCGTAGCTAAAACCGGCGAGCGAGCGGAATATCTGCATTACCTGTTCCTGGTAGACTATGCAGCCGTTGGTTACGTTGAGTATCGGCTCCAGCAGCGGATGCTTATATTTAATTCTGTCGGGGTGCTGAGCATTTTCGAGGAACATAGGAATGGAGTCCATCGGCCCGGGGCGATAGAGAGAAATAACGGCGATGAGATCCTCTACAGATACGGGTTTGAGCCCCATCAGTACCTGCCGCATGCCGCCCGACTCAAACTGAAACACGCCCTCGGTATCGCCGAGAGTTAACATGCGAAAGGTCGCGGCGTCGTCGTAAGGGATATTTTCAATTTTGAAGTCGGCCTGTTTTTGGCGTACGTCGCGCTCGGTGTCGCTGATAACGGTGAGCGTGCGCAGGCCGAGAAAGTCCATCTTCAGCAGACCGAGTTCTTCGAGCGTGGTCATTGTGAACTGCGTTACTACCTGCTCGTCGTTGCGCTGCAGCGGCACATAGTCGCTGGCCGGGTCGCGGGTAATTACAACACCGGCGGCGTGGGTCGACGCGTGGCGCGGCATGCCCTCTATTTTGCGCGCAGTGTCTATAAGTTCGCGGGTCTGCGCGTCGGCGTCGTAAAGCTCTTTCAGCTCGCGCGAAACACTCAGCGCCCGCTCAATGGTCATATTAGGCTCCTGGGGTATCAGCTTTGCAACCTCGTCGACACTGGCGTAGGGGATATTCATTACCCGTCCGACGTCGCGAACCGCGCCGCGCGCCGCCATGGTGCCGAAAGTAATTATCTGCGCCACGTGGTCGCTGCCGTACTTGTTGACAACGTAATCAATTACCTGCGGGCGCTTTTCGTAGCAAAAGTCAATGTCAAAATCAGGCATCGAGACGCGTTCGGGGTTGAGAAAGCGCTCAAACAGAAGGTTGTATTTTATCGGGTCTATGCCGGTTATGCCCATGCAGTACGCGCAAAGGCTGCCGGCGCCGGAACCGCGCCCGGGTCCGACCGGTATGTCGTGCGTGCGCGCATAATCTATAAAGTCGTGCACAATGAGATAGTAGTCGATATATCCCATCTGCTCAATAATCTTCGTCTCGTACTCAAGCCGGTCGACGATTGATTTTTCGGGTTTTTCACCGTAGAGACGGTGCAGACCGGCGTTGGTAAGGCGGCGGAAATACTCGCCGTGGTCGCTGCCGTCCGGGGTTTCAAAATAAGGCAGCTTGGTGTTGCCGAACTCAAAGTCAAAGTTACAGCGCTCGGCAATCGCCGCCGTGTTGGTGACGGCCTGCGGCGCCATACTGAATATCTCTGCCATTTCGGCGGTGCTGCGCACATAAAAATTGTCCGTCTTGAATTCTAGCGCCTGCTCGTCGTCGACAAGATGGTTGGTCTGTATGCAAATAAGCACGTGCTGCATGCGGCTGTCTTCTTTTTCAGTATAGTGACAGTCGTTGGTGGCGACGAGCGGTATGCCGGTCTCGTTTGAAAGCTTAATAATATCCGGAATAATTTTGCGCTGCTCTTCAATGCCGTGGTCCTGCAGCTCAAGGTAGTAATTATCTTTACCGAAAAGCTGCGCGTACCACAGTGCCGTCTGTTTTGCCAGTTCGTAATTGTCCGCAAGCAGCGCGCGGGGAATTTCACCCGCAAGGCAGGCCGACAGCGCAATTAGTCCCTCGTGGTATTTTTCCAGCAGCTCGTGGTCAATGCGCGGTTTATTGTAAAACCCCTCTATGGAAGAGAGGCTAACCAGCTTAATCAGGTTTTTGTAGCCCTGTTCGTTTTTACAAAGCAGCACAAGGTGGTAGGGCGACGAGTCGACGCGGTGTATCTTGTCAAAGCGGGTGCGCGGCGCGACATAGCACTCGCAGCCGATTATTGGTTTTATGCCGTGTTTCTTGGCCGCTTTGTAGAACTCGACACAGCCGTACATTACGCCGTGGTCGGTTATTGCCACCGCCGTCTGCCCGAGCAAGGCGACTTTATCCATCAGCCTGTCAATGCGGCACGCGCCGTCCAACAAACTGTACTCGGTATGCAGATGAAGATGTACGAACTCGCTCGTTTTAATCTCGTTCATAGGCGCTCTTCCTCAAGTCCTCGGCTATTTGGTGCAGGCGGCTCAAACGGTGATGCACGCCGGATTTCGTCATTTTCGGTTCGCAAAGCTGACCCAACTCGCTCAGCGACAGTTCGCGGTTGTCGAGTCTGAGCTGGGCAATTGTCGCAAGCTGCGGGTCTAAAGCGACCTCGCGCTCAGCTATCAGCTGAATATCGGCCGCCAGCGTCGCGGACGCGTCAACGGTCTTGCCAATATTTGCGCTCTCGCAATTAATAGCGCGGTTGACGTTGTTGCGGATATCCTTTTCTATTTTGGTGTTCATCAGCTCCATGCTGCAATTGTACGCGCCCATTAGGGCAAGTATATCCTCTATGCGCGAACTGTCCTTAAAATAAAGCAGTTTCGAATAGCCGCGCGAGGAGAGTTTAGGCTCCAGCCCCAACTCGCAAACTAACTCAAAAAAATCGCGGAAGAAAAGCTGTTTGTGGCTGGTAAACTCCAAATGGTAATTGATTCGCGGGTCGGTAACGGTGCCGCCGGCAATAAAACAGCCTGCCAAAAAAGACCGAACGCAATCCTCACAGACGAAATTTTCCTGCAGCAGACGAAAACTGGTCTCGTCCCCCAAATAGGAAAAGTCGCACAAAATGTGCTCTATAACGTCGCGGTCGGTTATTGCTGCGGTCTTTTCGCGCAATCCGGCGCTGAGCACTGCCGCCGCAGACGGCACGCCGCAGCTTTCCAGCAGCGACAAGTAGTGCTCAATAATAAAGTCGCTTTCCGAGGTAAAGCGGATTTCATCCTTACTGAAGCGCTTGGCAAAACAAATCATCCCGTAAAGATGCGCCGAGCGGCAACACGGCTTTTGGGCCATGTTGGCGATAATATCCTCTTTACAGCGCAGAGAAAAAGTCATGATGCTCCTAAATATGCTTGTAGATGTCGCGGTGGATAATCTCGCTGCGCAAGCCGATAGAGCGGACAAATTCGTTGATGCGCTCGGCAATATAGACCGACCGGTGTTTGCCGCCGGTGCAGCCTACGGTTATTACCAGCTCGCTCTTGCCCTCTTTTATATACATCGGTATTGACGTGCGCAAAAAATCAGTGTAGGAGTCCAGCAGTTTTCCGGTGTTCTCTTTTTCGCGCAGCCAGTCAACAATCGGCTGGTCAAGACCGGTCAATTCCTTTAATTCGTCAACGTAAAAGGGGTTGTCCAAACAGCGCACGTCCAGCACCAGGTCAGAATCGGACGGCAGTCCGAATTTATAGCCGAAAGACTGGACAATCACCTGAAAGGCGTTGTCGCTGGCCTCAGAAAATATTGTAATGACGCGGTCGCGCAGTTGAGCGACAGACAAATAAGAGGTGTCTATCATGTAGTCGCTCATGTCGTACAAAGGCTTTAGCAGCTCGCGTTCCTGCTGGACCGCCTCGGTTATGCCGACATTCTGCTGCGTAGCAAGCGGGTGGCGCCGCCGCGACTCTTTATAGCGCTTTTCCAGCACCCTGTCCTCGGCGTCAAGGTAGAGAATTTTGAAATCGACCTGAGTTTGCTTAAGCTCGTTAATGCACTCGTAGATGTCGTTAAATAGGTCGCCGCCGCGCACGTCTATTACGATAGCTACTTTCTTCATTTTCGGCGACTGTGCCGCCATCTCGGCGAATTTGGGAATAAGCAGCGGCGGTATGTTGTCTATACAGAAAAAGCCGATATCCTCTAGGGCGTCTACCGCTTTCGATTTTCCGGCGCCGGACAACCCGGTGACTATCACTATTTCCATATGCTTCCTCCCTGCCGTGTTGACTTCACTGCAAAAATCTCACTTCCGGTTCCAGTTCAAAACCGGTTTGTCGGCGCACCGTCTCGCGCACAAGCTCAATAGTGTCAAGCACGTCTTTGGTGCTGGCGCCGCCGGTATTTACCACAAAACCGCTGTGTTTTTCGCTTACCTGAGCCGCGCCGACTCCCCTGCCCTTTAGGCCGCACTGTTCAATAAGCGCCGAGGCGTAAGCGCCCTGCGGCCGCTTAAACGTGCTGCCGCAGCTGGGCAGATTGAGCGGCTGTTTTTCCCGTCGCCGCGCCAGCAGCTCGTTCATTTGCGCTTTAATTTCCGCGCGCGTGCCCGGCTGCAATTGAAAATCTGCCGCCAGTACGCACAGCTGCGGCCTTTTGTGAAAGACCGAGCTGCGGTAGGCAAGCTCCAGTTCCCCGCAGCTGAAACGGCGCACCTGTGCGTCTTCACACAGAACATCGGCGCCGGCAATAACGTCCTTTATTTCGCCGCCGTAAGCGCCGGCATTCATGTACACCGCGCCGCCTACCGAACCGGGTATTCCGTAAGCAAATTCAATTCCGCTCAGCTGCGCGTCCAGCGCACATCTACATAAGGAAGTCAGCAACGCGCCGCACTCGCTGTGCAGCGTGTTTGCGCCAGTCACTTCGATACGGTTGAGTTTTTCGGTCTTAACAACCACACCGTCGTAGCCGCCGTCCGGCGCCACTACGTTTGAGCCGTTTCCGAGTATGTAATATTTGGCTGCGGCAGCGCGCAGATACTTTACCGCCGCCGTCAGCGCCGGCACGTCTTTAGGCAGTGCCATAAGCGCCGCGGCGCCGCCGGTGCGAAAACCGGTGTGAGCGCTGAGCGGCTCACTTTGCCGTACCTCACAGCCGCACCCGGCAAGCTGCGCCGCTGTTTTTTCGTAATCCATCTGCTGTCCGCCGATCAAAAGTATTCGTCCGCCAGTCCCAGCGAGTTCATCAGCTCATTTATTGGGCTGTAGCCCATTTTCAGCTGACGGTTGTTCATTGCCGCTACCTCAATTATTATTGCCAGGTTGCGGCCGGGGCGCACCGGCACGGTAAGCTTTGGTACCGGTACTTCGAGTATAGACATTGTCTGGGTCTCGGGAGCAATGACGCTGTAATTTTTATTGGCCTGCCACTGTTCCAATTCAATTATTATGTCGACGCGCTCTGTCATTTTTACCGAGCCCATGCCGAACAGCCGCCGCACGTTGACTATGCCTATGCCGCGCAGCTCGACAAAGTGGCGAATGTTTTCCGGCGCCGAACCGACCAGCGTGCGGTTAGACACCCGGCGCAGCTCGACGACGTCGTCAGCTATAAGGCGATGGCCGCGCTTGACAAGTTCAATAGCCGTCTCGCTTTTGCCCACGCCGCTTTCGCCCAGCAGCAGCACGCCTTCGCCGTATACTTCTACCAAAACGCCGTGGCGACTTATGCGCGGCGCCAGCTCCACGGAAAGATAGGAGATTGCCTCAGACATAAAGTCAGAGGTTTTTTCCGCGCTGGTCAACAGCGGCACCGAAAACTGCTTCGCCAGTGACATAAATTCGTCCGGAACCGCCAGTTTCCTTGTGACGACTACCGCCACCGGTTTGAGTTCAAACAGGTTTTTTGCTGCGGTCAGTCGCTGCGCCGCGTCTAGTTTGTCCAAAAACGCCATCTCGACGCGACCGACTATCTGTATGCGCGCGCGCTCAAAATATTCCGTAAAACCATCCAGCACCAGCGCCGGTCTGTTTACCTCTGCCGAGGTCACGAATAACTCGTCGCTGCTCATAGGTAAATAAGCGGCCTCAAGGTGCAATTCTTCAATGAGTTTCGTGACCGAGACTTTATAATCAGCCATAAGCACACCTGCCTTTTAGATAATTATACCTTATCGGCGGCGGCTATTCAACAAAGCGGCGGGTTAAATCTTTTCGAGCGTCAACATTACGACGTTGATATCACTGCCGCGGCAAGTACCGCTCGCAAGCAGCAAGTCGCGGCCGCTCAAAAGTGTATACTTGCGCAGCACCGTGCACAATTGCGAGCGGGCGTACTCGCGCAGATTGCCCGTTTTTGTCTCGCCGCCGAGAGTGCCGAAAACAACTGCAGTATACTCGCCGCCCCACGGCAATACCAACAGCTTCGAAGCGTCAAGCGTATAATTTTCAGTTTCAATCGTTTCGCTTTTGCCGAACAGCAGCAGCTCTAAAATCTGCGCTTCACAGCCGTTCGCAACCGGAACTGCCCTACCGTTACTGTTAAACAGCACCAGGGCGCTGTCATCCTCGCGCAGTGCCGGCAAACACAACCGCTGCGAATAAAAACGAAAAAGCGGCAGCTGAACGGAAGTCGCAAATTTGTAGCCCGGCTGCTCTGCCGCTTCTAATAACCCGAGAACGTCTTCGCAACATACCGCGTCGCAATTTACCGGCACACTCAACACATCACACAACACTGTAAAAACTTCGTCTATGCGCGCCGCGGCGGCGGCGTTCAGCACGACCGTAGCGCAATCGGCAAAGAAAAGCGGCTGCTGCGAGCATAAGCGCATTGCCGCTGCTGTCACTCCGTCAGCGGCGGCCGTGCACATTTCAATCTCCTGCCCGCTGTCACAAAGCGCATATATCTGCGTCTCGTTTTGTTCGCAGGCTATTATAACAGCATATACGAGCTTGAGATCACTGAGATTTTCCGCCGGCGTGCGGCCGCAAAAAAGCACCAACGCCGCCGCTATTACCGCAAAAACTTTCTTCATTTTGCCTCTTTCAGTCCACCGGTCAGTAAAAACAGCACCGTGGCGGCAGCACAGGCAATTGCCAAAACATTTTCTAAAGAGCCGTTAGGCAGCAACGCCGCCAAAGCTACCGGTGCCAGCAGAAAAGTGGTAACGCGCAGGGCTTTAGTGTTGCCCCGACAGCAAGTCGCGGCTGCCTGTGTCAACAGCAGCAGTCTTATACCGCCCAACATTACAGCTGTACAAAAAAATATATTTGAAAAGTCCTTAAATAAAGGCAGCGAAGTGCAGCGCGAAAAGAGCGCAAGCAGCCTGTATTCGCTGTAAAGGCATTGACCTGTACACGCTGCGGCTACCGCTGCCGTTGGAATGAATATCGCCCAGGCTGCGGCAAACGCGGCGGCAATTGTCGCGGTCGCAGAGCTTTTCCCCCTTACTCTTGACGAAAGAATTACAGCCGCCACAACTTCCGGCGCGGAATTAAGCATGTGTTTGCCAAATTCGCCAACAGTGAAACCGCTGAAAGTGAGAGATAAAAATCTCGGCCTGTAGGCGCCGCATATCATCAGTACCGCGGCAAACACGGTAGCAATCAGCACCGGCAGCGCGGCGCGCGCCGCCGCGCTTATATTTGAGCCGAGCGCGTACCAGCAAAGAGCCACTAAAAGCAGCAAGCTTAAAAGCACCGCGCCGCGGGAAAGCTGCGTTGAGGATATTTGTTTGTAAAGTTGCGCGCACACCGCTGCGTAAGCGCACAGCAGCGCTACTGCCGCCGCTGCCGGTGCCGTTAAGTCTTTGCGTTGCGCCGGCACCAATTTTTGAATTACAAGCACCAACAAGACCGCGGCAGCGTCTGCCGCAAGTCGGAAAAATATTTCTGAAAGCGCGCCGCCGCTAAACTGTACTCCGGTCAGCTGCGCGAGCTTGCTCACGCAGACAAACACAGTCAATTGCGCGGCGGAGATATAATTATCGCTCTGCATCCTTCCCTCCCGGAAGCTTGTCTACGACAAACGGCCTTTCAGACAGCTTGCGCCAGCTGCACCTTACCAGTTCGTCACGCAGCAGCGAACTGCCGTAAGGCGACAGCGGCGCTGAATACGGCACGCCGAAGGTGTCGACCGCAGTAATGTTCAACAGCACGAACAGCGCCGCCGGAACCAGCCCGGCAAAGCCGAGCGTCCCGCCGACAATAATGAACACAAAGCGCAAAAAAGTTACCGGCTGGTAGATTGTCGGCACCAGAAAAGAACACACCGTCGTCAGCGCCGCTATCATCACCAGCGGCGAGCTTGCAAGACCGGCAGCGACCGCCGCGTCGCCGACAATAAGCGCGCCCAGCAAACTTACAGCGTGTCCGACCGGGCGCGGCAGCCGCAAGCCCGCCTCGCGAACTATCTCGTAGACAAGGTTGATAAACAGCGCCTCCGCCAACACCGGCAGCGCCAATTTGTGTTCCGCCTCAATTATATTTTTCAGCATCTGAGTCGGAAACAGCTGCGGCGCGAACACTGCGGCAGCTACATATACGCCGGGCAACGCTATTGTTACGGCAAAAGCGACCAGCTTTATTATGCGAATGAACGTTGCGTAGTACGCTTTGTTGGTGTAGTCGTCAAAGCTTTGAAAATTTTCAATAAACAGGTGCGGCATCACCAGCACAAAGGGGGTTCCGTCGACAATTATGCCGACCCTGCCCTCAGCCAGCTTTGCGCAAAGACTGTCCGGCCTTTCGGTATAGCCGACGCCGGAAAAGAACGAAAACTTCCGCTGCTTGAAAAACGGTTCTATGAAGCCGCTTTCGAGCACCGTTTCCATATCTATTTCTTTGAGCCGTTCTCGCACCTGAGCGAGCGTCTGCGGCGAAACCTTGTCGCGAATATATACTATTGCCGCGGCTGTGTTGCTAAGCGAGCCCACCTTGTGGTTTTCTACTACAAGTCGGCCCGTCTTCAGGCGGCGGCGTATGAGTGTTATATTCACTTTCAGCGGCTCAGCAAAGCCCTCTCGCGAGGCGCGGACGTTTTCTTCGGTATAACTTTCGCTGATTGCTCTGCTGGGGAACCCGGGTATGGACACGCAGGCGGCACCGCGGTAGTCCTCTATTAGCAGCACGGCCGAGCCGCTCATTGCGTGGCTCAAAGCGGTGTCATAATCGACAACAAACGTGGGCCTGAAAAGTAATTCGCGTTTTGAAAGCTCTGACAACAGCTGTGCTGTGTTTTTTGACTTTGCGCCGCACTCGCTCAACCGGGTGTACAGCAATTCCCAACCCATTTTTTCGCTCATCATGCCGTCGAACCACAGCATGGCGCAGCGCACGTTGCCGACTTTGAATTTCATTTTCAGCAAGTCGTCGCTGCCGCCGCAAAGCTGCTGCATTGCCGCCACATCGGCGTCCACATTACCGCAATAGTTTTTTTCCATGCGGCTATTATTCACCGCCGGCCGGCAAATAACCGGGTGCGCGGCAATTAAATCCAAATAAAAAAAGCTCCGCTGTAAATACTACACAGCAGAGGTGTGAAATTATATGATTATAGTCGCCGTCAGAACGATAATAATGTATGTGACAATAATTGCCGCAATGCGCTTTATGGGCAAACGGCAGCTTGGGGAGCTTCAGCCGTCGGAACTGGTCACGACCATTCTAATTTCCAACATCGCCTCGCTGCCGATTGAAGAGACGGAAATCCCGCTGTTGTCCGGTCTGCTGCCAATAGCGCTTATTGTCTCAATGGAAATAATTGTTTCGCTCGTTGAGGTAAAAAAGCCGCGCTTTGCCGCGCTCATCAGCGGCAACTGTCAGATAATTATTCGCGACGGCGTAATAGACCAGCGCATGATGCGCGAGCTTCGCTACAGCATAACAGACGTATTGTCGGCACTGCGCGCAAAGGACGTCTTTGACGTGCGCGACGTCGAGCTGGGCATAATAGAGACGAACGGAGAGATAAGCATTTTTCTGCGCAACGGCAACGAGCAGGCTTTGCCCGGCAAACACGTCAGCGCCGCCGCTGACGGCAAGAAACCGATGGTCGCCGTTGTCTGCGACGGTCGGGTAATGCCGGCCGCGCTCGCCTACTGTCAAAAAGACGAGTTTTGGTTGCGGCAGGTACTTGCTTTGGAAAAGACAAAGCTCGGCGAAGTGCTGGCGCTTTGCGCCAATGATACGGAAGATTATAACCTTGTCAGGATGCACCCGTGAACCGTCGTCTTATGAGCGCTGTTTTGCTGATAATTAGTCTGGCGGTCTGCATTGCGTCTGTGGTCGTGCCGCTGCGCTGTACCGCGGTCTTGTCGCAATGCGTACAGACAATAATGCGGCAAGCCGTTGAAAACGACTTGCCGCAAACCGAATTGGCGATAGCTGAGTTTGAGCGCTTGCTAAACGCACAGCGCCCGCTTTATTTGTTGTTCATGCACCGCGATTACTATACGGCACTGTGCTCGTTTGCCGCGACGTTTCGCGAATACAACAACCCAGAGACCATTGCCGACTTGTTAGCGGAGGCGGAGCGGACGCTTGACTGCCTGAACACTATTCGACTTGTTGCAGCCGCAGTGGTCTAATCAGCGATTGCCCGCCTTATCTTTCAAGATTGTCGATAGCTCATCCATAAAAGAGTTAATGTCTTTGAACTGTCTGTACACCGAGGCGAAGCGCACATAGGCGACGTCGTCAATGTCTTTGAGCGCAGACATTGCCATTTCACCGATGGCGCTGGAGCTGACCTCACGGTCCATAGAGCTTTGCAGCTCCTGTTCAATGTTGTCTACGGCGGCAACAATAGTCTCCAGCGGCACCGGGCGCTTTTCGCATGCACGCAGCATACCGGCCATTAGTTTGTCGCGCTGGAAATATTCGCGCGACTTGTCGCGCTTAATGACCATAATCGGCAGCGTTTCAATAACTTCATACGTCGTGAAGCGGCGCTTGCACGACAGGCATTCGCGGCGACGGCGGATTTTCTCGTTGTCGTCGGCCGGGCGAGAGTCAATAACTTTTGTCTCCGGATACCCGCAGAAATGGCACTTCATGGCTGGCACTCCTTCGTATTTTTTTAATTTTAACACATATTTTCGTTGTCAACAAGCGCCGTTCGCGTTAGTCTTGCAGATAATGCCAGGCGGCGTCGGCACAAACTGTAGCGGCGTTTAACATGCCGCGCTCGTCAAATACAATTTGCGGGTCGTGCAGCAGCCTCACCTCGCCGTCGGCCCCGCCGCTGCCGAATCCGATGTGATACATCACTGCCGGCACGCGCTGTGCAAAATAGGCAAAATCGTCAGATACTTTGTACTTTATTGCGTCGGTAAAAACCATATTGTCGCCAAGCAAGGCGCGGCAATTGGCCAAAAAGCTCTCGCAAAGCTGCTTGTCGTTGAGCGTAGCGGGCGTGGAGTCAATTACTTTGAACTCGGCGCTGGCGCCGTATGTCGCGGCTGTGCCGGCAACAATACCGCCGACAAGTTTTTTTACCTTCTCACGCACTTCTGGTGAAAAAGCGCGTATCGTCCCGCTGAGCAGCGCTTTGTCGGGAATGATGTTGTGCGTGCTGCCGGAATTGAAGCTGCCGAACGTTATTACGACTGGGTCGTTTGCGTCAACCATTCGCGTTGTCACTGCTTGTACGGCGTCGACTATCTTTACGGCAGCGTAGAGAGCGTCGCAGCCGTTTTCGGGCATGGAACCGTGTGTTGAGCGGCCGTTGACCTCTATTTTGAAAATATCACCGGAGGTAAGATAGCCGCCCGAACGCGTATTGACTGCGCCTGTCTTCAGCCCGGTTGCGGTGTGCATACCGAACACGGCGCTGACGTCGCTGAGAACTCCGGCGTCAATACACGCGAGCGCGCCGCGCACGCGCTCCTCGTCGGGCTGGAACAATATGCGTACCGTGCCGCGCAGTTCACCTTCGACACTCTTGAGCATTCTCGCCGCTGCCAGCGCCACGGCGACGTGGATGTCGTGACCGCAGGCGTGCGCGCAGCCGTTGTTTGCAGCGAAACTAAGACCGCTGCACTCGCGCTCGGGCAACGCGTCAATATCGGCCCGCACCAGAACGACGGGCGCGCCGCTGCCAATTTCGGCAGCTACAATATTCTTGCCGTATTCATGCACCCGGCAGCCGCAATCGCTCAACTCGGCGCAAATAAGTGCCACGGTTTTGTCAACGTCGTCGCCGACTTCCGGCTGTGCGTGCACTCGCCGGCGCACCGCGAGCATTCTCTCGTAACCGTCGGCGGACATTTTCAAAAAATCAGGCATCTTTTTTTCTCCGTTTTTTATTATTATACATCTTTTTATTGCCGCGCAAAAGAATTGTGTTACAATATCTAAAAAGGAGTGATAGTAATGGACAAATTAACCTGGAAGCCCGGAACGCTGCTGTCTCCCGTACCCGTTGTAATAGCCACCTGCGGTGACAAAGAGCTGCACAACGCCATAACAATTGCCTGGACCGGCACAGTCAATTCCGAACCGCCCATGACCTATATATCTATGATGAAAAAGCGCTACTCGCACGATATTGTCGCCCAAAAGGGCGAGTTCTGCATTAATCTGGTCTCGGCGGACATTTTGCGCGCCGCTGACTATATCGGTGTGAAATCCGGCCGCGACGTCGACAAATTTGCCGCTACCGGATTACAGCCGCAATATTTTGAGGGTTTTGAGTGCCCGGCAATTGAACAGAGCCCCATGTCGCTGATGTGCAGTGTCACCCAGGTGCTTGAGCTCGGTTCGCACGACATGTTTTTGGCCGAAATAAAAGCCGTTTTCGTTGACCAGACTTTAGTCGACGGCAAGGGTAAGTTGAAAATTGAGGGCGCAGACCTGATAGCATTCGCCCACGGACAGTATTTTAAACTCGGCAAACGTCTTGGCAATCTCGGTTGGACCGTGCGCAAAAAAACGGCGTCACGCCGCCGCAAATGAGAATCCGCCACAAGCCCGGCGCCTACGCAGAGCTCTGTGACAGCCCGCTTTTTGTGCGCGACCCACCCGCGCTGCGCGGCGGATGGCGCGACGCATTTGCCCGCGAGCTGCCGCTTGAGTTGGAACTCGGCTGCGGAAAAGGCAACTTCGCAGCCCAATATGCGCTTGAGCACCCGAATATCAATCTCATCGCCGTCGACATAAAAAGCGAGATTCTCATGCTTGCCAAGCGGCGCATTGACTCGCTTTTTGCGGCGCACGGCCGCACGCCGGACAATGTGCTTATTATGTCTTTTGACATTGAGCGCATTGGTCTAATGCTCGGTGGCGACGACGTTGTCGAAAACATTTACATCAATTTTTGCAATCCCTGGCCGAAGCAGAGTTACAATAAAAAGCGGCTTACCCACACCCGTCAATTGCTGAAATACCGCGATTTTCTGCGCGACGGCGGCCGCGTATTTTTTAAGACGGACGACGCGGCGCTGTTTGAAGACTCGCTTTGCTATTTTGACAGCGCCGGCTACGAAGCCGAGCGCGTCAGCGGCGACCTTTACGGCGAACCTGAACTGATGGCGAATAATATCGCCACCGAGCACGAAAAAATGTTCCGCGAACGCGGCGTGCCAATATATTATATTCGCGCAAAAAAACAAGAAATGTAGGCAATGTCCCTCGCGTCTGCGACGCTAGGGACATTTTTTTCTCAGTTGCTTTGCGCGCGGCACAGCTCAATTGACTGCTTGCCGCTGAGGTGGTCGACTTTTATTTCTACGACAGCGGCTCTGTCAAGCTGCGAGTCAATCTCCTCGGCCGTTCCCTTTTGCCCCGCAGCATACTTTTGTGCCAGCAATTCCAGTGCCCGACGCTTCTCTTTTTTGTCGTCAATAATTCGCGCCCGGCCGAAAACTATGACGCTGCGGTAATATGTCGTCAGTTTTTCCGGAACTATTTCGTCGCTTTCAACAACACAAAAGCTCACGCGCTCGTCTTTAAATAACATGTCTGTCTTCTTGCCGCTGACAGCGCAGTGAAAATAGATTTTCCCGCTCTGCCACACATAACTGAGCGGCACGGCATAGGGGTAGTCCCCGCTGCCGTTCAGCGCCAGCGTTCCGTGTGTGCAGCTCTTAAGCAATTCTATGCTTTGCCCTTCGTCAAGCTGCTGGCGGGCGCGGCGCATTGGGCGAAATTCATTAATATCCATTTGATTTGTCCACTCTCTTTTTTTCAAATACTGACAGCGCCGTATTGACGTACGTTCAGTTGACGACAGCATCCGGCGCCGAAAACGGCGCTTTGCGCCGCGGCGTATTCAGCGTAAATTTCATTTGGTACGAACGCGAGTATCGTGCCCGCAAACCCGCCGCCGTGTACTCTGCACGCGCCGCGACCGGCGAGTGCATGCCGACTGAGCGCCAGCGCCACGCTCAGCGGCTGACGCTGCGGCACCGCCGGCGAGTAGATGTTTTGATTGTACATGAACGACGAGTAGCCCGAAGCATTAATGCAGCGCAAAAATTCGTCAGTATTCGCACTTTCTATGGCATTTGCCAGTCGCCCGACATTTCTCATTTCGTTATAAAAATGTATGGCGCGCAAAACCGCGCGGTCGCCGCATGCAGCGCGCAACGGCTCAAGTTGCGGCCAAAAGCTGTCCTCGTCGACCTCGCGCAGCACATTTTTGTTGAAATATGCCGCCACACTTTTCATTTCCGCCGGCACCGCTGCATAATCGTCTGTCAAGTCGTCGTGAGCCGCTGCAGTGTCGAGCGTGCACATAGTCAGTCCGTTAAGCAGCGACGCCGCCGAAAGCTTTTGGGCGCTTACGCTCTGGGGACGGCCGAAGTCAATCAACGTCAGCCCTCCGACAGCGGAAGCCGTCTGGTCCATCATGCCGCAGGGTTTACCGTAATACTCGTTTTCAGCATACTTTCCGGCTGCCGCCAGCTGCAATGCGTCGGCTGCTTTGTCGCCGGCAAAAGTGGCAATGACCTTTGCCAGGGCAACTTCAAAAGCCGCTGAAGACGAAAGCCCCGAGCCGGGCAGCACCTGCGAGTCGGCACAAGCGAAAAAACCGACAATGTCGCGTCCGTCAGTGCTCAGCGCCGCCGCCACTCCTCTTACCAGCGCCGCCGAACTGCCCCGCTCGCTCTGTTTCGGCTCGAGCTCCCGCGCAGATATTACAATTTCGCTGTATCCCTCGGAGTCAAGCCGCATGAGACTGTCTTTTGCCGGCGCGGCTAAAACGACGGTGTCAAGGTCAACTGCCGCCGCCACTACGCGGCCGAGATTGTGGTCGGTATGATTTCCGCAAAGTTCGCAGCGGCCCGGTGCGCTGAAAAAACGCGCGTCGCTCATGTCGCCGTACCGCGCCAAAAAGCGCTCGCACAGTCTTGCGTAACGCGCGCGTGCGGCCGAAGTATCGCTGTATAGCCTGGCGAGCGCCACGTCAAGCTCGCCGGCATTAATTTTATTTAACAGCTCCTGAGTTTTTGCCATAGTCTCACCTTTACATACTTGCAAAGCATATGTTAGAATTTGTCTGGATTATATCACAAAGCCGCAGCAATCGTAAAGGAGGCAGGTTTATGCTCACCCATCCCTTTGAGCCGGTCTTCGACTCCGACAGCCGTGTTTTGGTACTCGGCAGCTTTCCGTCGCCGCTGTCGCGCAGCAACGGGTTTTATTACGGCAACCCGCAAAACCGCTTTTGGAAACTGATGTCGCGCATTTACGGCGAAGATTTCGGCGCCACACCACAGCAGCGCAGCGACACACTGCTGCGGCACGGCGTCGCTTTGTGGGACGTTGTCGCCGGCTGCGAAATACGCGGCGCCGCCGACATTACCATAAAGGACGCTGTCTATAACGACCTTGAACGCATATTCTCGGTTGCCGACATCAAAGCTGTTTTTCTCAACGGCCTTGCCGCTTACGAGCATTACCGCCGCCGCTGGGGCGACGTTGAACTGCCGTATTTTAAGCTGCCCTCTACCAGTCCCGCCAACGCTTCTTACTCACTGAGTCAGCTTTATATGAGCTGGCAAGTACTCACTCAGTTCGACGCTTGCCGCTGTGAGTAAATTGAAAACAGGCGACAACGCTCTGCGCGTTGTCGCCTGTTTTTTCAGCTTAATTTACCGGTACACATTAAAACGGGTCGGTGAAAGAATCAATCTTCCAAATGTATACCGTTTTTCCGTCCGCGTCCTCGGTGGCATGCAGCGAGATTTTGAACTGGCTGGTGCGCGTCTCGGTTGCTTGCTCGCCCGCGTCGCGGGACTCGACAGACGTGAAATAATAGCTCGTAACGTTAAATACTATTTCGCGCGCCTCAATGCTCTCGACAGTCAGCTCGCTGTGGCTGTAAAGGGTGGTGTCGCTTTCCGTCTCATCGTCCGGCGCCTTGATATACGCGGTAGTCTCGCTCGGCAGTAAAATGCCGCGGTCGGTCTTCAGTTGAAGTATTGCCTCTGAGGTAAAGCTTTCGCCGATAAGGTCGAAGAAATTAAGTATCTGGTAATAATAGACACCGTCAAGTTCATACTTGACTTTAAGTCCGTGCTCGTATTTTTCGTACTCGTAGGCATCGCCGCTATATACTTTTTCGGCAACGCCGTAGCACTCTTCCCCGACTTTGAGGGCTTCTTCTTCACTCAGTTTTGTGGGTATGCAGCCGCAAAGCAGGCAGGCAACGGTGCAGACCACCAGCAGAACTGAAACAGCTCTCTTTAGTATCACAGTCTGATCCTCCTCTTGATTATCGAATACATTATCCGTGTTTTTGTAAAATTTGTCAATAGAAAAGTAGCTTTATTGACATTATCGACAAAACTCCGCAAACAACCTGCGGAACAAAGCAATACCGACGCGTGTCCTATTTACTTCGGTCCAGAATCACTACGTCTTCTTGAGTCTTATTTTGCTTTTGAACGAGTTTTTGCAGCAGTATTGCGCACAGCGGAACGGTCGCTGTCGCCGCCAAAACGGCCAGCACCGCCGCACCGATTCGCCATTTCATCATTACACCTCGTTTCGAATTTTATCTGCCGTAACATTCGCTTATGCCGCGCAATTTTTTCGCGAGTTCACCGTTTGCGGCGCCGGGTGCCATCATCCAATTCCAATTGCCGGCAGCGGTCCCCGGTCTGTTTATGCGCCCTTGCGCGCCCAGGTCGAGAACATCCGGCATTTGGGCAATAAACACGTCGGCCACACTGGCCGACCCCGAGCGAATGAAGCTCCAGTTAAGCTCGCTGCGGTCATTAAAATATTCCCCGGCTGCTTTTGCTTTTTTTCTGTTTTGCTGCGCCCACTGCAGCAGCGGCGCATTGTCGTGCGTACCGGTATAACATACACAGTTGCGCGGGTAATTGTGCGGCAAGTAGGGATTGGCAGCGTCGGAATCAAAAGCAAATTCCAAAACACGCATGCCCGGCAGCCCGGTACTGTCAAGCATTTCCCGCACGCCGCCGTCGCTCCGGCCAAGATCCTCGGCAATAAAGCGGATGTCGCTAAACCACTCGCAGAGCATTTTTATAAAATCGGTACCCGGCCCCTGTCGCCAGCAGCCGTCGCGTGCCGTGGCACTGCCTGCCGGCACAGACCAATAGGCGGAAAAACCGCGGAAATGATCAAGCCTGACAGCGTCGAACATTTGCTGTGCTTTGGCCACTCTGCGTATCCACCAGCCGTAACCGTCCTGTTGCATTCGCTGCCAGTCGTAAAGCGGGTTGCCCCACAGCTGACCGTCTTTATTGAAATAATCCGGCGGCACTCCGGCAAGCTGTGCCGGCCGGCCGCTTTCGTCAAGCTGAAAAAACCTTGACTGCGACCAGACGTCGGCCGAGTCCGCCGCCACATATATCGGCAGGTCGCCGATTATTTTTATGCCGCTTTCGTTTGCAAGACGGCGCACTGCTTGCCACTGTTTGAAAAAGATGAACTGTCCGAAGCGGCACCGCTCAACATCGTCACGCAAATTCTCACGCCACGCACAAACGGCGTCTTTTTCAAAACCGGCTATGTCGGACGGCCATTCGTGCCAATCCGCGCCGGAAAAGTGCTTTTTCAGCGCCCAAAACAGCGCGTAATCATCAAGCCACGCAGCATTGTCCTGACAAAAGCTGCAATACTCCGGCTCGCTCTGCGGCAAATTTAGCGCAAACGCGCGGTCCAACGCGGCGCTGATGTTTTGCTGCGCGCGATAATAATCGACTTTTTGCGCGTATGATTCCGGTATTTTTACACTGCCGCGCGGCAAATAGCCGTCTTTTTCCAGCGTCAGCAGGTCAATATACACCTCGCTGCCGGCAAAAGTGGAATAACTCATATACGGAGAATTGCCGAGTCCGGCCGGGTTAAGCGGCAGTATCTGCCAATATTTTTGTTTTGCGGACGCCAGAAATTCAATAAAGTCATTTGCTTCGTCACCGAAACTGCCGCAACCCTGTTTTGAGGAAAGTGAAAAAAAAGGCAGCAGTAAGCCGCTGCCGCGCGTAAAATAGCCCATTTGCGCTCCAATAAAGTTATAGCTGCATAGTAACAGAATAAAAGCGAAGTGTCAAAACTCAAATATTCTCC
>CAYZIL010000013.1:0-55298 GCA_964478515.1 uncultured Faecalibacterium sp. | reverse complement strand
TAGTGGTGCTTAAAGGCAAAATGCTCGTCGTGGGCATTGGTTTTGTCGAGCAGAAAAGAGCCGACCGCACCGCAAGGTGCAATTTCGGAAAAGTAATCCAACGCATCCGCACAGTTAAGCTTTGGTAGGGGGGAACGGCTGTACAGTATCACTTTTCCGGATTTTTCCGCCGCAATAATACCTTGTTCTATGTATTCCTTCAGCTTTTTTCGTACCGTGGACACGTCAAAGGTTTTCGGGCAGGCAAAACCGGAAAGACGGCGGTCTATTTCAGCCGTCAGCTCGTATATGGTAAGCTTAATTTTTGCAGCGAACAGAACGTCGAAAATCAAAAAGTGCAGAGTTATATCTCCGTCGGTAAAGCTTTTGGCCTTCCAAGCCTTATACAGCGGATTGTGGTAGGAAGTGCGGCTGTCAATAGAAAGAAACACGTTTTTGCCGTCTGGCAGCTGCCGAAAGGCCATGTAATCGCCGAGCCAGCTTTCAATGCGGCGACGCTCGTTGTCATAGGAACGGGCGCTTTTTCCGGTAAATTCGTCTCTGCGCTTAAAGCCGTAGACATAAAACTCACGCATATACTCACGAATAGCGTCAAAGTTTTTTATTAATTCACTGTAAGCAAAAATTCTCCCTCCTCCCTTTTTGCAATAGATTGCCGAAAGCTTTTATATAATGCTTATATATTATTTGCTGAAAATAATCAATGTTTGGCCGCAAGAACGGTGCTGCTGCGCGGCGGCTGAGCCCGCGAAACCAACCCGCACACGGCTTTGAGCGGGAATAACTTTTTGCGCGTGAAAGGCGCGGTGTGTACAGGCTATAAGCTCAAGCGCTGCCGGCCCCGGAAGCCGTTTTCGGCAACCGCAAACGAACCGGGACTAAGTAAAGGAGCGCGCTGTTCTAAACGCGAAGAACGTTTTTTTTCGGAGTCAACGGACCGTTCCGGTGCGTCAGCTTTTTAACGGCAAGAGAAAAGAGTCTTGACACCCGTCGAGCTTCGCGCTCGGAAACTTGATTTTGTCAGCTGAAGCGCACAATCACACCGGCATAGCGGGCGGCTCTGTGCAAAAGCATTATAAAAAGCGGGGAGGCGCGCACGGCGCTTTCCCCGCTTTGTTGTTGTCTCAGCGGCCGCTGTCGGAAGGGGGCGTGCCGCCCATGCCGCCCATATTGCCCATGCCGCCCATGCCGCCGCCGGTACCGTAAACGAGGCTGCTGAGGGTGAATTGACTGGAGTCGGTACCGGCGCTGAGCGTGTATGTTTCGCCCTGCACCAGCAGCGGACTGCTTACAAGCACGCTGTTGTAGGTTTTGGCCGCCGTCCAACTGAGGATGACATTGCCGCTGCTGTCGGTAAGGGTAATTGTGCTGCCGGCAGCCTGGGCGTTGAGTGTGAGCAGAGCGCAGCCCTGCGCGGCGCTGCTGAAATTGAGAGCCATGCCCGAACTGCCCGCGGCGATGAAAATGCCGCCGCTTATTTCCGCCTGGCCGTTGTAGTCGAGCGCGCCGTTGCCGTCGTTGGTCGGCCCGGAAACGTAGGTCTCGCCGCCGGACACGCTCAGCGAGCCGTTGGAGTCAACGCCGTCGCCCGCGGCGTCAATATTAATAAGGCCGCCCGATATTGATATATAGCAGCTGCTGTCAGCGCTGAACGAGTCCGCGCCGAAGCCGCCCGTGCCGCTGGTGTCGTTGCCGCCCGCGGCGTTTATGCCGTCGTCGCTGGCCGTAATATTGAGTGTGCCGCCGGTAATATCAATGCTCAGCCCTTCAAGCCCTTCGTAGCTCTGGGTGACATTTATTTCGCCGGCGCTGATGAGCAGATTATTGTCGGCGTGCGCGCCGTCGTCGCCGGTCGCTATTGAAAAGCTGCCGCCGCCAATGGCAATGTCGTTGTTCGAGTGCAGCGCGTCGTCGGCGGCGCTGACTACGAACGTGCCGGCGTTGACGTACAGGTTGCCGGTCGCTTTTATGCCTTTGCCGCTGACGTCGCCGGCAGCGCCGTTGAAGAAAGCGGAGGTGTTAGCGGCGCCGCCGCCGGCGGTTATATTGAAACTGCCGCCGTCTACCTGTACGCAGTACTCGCCGCTGATACCGTCGCCGCCGGCGCTGACGGCAAAGGTGCCGCCGCGAATGTAGACGTAACCCAAAGCGGCGTCGTCGTTGTTTTCGGCATGGATGCCGTCCTTGCCGGCAGTGAGACTAAGCGTGCCGCTTGCAATGCGCACACTGTCTTTGCCGCACACAGCGTGGCTGAGTGCGTTGACAACGTATGTGCCGCCGGCAATTACCAGGTCGTCCTTGCTGACAATGCCGTGCCCGGCCGCGCTGCCGTTTACCGTCAGCGCGCCGCTGCCGTTAAGTGTCAGGTCGGATTTGGAAAAAATTACGGCGTCAATATTGTTGTCGTCAATGGCGACGTAGCTGCCGCCGTTGGAAAGGGTGTTGGTGCTGTTTTCGGCCAGCGTGAGGAACACCTTGTCTGCTTGAAGAACATATATTGCCGCGCTCGTGGCGCTGGTAATTTCCACACCGTCCAACACCAGCTGTACCTTGTCGGTATCCTCGGCGCTGACGGTTATCATACCGCTGAAAGAGCCGGAAAGAATATAGACGCCCTCGTCGGTAATGGTGACGCAGCCGGCGCTTATTTCCACGGCGTCGCACGCGCACGCGGCGCTCGTGCCGTTGAGCGTTATCGCTATGGCCTCGTCCTCGTCGTAACTGCCGCTCAAGTCGCGGTCGGTAAACATATCTGCGGTATCCAAAGCCGAATAGGTGGCGCTGCTGACAGCAGCAGAACTGTCGCTGCCTCCGTCAGCGGCGCTTGAGTCTGAATCATTTGTTCCGCAGCCGGTAAGCAGCAGCGCCGCCGCCAGCAGAATTGCGGGGAATCGCAAAATTTTTCTGTGTTTCATGTCACATCTCCCGCCCGCTTTATTCCCGCGTGCTCGTAGCGGCGCCGAATGGAAAAAAGGGGGCTGTTCATATGTAGTATTTGTATATATGCGGGCATTGTTTTGCGGCGGCGCGTTTTAGCGCAACTGCCGGGAAAAAGCACCGCCGCGCGGCGTCACAGCGCTGAGGGTTCGCTCTCCTGACGGGAAACCGTTATTTCAAGGTTGCCGTTGCGGCAGCGCAGCCGGTCGATGAGATCTTTTTCCGTTGCGTTTTTGCGCAGCGTCAGGTCATAGGTGAGCCGGAACAGACTGCCCATATTGGTAGTGCGCACCTGCTTTAGTTCCCAGTCGCTGGCATATTCGCGCAGCAGCTCGTCGAACACGCCGGTGTAGTCCATGTCCTCGGGCACGGTAATGCGCAGCGTCTTGCGCTGTGATTCGCGCGACGCGCCGAAGTCGAGCCGGCTGTAAAGCATGCACGCGCCGCCGAGAACGGCGCAAAACACGAACGCGTATGCCAAGTACCCCATGCCGGCAATAAGTCCCGTACCCATTGCGAGAAACAAAATGCCAATCTCTTTCGCCGTGCCCGGCATTGAACGAAAGCGGACCAGACTGAAAGCGCCCGCCACGGCAACGCCGGTACCCACGTTGCCGTTGACCATCATGATGACCACGCACACCACCGCGGGCAGCAGCGCGAGCGTTACCGCAAAGTTTTTCGTGCAGCGGGTGCGGTACATATACATTCCCGTCAAAGCCAACCCCATCACCAGCGAACAGCCCACGCACAGCAGAAAGTCGCCCAGGGAAATCACCGTAGTCGCAGAGGAATCGAATATCCCCTTAAATATTGTCTCAAGCATAAAGTAAAACTCCTTTGCCGGTCTGCGCGAGCATATTGCGGTAGGCAGTACCGTATTTTGAATAGGACGCCTGGTAAATTCCGTATGCGCTCAGCGTGCGCGCCATCCACAGCGGAATGCCGCCGGAGGTTTTCAGCTCCATAAGGGTCTGCCCCGACTCCAGCAGCTGTGTGCCCCAGACCGGCGAACACAGCGAGAGGTTCTCGGTGCGGTAACAAATATTCTCGTCAAAAGTAACGCGAAAGTCGGGCTGGACGTCGTCAAAAAACGCCTCGCGGTCGTAACTTAAAAATACCGACGGCTGCAGCCGGGCGTAATAGTCGCGGAAATACTCAATTTCTTCGGCAACCTGCGAGTCGCCTAAACGGGCGCTGCCGCACAGCCAATCCATTGCCTGCCGTTCCGGCAGCAGAATGCGGCGTTTGTAAACGACCGAGTCGTATTTCTTTTTCAGTTCCGCAAAAATCTGAGAGTTTGCGTTGGCGGCGCCGTAGCTGCGCACTCGCAGTTTTTCCTTGTAGACGGGCTTTTCCAGCGAGTTGCGGATAAGCCGGAAATTCGGCGTGTCAAAATATATATTCCGTATACAGCTGCGGCCGAAATCGTCAGAGTGCATGTGGCTTTTTATCTGGGACATCACTGCGGCCTTTTCGTCCCGCGTCAGCAGATATTTCATTTCGTACCGGCTGAAGAACATCGCGTAATCCATGTGTTCCGCCTCCTTATGAATGCATTGTACCCAAAGAACCCCAAATAAACTTGAAATACTCGCAGGGAAATGGATGAACAAAATGTTAAACCTTGTGACGCGGCCTTTATTTAATTAACGATTTCGGCGCGGCCTGTACGGCGCCGAATATGCTCTTCAAGCAGATAAAAAGCGTCTGTGCAGGACGGCGCTTATTGCTACTGTTTTGCCGCGCTCACTTGACACGGCCGTCGTCAATGTGCCGTATATGACGCTGTTCTTCGGCGGCTTTAAGCACCACGCGGCCGCCGCGTTCGGCAGGGTTTTGGACAAAAAACCGCCGCAACAAGCCGGTCGGCTTGCTGCGGCAAAAATATTCAAAAGCGAAAAGCACTTTCGCGCCGCGCCCTATTCGCCGACGATGTTTTTGACACGCCCGACTTGTCCGTCGTCGAGCATGACCTTAATGCCGTGCGGGTGGGTGGCGCTGTTGGTGAGTATGCGCGCCACAACGCCGCGCGTAAGTTTACCTGTCGGCTGGTCGGCCTTTAGAACTATATCCACAGTCTGTCCGGGCCTTATGTTGCTGCGAACGCTGCCGTCTGTCATGTCTGTTCTCCTTAATTTTTCGGGTCTGTTGCAAATTTGTTTAATATTATACCATATATTAAAACTGCGCGGTGTTTACATATGCGCCGCGTCAGGTTAAAATCAAAGCGAAGAGATTTACGGGGAGGGGAAATTAAATGAAATTGGCACAGGCGCTCGCCGAGCGCGCGGACATACAAAAACGTCTCGGACAGTTGCGGGAAAGACTGCAGCTCAACGCCCGCGTGCAGCAGGGCGAAAAGCCGGCGGAGCAGCCCAAAGAGCTGTTGGCCGAGCTTGACACGCTTTCGGCGCGGCTGGAGCAGCTGGTGGCGCAAATTAACCTCGCCAACGCCAAAGTTACCGACGGCGGCGAAACGCTTACCGAAATGCTGGCGCGGCGCGACGCGCTGACGCTCAAAGTTGACATCCTGCGCGACTTTATGCTGCAAGCGAGCGAGACCGTAATTCGCGGCACGCGCAGCGAGGTGAAAATAATCAGCACTGTCGATGTGGCCGCGCTGCGCCGGCAGACAGACGAGCTGTCGCGCGAACTGCGCGAGCTTGACTTGCGCATTCAAAGTTTAAACTGGTCCGCTGAACTGTAAGCGGCCAAGACGGTAGCGGCAACGGGCGAGCGTCAATCTCTGCGGCTGAGAATGAGTCCGCGTGTGGCAGCGCAGCGGGGCCTGCGCGGGGTTCGAGTCCCCATTTACAAATAATGCCCAGCAAAAAGCACATGCGCACATTTTAGTTTGCATATTTATTACCGCGACGCTGACGTGACCGCGAGGGCGGGTATGGGGAACAACAACAAAAAAGACACGCACTCGGAGTCGTCGCTCCGGCAGCGTGTCTTTTTGCGGTCATAGGCTTTGGGGTCGGGCGGCCGTCGCGTCAGCGGACTCAGCGCGCCCCAGCTGCCGCGGCGGCGTCCGTCAAGCTCGCGGCGCGCCTTTTTCGACAGCTTTTCGTAGGGAATAAATTTTTTCATGTTTAGGCTCCTTGTCTGGTGGTGTGCCGCCGCGGTCAAGGACTTTATTTGAAACGGCGGCGACGGTATAGTATACCCCGCCGCAAAAATGTTGTCAACCGCGCGCGGCGCGGTTTTCTCAGTGTGGTATAATAAAAAAAACAGGCAAGAGGGGGAAAATATGGAAAAGCGAAAAATCATCCTTGACTGCGACCCGGGGCACGACGACGCCATTGCGATGATGGTGGCGGCGGCCGACCCGACGCTGGAACTGCTGGCAATCACCGTTGTCGCCGGCAACCAGACGCTGGACAAAACGCTGCCCAACGCTTTGAATGTCTGCCAGCGGCTGGGCATTGAAACGCCGGTCTACGCCGGAATGCCGCAGCCGCTGGTGCGCGAGCAGATAACCGCCGGCGACATTCACGGCCGTACGGGTCTTGACGGCCCCGTCTTCGCGCCGCTGACAAGAAAAGCCGAAAGCACCCACGCCGTGCGTTTTATAATTGACACGCTGATGGCGAGCGACGGCGACGTCACGCTTGTGCCGGTAGGGCCGCTGACGAATATTGCCGTCGCCATGCGCATGCAGCCGCAAATTGTGCCGAAAATACGCGAGATAGTGCTTATGGGCGGCGCCTGGGGGCTCGGTAACGTCACGCCGTCGGCGGAGTTTAACATCTGCGCCGACCCGGAGGCCGCGAGCGTCGTCTTTCGCAGCGGCGTGCCGCTGGTGATGATGGGGCTTGAGCTCACCGACCAGACCGCCTGCACAATGGACATTATTGAGCGCATGGAAGCGCTCGGCAACGGCGCCGGCAGGCTGTTCGGCGAAATTATGCGTTTTACGTTTGAGACCCAAAAGGTTTACGGCCTTGCCGGCGGGCCGGTGCACGACGTCACCTGCGTCGCCTATCTTATAGAGCCGCAGCTTTTCACGCTCAGGGCGATGAATGTCGAAGTCGACATCAGCCACGGGCCGTCCTACGGGCGCACCGTGTGCGACTACCACGACCGCTACGGCAAAAAGGCCAACTGTCAAGTGGGCACCGGCCTTGAGCGCGCCGGGTTTCGGAATCTGGTCGAAAGGACGCTGGCGCGCTACAAATAAGTATGTACGCGGGCGAACGCTAAGCAATAAACGGCGGCCGGCAGACGCCGCGCCGCTGCACTGTGAAAGGAGCAGCACATGCAGTACCGTCAATTGGGCACAACCGAAATGTCGGTCAGCGAGATAGGTCTCGGCTGCGAGAGCTTTATCGGCAAAACGGCCGCCGAGACACAAGCGATGTTCGATTTGGCCGCTGCCGCCGGCGTAAACTGTCTTGACCTTTACAGTTCCGACCCGGAACTGCGCAGCCGCGTCGGCGCCGCGCTCAGCGGCCGGCGCGACAAGTTCATAATTCAGGGACACCTGTGCTCGGTGTGGGAAAACGGCCAGTACAAGGCCAGCCGGCAGATAGACGAGGTCAAGGCGGCCTTTGCCGACTTGCTGTCGCGGCTTAACACCGACTACATTGACGTCGGCATGATTCACTACGTCGACTCGGCCGCGCTGTGGCAGAGCATAGTCGACGGCGAGGTGATGGCCTACGCGCGCGAGCTGAAAAAGCAGGGCGTCATTCGCTCAATAGGTCTGAGCAGCCACAACCCCGAAGTCGCGCTCGCAGCGGCGCAAAGCGGCGACATAGACGTGCTGATGTTCTCGGTAAATCCCTGCTACGACTTGCAGCCGGCGGACGAGGACTGTGAAAAGCTTTGGGCAAACGAGAGTTACAGCGGCGAGCTGGCCAACTTTGACCCGCAGCGTGTCGAGCTGTACGAGAGCTGCCAGCGGCTGGGCGTCGCTATCACCGTGATGAAAGCCTACGGCGGCGGCGAACTGCTAAGCGACAAGTCGCCGTCCGGCCGGGCACTGAGCCCGGTGCAGTGCTTGCACTACGCGCTGACGCGGCCGGGCGTCGCCGCCGTAATGGTGGGCGCGCACTCGCCGGCCGAGCTTGAGGCGGCGCTCGCTTACGAGAGCGCCGACAGCGACGAGCGCGACTTTGCCGCGGCGCTGGCCGGCTTTCCGCGCATCAGCTGGCGCGGCCACTGCATGTATTGCAGCCACTGCGCGCCCTGCCCGGTAAACATCGACGTCGCCGCCGTCAACAAGTTTTACAATCTCGCGCGCGACAAAGCGGAGATACCGGAAACCGTGCGCGAGCACTACGCGGCGCTCGCCGCGCACGCCGGCGACTGCATAGCCTGCGGCGGGTGCGAGACGCGCTGTCCCTTTGCGGTGCCGGTGCGGGAGTGTATGAGCGCTGCCGCCGAGCTGTTCGGGTACTGATACAGATTTGCCGCGGCGGCGCCGAAAACGGGCGCCGCCGCAAATGCGTGCGCCGCAGCAGAGCCGAGCGGGCACTTTGTGCCGGCGGACCTTTTGGGCATCTGCGGCTGCGGCGTGCAAATTTATGTATAAAACCAATAAATATAAACGTATTGTATAATTATTGCTCGCGGCGCGGCTGTTTTTGCACTGCTTTCGGCGGCTGAAAATAATTTGTTTGCATTTTTGCGCAGGGGGCGCTATACTATTACTGTGTTCTGAATGTACTGATTGATTTCCGCCCGACAGCAAAGTCAATTTCCATTTTGACTTACACGCTGCGGCGGCTTTTTATTTGCACAGTCATGCTTAACACTAACATTTTCAGGAGGATCATATAATGAAAAACGGTACAGTCAAATGGTTTAACGAGGCGAAGGGCTTCGGCTTCATCGCCGACGACGACGGCGGCGACGACGTCTTCGTGCATTTCTCCGCCATCAACGGCAACGGCTTCAAGAACCTGCAGGAGGGCCAGAAGGTCACTTTCGAGACCGAGCCCGATCCGAAGAGCAGCGGCAAGCTGCGTGCGGTCGACGTCACACCCTGCTAAGCTAAACGACAGAAAAACACCCGCCTGACGGCGGGTGTTTTTTTGCACTTCACTGCCGCTGTCGGGTGCGGTTGAGAATCCCGGCAAAAAACACAGGCGCGCAGCTCTATGGGAAGCACGAGAAAAATGACATACTTCTAAGGAGCTATGGGCTGTCTGGGAATTGAGGGAACAAATCAAAACGTCGCTTGTTCTCTGAAAAAATTCTTCGCGTTCAGAAAAAAGCGCTCTTTTACTTAATTTTAGTTTGGTTCGCCTGCCGTGCCGGGAGCGTCTTCCGGCACGGTTATTATTTTTTGCAAAGAAATATCGCCGCAAGAAGCGGCGCCGCCGGTCCCGAAACGGGGCCGGCGTTTGTTGCGTGTATACGCGGCGCCGGAAAAACAATATTTTACGCGGATTTAACGTCGGCGGGATTTCCGGCTTTACATAAAAGCATTAAGCTTGAGACGTGAGAAACAAAAAGTTTTTGGAGGAACTTAAAATGAAAAAAATAATCACAATGCTTGCCGTGTTTACGGCGGCGCTGACACTGTTGTGCGGGTGTGCCTCAAGCGGCAGCGAGAGCGGCGGTATGAGCGGAACGGTCGCCACTGACGGTTCGACGTCGATGGAAAAGGTCATCGGCGCGCTGGGCGAGGCTTTTTGTAACGAGAATTCCGACGTCAGCTTTACATACAACCCCACCGGCTCCGGCAGCGGCATTACGGCAGTGAGCGAGGGGCGCTGTGACATAGGTCTTTCCAGCCGCGCTTTAAAGGACGACGAAATTGCCGCCGGTTTGAGCGAAACGGTGCTCGCCTACGACGGCATTGCCGTGGTAGTCAACAGCGAAAATCCGCTGAGCGGACTGAGCATGCAGCAGATAGCCGCCATATACACCGGCGAAATAACCAACTGGAGCGAGGTCGGCGGCAGCGACGCCGCAATAGTGGTAATCGGCCGCGAGGCCGGCAGCGGCACGCGCGACGGTTTCGAGTCAATAACGCAGACCGAAGACCTTTGCGTCTACCGCCAGGAGCTGACAGCCACCGGCGACGTCATTGCCGCCGTGTCGCAGAATCCCGACGCCATCGGCTACGCCTCACTCGCCGCGGTCGGCGACACCGTCAAGACACTCGACGTTGACGGCGTTACCCCCAGCGAGGACACTGTGCGCGACGGCAGCTACGCCATCCAGCGCCCCTTCGTGCTGGTGACGCGCACCGGCGAACAGCTTTCCGCGGCGGCGCAGGCCTTCTTCGACTACGCGACGTCCGCTCAGGCTGCCGACATAATCGCCCAGGCGGGCGCGGTCGCTGCAAACTAAAATACGGGAACCGGCGGGTGACAGCGGCTGCTGCCGCCCGCCGCTTGACGAAAAAATGAGAAACAGAGAAAAGACAAAAAAAATAATAGAGACGCTCGTCCACGGGGTGTTTTTGCTGTTGGGACTGACGGCAGTCGGTTGTGTGCTGCTTATAACCGGCTATCTGGTTGCGGCGGGAATACCGGCCATTAGGGAAATAGGGCTGGTCGATTTTCTTTTCGGAACGCGCTGGGCGTCGACGGCGACTCCGGCGCAGTTCGGCATTCTGCCGTTTATTCTCAGCTCCGTTTACGGCACCGCCGGCGCGGTAGTGCTGGGCGTGCCGGTGGGCTTTCTGTGCGCGGTCTATATCAGTAAGATGGCGCCCAAAACGCTCAGAAGCGCGCTGCTGGCGGCCGTGGGGCTGCTCGCCGGCATTCCCTCGGTTGTCTGGGGGTTGGTCGGCATGATGGCGCTGGTGCCGGCAATAAGGAATATTTTCAAGATTCCCGACGGCTCCGGACTGCTCGCCGCAATAATAGTGCTCGCGGTAATGATACTGCCCTCAATAATAAAAGTTTCCGTAACCGCGCTGGACGCCGTGCCCGCGGAATATGAACTGGCGTCCTATGCGCTGGGCGCTACCAAAGAGGAGACCAGTCTCAAGGTCGACGTGCCGGCGGCCTCGGGCGGCATTGCCGCAGCGGTCGTGCTGGGCGTCGGCCGCGCCGTCGGCGAGGCGATGGCGGTAATAATGGTTGCCGGTAACGCCGCCAACATGCCGTCGCTGTTCCAGAGCGTGCGCTTTTTGACAACGGCGGTCGCGAGCGAGATGTCCTATTCCTCCGGATTGCAGCGGCAGGCGCTGTTTTCCATCGCGCTGGTGCTGTTTTTGTTCATCATGCTCATCAACGCGGCGCTGAATCTGCTGCTGAAAAGAGGCAAAAATAACAGATGAACGCCAGAAGAAAACTGTACGGCACAGCGGCGCGGGTACTTATGGGTGCGGCGGCGGCCGTAACGGCGCTGCTGTCGCTGTTTATGATAATATTTGTGCTCGCGCGCGGCCTGCCGAACCTCAGCTGGCAGTTGCTGAGCACGTCGCCTAGTTACCTCAGCGACAGCATTGGAATACTGCCGGACATACTCAATACGCTTTATGTCATTGCCGCAGCTCTGGTGCTGGTGCTGCCGCTGGGCCTGGGGGCGGCGGTCTATTTGAACGAGTACGCGCGCAGCAAAAAAATAGTCGCTGTAATAGAGTACGCGGCCGAGACGCTCAGCGGCATTCCGTCAATAATATACGGTCTGGTGGGAATGCTGTTCTTCTGTCAGTTTCTCGGCATGCGCACCTCGCTGCTCGCCGGCGCGCTGACGCTCGCGGTAATGAACCTGCCCACCGTAATGCGCACGGCGCAGGAAAGCCTTAAAACGGTGCCGCAGAGCTACCGGGACGGCGCCTTCGCGCTGGGCGCCGGACGCTGGCATGTAGTGCGCACCGTAGTGCTGCCCGGTTGTGTCGACGGCATGGTGAGCGGCTGCATACTGGCGGTCGGCCGCATGCTCGGCGAGTCGGCGGCGCTGCTGTTCACGGCCGGTTTTGCGCACACGCTCAGCGGCTTTTTCAAGGGTCTGGTAAATTCCGGCGCGACACTCAGCGTGGCGCTGTATGTATATGCCAAAGAGCAGGGCGAGTTCGGCGTCGCGTTTGCGATAGCGGCGGTGCTCATGTTGCTGGCGCTGGCAATAAATTTTGCGGCTGCGGCGGTGGGAAGAAAACTGAAGGGAGACGGCGGCAATGGCGATAATTGAGACCGAGAAGCTGTGCTTGTGGTACGCGCAGACACAGGCGCTGAAAAACGTCGACATAAAAATAGCGGAAAATCAGATTACGGCGCTGATAGGCCCGTCGGGCTGCGGCAAATCCACATTTCTCAAAACGCTCAACCGCATGAACGACCTGGTGCCGGCAGTGCGCGTCAGCGGCAGCGTGCGCTATATGGGGCGCGACGTCAATGCCGCCGACACCGACGTCACCCAGCTGCGGCGCGAAATCGGCATGGTGTTTCAAAAGCCCAATCCTTTTCCGATGAGCATCTACGACAATGTCGCTTACGGGCCGCGCTTGCACGGCACCCGCGCGCTTGCACGGCTCGACGACGTTGTCGAAAGTTCACTGCGCGGCGCCGCTATTTGGGCCGAGGTCAAAGACCGGCTGAAAAAACCGGCACTGGGACTTTCCGGCGGTCAACAGCAGCGCTTGTGTATAGCAAGGGCGCTGGCTGTGCGGCCGCGAGTACTGTTAATGGACGAGCCGACCAGCGCGCTCGACCCCATTTCCACGTCGAAAATAGAGGAGCTTGCCATGGAACTGAAAAATAGCTACACTGTAGTCATAGTGACCCACAACATGCAGCAGGCGGTGCGAATTTCAGACACGACGGCCTTTTTCCTGCTCGGCGAACTTGTCGAAACCGGCAACACCCAAAGCTTTTTTGCCGGTCCGCGCGACCGGCGCAGCGAGGATTACATAACGGGGAGGTTTGGCTGATGAGACCTCTTTTCGACGAGCAGTTGGCCGAACTCGACAGCGAGCTTGTGCAGATGGGCGCACTGTGTGAGCAGGCCATTGCCGTGGCGGCAAAAGCGCTGTTGAGCGCCGGCGCGACAGAAAAAGCGGCCGCAGCGCTCAGCGAGCGCATCGCCCGCAGCGAGCGCGGTGTAGAGTCGCTGTGTCTCAAACTGCTGCTGCAGCAGCAACCGGTGGCGCGGGACCTGCGTCAGGTTTCGGCGGCGCTGAAAATGATAACTGACATGCAGCGCATAGGCGACCAGGCGGCCGACATTGAGGAAATAGCGCTGGAATTGGGAGCGCCGGCAGACAATCCCGCAATCGGCGAAATGGCGCGCGCCGCCGTCGGTATGCTCACCGACAGCGTCGACGCTTTTGTCCACCGCGACCCTGTCCTGGCGGCCGCCGTCGGCGCGCGCGACGACAGAGTGGACGCGCTGTTTGTCAAACTGAAAAAACAAGCGGCGCGCGACACTGTGCGCGAGCCGCAGCAGGCCGAAAGGGCGGTGGACGTTCTTATGGCCGCAAAACACCTGGAGCGCATTGCCGACCATGCCGTAAACATTGCCGAATGGGTGGTGTTTTCGCTTACGGGAGTACACAAGGGGGAAAAAGAGCTGTGATTTATTGTGTTGAGGACGACGAGAACATCCGCGACATTGAAGTCTATACACTGCGGGCCACCGGCTTTGAGGCCGAGGGCTTTGCCGACAGCGCCACTTTTTTCACGGCGCTCGGCGAGCGGTTGCCGGAACTTGTTCTGCTCGACATCATGCTGCCGGGCGCAGACGGCAGCGAAATACTGCGCCGACTGCGTGCCGACGCGCGCACCGCGGCGCTACCGGTAATAATGGCGACGGCCAAGGGCTCAGAATACGACCGCGTGCGGGAGCTGGACGGCGGCGCGGACGACTACCTTGTCAAACCGTTCGGGATGATGGAAATGACGGCGCGGGTGCGCGCCTTACTGCGCCGCGCCGGCCCGCCGCAGCAGCAGACGCTGCGCGCGGGCAAAATAGAGCTTGACGACGCCGCGCACACAGTTACTGCCGCCGGCGCACAAACACAGCTGACGCTCAAGGAATTTTTGCTGCTGAAAACGCTGATGAGCGCGGTGGGGCGGGTCTTCACTCGCGAGCAGCTGCTCGGCAGCGTCTGGGGCGGCGACTTTGTCGGCGAGACGCGCACGCTCGACGTGCATGTGCGCACGCTGCGGCACAAGCTGGGCGAGTGCGGCAAACAGATAATTACCCTGCGCGGCGTGGGCTATAAAATACAGGAGGACGCGCAATGACAAGACGCATATTTCGCAGTATTATGGCGGTGGCGGCGGCGGTGCTTGCCGCGAGCGTCGCCATAATAATGTGCGTGCTTTACGAATATTTCACCTCGGTACAGCGGCAGGCGCTAAGTACCCAGCTGGCGCTGGCAGCGCAGGGCGTGCAGAACGAAGGCATTGATTATTTTGCCGACCTGGACGCCGACGACTGCCGTTTGACCTGGGTCGACAGCGACGGCACGGTGCTTTATGACAACGAGAGCGACGCCGCCAAAATGGACAACCACGCCGACCGCGAGGAGATTGCCGAAGCGCTGCAGACCGGCGTCGGCGAGAGCACGCGGCTGTCGTCTACCATTGCCGAAAAAACGCTCTACCGCGCGGTGCGGCTCAACGACGGCACGGTGCTGCGCGCGGCGCTGACGCAGCGCAGCGTGACTATATTGCTTATCGGTGCGGTGCGGCCGATAGTGGTGGTCGTTCTCGGCGCACTGCTGCTGTCGGCGCTGCTGGCGCGGCGACTGTCACAAAGGGTAGTAAAACCGCTAAACGAGCTCGATCTCGACAACCCGCTCGACAACGATGTCTACGACGAACTGTCGGCGCTGCTGACGCGCATAGAGCACCAGCACCGCCAAATTGCCGAACAAATGGCCGAGCTGAAGCGCCGGCAGGACGAGTTCAGCGCCATAACAAGCAACATGAGCGAGGGGCTTATTTTGCTCGACGCCGACGGCGCGGTGCTGAGTATTAACCCGGCCGCGGCGCGGCTGTTCGGCGCCGGGGACGACTGCATTGGCCGCAATGTGCTCACCGTCTGCCGCGCGGGCGAAATTCAAGCGCTGGTGGGGCCGACGCTAGCCGGCGAGCGCCGCCAAAGCGAAATGAATATAGCGGGACGCAGTTATTTCCTGCATTCGGGACCGGTGCGCGACGGCGAGCGCATAGTCGGCGCGTGTGTGCTGGTTTTTGACGACACCGAGCGCGCCGAGGCGGAAAAGCGGCGGCGGGAATTTTCCGCAAACGTCTCGCACGAGCTGAAAACGCCGCTGCAATCAATAATCGGCGCGGCGGAGCTCATGGAAAACGGTCTGGTCGAAGAAAAAGACGTCGGCGGCTTCGCCGCGCGCATTCGCGGCGAGGGTCAGCGGCTGGTTACGCTCATAGACGATATTATTCGTCTGTCCCAGCTTGACGAGGGCGGCGAAATGCCGCGCGAGCCAGTGGAGCTGTGCGCGCTGGCGTCGGCGGCTGCGGCGGCGCTCAAAGAGTCTGCCGCGGCGCGCAGCATTGAAATTGAACTCAGCGGCGAGCCGGAAACAGTGTGCGGGGTGCGGCAGCTGCTGTACGAGATGATATACAATCTTTGCGACAACGCCGTAAAATACAACGTCGACGGCGGCAAGGTCGTCGTGGAGGTGGGACGCGACGTTGACGGGCGCGCCTATGTGAGCGTCAGCGACACCGGGATAGGCATACAGGACGCCGACCGCGAGCGGATTTTTGAGCGCTTCTACCGCGCAGACAAAAGCCGCTCCAAACAAACCGGCGGTACCGGGCTCGGCCTGTCAATAGTAAAACACGCGGCAATTTGCCACGACGCCGCGCTCAAGCTCGAAAGCGAACCGCAGCGCGGCTCGCGCTTCACCGTGACATTTTTGCCGCAAGCGTAGAGCGGAAAAACCGAAAAACTGCCGGCACGCGCGTGTCCGGCAGTTTTGTTTTCTGTTTTTGCGCAAAACCTACCACAGCGCGTGTAAGGTCAAGCGCCACGGCGAACACAAAAACGAAAGGCGCCGGTGCGAGGCTCAATGGGCGGCAAAAACCGCTTATAGCTAAGGGCCTTGAGGCCGGTTCGAGGCTTTGGGGGACGAAGAAAAACCTTCGTAACCACTGACAAAAAAGATTTTTTATTTAGAAAACAGCGCTCTTTTACTAATTTAAACTCAGTTCTTTTGCCGCTTTCGAGAGCGTTTTCAAGCGCCGGAGGCGCGCTGCTCTTATGGGGATTGCGCGTCTCGCGTCTTTCGTGTGGTATTATAGTTTCGCGGCAGTTTGCAAGTCTCGCGGCAAAAAAGTCTTGCCAAGCCGCCGGCAAATGGTACAATAACAATGCGCATGTCGGCAAAAGCCAATAGGCGCAACAGCTATATTCAAGGTGGTATTTTCAATGCGCGACAAAACGCTGCGTCTCGTTCAGTTTTCGGTACTGCTGGCAATAGAGGCAATATTTTGTTTCACCCCGCTCGGCTCACTGCCGGCGCTGGGGCCAATAGTAGCCACGCTGGCAATGGTGCCGGTGGTAATAACCGCGCTGCTGCTCGGCGTGCGCGCCGGCACGGCGATGGGTGCGCTGACCGGCATTTTCAGTCTTATGGTGTGGACTTTTGCGCCGCCGACGCCGCTCGCCGCTTTTGTTTTCTCGCCCTTTTACTCACTCGGGGAAATACAGGGCAATTTCGGCAGCCTGCTAATCTGTCTGGTGCCGCGCATACTTACCGGCACGCTGGCCGCGCTTGCTTATGCCGCGCTCAAACGGCTGTGGCCGCAGCGCGACTACCTGGCGCTGGCGCTGGCGGCCGCGGCGGGCAGTCTTGTCAACACGCTGGGCGTTGTCGGCGGCATCTGGCTGTTTTTCGGCACGCAGTACTCGCAGCTGGCCGGCAGCGCTATGGTAACTATTGCCGGGCTGACGGTGCTGACAAGCGGCCTGCCCGAGGCGGTGGTGTGCGCGCTGCTCGCGCCGCCGGTTTGCCGCGCCTGCCGCCGGTTCGTAAAAAGCGGCAGAGAAGAAAAGTGAGTGAATTTGCGCACTATATAAACATTTACGGTCTGGCTGTGGTGGTCTTGCTGCTGCTGCCCAATATTTTCTGGAAACTCGGCGGCGGCAGCGGTGACAGCGGCGGCTCGCGGGCGCTTGGCGTCGCCGAGCAGGTGGGACGTTACGGCTGTATGTTTTTTATGCTCGCCAATTGGCCGGTGCAAAGCGCCTGGAGTTCAAACGAGAGCTTTGCATTTTGGCTTATTGCGGCGGCGGCGCTGGTTGCGGCGTACTGGCTTTGCTGGCTGCTGCGGCCGCGCTGGCGCGCGGCGACGCCGCTGCTGGCAATAGTGCCGAGCGTGCTGTTTGTCTTTTGCGGCGTAATGATGAACAATCTGCCGCTGGTGCTGTGCGCGCTGTTTTTTGCGGGTGCCCATATCACCCTGACAATTCGCGGCTCTCGGGACAGTCGATAAAAGTTTTGCTTCGCAAGTAATAATTATTTCAGTAATAATTATTTTTCAAATTTAGCCGCAAATCGTTGCGGTCGCCGCCGGCGGATGGTATAATTTACGCACGAACCATAACTGTCAGACGGGAGAATTACTGTGCAGCAAGCACTGGAACAATATAAAGTGGTGGTCGAATTTCTCGGCCAGGCGCTGGGGCCGGATTACGAAATAGTACTGCACGATTTGAGCAGCGGAAAAAACGAGATAGTCGCCATAGCAAACGGCAGCATCAGCGGCCGGGAGGTGGGCGCGCCGCTGACAAACCTGGCGCTGAAATTTATTGCCGAAAAGACCTACGAGCACAAAGATTACGAGGTGGGCTACCCCGGCATTTCGCCGCGCGACGCCAAACTTTACACTTCTACCATGTTCATAAAAAATCCGGCCGGCAAGCTTATAGGCATTTTGTGCATCAACTACGACACCAGCAGGTGCACCCGCGCGCTGGAAGCGCTGCGCGAGCTGTGCGGCAGCATATTCCCCGACGCCGGAAAACTCGGCGCGCCGGCGCCGGACATGCAGGAAAAATTTCAGGGCAGCGTGCGCGATTTGGTGCGCGCGAGCGTCGAGGAGATTATCCGCAGCAGCGGTGTGCCCGCCGAGCGCATGACGATGGACGAGAAAATTGCGATAGTCGAGCGCCTTAACGAAGACGGCGTTTTTTATCTTAAGGGAACGGTCAGCGAGGTAGCGGAATATCTGTCCACGTCAGAGGCGACAATATACCGCTATTTGAGCAAACTCAAGTGAGCGCGCAATGCGCTGTAAGCACAAGTTTTTAAGGTAAAGCCGCCGGCGTCTGAAAACGGCAAACGAACCGCGCTGAAATCAGTAAAAAGCGCCTGCGCTGCAAACGTGCAGAGTTTATTGTAAGGGCCAGCGGGACGTCCCGGTTTGCGTCACTTATGCTCCCCGACGCCCGATTAAACCCTTAACGGCAACAGGAAAACCCCTTGACTTCTAAGAGCATAGCGCCTGCAGCGCGACGCTCTTTTTCGTTGCTGGTGCTTTTGTGTTAGCTCAAACACTTAAAGCCACACCCGCACAGCGAAAGCCGCTCAGCGCCCCGTGTTGCGGCAAAAACAGAATTAAACAGGCGCGGCCCAAAAGGGTCGCGCCTGTTGTTTTTGGAGATCTTTTGTCAGCCGAGCAGGGGTTTGCCGGCAACTTTTGGGGTGCCGACGCGGAAGGTGTCTCCGCCCTCGTCAGAAGTAAGGCAGGCCTGGTTCGAAGACAAAAAACCGCGAATCGACATATACATTGCCGTGTCGGTCGTGTCCCAGCCGTAGGCCTGAGCAATCAGTCGCTGCATTTCCTTGTAGCCGCGCTCTATGGCCTCGTCGCAGGTGGCGCCGCAGGTATTTACATACCAGGCGTCGGCCGTTTCGGTAACGGGCCAGTTGAGCTGGAATTTCTTCAGCAGCCGCACGCGGACTATTACCTCGCCGCCAATCTCTATGCCGGTGCCGATGACCTCGCCGTCAGCCATGCTGGCGTGCAAGTCGCCCATTGCCAGCAGCGCGCCGGCAACGCGCACCGGAAACCAAACGGTAACGCCCTTGGTAATAAGGCGGCTGTCCATATTGCCGCCGCCTTCAAAGACGTTGCAACTGGGCAGGTCGTCGCCGGCCGTGACGCAGCCGATAGTACCTATCATCGGCTCGACGCGCCACTTTATGCCCTTATAGTCGGCAAAACCGTCGGCGTTAATTTCGACGCGGTGGGTGCGCAGCTCGCAGCTGGGCCACAGCGGACCCATGTCCTCAATGGTGCACACCACGCCGTGGTCGTCGACGCTGACGTCGAGAATGTCGACCGCCAGTACGTCGCCGGGCTCGGCGCCGTCGACAAACAGCGGGCCGGAGGTGCCGTTGCAGTGGTCAAAATCGAGATTGTCCAGCAGGTCGCCGTCGTTCTGGATAGTGGTGCCGAGGCCGCTTTGCAATATGAACTTTACGACCTCGCCGTCGGCGGCGTGCGCTACGGGCGCGGCATTTTTGGAAAACCGAAAACCGAACTCAGAGATTTCCTTCATTTGTCTCGACTTCCTTAAAATATTTTATATCAGTGCCGGAATTAGAATATGAAGCCGGCTACCAGATACATTACCGCGGTGATGCCGCCGAAAATAAGCGAGTAGGGCATGCAGGTGGCGGCGTGGCGCGCGGGCGGCAAGCCGCAAACAGACGCGGTCATTGAGGTGTAGTCGCAGATGTAGCACCAGTTGCAGCCGAAGCAGCCGGCAGAGATGACGGCGGCGGCGGTCAGGTAGACGTTGGCGCCAATGCCCAGCGCGAGCGGGATGACCACCGGGAAGGCGATGAGCATCAAGCTCCAGTTCAGGCTCATTGCAGCCTCGCTGCAGCAGAAGATTACGAAGAGCATGAAGGGCAGCAAAGCCGGGTTAACGGTGCCCTGAGCGACTTCTACCAGGTAGTTGATGTAGCCTGTGGTTTCAAGAATACCGCCCAGCGCGTAGCTGATGACGAACAAGATGTCCAAATACATGAACTCTTTGAAGCCGTCTATCAGCGAGCCCTCTATGTCGTTGGTGGTGATGATGCCGCGAAGCATGTAGTAGGCACAGACGCACGGCAGCACTATGAGCATGGCGGGGACTATGTCCCACTCAAAGAAGTAGGAGGCGACGACCATGCCGACTATGGGCAGGAAGAAGTCAAACAGCGTGCCGCGGCGTTTGGCAGTGGTTTCGAGACCCTCGTCAAGCGGCGTATACAGCGACGGGTCGGGCGTCTTCATCGGGCCTATTTTCGGCAGTACGCCCAGCGCGAACAGCAAGCAGCCGATAATGGAAACGAAGGCGTAAAAGCTGAAGGGGATGGAACGCACAAAGGCGAGGAAGCCGTTTTCCATGCCGCCGGACTCGAACAGACCGGACATGAAGGCCGTCCAGGAGGTGATGGGGATAATAATGCGCAGCGGCTCGGCCAGGGTGTGGACGATAAAGGCGCATTCCTCGCGGGACATCTTGCGCTCGTCGTATACCGGGCACAGAATGGCGCCGCCGACGGCGATGGTCATATAATCGTCGAAGAAAAGCGGGAATTGCAGCAGCCAGCTGAAAAAGCGCAGCTGCTTGTCGGTTTTGGAATGCTCCACAATCAGCCGCGCGAACGACTCCATTGAGCCGGCGCGCTGCAGCAGCTTGTTGAAAACGTTGAGCAGGCCGCACAGCAGCACTATCCAAACGAGATCCTCAAGCTCCATGGTGGTAAAGATGACCTCGGAGAGTCCGCCGAGGAAATCAGAGCCATAGCACAGGGCAACGCCGATGGCGCAGCCGAGTATCAGGGTCTCAAGTATGCGTCTGGAAATCAGCGCATAATAGAGCAGGAAGCCGATTATCAACCAGCCGATAGCCGGGTTCAAAGCCTCCATGCCGGGGGTGAAGATGATGCACAGCGCGATAATGGTGATAGCGACGCCATAAGTCATTATCTTATGGATGAGCGTATCGGGGTTGACTATCGTGCTGAACACACTGGTTTTTTTAGATTCCTCCATAACTTGTCACTCTCTTTCTAATATTTCACAAAACGACGGAGCGAATCGCTGCCGCCGGCTTATACACCGGCAATAACGTCGATCTCCACATCCACGCCGTCGTAAAGCTGCACTCCGGACACGGCCAGCCGCGCGGGGTAGCCGTGCTTGAAATAACTTGCGTAGACCTTGTTCATTTCCGCAAAATGGCGGATGTCGGACAGGTGTACGGTGCATTTAAGCACTTTGTCCATGCTGCTGCCCGCCTCACTGAGAATGTTGCTGATAATATCCATTGCCGTCTTCGTCTGTCCGGCAACGTCCTGGCGAATAACTTCGCCGGTTCTGACGTCGGCCGAGATTTGTCCGGAAATGAACAGCAAGTTGTCCCAGCGCACTACTTGTGAGTAGGGACCGACCGAGGCGGGCGCCTTGTCGGTCTCAATTACCTGTTTTTCCATTATTCTTCACTCCCTGTTTGTTGCTGCTGATTGCGGCGGACAACGGCGATTATCTCCTTTTCGGTCTCGACCATGCCGGGATCGTTGAGACGGCCGATGTTCTCGAACGTCTGCTCTATAGTAGCGCCGATTATGCCGACGCGCGCAGGTATGTAACAGTCCGCCATTGCCAGCTGTGCGAAGCTGACGGCGGCGGCGGCCGCTGTGCTCAGTTTGTAGGCGCAGGAAATTTTTGCGCCGTCACAGAACATGCCGCCCAAAGTGCCAATAACGGAATGCATGGCGTTGACGCCCTGTTCGTAGCTGCCGCCCATCAAGTAGACGGCGGCGGCGGCGACTCCGGTCGCGGCCGCCACAGCGCAGCCGCAAAAGGCGGTCATGCGGTGGATGTATCCCTTTATGTATACGGTTATCATTGAGCTTATTGCCAGCGCGCGGCACAGCTGCTCGTCGCTGCTGCCCAGCGCTTGGGCCAGCGCGCACACGCCGACAAAGTCGGTAATTCCGTGGTTGCCGCTGCCGGCTATCGCCATTATGGTGACGTTCAAGCCCTGCATGCGCGCCTCTGCGGCGGCAGCGGTATGCACGCGCACGCTGTCGGCGGGCGTGTCGGCGCCGAGTTGCTTTTTAAGCAGGGGGCCGAGCTTCATGCGCTTTTCGGCAAGGTCGGCCTGAGCCGCCGCCCAGTTGACGCGGGCATATTCGCCGAGAAAGGCAAGCTGTTGCACATCGGCGGCAAGAATCAGGTCGTAAAGCTCGCGCACCGAGCAGCCGGCAAGCGGGGCGGTGCGCTGTTGTGCGGCGTCGCTGCTGGCGCTGAAAACGGTCTTGCCGTCGCGGGTGACGCGGGTGATGTTGGTGTAATCGCCGCGGATTTCGGCGCACGCGCTGCGGTCGCCGCCGCTGAGCTGTACACAGACGTAAAGCGGGTCGGGACAGTAGGCCACTTTTAAGCTGACGTTGCCGGCGTCGACCAACCGGTGCGCCCGGCGCAGCAAATCGTCGTCCACTCCCGCCAGCACGGCAAGACCGGCGTCGCAGTTGTCAACAAGCGAACCTAGAGCCGCGGCAAGGTCAAGACCGTGTTCGGCGGTGCCGGGAATACCGACGCTGACGCCGTTTTTAAAAAGATCGGGGCTTATTGTAACGTCTATGCGCTGCGGGTCGGCGCCGAGTTCGCGCCGCGCCCGCGAGGCCGCAAGCGCCACGCAGCCCGGGTCGGTGCAGCCGGTGGTAGTGGCGCACTCGGCGCGGACGGCTTGCATAAGTTGGGTTATATCCATATTAAGACTCGCTTTCGCCGTGTTGCCGCCGCAATTTTTTACGGCGGGGGACGATAATGTACCGTCTAAGATGGATTATAATATTGCCACAAGGCAATGTCAATAATATTTTCTCACGATAAGAGTTTATTATTGCACCGTTTGCCGAAAGCGGCGTTTGCCGCGGCCTCTCAGCCTATTAAACGCGGTTTGTCGGCGAGTTTTGGCGTGCCGGTGCGCGCGGTGTTGCCGCCGCCTTCGGCCTCAAGACAAGCCTGGTTTATGCTCAGAGTGCCCTGCATGGTCATATACATGGCGGTGTCGGTCATGTCCCAGCCGTAGGCCCGGGAAATAAGCCGCTGCATCTCTTTGTAGCCGCGCTCAATGGCCAAGTCGCAGGTTTCGCCGCAGGTGTTTACATACCAGGCGTCGCGCGTTTCGGTAACTGTCCAGTGAATGTCGGCGTTTTTAACCAGCCGCACCCGCACGGTTATTTCGGCGGCTATCTCTATGCCGGTGCCGGCTACCTCGCCGTCTCCCATGGCGGCGTGGACGTCGCCCATAGACAGCAGTCCGCCGGGAACGCGTACCGGCAGCCAGAGTGTGTTGCCCTTGGCGACCAGGGTGCTGTCCATGTTGCCGCCGGCGTCGGTGGCGTAGCCGCTGGGGACGTCGTCGCCGTCCGGTGCGGTCGCGATGGTGCCTATCATCGGGTCAAGCGGTATAGACAGGTCGTTGTACTGCGCGCAGCCGCCGTGAACGGGCAGTATGCGCGTGCGTAGCTCGCAGCTCGGCCACAGCGGGCCGACGTCGGGTATTGTAAACACCACGCCGTGGTCGTCCACATCAATGTTGAGAATGTCGACCGCAAGCGCGTCGCCGGGCTCGGCACCCTCGACAAAAAGCGGGCCGGTGGCGGGGTTGCATTTTTGCAAGTTGATGTTGGTGGCGTACTGGTCCTCGCGCTGAATCTGGCCGTCGTTGCAGTCGCGCGTAATAAATTTTACCGTCTCGCCCGGTTTGGCGTAAGCGGCGGGTTCGTCATTTTTTGACAGGATGTAATTCCATTTTTCAATTACTTGCATATTGTCGGCTCCTTGTGTAGTGGTGTCCATGGAACTTTTTCGGCCGCCGCGCACGCGCGCGACGATATGATTCCGGCCCCTTGGTTACAAGGGGCCGGTACGGTTTCCGGTTGGTATTAGCCGATAAGGCGGGGCTTGCTGGCAACCTTGGGCGTGCCGGTACGGAAGGTGTCGCCGCCCTCGTCGGGGGTAAGGCAGGCCTGGTTGGAGCAAAGGAAGCCCTGAATAGACATATACATGGCGGTGTCGGTCATATCCCAGCCGTAGGCCTGGGATATAAGCCGCTGCATTTCCTTGTAGCCGCGCTCAATAGCCTCGTCGCAGGTGGCGCCGCAGGTGTTGACAAACCAGGCGTCGCGCGTTTCGGTAACGGGCCAGTTGAGTTCAAAGTTCTTTACAAGACGCACGCGAACGGTAATTTCGCCGGCTATCTCTATGCCGTTGCCGATAACCTCGCCGTCGGCCATGGTGGCGTGGATGTCGCCCATAGCCAGCAGTGCGCCGGGAACGCGCACCGGCAGCCACAGCGTGTGGCCTTTGGTGATTATCTGGCTGTCCATGTTGCCGCCGCCGTTAAACACGAAACCGGAGGAGACGTTGTCGCCGTCCGGCGCGGTGCCGATAACGCCGATCATCGGGTCGATGGGCCACTTTACGTCCTTGTAAATGGCGTAGCCGTCGCGAATGTCAATAAGGTGGGTGCGCAGCTCGCAGCTCGGCCACAGCGGCCCGAGTTCGGGGATAGTGCACACGACGCCGTGGTCGTCCACGTCAATATTGAGGATGTCGACCGCCAGCACGTCGCCGGGCTCGGCGCCGTCAATAAAAAGCGGGCCGGTAGCGGGGTTGCACTGTTCCCAGTTGATGTGGTCGGCATACTGGTCCTCACGCTGAATCTGGCCGTCGTTGCAATCGCGCGTGACGAATTTTACGGTTTCGCCGGGTTTGGCATGTGCAATCGGCTTGCCGTCTTTTGAAAACGTGTAGGTACACTCACTCAATACTTGCAATTTAGTGCTCCTTTTTTTCCGACCTGACGTCAACGGGCGGCAGATCTGTTTTTTCGGCACTCGCCTGCGTGCGGCAGGCAGTACCTATTAAGATGAATTATATACGCGACGAAAGTTTGTGTCAATAATTATTCTTTACAATAAAAGTAAATTATCAAAAAAGATGCGTTCCCGTCGGACGGTGTCTTTTCAAGTAGATAAGATATGCGGCGCACAGAATAATCTGCACCACGGTGGAGCAGGGCGTCGCCAGACCGATGCGAAACAGCGAGACGGGCTCAATGCGGCTGAACAAAAACGAGGCGGGAATGCGCACCAAAAAAGCGCCGACTATGCCCTGAGCCATGACGAAGGAGGTGTGCCCGAGTCCGTTGAAATAGCCGATAAAGCAAAACAGGAAAGAGACCAGCAGGCAGTCGATTGCGTAGGCGCGCAAGTACTGCCAGGCATTGGCAATAACGGCGGCGTCCCGGGCGAAAATCCCGGCCAGCAGGTCGCCGCGCCAAAAGGCGAAGGAGCCGACCGCCAGGCCGACGGCCAGCGAAATCAATATGCCGCAGCGCAGCGCCGCGCGGGCGCGGTCGTATAGCTGCGCGCCGGCGTTTTGCGCCACGAATGCCGACATCGACTGCGAAAAAGCCGACGGCACCAGCATAATGAAACCGCAAACTTTTTCCGCCACGCCGACGCCGGCTGACGCGGCGACGCCGAGAGTGTTGACTATTGCGGTGACGACCAAAAAAGAAATATTGACCAGCAGGTCGCACAGCGCTATCGGCCAGCCCAGTTTCAAAACGGCGCCCACTTGAGCGCGCCGCCAGCGCACATCGCGCCAAGTAAAAGTGAAGGGCAGCCGGCGGCGGCGGATTATCAGCAGCGACAGCGCGACGCTCGCGCCCTGTGCGGCCACAGTGGCCGCGGCGGCGCCGGCGGCGCCGCATTTAAGTACCGCCACGGCCAACAGGTCGCCGCCGATATTGAGAACGCCGGCAATGCTCACACTCAGCAGCGGCACGCGCGCGTCGCCGATACCGCGAAAAATGCCGCCGAGCACGTTGTAGGCGACAATGAACACCGCGCCGCCCGCACAGATGCGCACATAAGAAACGGTACTTGTGAAAGCGGCGTGGGGTGCTTGCATAAGCGCCGCAAGCGGGCGGGCAAGCGGCTGCATGGCCAGCGCCACGGCGGCGCCGATAGCGGCAAAAAGCACTATGCTCGAACCAATTACCAGCGCCGCTTCGCGCGCGCGCCGCTCGCCCAGCTTGCGGCCGATGAGTACTGTGGTACCGGTGGTAAGTCCCGCTATGACTGCGGTTATGGTCTGCATGACCAGCGTGCCGGTGGCGACGGCGGACATCTGGGCCGCGTCGGAAAATTTGCCGACAATTATCAGGTCGGCGGCGCCGTACATAGACTGCAAAAACAGCGCCAAAAATACCGGCAGGGCGAAGCCTGTCAGTTGGGGAAGAATTCTGCCGCGGGTAAAATCGCCGCCGGTTTTTGAATCAGTCATTGTCGCCTCTAAACACACAGTTCAAATATAACAGATATTATCTGTCAAATACCGAATATTTTAACATTGCCGAAAGCGGCGGTCAAGGCGGGCGGCGCGGCAAAATGGACATAAAATAGTTGTTGTGGTATTATTGAGAATCATAAAGAAAATATAATACTGACGGCCGGGCGTTGCACTCGCCGGCCAAAGAGCGGTGAAAATGGAAAATAGCACGACAAAAAACAAACTTCCGCGCTGGCAGACGCTGTCGGCGGTATTTGTCGCGTTGGCGATGACGGTGGCAGTGCTGGTGAATTTCAGCTTTGCCGCCAAAAGTGTCGAGACGCTGTTTTTGTTCCCGCTGTGCGCCTGCTTCGCTGCCGCCGCGCTGTATACGCGCAGCGTCAACGGTGAGTTGAGCTTCAAAGTGCTGTGCGCGCTGTTCGTGTGGCTGGCGGCGGCGTCGCTGCTCAATTCGGCGCGGGCCGATTTTTCTTGGAACCTGCAAACGCTCTATGGCCAACTGTTTTGCTATGGGGTCTGTTTCGCCTTGCCGCTGGCGCTGGACGAGCGCCGCCGCGACAGGGTGCTGTCCGCCGTTATGGCGCTGCCGCTGACGCTGGTCACGGCGCTGAGCGCATTTGGGATATATGTCGCCATACAATATAGAAACATTGACTTCTACAACACGACCGGCAACGTGTTCGGGCTTGACGCCTCTTCACGGCTGTCGTTTTGCTGCAACCCCAACTTTACCGGCGTTATTTGTCTGACGGCGCTGATATTCTGCGGCTTTATTTTTGCGGTGTGTAAAAAGAGATTGCCGCGCATTCTGCTGTCAATTGCCGCGCTGGTTAATTTTGCGGCGCTGGCGCTCAGCGACAGCCGCACGGCCATATATGCAGCGGCGGCCGCCGCGGCCGTTGCGGCGCTGCGCGGCGCGCTTTGGCTGACACGGGACAAAAAACTTTGGCTGCGCGTATTCGCAGCAGCGCTCGCAGCGCTGGCAGCGGCGCTGGCAGTCATGGCGCTCAGCTCCGGCGTCAAGCAGGGGATGCGCGCTTTTGCCACGCAACAGCAGCAAGCGGACGTTGCCGTCTCACAGCGCGAGGACGGCACCTCGTCTGACGAGAGGCTGGCGGTGTGGAAAAAAGCTTTTGTCGCGCTGGTGCACGAGCCACTGACATTGCTGCGCGGCAATTCGCCCGTCGCCGCCATGAGCGGGCTCGACAGCGACCAGCCGCATTTTCACAATTCCTTTATACAAATGCTGATGAGCGGCGGCCTGCCGGCGTTGGCGCTGCTTTTGTGGGTGCTGGTGCGGCTGTTCTTGCAGTGCTGGCGGCTTTATTGCGGCGGCGCCGGCGCCGCAGGGGTGCTGGTGCCGGCGGGGATATTCGCATTGCTGCTGTGCGCTTGTTACGAGTCCTATTTATTCGTAAACTTCGAACCGGGGTTCAGAATATTTGACGCGGCTTTCTTCCTGCTGGCCGGCTGGGCGGCAGCGGCGGCGGGGAAAGCGAAAAAAAGCGGAGGTGCGGTATGAGCGTCGGCAATAAACTGAAAAAGCTCTTTGCCTGGCCTTCAGTCGCCGTGCTGTTGACGCTGGGCTGTCTGCTGGCGTCGCTGGGACAGTTTTTTGACCTTGAGACCTACTGGATCAGCGTCTATATTTTGGTACCGGCCACGCTGGCCGCGGTCTGCGCGCTGCTATATACCGCGCAAAGGCCTTTCAACATTGCCTCGCTGATACTCGCGGCGCTGTATTGCTGGTACATAGCAGTTTCGCTGCTGCGCGGCGATATTTCTCAAAACATTGCAATTATGTATTGCCAGGCGGCACCGCTGCTGCTGTGCTTCCCGCTGCCGGCGCGCCTTGAGCCGGAACGGCGGCAGCGCGCCTACCGGCTGGCGGCGCTGTGCGTGTGCGCGGTGACTACCGTTATATGCGCCTACGCGCTTGTCGTCGTCGTCACCGGCCGCTTTGCGCTCAGCGCCACGTTCGGGCTTGTTAACCAAAGGCTGCAGTTTTGCTGCAATCCCAACATTACCGGGCAGATATGCATGATATGCGCGCTGCTGTGTATTTACCTCGCTTGCGCCGCGAAAAAATGGTGGCAGCGCGCGGCGCTCGCCGTTGCGGCGCTGCTGCAAACGGCCTGCATGGCGCTGTCGGACAGCCGCACGGCGATGGTGGGGTTTGCCGCCGCGGTCGGCGTCATTGCGCTGCGCGGCGTCTGGGGAGTGCTGCACAAAAAGAACCGCATACTGGCTATGGTCTGCGCGGCGCTGGTAATAGTGCCCGTGGCCGCAGCCGTTTACCGAGCGCTGCCCGCGGCGGTAAAGGGCCTTAACGCCGCCACGGTCAGTGTGCAGACCGGCGGCGAGACCACCAGCGTATATGAGACTGACCAGACAGTCGTTCTTGCCCAGTCGCGGCAGGGCGACACAACGGTAAACGCCCGCTTTGCCATTTGGAGCGAGGCGCTCAAGACCCTGCGGGGCGACGCGCGCATGCTTGTTCTGGGCAATTCGCCCGGCAGCGTAATGAACGCGGCGCCGTCGGTGACGCTCGCGCACATGCACAACTCGTTCTTGCAGCTGCTTTGCGGCGGCGGTATTCCGGCGCTGTTTTTGGCGCTGGCGTTTTTGGCGCTGCTGTGCCGCGACTGCTGGCGGCTGATGTTCGCAAGCGAGGGAGCGGATGCGCTGCTGCCGGCTTTGGTGTTGGCGCTGGTATGCTGCGCCTGTTTTGAAACTTTTCTGTTTGTCGGCTACGAACAGCGGCTGGACTTCACCAATATGTACTTTTTCCTGACAGCCGGCTATGTTGCGGCGGCGGCGCCAAAGCTGCGTTCACAGAAAATACTTTGATTTTACAGTCCGGATTGTTATAATATTATAGATTATGGGTTGGTGACGCGGTTGCCGCGCGCGGACTTTTTCGGAGAGAGGGAAATTATATGAGCAGTACGCACAGCATAAACAATGCCCACAAGTGGTATATGAATATTTGGGTGCGTCGCGTCTTTTTACTGGTCGCCGACGCTATTTGTGTGTTTGCGGCATACCTTTGCACGCTGCTGTTCCGTTTCGGCGGGCGCATTCCGTCCTACTTCATCACGGCTTTCTTGTCGACCATCACCCATATTATTCTTATTTACTTCATTGTTAACTGGTTGTTTCGGCTTTACGCCTCGCTGTGGGAGCACGCTGGGCTTGAGGAATTGATGTACGTCTTTTGCTCCAGCTTTATTGCGACAGCGCTGTGCTACGCATTGGCGTTTTTCCTTAAGAACCCGCTGCCGCGTTCGGTCTACATTGCCGCCGGCCTGGTGATAATCCTGCTTGAGGGCGGTCTGCGCATGGCGTACAGACTGCTGCGACGGCTGAGAGTTACCGGCCGGTTTTCTCATGAAAAGACCCCGGCGCTGATAATCGGGGCCGGCGACGCCGGCGCGTCGCTGGTCGCGCAGATGCTCGAAAACCGCACGCTGGACGTAATACCGGTGGCCATTGTCGACGACGACCCCGAAAAAAAGAACCAGCGCGTACACGGCATTCGCGTTATGGGCACGACCCAGGACATTCCCGCCATAGTGCGCCGCTACCAGATAAAACAGGTGATTTTCGCCATGCCGACAGCCGACAGCGTCGCGCGCCGGCACATATTGGAAATATGCACCCGCACCGGCTGCGAGATGAAAATAATCCCGACTATGGAGGCCATGCTCGAGGGCGGCGGCGTCGGCCAGATGCGCGACGTGAATGTCGCCGACCTTTTGGACCGGCCGCAGGTCAAGCTGGACATGGCCGCCGTCAGCAGCTATTTGAGTGGCAGCACCGTGCTGGTGACCGGCGGCGGCGGTTCTATTGGCAGCGAGCTGTGCCGGCAGATAGCAAAATTCAAACCGAAAAAAATTATTATTTTCGACATTTACGAGAACAACGCCTTCGACCTGATGATGGAGCTGCGCGGCAAGTACGGCAAAGAACTTGACGTGGAAGTGGCAATCGGCTCGGTGCGCGACGTTCGCCGCGTCGACGAGGTCTTTGCTGTTTACAAGCCCGACGTCGTCTTCCACGCCGCCGCGCACAAGCATGTGCCGCTGATGGAAACGAGTCCGGCCGAGGCGGTCAAAAACAACGTCGACGGCACGTTCCACGTCGCCAAGGGCGCCGACATAGCGGGCGTCAAGCGCTTTGTACTGATTTCCACCGACAAGGCCGTAAACCCGACCAATATAATGGGCGCGTCAAAATATCTCTGCGAGCTTATTGTCCAATACATGAACCAGAAAAGCCGCCACACCAGCTTTGTCACCGTGCGTTTCGGCAACGTGCTGGGCTCCAACGGCAGTGTGCTGCCGCTGTTCCGCCGTCAGATTGCCGCCGGCGGCCCGGTAACGGTCACGCACAAAGACGTGACGCGCTATTTTATGACGATACCCGAGGCGGCCCAGCTGGTCATTCAGGCCGGCAGCATGGCCAAGCAGGGCGAGGTGTTTTTGCTCGACATGGGCGACCCGGTGCGAATTGACGATTTTGCCCGCACGCTTATCCGTCTGTCCGGCTACGAGCCCGACGTGGATATTATGATTCAGTACACCGGGCTGCGCCCGGGTGAAAAGATGTACGAGGAGCTGCTGCAGGAAAGCGAGACGCAGGGCAAGAGCGATTTCCCCGGCATACTAATAGGCAAGACCCACCCGCTGAGCGCCGACGAAATATTGACCAAAATAGACCGCCTGCGCGCCCAGGTGGCGGCCGACCCCGACAACACGCACAAATATATTGCTGAGGCGGTGCCGACCTACCACGCGCCTGGCAGCGAGAAACAGCAGCAAAAGGAACACCGCGAAAAGACGGCTGACAAAAGCCGCACCGAGACCAAAAAAGAAAAACCGACTGCGAGGGTATAGTTAGGCGATGTACGCAAAAATCGTAAAGCCACTGCTCGATTTTATAATGTCACTGCTCGGCGCCGTAATTTTGTCGCCGCTGCTACTGGCGCTGGCCGTCTGGGTCAAACTCGACTCGCCCGGTCCGGTGCTTTTCAAGCAAAAGCGCTTCGGCCGCAACAAAAAGTTTTTTAACATTCTCAAATTCCGCACCATGCGCAGCGACACGCCGCACGACACGCCTACCCATTTGCTGGCCGACCCCGAGCACTGGATAACCCGCAGCGGCCGTTTTTTGCGCCGCACCAGTCTCGACGAGCTGCCGCAGATATTCAATATACTTGTCGGACAAATGGCGGTTATCGGACCGCGACCGGCGCTGTGGAACCAACTTGACCTTATAGCCGAGCGCGACAAGTACGGCGCCAACGCCGTTCGCCCCGGTCTTACCGGCTGGGCGCAGATAAACGGTCGCGACGAGATTTCGGTGCCGGAAAAAGCAAAGCTCGACGGCGAGTATGTCAGTCGCCTGGGGCCGGTTATGGACATACGCTGTTTTTTGCGCACTATCGGCAGCGTGCTGCGTCACGAGGGAGTCGCCGAAGGCGGCGGGACGCCGCAAAAGGGGAAAAACGAATGAAAAAAATCATCATTACCGGCGCCGGCAGCTTTATCGGCACCTCGGTGGAAAAAAGGCTCGCTGAATTTCCGGCCGACTACACGGTGGAAACAGTCGATATGCTCGACGGCGACTGGCGACAGCGCAGTCTTTGCGCCGACACGGTGTTTCACGTCGCCGGCATAGCCCACGCCGACACCGGCAACGTCAGCGCCGAGCGTCAGGCTTTCTATTATAAAATCAATACGGAATTGACTGTCGAGACGGCGAAAAAAGCCAAGGCCGACGGCGCGGGTCAGTTCATTTTTATGAGCAGCGCCATAGTCTACGGCGACAGCGCGCCGCTCGGGCAGGACAAGCTTATAACCGCAAGCACCGCCCCGCAGCCGGCAAATTACTACGGCGACAGCAAGCTAAAAGCCGAGCAGGGCGTAAGAGCGCTGGCCGACGGCAGTTTTTGCGTATGTGTGCTGCGCCCGCCGATGATATACGGCCCGGGTTGTAAGGGCAATTACCCCGTGCTGTCCTCGCTGGCGCGCAAGCTGCCGCTGTTTCCGGACATTGACAACCGCCGCTCAATGCTCTATATTGACAATCTTGCCGAGTTTGTCCGCCTTATGATAGACGACCGCACCGACGGGATATTTTTCCCCCAAAACAGCGAGTACAGCCGCACCAGCGACCTTGTCGAAATGATTGCCGCCGCGCACGGCAAAAAAATAAAGCTCACAAAAGCTTTTAACTGGGCGCTGCGTCTGGCCGGCCGGCGCGTGGCGACAGTTAACAAGGCCTTCGGCTCGTTGCGCTACGATATGGCGCTAAGCGACTATCCGCGCGACTACCGTCTGGTCGGCCTGCGGGAGTCTATCCGACAGACTGAGGCCGCGCTATGAAAATACTCGTAGTCAGCCAATATTTTTACCCGGAAAATTTCCGGGTAAATTCACTTTGCTGCGAGCTTGTTAAGCGCGGCAACGACGTTACGGTGCTTACCGGCTACCCCAACTACCCGCAGGGCGTCTTTTACGACGGCTACGGCTGGAATAAACCCTACGAGCGCGAGTGGAACGGCGTGCATATTGAGCGCGTGCGCATGCGCGCGCGCGGCAAAACGCCGCTGGGTCTGCTGGCCAACACCGTCAGCTTTGTGCGCGCCGGCCGGCGCTGGGTGCGCGAGCACGGCGAGCGTTACGACGCCTGCTATGTTTTTGAAGTCTCACCGGTCACGGTGGCGCTGCCGGCGCTGAGCCTGCGCGAAAAAACCGGCACGCCGGTTTTCTTCAACGTGCAGGACCTCTGGCCCGACAATGTCGAGGTCATACTCGGCGTAAAAAACAAACTGATACTCGGCTATCTCGACCGGCTGGTTGACAAAATATACGCCGGCTGCGACCGAATACTGTGCGCCTCGCGCAGTTTTGTGGAAAACATTGCGGCGCGCGGCGTGCCGCGCGAAAAGCTGGTTTACTGGCCGCAGTTCTGCGACGAGCCCGACCTTGCCGGCGCAAAGTTTCCGGCGGAATACGACCGCGACAGTTTCCGCGTCGTATTTACGGGCAATATCGGCGCCGCGCAGGGGCTTGACGCCGCGCTCGACGCGGCGGCGCTGCTGCGGCAGCGGGGCGTCGCGGACGTAAAGTGGTATATTGTCGGCGACGGCAGGGAGCGCGCCGCGCTGGAAAGCCGCGCCGCCGAGCTGGGTCTGGGCGACAGCGTCGTGTTTACCGGCCGCCGGCCCGAAAGCGAAATGGCGTCCTACATCAGCGGCGCCGACTGCGCGCTGCTGACGCTGATGAGCAACCGCATTTTCGAGATGACCATTCCGGCAAAGCTACAGACATATATGTCCTGCGCGGCGCCGGTACTCGCCGCCGCCGGCGGCGAGGTGGCAAATATAGTCGCCGAAAGCGGCAGCGGAATTGTAAGCGCGCCCGGCGACCCGGCAGCGCTTTGCGACGCCGTACTGTCGCTGCGCGACATGGGCCCGCAGCGCCGCGCCGAAATGGGGCGCGCCGCGCGCGGCGTGTACGAGCGCGAGTTCACCAAACAAAAGCTGGTCGACCGGCTTTTAGAGATGTTTGCGGCCGCCGCACGCTGAGCCGCGCTGAGAAAATCGGTCAACGGGGAGAAGAAAATTTCAGACTGCTGATAAAAATTGAAAAAAGATTGAAATTGCCGTATAAAATACATACTGGGTCAGTGTTTGCGGCCGGCGAGACACAAAGCGCCGCCGGAAAGGGAGACCGCACAGCGACCGTTAAATAGAGGTGTTTTATATGTCAGGGAAAGACTACCGCGTTTGCAGCAACTGTGTTATGGACACGTCCGATTCCCGCATCGTCTTCGACGAAAAAGGAGTTTGCGACCACTGCCGGAATTTTTACGAAAATATTAAACCAAACTGGGACACCGGGGACGCCGGACAAAGCAAGCTTAACGAGCTGCTCGCGCGCATAAAGCGCGACGGCGCCGGCAAAAAGTACGATTGTCTTATTGGCTTGTCCGGCGGCATGGACAGCTCGTACGTCGCCTACATGGCGGTGCGCGAGTGGGGACTTCGGCCGCTGCTGTTTTCAGTCGATACCGGCTGGGTACTGCCGGTGGCGCAGAAAAACATTGACAACATTATTGATAAGCTGGGAGTCGACGTTTGTCGGGTGCTTATTGACCAGCGCGAGATGATGGACTTGCAGCTCGCCTACTTCAAGTCGCAGGTGCCCTACCAGGACATACCGCAGGACCACACGCTATTTGCGGCGCTTTACAATTACGCGGCGAAAAACGGTTTTAAGTATGTGCTTACCGGCGGCAATTTTTCCACCGAGTGTGTGCGCGAGCCCAACGAATGGGTACACTGCAACGACCTGCGGCAGTTAAAGGACATTCAGCGCCGCTTCGGCACCATGAAACTGAAAAACCTTGAGACGTGCAGTATGTTCAAGTACAGACTGTGGTACCGGTACGTCAAGGGCGTTAAGGTCTGCAAGGTGCTCGACTACATCCCTTACAGCAAAAAAGACGCCGCCGCCGTGCTGGCGCGGGAGTTTGGCTGGCAGCCCTACAAGAACAAGCATTACGAGGACCTCTTCACCCGCTTTTACGAGGGCTACTGGCTGATTAAAAAGTTCGGCTACGACAAGCGCCGCGCCCATTTTTCCAGTTTGATACTTACCGGGCAGATGACGCGTGACGAGGCGCTGAGCATTATAGAGAGCGACCCCTACCCCGACAGCGACTGGCGCGAAGACATGCAGGTCGTCTGCGACAAGCTCGGCATTACCATTGCCGAATTCGAACAGCTGATGGCCGGCGAAAACAAGACCTGGCGCGACTACAAGTCGTCCAAGCCGATGATAGACCTGGCCATGAAAGCGGCGCAGCTCGTCGGCATGGAAAAACGCAATTTCAGATAAATAACGGCGGCCCTTTGCCGCCGGGCAACAAAGGATATAGGTGATAATTATGTTTAAAGACAAGACTCTGCTCATCACCGGCGGCACCGGCTCGTTCGGCAGCGCCGTACTGCACCGCTTTCTCGACTCGGACATCGGCGAAATACGCATTTTTTCCCGCGACGAGAAAAAGCAGGACGATATGCGCCATTTTTACAACAACGATAAAATCCATTACTATATAGGCGACGTGCGCGATCTCGCGTCGGTGCGCGGCGCCATGCACGGCGTCGACTATATTTTTCACGCCGCGGCGCTAAAACAGGTGCCGAGCTGTGAGTTCTTTCCGCTTGAGGCGGTCAAGACCAACGTGCTGGGCACCGACAACGTGCTCACCGCAGCCATAGACGCCGGCGTCAAAAAGGTGGTCTGCTTGTCTACCGACAAGGCGGCCTACCCCGTAAACGCCATGGGCGTGAGCAAGGCGATGATGGAGAAAGTAATAATCGCCAAGGCGCGCACGGTCGAAAAGGAGCGCACTACAATTTGCTGCACGCGCTACGGCAACGTGATGTGCTCGCGCGGCAGCGTTATTCCGCTGTTCATCGAACAGATTCGCGAGGGCCGGCCCATGACCGTGACCGAGCCGAAAATGACCCGCTTTATTATGTCGCTGGACGAGGCCGTCGACCTTGTGCTGTTCGCCTTTGAGCACGCCGAGCCCGGCGACCTGTTCGTGCAAAAGGCGCCGGCGTGCACTATTGCCGACCTTGCCACGGCGGTGCGCGAACTGTTTTGCGGCGACAGCGAAATAAAGCAAATAGGCATTCGCCACGGCGAAAAGATGTACGAGACGCTGCTGACTAACGAGGAGTGCGCCCACGCCGTGGATATGGGACACTTTTACCGCGTCGCCGCGGACAACCGCGACTTGAACTACGACAAATATTATGTCGAGGGCAACACACAGCGCAGCGCGCTCAGCGAGTTTAACTCAAACAATACCGAGCAGCTCGACGTCGCGGGCGTAAAGGAAAAACTGCTGACGCTCGAATATATTCGCGAGCAGCTCGCGTCGTTCGGTATACAGCAATGAGAGTTCTGGTCACCGGCTCGGGCGGCTTTATCGGCCGCAACCTTGTCTCGCAGCTGGAAAACCGCCAAAAGCAGAGTGCCGCCGGCGAGCTGGAAATATTGTGTTTCGACGTCGGCAACACCGGCGCCGAACTGCGCGAGTATTGCCGCGAGTGCGATTTTGTCTTTCACCTTGCCGGTGTCAACCGGCCGCGGGACGCGGCTGAATTTACGACCGGCAACGTCGGCTTGCTCGGCGAAGTGCTCGCCGCGCTGGACGCGGCCGGCAACAAATGCCCGGTAATGCTCTCGTCCTCCATACAGGCCGAGCGCGACAACGACTACGGCCGCAGCAAAAAGCAGGCCGAACAGCTGCTGCGCGAGCGCGAACGCGCCGCCGCCGCGCCGGCATACATCTACCGCTTTCCCAACGTTTTCGGCAAGTGGTGCCGGCCTAACTACAACAGCGCCGTCGCCACCTTTTGCCACAATATCGCCCGCGGGCTGCCAATAACCGTCAGCGACCCGGCAACAGAGCTTTGTCTGGTATATATAGACGACCTGGTCGACGAGCTTATTCGCGCCATGGGCGGCGACGCCCACCGCGAGGGTGAGTACTGCACCGTGCCGGTAACGCACACCGCTACGCTCGGCAGAATAGTTGCGCTGCTGCGCTCTTTTAAGGATAGCCGCCGCGAGCTGAGCGTGGCCGACATGGCCGACCCGCTGACCAAGAAGCTGTACTCAACGTATTTAAGCTACCTGCCCGAGGACGACTTCAGCTATCCGCTTGATATGCACGCCGACGCGCGCGGCAGTTTTGCGGAATTTCTGCGCACGCCCGAGCGCGGTCAGACCAGCGTCAACGTCGCCAAAAAGGGCGTGGTGCGCGGCAACCACTGGCACCGCACCAAAAACGAAAAATTCGTCGTCGTCAGCGGCAAAGCCGTAATCCGCTTTCGCCGCATCGACAGCGACAAAATAACCGAGTACCGCGTCAGCGGCGAGCGGCTGGAAGTAGTCGACATCCCGCCGGGCTACACGCACAATATTGAGAACGTCGGCGAGGGCGACCTGGTCACAGTGATGTGGGCCAACGAGATTTTTGACCCGGAAAACCCGGACACATACCGCATGGAGGTGTGAGCGTGAGCAAACTGAAACTTATGACAGTGCTGGGTACCCGCCCGGAAATTATCCGCCTGAGCGAGGTCATTAAAAAATGCGAGAAATATTTTGAGCACACGCTGGTGCACACCGGTCAAAACTGGGACTATACGCTCAACGAAATATTTTTTAAGGACCTCGAACTGCGCGCGCCCGACGTCTATCTTGACGCCGCCGGCAAGGACCTGGGCGAGACTATGGGAAACATAATCGCCAAGAGCTACGCGCTGATGAGCGAGCGGCGCCCCGACGCGCTGCTGGTGCTCGGCGACACCAATTCGGCGCTCGCCGCCATTTCCGCAAAGCGGCTGAAAATACCGATATTTCACATGGAGGCCGGCAACCGCTGCTTTGACGAGAACCTGCCCGAGGAGATGAACCGGCGCATTGTCGACCACATTTCCGACGTCAACATGTGTTACAGCGAGCACGCGCGGCGCTATCTCAACGCCGAGGGCCGCCCCAAAGAGCGCACCTACGTCACCGGCTCGCCGATGGCCGAGGTGCTTAGCGCCAACCTTAAAAAGATAAACGCCAGCGACGTGCTTGAACAGCTGGGCCTTGAGCCGCAAAAATACATTCTGCTGTCGGCGCACCGCGAGGAAAATATAGACATAGAGCGCAACTTTTTCGAGCTGATGGACGCCGTCAACGCCATGGCCGAGCGGTACGCTATGCCGGTTATTTATTCCACCCACCCGCGTAGCAAAAAGATGATAGACAGCCGCGGCTTCAAGTTTTGCGACAACGTGCGCAGTCTCAAGCCGTTTGGATTTTCCGACTACAACAAGCTGCAGCAAAACGCCTTTTGCGTCGTCTCCGACTCGGGCACGCTGCCCGAGGAGAGCAGCTTTTTCCACAGCTTTCCGGCCGTGTGCATCCGCACTTCCACCGAGCGGCCCGAGGCGATGGACAAGGGCAATTTCATTCTTGCCGGCATCGACGCCGAGGGGGTGCTGCGCGCGGTCGACATGGCGGTGGAGATGCAGCGCGCCGGCGATTTGGGCATAGACACGCCCGACTACACCGACCTCAACGTCAGCACCAAAGTGGTGAAGATAATTGAGAGCTACACCGGCATAGTCAACAAAATGGTCTGGCGCAAGTAGGTTTGGGAGCATTTTTTATGAGCATTGGTTATTATTTTGTGCGTGTGCTGAAAAAGCTGCGCGGCTGCGCTGTCAAGGACAGCCGCATAGACCGCACGTCAAAAGTCGAGTCGGGCACGCAGGTGGTCGGCTGTAAAATAGATAAGCATTCCTATCTCGGTTACGATTGCGTCGCCATCAACTGCGACGTCGGCTCGTTTGTGAGCATAGCCGACCGGGTGGTGATGGGCAGTCCCGACCACCCAATGAACTGGGTGTCGACCTCGCCCGTGTTCCAGAAAGGGCGCAACAGCACCCCGGTAAAGTTTGCCGAGTTTGACACCGAGCAGCCGGCGCGCATAAGTGTCGACAGCGACGTCTGGATAGGCTCCGACGCAATAATAAAAAACGGCGTGCATATCGGCGTCGGCGCGGTTGTCGGCATGGGCAGCGTGCTTACCAAGGACGTTGAGCCCTACACGATAGTCGCCGGCAACCCGGCGCGGGTTATTCGCCGCCGCTTTGACGACGGGCTGTGCGAAAAACTGCTTGCCAGCCGCTGGTGGCTGCTGCCGGAAGACGAGCTGCGCCGCTGCGCACAGTATATCCGCGAGCCGGAAAAATTTCTGGCCGCGCTGGCGGACAAGAACGGCGAGGTGTGACTATGTTCAAGCTGACCGAGCTGTGGGACAATATTGCCTACACTATTTACAATTTCTTCGCGCTGCTGCGCTTTTGGCTTGTCGACCGTTGGCGCTACGGTAAAATGCTGCGCCACAACCGCGAACTGAAAAACAAGCACAGTGGCGAGCGCTGTTTTATAGTGCTGAACGGCCCGTCAATAAACAAGTGCGACTTGTCGCGGCTGACCAACGAGACTACTATATGCGCGAACTATTTTTACCTCAGCGACCACGTTGACGCCGTGCACCCGGATTATTACTGCATCTGCGACTCGGACACTTTTTTGCCCGAAAGGCGCGAGAGTCTGGACGCGCTGCTGAAAAAATGCGACTATTCCAGCTTTATTTTCAATAAAAAGGCGCGCGCCGCGCTTGCAGGCAGCGAGCCGGAAAAATGCTATTACGTTTACGGCATGCATATGCCGACGCTGCGGCGCATCCGCGGCGATCTTGCCGGACTGTCCTCCTCGTTCATCAACGTCGGCATGTTTTGCATGATGTGCGCCGTATATATGGGCTTTAAGGAAATATATGTGCTGGGCAACGACTTTGCGCCCGGCGGCGGGCTTGCGCACTGCTACGGCAACACTGCCGCGGAAAAGCAGGTCAACGAGGTCTACCGCCGCCGCGACCGGCAGCAGCTGTGCTGCTTTTACTGGTGCTATTATCTGGCCCACCTGCAGAACTTCTACATTGAGCGCTTTGCCGCCAAAAACGGCGCGCATATCTGCAATCTCAACCCGGAAAGCTACATTCGCGCTTTCGATTTTGCCGATTACGACGAGGTGACCGGCGCTGTGTCCAAGAAATAAAGAAAGGTATCTATGGTAGAAAATTTTAACAAGCTGCGCCGGACCGGCGCAGTGTTCGCGGCCATGATGATGTTGACCGCGTTCAAAATATCTTTTCCGGTCCCAGGAGCCTCGCAGGGCTCGGTCTCGGTCGGGGTTACCGACCTGCTTATACTTGTCGCCGTTACGGTGCTGCTTTACCGGTTGCTCACCCGCCGCTGGCGGCTGCGCGGCGACGCCCTGCGGCTGTTTCTTGTTGCCGCAGTTGCCGTGGGCTTGACCGGTGCGGCAGCAGCGGTTCATGTGCTGCGCGGCAGCTCGCCGGTGGAGTTTATCGGCGCGGCGCGCAACCTTTACGCCTGCGTGGTCATCTGGTTTTTGGTCGACAGCGAGGCGATGTCCAAAGAGGAACTCGGCAACGGCCTGGTGTTTTTTTGCTGTGCCGAATGCGCAATGCTGGCTTATTCCGTCGTCAGCAGCTACTCGCTCGGCGCACTGCCGGAATACACGTTTCCGGACTGTCTTTACGTCTCCACCGCCGGCGTGGCGGTAATGATATGGTTTTCGTCCCGTGAGAGCGCGGCGCACTGGCGGCGGGTGCTCGCGGTAATATATACCGGCGTCGTGTTGGCGCTCGGGTGCGCTGCGGCCTCGCGCACGGCGGTTATTCTTGTTATGTTCGCGTTGCTGTGCGGCTGTGTGCTGCTGTGGCGCCGCTACGGCAAAAAACTGCTGAAGGCGCTGGGCGGCGCGCTGCTGTGCGCGCTGATGTGCGCCGCGGCGCTGACGGTGTACAACCCAATTTACTCGGTGTCGTCGCTGGCAAAGGCCGTGCCCGGAGCGCGGCAGGTACTGCTGTCGGTAGCCGGCATTGACGCCGACGCCAACTACACCCAGGTGCTGCCGGAAAATATTGACTCAATTGAAGAACTGCTGCAAACCGTGGCGGTCTCGCAGGGCAGCGCTGCGCGCAGCACCGCGACGCGCTCCGCTATTTGGCAGAAGATGATAGAAGAAGCGCTGAAAAGCCCGCTGATTGGCAGCGGATTGCGCTTTGTCGACATACCGACAGACGACGGCGGCACGGTAAGCGCCAACGCCCACAATTTTCTGATTGAGATATTCTCGCTGTTCGGCGTTGTCGGCCTTTTGTGCTACGCGGCGCTCATGTGTTTCGCGCTGCGCATGGTAATGAAAAAACTGCCGCGCGGCAGCGGCAACGGCCGCTTCTTTTTGCTCGCCAGCTTCACTATATACGTTTTTGCCTGCTTGCAGCCGACGCTCAGCGGCGGCATATTGACCGACGTGCTGCAGTGGGGGCTCATAGCGCTTTGCACGGTGCGTCTGCCGGCGGCAGACGCGGCAACAACCCAAAGAATCAGTGTCTGAGAAAGGAAAAGATAACATGGAAAAATTGGCGATTTTCGGCGGTAAGCCCGTCAGAGACGAAAAAATATTTTACGGCCGCCAGTGCATAGAGGAGGATGACTGCGAGGCCGTGCGCCGCGTCATGCTCAGCGATTTCATCACCACCGGACCGGAGGCGAAAAAGCTTGAGGACAAGCTTTGCGCCTATACCGGCGCGAAATACGCCGTGTGCATCTGCAACGGCACGGCGGCGCTGCACGCTGCCTGCCACGCCGCCGGCATAAAACCGGGCGACGAGGTTATAACCACGCCCATGACCTTTGCGGCGTCGGCCAACTGCGCGCTCTACTGCGGCGCGACGCCGGTTTTCGCTGACATTGACCCCGAAACCTACAACATTTCGCCCGCGTCAATTCTCGAAAAAATTACGCCGCGCACCAAGGCTGTCGTGGCAGTAGACTTCACCGGCCAGGCTGTGCAGCTTGACGAGATAAAGGCCATTTGCAAGCAGCACAATCTTACCCTGATTGAGGACGCCGCGCACTCTATCGGCACGCTTTACAAGGGGCAAAAGATAGGTTCTATAGCCGACATGACGACGTTCAGTTTCCACCCGGTAAAGACTATAACCGGCGGCGAGGGCGGCGCCATACTCACCAACGACAAGGAGCTTTACGAGCGTCTGGTGCTTTTCCGCACCCACGGCATCACCCACGACGCGGCACAGATGGACAAAGAGCCCGACGGCGTCTGGTACTACCAGATGGTAGACCTCGGCTACAACTACCGGCTGACCGACTTTCAAGCGGCGCTAATCGGCAACCAGCTCGGCAAAATCGACAAGTTTATCGCCCGCCGCAAGCAGCTGGTCGCCTACTACGACAAGCTGTTTGCCGACATGCCACAGCTGATACTGCAAAAGGTTATCCCCGAGTCGGACACCACCCGTCACCTGTATATAATTCAGCTCAATCTCGAAAAACTCAACGGCACCCGGCGGGAGATTTTTGACGCCCTGTCGGCCGAAAACGTGCAGTGCAACGTCCACTACATTCCCACCTACTACTTCCCGTACTACAAAAAACTCGGCTATGAAAAGGGACTTTGCCCCAACGCCGAGCGGCTGTACGAGCGGGTGCTGAGTATACCGCTTTATTACCTTATGAGCGACGCCGACGCCGCAAGCGTCGTAGAGGCTGTTCGCAAGGTAATAGACTACTACAAAAAGTAAGATTTTCGCCGCAAGGCGCGGAGAGTAAAAAAATGAATGTGGCGGTAATTACGGCGCGCGGCGGCAGCAAACGCATTCCGCGCAAAAACATCAAGGAATTCTGCGGCCGGCCGATACTGGCCTATTCCGTCGACGCGGCGCTGCAAAGCGGTGTGTTTGACGAGGTGATGGTCTCAACCGAGGACGAGGAGATAGCGGCCATTGCCCGCGCGCTCGGCGCCGCCGTGCCCTTTATGCGCAGCGCCGCCGCTGCCGACGACCACGCCACAACAGCCGACGTGCTGTGCGAGGTGGCGCAGCGCTACCGCGACAGCGGCCGAAATTTTGAATATCTCTGCTGCGTCTACCCCACAGCGCCGTTTGTCACCGCCCAAAAGCTGCGCGACGCGCTGGCGCTGCTGCAAAGCAGCGACGCTGACAGTCTGCTGCCGGTAGTGCGCTTTTCCTTTCCGCCGCAGCGCGCCGTCGCCGTGCGCGGCGGCCTGGTAGAGGCGGTATATCCCCAATATATGAGCGCGCGCAGCCAGGACCTTGAGCCGCAGTACCACGACTGCGGCCAGTTCTATTTTGTGCGCACCGACAAACTGCTCAGCGAGCGCAGCGTGCTCGCCGGGCGCACCGTACCGCTGGAGCTGCCCGAGACAGAGGTGCAGGACATAGACACTATGGACGACTGGGACATAGCAGAAATAAAATACCGCTGTATGTTAAAAACGACGGAGGAATAAACCATGACCCTCTGGGAGAAAATGACCGGCGGCGTCTACCTTATTGCCGAAATGTCAGCCAACCACGCCGGCAAGCTGGACAATGCGCTGAAGATAGTTCACGCCGCAAAACAGGCCGGCGCCGACTGCCTGAAGGTGCAGACCTACACCGCCGACACGCTGACGCTCGATTGCGACAACGAGTATTTTCAAATACACGGCGGGCTGTGGGACGGCTACAAGCTGCACGACCTTTATAAAGAGGCCTACATGCCCTGGGAATGGCAGCCGACAATAAAGGCCGAGTGCGAAAAGCTGGGGCTCGATTTTCTCTCTACGCCTTTTGACAACACGGCAGTCGATTTTCTCGAAGATATGGACGTCGGCGCCTACAAAATAGCCTCTTTTGAACTTGTCGACATCCCGCTTATAGAATACGCCGCCGCCAAGGGCAAGCCGATGATAATCTCCTGCGGCATGGGCTCGCCGGTCGAGATTCAAGACGCGCTCGACGCCTGCCGGCGCGCCGGCAACGAGCAGGTGCTGCTGCTGAAGTGCTGCTCGGAATACCCGGCAAACTACGCCGACATGCGCCTTGCCACAATTCCCGACATGCGCGCGCGCTTCGGCGTGCCGGTGGGACTTTCCGACCACTCGCTGGGCAGCGTTGCGGCCATCGCCGCCGTGGCGCTGGGCGCCTGCGCCGTCGAAAAGCACTTCTGTCTCAGCCGCGCTATTAAAAACCCCGACTCGGAGTTTTCCATGGAGCCGCAGGATTTTAAGCAGTTGGCTGTCGACGCGCGCACGGCCGCGCTGGCGCGCGGCGTCGCCGGCTACGAGCTTACCGAAAAAGAGCGCAGCAGCACGGTCTTTCGCCGCTCGCTTTTTGCCGTAAAGGACATAAAAAAGGGCGAGCGCTTCAGCGCCGAGAATGTGCGCAGCGTCCGGCCGAGCAGCGGCCTTGCGCCAAAATACTTTGCGGCGGTCTGCAAATGCACGGCGGCCGCCGACATCCCGTTCGGCACACCGCTGAGCGCCGCGCTGGTCGACGGCTGGACAAAGGAGTGACGCTTATGGGATTGCAGCTGCGAGCTGTGCGGCAAAGCGACGCGCTGACGCTGCTCGAATGGGCAAACGACCCGGCGACGCGGCGCAACTCGCTAAACAGCGGTACTATTGAATTGGCGGCTCATCTCGAGTGGCTGGCGCAAAAGCTGGCCGACCCGGAGTGCGCTATGTATATTCTTACCGACGGGGAAAACGACCTCGGCGTCGGCCGCGCCGACTTGTGCGGCGAGCGGGCGCTGCTTAGCTATACCGTCGCGCCGCGCTTTCGCGGCCGCGGCTACGGCAACGAGCTGATAAGATTGCTCGGCGGGAACGCCGCTGCGGCGCTGCCGCGCGCAAAAAAACTTGTAGCCAAGGTGCGCGCGGACAATACCGCCTCGGCGCGCATTTTTGAAAAGAACGGCTACGCGCTCACCGCCGACGGCGAGGTGCTGCGCTTTGAAAAAGAGATTGTGCGCTGAAAAGAGACGGCAATGATAATTATTCGCACCGACGCCAACAAAAAGATAGCTACCGGCCACCTGATGCGCTGCTTGAGCATTGCGGCGGCGCTGCGAGAACTGGGCGTGCAAACTGCCTTTGCCTGCGCCGCCGGCAGCGAGCTGTCTGCCGCGCGCGCAGCCGGTTTTGCGATGCATGAGCTTGACTCGAACTACGACAGGCTGGACGGCGAGCTGCCGCAGCTGACGGCGCTGGTGAAAAAACTCGGCGCCGGCGCGGTGCTCGTCGACAGCTATTTTGTCAGTGAAAAATATCTTTCGGGACTGCGCGCGGTGACGGCTGTCGCCTATATGGACGATCTCAATGCCTTTCGCTACCCCTGCAATATGCTGGTAAACTACAACTGCTATGCTGAAAAGCTCGGCTATGAGCGGCAATATGCCGCCGGCACAAAGCTGCTGCTGGGCTGTAAATACGCGCCGCTGCGCGCTCAGTTTGCCGGACTGCCGGCAAGGGATTTGAGCGCGGCGCCGAAAAACATTCTCGTCACCGCCGGCGGCGCCGACCGCGCCGGAGCGGCGGAAACGCTCGTGCGCGCACTGCTGTTTGCGCCGCAACTGGGCGGCTGCACGGTGCACGTTGTCGCCGGCGCGCTTAACGGGCACACCGGCGAGCTGCGCCGCTTGGCGGCGCAGCATGAAAGAGTGGAGCTGCACGAGAATGTCGGCGAAATGAGCGCGCTGATGTGCCGCTGCGAGCTGGCCGTCTCCGCCGCCGGCAGCACGCTGTACGAGCTGTGCGCGTGCGGCACTCCGACAGTAATTTTTACCGCGGCCGACAACCAGCTGGCCGCGGCGCGGGAATTTGCCGCGCGCGGGCTGATGGACTGCGCCGGCGACTGGCGCGACGGCGGCGAAAGCTGCGCCGCAAGCGCGGCGCGACTGGCCACAGCGCTGGCCGAAAACGGAGCCGAGCGTCAGCGCCGCAGCGACGCGGCGCGCGTCCTGGTCGACGGCGGCGGCGCAAAGCGCCTGGCCCAAAAGCTGGCGCTGTTGCGGCAACAGTAAAATGGCGAGCGAGGATAATATGGAATACAAATATAAACTCAGTGTGGCGGTCGTCACCTACAACCACGAAAAATACCTGCGCCGCGCGCTTGACAGCGTGCTGGCCCAGCAGACCGATTTTGATTTTGAGATAGTCGTCGGCGACGACTGCTCTACCGACAGCAGCGGCGCGATAATTGCGGAATACGGGGATAAATATCCCGGCCGGCTGACGGTGCTTGAGCGCGCGCACAATCTCGGCGCGACTAAGAACACCGTGGACGTCTACCGCCACTGTCAGGGCAAATACATAGCGCTCATAGAGAGCGACGATTTTTGGACCGACACGCGCAAGCTGCAAAAGCAGGCGGACTTTCTCGACGCCCACCCCGACTACAGCGCGTGCACCCACCGCTACAGCGTCGTTGACGAAAACGACGCCGTCACCGCGGCGGAGTTTCGCGGCGAGGGCCGTCCCGCAGACGGCGACTACACGCTTGCCGACTTTGAGCATTACCGCTATTTCGGCCATTCCGGCACCTGCTGCTTTCGCAACTTTTTTCGCGAGAGCCCGCAGCACGACTACGACATTCTCTGGCAGGCGCACAGTGTCATCAGCGACATCACGCTGTGCATGATACTCACGCTCAGCGGCAAGGTGCGCGTGCTGCCCGACAATATGTCCGCCTACCGGCAGGTACACAAAAAGGGCGGCAGCAACTTTACGGCCACCCTTCACGGCAGTGTGCGTATAGACGAGCGGCGGCAATATCTCGCGCTGCTGGCCGAATGGGCGCAGCGCGAATACGGGGTAAAAATAAATTACGCCGACCGCAGCGGCTACTATGTCTGGTGGGCGCTCGTCTACACGCTGGTCTACGGCGGCGAGAGCAACAAAAAAGAACTGAAAGAACAGTGGGCGGCTGCGCCGCACAAGGCGAGAGTCGTATGCAGCTGTTTCGGCCGGCTGTTCACACTGCCCGAAATCGCGCTGCGGCGGCTGCGGCGCAGGAATAAAAGCAAAGACTGACAAGGCCGCTACACACGCGAAAGGCAGGACAAATGGAAGAAAAAAGTATCGGCCGCCACGCCGCCGCCGGCATGAGCTGGCAGTTGTGCGAAAAGTTCGGCGTTGCCATTATTCAGTTCGCTATCAACACCATGCTCGCGCGCATGGTGCTGCCGTCGGAATACAGCATAGTCTCGCTGATAATCGTCTTTATCACCTTTTCCGACCTTTTGATAAACGCGGGTCTCGGCACGGCGATAATCCAGCGTCCCAAAATCAGCGACACAGACGCGTCGTCGGTGTTCTGGACAAGTCTCGCGCTGTCGGTCGTAATATATGTGCTGCTGTATTTCGCGGCGCCGCTGATTGCGGGCTTTTACGACAAGTTCGACAGCGAGTTGCTTGTCGCCGTGCTGCGCGCCTATTCTTTTATGATTATTCCCACCGCCGCCAACGGCGTGTTTCGCTCGCTGATGCAAAAGCGGCTGCAATTTTCGCGCATGTTTTTAGGCAGTATTATCCCGATGGTAATTTCGGGCACGCTGGGTGTTGTGATGGTTTACCGCGGTTTCGGCGTCTGGTCGCTGGTGTGCTATGCGGTGCTCAACGCCGTGTTGGGCACGGTGCTGCTGGTCTTTATTGCCGGCTGGCGGCCGCGCTTCGTCTACCGCTGGAGCAGTGTGCGCAGTATGCTGTCCTACAGCTGGAAATTGCTGACGGCTAACCTTATCGACACCTCGTACAAGAATTTGTACCCGCTGATAATCGGCAAAGTTTTTGACACCGCCACGCTTGGATTGTATACCTACGGGCGGCAGATACCCTCGTTTCTGGTCGCCTCTATCGGCTCGGCCACGACCACGGTGATGTTCCCGCTGTACGCCAAGGCGCAGGACGACAAGCAACAGCTGCTCAGCGAAGTGCGCCGCACCATTCAGCTGAGCAATTTCCTGATTTTTCCGCTAATGGCCGGCATTATTGCCACGGCCCGCGCCGTAATACTTATTTTGCTTACGGAAAAGTGGCTGGGTAGCGCTTTCTATTTACAGATGTTCTGTGTCGTTTACGGGCTCTACCATCTGCAGACGCTCAGCTTCCAGGCAATTTCCGCCACCGGCCACAGCGAGGTTTTCCTCAAATACGAGGTAGTCAAAAAACTGCTCGGCGTTGTCGTGCTGGCGGTGACGATGTTCATCAGCATGGACGCGCTGGTCTGGGGACAGGTGATATTGGCCGTCGTTTATGTGCTTGTAAACCTGCGGCCGAACCGGCAGTGGCTGGGCTACACGCCGGCGCAGCTGTTGAGCGACACCCTGCCGTCACTGCTGCTATCAGTGGCGATGGCGGCGGCGGTCATGGCGCTCGGCGCGCTGTTGAGCGCATATAACATCTATGTCGTTACCGCGCTGCAGGTTGTGTGCGGCGTCGCGCTGTACATAGCGGGCGCCAAATTGCTGCACATTAAGGCCATGGACGACCTGCTGGTGTTGGTGCGCCACTACCTGAAAAGGAGCTGAGAGTCGTGACAGACGCAATATTGTCCCTTGCCGACTCGTGGCAGCGGCGCGAGGGCGTCAACAGCACCGCGCAGCTGCTGGAATGGGTCAGCGAGCGCAACAAAAACCTTAAAGTTGAAATCCGCCGCGAAAAGCTGAGCGACGACCCGTTTTGGTACTACGACGAGCGCAGCGACACAGTTTGCAACCGCAAAAACAGCTTTTTCTCCGTCAGCGGTCTGCGCTGGCGCGACGGCGAAAAGTCCGTGTGCTCGCAGCCGACAATGATACAGGACGAAATAGGCTATCTCGGCATTCTCTGCGCCGAAATCGGCGGCGCAATGCACCTGCTGATGCAGGCGAAAATAGAGCCGGGCAACGTCAACAAAATACAGCTGTCGCCGACGATACAAGCGACAAAAAGCAACTTTACCCGCGCCCACGGCGGCCGTGAACCCGCCTATTTGAGCGAGTTTCGCGACGCCGCCGCCGACGCGGTCGTCTTTGACCAAATTCAGTCCGAGCAGTCGTCGCGCTTTTTGAAAAAGCGCAACCGCAACATAATGGTGCTTACCGGCAACCCGCCGGCCGAGTCCGCCGACCACCGTTGGATGACTCTCGGACAAATAAAAGAGCTGATGCGCCGGGACAATCTTGTCAACATGGACACGCGCACGGTGCTCTCGTGCATACCCTTTTGCGCCGAGCCTGCGGCGGCGCGCTGCTGCGGCGACACGGCGCTGGCGCGCTCGCTCAGCGAGCCGGTGAATTTTGACCGGCTCAAGGACGTGTTCCGCTTTTTTAACGATTACCGCATGTTCAGCCCGCTGCGCGCCGAGCGCTGCGGCTTGAGCGAACTGGACGACTGGGTGCGCGACGACAGCGGCATGTACCGCCCCGGCGGCTACGCGTTCAGAATGATATATTGCGACATTTCCATTGAGGGGCGCGAGGTGACGCACTGGACACAGCCGATGTTTGCGGCCGAGGGTCCGGCTACTTTTGCGCTCGCCGCGCTTGAGTGCGGCGGCACGCTGCGCTTTGTAGTAAAAGCGCGCCCCGAAATCGGCTGTTTTGACGGCATTGAACTCGGCCCGACGCTGCAAATGGAATACGGCGCCGCGCCGGCGGAGCTCGACGAGGTTGAGCGGCGAATGCTGGCGGCGTTGGACGGCGGCGGCGAGCCGCTGTGCGACGTAATGCTCTCGGAGGAGGGCGGGCGCTTTTACTGCGAGCAAAACCGCAACGCGGTGCTCAAGCTTGCGCCGCAGGCGCTCGGCGAGCTGCCGCGGGGCTGGTTCGCGCTCACCTTTCGCGAACTCAATATGTTAGCGCAGCAAAACAACGTGCTCAACATACAGCTGCGCAATTTGCTCTCGTTGCTGGAGGCGTAATTATGAGAAAACTGTCAATAGGCATACTGTGTCCGTCAAATATAGCGTTCAACCGCTTTTTGCCGGCGCTCGAAAAGAGCGGCGCTTTCGAATACGCCGGCGTCGCCGTGGCGGCGGCCGACGAATGGTTCGGCGGCGCGCCCGCCGACGCGGTGCTCGAAAAGGAGCGCGAAAAAGCCGCCGGTTTTGTCGAAAAATTCGGCGGCCGGATATTTGAAAGCTACGCGCAGCTGCTGGGCAGCGACGTCGACGCGGTCTATTTGCCGCTGCCGCCGGCGCTGCATTTTCAGTGGGCAAAAGCGGCGCTTGGCGCCGGAAAGCACGCTATGGTCGAAAAACCCTGCACGACAGCGCTGAGCGACACCGAACAGTTAGTCGCGCTGGCGCGGCAAAGGGGCTTGGCGCTGCACGAAAATTATATGTTCCAGTACCACTTGCAGCTCGACTGGATAGACGAATTGCGCCGCAGCGGCGAGCTGGGCGAGACGCGGCTTATTCGTGTCGATTTCGGCTTTCCGTTTCGCGGCGCGGCCGATTTTCGCTATGTCCGGGCGCTGGGCGGCGGCGCGCTGCTCGACTGCGGCGGCTACACGCTGAAATTGGCCTCGCGGCTGCTGGGCGGCGCGCGCGTTGTGTGCGCGCACCTCGAAAAGGCGCGCGGTTTCGACGTTGACGTCTACGGCGCGGCGACGCTGCGCGGCGGCGACGGCGCCACGGCGCAGGTATCCTTCGGCATGGACAACGCCTACCGCTGTGACCTGGATATTTGGGGCAGCGCCGGCTCGCTGCACACGGGGCGAATATTGACGGCGCCGGACGGCTTTGAGCCGACGGTAACGGTAAAAACCGCCGCCGGCGAGCGCACCGAAACGCTGCCGGGCGACGACACATTCGGCAAATCCATCGCCGCATTCGCCGCGAACGTCGGCGACGAATGGACACGCCAAAAGGGCTATGATATAATTTTGGAGCAGGGGCGGCTGATGGAAGAATTTAAGGCGGCCTGTTCACGGAAATAAAGCGTGCGGCGCAAACGCAAAAAATGGGCGCCATGCGGGAGGAAATATGGAAGTCGAAGAACTTGGGCTCAAGGGCGTAAAGCTGCTTACGCCGAAATATTTTGAGGATTTTCGCGGCTACTACTGCGAGACCTATTCGGCCCGCACAATGAAAGAACTCGGCTGCGAGTGCGTTTTCGTGCAGGACAACCACATTCTCTCGCTCAAGCGCGGCACAATTCGCGGCATACATTTTCAAAATGCGCCCGGGGCGCAAGCCAAGTTGCTGCGCTGCACCAAAGGCAGCATAATGGATTACGCGGTCGATTTGATGAGCGACTCGCCGACTTACAAAAAGTGGGCCTGCGCCGAGCTCAGCGCCGACAATCGCAAGCAGATTTTTATTCCCCGCGGCTACGCCCACGCGCTGATAACGCTGTGCGACGACTGCGAGGTTCAATACAAGGTGGACAATCTTTACGAGCCCGCGCTGGACCGGGCAATTACCTGGGACGACCCGGACATTGCAATTGACTGGGGAACCGACAAACCGATACTCTCGCAAAAGGACCTGGCGGCGCCGACCCTTCGCGACAGCGACATAAACTTTACGCTGGAGGTCATGAGATGAAAAGTGCCGTCGTCTCCGGCGCGGACGGTTTCATAGGCCGGGCGCTCACGGAAGAATTGCTGCGGCGCGGCTGCAGCGTCACCGCGCTTGTAATGGATGAAAAGGCCTATCCAGAGGCAAAAAGACCGGCGCGGCTGGCTGTGACGGCGCTTGACTTTTCTCAGTATGACCGCCTAAGCAAAATCATTCCGGCCGACGCGGACTGCTTTTTCCATCTCGCATGGGCAGGGGTGTCGGGGGAGTCGTACAATTCCGACATAGTTCAAATAAATAATGTGAAAAACAGCGTCATTGCGGCGCACAGCGCCAAAGAGCGCGGCTGCGGCAGATTTTTACTCACCGGCTCCAGCCACCAGTACTTGCTGGACTCACAGCTTAAAAGCAAAAAGAGCGCTTACGGGCTGGCCAAGCAGTTTGCAATAGACATTTGCGGCCTTGCGCTCAGCGGCGGCGACACCGGGCTGGTAGCTACTTATTTTACCAATGTTTTCGGCCCCGGGGACCGCTCGTCGCGCTCGACGAACACGCTGATAAGAAAGATGCTCGCCGGCGAGGCGCCGGCGCTGATAAAGGGCGACCATCCGCACGACTGGACCTATATAGACGACGCGGTTGGCGGAATGATAGCGGCGGCGGAAAAGGGGCGCGACGGCGGCAGTTATTACGTCGGCAGCCGCAAGCCGGCGTTGTTTCGCGATATTGTGGGGCGGGTGCGGGACGTTGTCGCGCCCGGAATGGCACTCGAGTTCGGCACCTATGCGCTCGAAAACCACATTGACTATACCCGCTTTGACCTTGACGCGCTTTGGCGCGACGCCGGCTTTGAGTGCCGCTGCGATTTTGACGACAGCATTCGCAAAACGGCGCAGTGGCTCAAAGAGTTAGACTCGCGCGGCAACCAATAAAAAAGCAACGGCGAAGACCGGAAAGGATGCGAAAAATGAAAGGAATAATCCTTGCAGGCGGCGCCGGTACGCGCCTTTACCCAATGACGAAATGCGTCAGCAAACAAATATTGCCCATCTACGACAAGCCGATGATTTATTACCCGCTGTCTACGCTGATGCTCGCCGGTATTCGCGAGGTGCTGATAATTTCCACCGAGCGCGACCTGCCGGCGTTCCGCGAGCTGCTCGGCGACGGCGGTGAGCTGGGCATGCGTTTTGAGTACGCGGTGCAAGCGCAGCCGCGCGGCTTGGCCGAGGCGTTCATAATCGGCGAGGATTTTATTAACGGCGACAAGTCGGCGCTGGTGCTGGGCGACAACGTTTTTTACGGCAGCAGCTTTTCGCTGACTTTGCAAAACGCGGCCGCGCTGGAAAAGGGCGCGGTGATTTTCGGCTACAGTGTGCCGGACCCGCGGGAATTCGGCGTCGTCGAATTCGACCGCAGTGGCAAGGTGCTGTCGCTTGAGGAAAAGCCGCAGAATCCAAAATCAAACTATGCCGTGCCGGGACTGTATTTTTACGACGAGCAGGTCTGTTCAATAGCGAAAAACATTAAACCCTCGGCGCGCGGCGAGCTGGAAATAACCGCGGTAAATAACGAGTATTTGCGCCGCGCTCAGCTGCGTGTGGAGCTGTTTATGCGCGGCATGGCCTGGCTTGACACCGGCACGCAGGAAAACCTGCTGGAGGCGGCCGAATTTGTCAGCATAGTCCAAAAAAGACAGGGGCTCTACATCTCCTGCATAGAGGAAATAGCCTACCGCAAGGGCTACATAGACCGCGCGCAGCTGGAAAAACTGGCCGGCGCGCTGAAAAAGACCGAGTACGGGCAGTATCTCGCCCGACTGGCGCGGGAGGAATTATGAAAAACGTTCTTGTTACCGGCGGCGCCGGCTTTATCGGCGCCAACTTTGTGCGCATGTTGCTTGAGCGCGGCGAGTGCGAGGTGGTAAACCTTGACGCGCTGACCTACGCGGGCAACCTTGAAAACCTTGCCGACGTCAGCGACAGCGCCCGCTACCATTTTGTGCGCGGCGATATTGGCGAGCGCGAGCTGACCGACCGCGTTTTTGACGAGTATGACATTGACGCCGTCGTCAACTTTGCCGCCGAGTCGCACGTTGATCGCAGCATAGTCGACCCCGGCATATTTGAGCGCACTAACGTCGCCGGCACTATAAACCTGCTCGACACGGCCAAGCGCCACTGGAATCTCGCCCCCGGCGACAAATATTCCCGCGACTACAAGCCGGGCGTCAAATACCTGCAGGTGTCGACCGACGAGGTCTACGGCGCGCTCGGCCGCGAGGGCATGTTCAAAGAGACGACGCCGCTGTCGCCCAACAGCCCCTATTCCGCGTCAAAGACGAGTGCCGACCTTTTTGTGCGCGCCTATAACAAGACCTTTGGTCTGCCGGTCAACATTACCCGCTGCTCCAACAACTACGGCCCGTGGCAGTTCCCCGAAAAGCTCATCCCGCTGATGATAAACAACTGCCTCAACGACAAGCCGCTGCCGGTCTACGGCGACGGTATGCAAATTCGTGACTGGCTGCATGTCGCCGACCACTGCGCCGCCATAGAAACTGTGCTGCGCCGCGGCGTGCCGGGCGAGATATATAATATCGGCGGCAACAACGAGCGCGCCAATATTGAGATAGTCAAATTGATAATTAAGACTCTGGGCAAGTCGGAAGACCTGATAACCCACGTCAAGGACCGGCCGGGACACGACCGCCGCTACGCAATAGACAACGGCAAAATAACCGCCGAGCTCGGCTGGCAGCCGCAATATACTTTTGAGCGCGGCATGGCTGAAACGGTGGCGTGGTACGTCGAGCACCGCGAGTGGACCGAGCGCATAGTCAGCGGCGCGTATATGGACTACTACGACAAGATGTACGGCAACGCGTAAGAGAACAGAAAAAATATTTTAATTAACGCGGCTGCGCCATTTTCAGGCGCAGCCGCGTTTGCAGCTTTGTAATACTGCCGGCAGGGGGAAAAGTTCTTTGCGGCGAGTTTAAGTGGCGACGGCCGGCAAAAGTGCCCGTCTGATTACTATTTGTACACACGGATAATATTATACAGTTTGTTAATCAGCCGCGGCTGACGCAGCCGACAGCGCGTCTCGCGCGGTCAGCAGCGTGCCCAGTGCCATGACGGCCAGCGCGGCAAAAAACAGCGCCGGCGGTTTCTCGCGGAAAATCAACAGCGACAGCAGCGCGCCGACAAAGGGCGCGACGGCGTAACAGGCGCTGGTGCGCGCCGCGCCCAAGTCGCGCTGGGCGCGAATATACAAAGTTATGCTCAACCCGTAGCTGACGAAACCGAGTGCCAGCGCCGCGGCGAGCGCGCCAAAACCGGGCAGGCGGAGGCCGCCGGCGAAAGCGATGGCAAGCGCGCCGCCGCCGGAGCCGAGACCTTTAATTGCCACTATTTTCAGCGGGTCGCATTGGGACAACGCGCGCGTGCAGTTGTTTTCAAACCCCCAGCACACACAAGCCGCCAGCACTAACAGCGAGCCCGGCGAAAAGCGCAGGCTGTCAAGCCCCTCGAACGAGAGCATTGCGCTCGCCAGCGTTACCAGAGCGACAGCCGCCCACATGCGCGGCGAAACACGCTCTTTGAAAAGCAGCAGCGCAATGAGCGCGGTAGCGACTATTTCAAAATTGTTGAGCAGCGAAACGTTGGCGGCCAGCGTGCGGCGCAAGCCGTACAGCAGCAGCAGCGGCGCGGCAATGTCGAGCAGAACCATCGCCGCGACAAAGGGGTATTCGTTTTTGGCCGGCCCGCGGCCGACAGCCTTGCCGCCGAGTTTGAGACCGAGCACCAGCGCGCCGGTGCCGAGTCCGGCGCCGAGATACAGCAGCGCCGCGAGCATTGCCGGCTCCATGCCGGCGAGCAACAGTTTGGAAAGCGGGGCGCTCAGCGCGTAAAGGGCAGCGGCGCCGAGCGCGCAAAAAACCGGCAGAGTTTTTCTCAATTATGCTATCTCTATTCTGTTTATTTTACTCAATTATAACACGGCTGCGCGCGCACATGAAGCGACTTGCTTTTAGCGCCGGCAAAGGGT
>CAYZIL010000012.1:53357-58345 GCA_964478515.1 uncultured Faecalibacterium sp. | reverse complement strand
TCTGAATTAGCTATCACAGCGTAGTATCAGATGGGATTTGAAATGCTGAAAAACCTTGTATTTCCAAGCATTTTTAAGCATTAGATGTCACTTCCCGATGTCGTATCGGGTCTACTCCTAAGCCCGAGGCCCCCGGTTCGAATCCGGGCAAGCGCGCCATGTCGCGGCAAGTCCTTGTGACTTGCCGCGATTTCTCTTTAAAAATTGTCTGCGAAATCGCGGCGCCGTCTTGCAAACTGCCGCTCCTCTTCGCAAAAGGTCACGCTCAAATCAACTAAGGGTTTGTAAACGCACCCTTTTAACGCTGACTTGCTCGCTAACAACTTTTTGCGTGCCGCCTTCGGTTCCTCTTTATTTGCCGCGGCATAACCGCGACGGCAAAAATGTGATATAATAAATATGTGAATGCCGCGGCACCGCCCTGTTAAGAGGCGGACAAGCGTCCGGCAGAATAGGAGAGAACAAAAAATGGCTGATGTGAACAAAACGGCGCCCGGAATGTCGGGTCAGTTGTCCGGCATGGGCTGCCCGCGCTGCGGAATTTTTTTTCATTATTCTGAGAAAGATCTTGCGTCCGACAAGTCAATTAGCTGCCCGCATTGCGGTCTCAAACTCACGCTCGGAAAACCCGCCCCCACCCCCACCGCGCCGAACGGCACCTCTTTTCGCAGGTAATGCACCCGCAAAGGCGCGGCTGCTCCGCCCGCCGCTTGCAAGAGTTTTTCAGTGAGAATCCATTAACGAAATGCCAGTCGGCGGATTTACCGCCGACCGGCATTTGTGTTTGTCAGAGCGCTTCGCTCAGCTGCGTATGCCCTGTGATGTGCTGAATCTTTTAGGCTTCGTTCGCTCTATCTCCGTGAAGGCTTTCTTGATTCAACCTCATTCGCACTATGCTGAAAAAATTTGTCGCAAGCGATGGCCATTTTTATATTTGTTAGGGCGGGAGAGGGGGCTCTTCCGAGCCGCCTCTCCCTATTCTGTCTGCTGGTTTTGTGTCATAAACAGATTTTATGCGCGTAATGGAATGATTTTACTCTTGACGGACATATCCGGCGGCTAATATTTCGCAATCTACGGTGCTATCGCATCTAAAATGTCCCGAATGGACACTTCAGCGAAAATTGCGCCCATGTCGAAAGCGGGCTTTCCGAAAGGATTGCCCGCTTTCTCAATATCGCTTTCTTCACTAAAACCCGTAGCTGGGCTCGCATACACGTCTAAATTACGGTGAATCCGCCGCAATTTTGTAAAAATGTGTAAAATAATTGTTTACAAACCAATGGTATATGTTGTATATTTTGCATATAAATAATCTTCGATTTTTCGTGGGGTTTTATGCGTAAAGCCATTTCAAAACTAATGATGGTCTGTCTGGCGCTTTTGCTGACGTTTGCCCTCTCCTATCCAGCTGCGGCAATAACGTCGGCCAGCTATTCGCTTATATTCGACCCCACCAGCGGAGCTCTGTATTCCTGCACCATAGACACAACCACTTTCGACGTGACAGTGACGGGCGACGTCAGCGGCGCTTATTCCGGCTGGAGCGCCAGCGGCACCACGCTTTCTTTAAACGGCTTTAACTTTACTACCACAGCGGACATCGGCCTTGTTGTTCCGGACGGCACTACCGTCGCGCTTGCGGACGACTCGCAGAATTCTATAACCTGCCGCGGACAGACTTCCGGCATCAGCGCGGCGTTGGTTTGCGCCACAGTAAGCGGCGGCGGCGTTACAATGGGCGAACTTACCATTACCGGCGGAGCATTAAACACCGGAACGTTGGCGATAAAAGGCTGTGATTTCAGCGCCGCCTCTGTCGCCTCTTCCAATATTTTTGTGGAATGTTGTGTTTACGCCAACACGCTTACTTTAAGCGGCGGCAAACTCTTTGTGACGCCCGGAGACGTCACCTATACCGACTGCCATTTCAATTTTATCAGCGCCGGTATTTATGCGGAGGACGAAATAACCGTCGGTAATGCCGAACTCACGGTAAACACCTGGGATGCTACCGTGAACAGAGATGAAGATCTGCCTGCCGGCAATAACTGGAGTTCAAGTGTTTGCAGCCTGGGCTGCAGCGGCCTTTTTGCTTACGGCGACATAACAATAAGCGGGACTGTTTCCTCACTCGCAGCTCAGGCGGTCTTGAACAGAGCCATGTACGTCAATTTTGTCAATGCGGGCATAACCTCGTCAGCCGGCGCCTACTCTTTCAGCGGCAGCGTCACCACCGCCGGCGGCAGTATAGATTCGACCGACTCGCTCGGGTCCAACGTGTACAGTGACGGTATTTACGGCGCTCAGGCCTTCGGCGCGACGGCAAACACACTTACAGTCAGCGCCGGAACGCTTACCGCCGCCGGCGGCGACGTGACGGTATCTTTGAATGTCAGCGAATTTGCCGGCTCAACAATCAGCACCTCAAGCGTGTCAGGCGGCAGCGGCAGCATTGCCATAGGCTGCGACCTGTCACTGACCGGCGGCAGCGTTACCGCCACCGGCGGCGACGTGACCGCTAACGGATGCGTCAACGCCACCATGTTAGGCAGCTGCGGCGTGTTCGGCGACAGCACTATAAGCGGCGGACAGCTTACCGCAACGGCGGGCAGCATTACCAAAACTAACAGTTCCTCTTCCGGAAGATATTTTTCGGTCGGCAGCGGCGGCGATATTGATATTTCCGCCGCCAGCGGCGTCTCCCAGGCCACTGCCGCTTACAGCGGCAGCACTATTACGAACAACGACGCCGACAACACCACGGTTCTTGCCAGCGTAGGCGTTTACAAGCTGAGCGGCAGCGTGCCGAGCGTAAGCGTCGGCGACAGGGCATATTTAACTTTTGAGGGCAATACCGCCGCGTTGACCTGCATACCTACCAGCCCTTATTCCTACAACTGGCGGCACAGCAGCACCGGCTCTTTTGTCTCAAGCTCATCGACATCTTTTTCCGTTATGGATTCCGCCCAGAGTTATTACACCTATATTGAATTTCAGCCGGGACTGGTTCAGGTTGCCGACATTTCCGCGCCGGCTGCGGTATACGACGGCGAAACTCTTACGCTGAGCGCCCCGAGTGTCAGTTATAACGGCTATACCGGCAACTCCACCGCATGGCAGTACAGCGCGAGCGCGAGCGGGCCCTGGACCTCGTTCAACCCGGCCACGCGCGCATTTATTTCCAGCGAGAACGGCTATTACCTAAGGTATCTCGTGACATACGAACTCGACAGCAACACTACCAGCACCGCCGCTTCAAACAACGTACAAATAGCGGTCGCAACGCGGGTGCTCACTGTAAGCGGCACGACCGTAGCCGCTAAAGTTTACAGCGCCTCCGGCGCCACCACCGCTACTATAGGTACCGTGTCCGGCATTCAAAGCGGCGACAGCGTAACCGTAAGCGTCGCGTCAGCGACTTATACCGACCTTGATGTGTCCGACCATGCGCAAGCCTGGGTTGTATACACACTCAGCGGCGACGACGCCTCGCACTACAGCGTGGCAAGCAGTCTCGTTTACGGCATTATCACTCCAATGCAGTTAAGCGTCAATTACCCCGCATCTATCCAGCTCGGCTATGACCCGCGGGGGATGACTTACAACGGCACTGCCACTCAAAGCGGCACCCTTTCCGCTGTTATGCTGGTGGGTGAGCTGGCGGCGGACAACCTGACAGTCACTGCCACCGCCGTTTTCGACAATAAAAATGTCGGTACCGGCAAAAGCGTGAGCATCAGCTATACTATGAGCGGCACCGACGCCGGCAACTATACCGCGCCCGCCGCCGACAGCCGCACGGACGGGGAAATTACGCAGTCGTACATCTACGTCAACAGTATTAACGCCGACAGAACCTACGACGGGACCGACGACTCCACACCGGTTCTTTCCTGGAGCACACCTGTAAATCAGGCGAACGAAGATGTTGACATAGTCCTTACCGGTACGTTCGATTCCAAAGACGTGGGCACTGCGCGAATTGTAACTTTTGACAATGTTCCCTATCTGAGCGGGGCTGACGCCGGCAATTATTTGCTGCTGATGGGAGCTTACAGCAACGCGACACAACTAACCGGGGTCAAAATTACCGCCAAGCAGCTGGTTGTAGTCAGCGCTTCCGTCGACAACAAAACGTACGACGGCACGCTGACGGCGAACATTACCGTCGGCGAAGTGCAGGGCATAATTGCCGGCGACGACGTTACCGTAAGCGCAACGGGAACCTTCGTCGACAAAAATGCCGGTGAAAACAAAGCAGTCAATATTACCTACTCGCTGAGCGGCGCAGACGCGGGCAATTACCTTGCCCCGGGCACGCAGCAAGCAACGGCGACTATTACAAAAAAACCGGTTACCGTAGAATCCGACGGCACTTACAGCGGCGGCAGCCACGACCTGAGCAGCGGCTCTGTGAGCGGCGTAGTTTCCGGCGACCAGGTGTCTGCCGGCGGCTCCGTCTCCACTTCCGGCACCGGCTCGTACTCGGCTGTATCGGGCGGATATCTCACCGGTTCCGACGCCGCCAACTACGAAATAACGCTCATAACGGGCGAGATAAGCCAAAAAGTTCTTCACGTAACCGGCACGCCGGTCGTCTTAGACAAGGTCTACGACGGCACGAAAACCGCCGCGGCGGGTCTCGGCACGCTGGCGCTCGATACCACGGAAATAATCAGCGGCGACGAGGTAATTTTGGGCGTGGCCGGCACTTTTTCGACCGCGAACGCCGGCACTAATCTGAATGTTAATATTACCTGCGTTCTTACCGGCAGCGCCGCCGACAACTACGTTTTATCCGCCTCATTTACCCTACACGCCGACATCACCGCAAAATCTCTGAGCGTCAGCGGCAGCAGCGCGACAAATAAGGTCTACGACGGCAGCACCACGGCTGCCGTAACCGTCGGCACCGTCAGCGGACTTTTGGCGAACGACAACGTCACGGTGTCTGCCGCCGGCTCATTCAACAATAAGGACGTCGG
>CAYZIL010000012.1:46374-53257 GCA_964478515.1 uncultured Faecalibacterium sp. | reverse complement strand
CGAACGACAACGTCACGGTGTCTGCCGCCGGCTCATTCAACAATAAGGACGTCGGCACCGCCAAGCCGGTGAGCGTTACCTACACGCTCAGCGGCAGCGCTGCCGGCAACTACGCCGCACCCGCCGCCGGGTCGCTCAGCGCCGACATCACCGCTATAAGCCTTACCATAACCGGCAGCAGCGCGGCAGACAAGGTCTACGACGGCAGCACCGCGGCCACCATAAGTGCCGGCACTGTCAGCGGCATATTAGGCAACGACGACGTTGCTGTCGCCGCCGCCGGCTCATTCAACAATAAAGACGTCGGCACCGCCAAGCCGGTGAGCGTCACCTACACGCTCAGCGGCAGCGCTGCCGGCAACTACACCGCACCCGCCGCCGAGTCGCTCAGCGCCGATATCACCGCTGTAAGCCTTACCATAACCGGCAGCAGCGCGGCAGACAAGGTCTACGACGGCAGCACCGCGGCCACCATAAGTGCCGGCACTGTCAGCGGCATATTAGGCAACGACGACGTTGCTGTCGCCGCCGCCGGCTCATTCAACAATAAAGACGTCGGCACCGCCAAGCCGGTGAGCGTCACCTACACGCTCAGCGGCAGCGCCGCCGGCAACTACACCGCACCCGCCGCCGAGTCGCTCAGCGCCGACATAAATCCAAAAACCATCGGCAAACCCTCAATCTCCGGCCAAGTCCAAATCGGCAGCACGCTGAGCGTCGTTCTTGACCCCGCCGACGCCGCTGTCACATGCCAGTGGTACGTCGACTCCGTTTTGACCTCAACGCAAAGCAGCTATGTCCTGAGCACAGCCGACGCCGGCAAAAGCATTTATGTGAGCGTGACCGGCAGCGGCAATTTCAGCGGCACGCAGGTCAGCGACGCCATTCAACTGCCGTCCTAAACGATTACCGCGGGGGCTAACGGCACCTGGCAGGGCGGCAGCGCGCTCGGCTTGTCCTTCACTGCCAGCGGCAGTCGCGCTAAATACCTAAAGACCCAGGTCGACGGCGTCGACGTCAGCGCCGCACAGGTCGCTATCGACGGCAGCGGCGACACCGCCGTTACTTTGAGCCCCGCTTATCTGCAAAGCATAACCGGCACGCACACGGTGCGCATCGTCTATACCGACGGTTACGCAGAAACAAACTTTACGGTCACCGCGGAGTCCCCGGCGAGCGACACCGTTGCGACCGGTGAGCGCGGCAGTGCGTTGGTCAATCTGTCGCTCTCGCTCACTGGCATTGCCGTCTTCTTCAGCTTAATTGCATTGAGAAAAAGAAAGCTGCACAACAGCCGCCGCTAAAAGCAACCGAGAAAAACTGCCGCGCCGGCGACATAAAAAAGCACAATAAAAAAGAACCGGAGCGACCGCTCCGGTTCTTTTTGTTGTTTTCAGCGCGCTTGTATCTGCCCGATTATTTTGAAAACGCTCGACATACCTATGCCGAACCTGCTGACGCCGAGCGCCATCATTTGCTCGACCGTCTCGAGTTCGCGTATGCCGCCCGACGCCTTTATGGCAATGCGGCCGCGCGCCGCCTTGGCAATGACCTCGACTTGGTGAACCGTGGCAACGTGGCCGCCGCCGATAGAGGTCTTGACGAAATCCGCGCCGCCCTCAATGACGAGCTCGGTCTGCTTCGCAATCTCCGCGTCGCTCATCAGCGGCGACTCGATAATGCATTTGAGCCGGTGGTCGCCGATTGCGTCCTTGACAGTGCGGATGTCACGCACCGTCTCGGCGTACATGCCGGACTTGAAGTAGTGCAGATTCATAACCATATCTATTTCCTGCGCGCCCAGCTTAATGCTGTCCTTGGCGGCGTAGGCTTTAATGTAGTCGGGCTCGCAGCCGTCGTCGCCGCAGCAGCCGGAACCGGCTATGGCGCTTGTGCCGCGCACGCCCTCGACGAGCATCGGCACAAAGCAGCGCGGGCCGATAAGCGAAAAGAAGCCCATCTTGACATTCAGGTCTATAAGCTGCTGCATGTCCTCGCGGGTGGCGAGCGCGCTTATGGAAGTGGCGTCCAGCATGCCGCAAAAAGTTTTGACGTCAACTGACATTTGCCTCACTCCTTAATTGGAGATTCCGGCATACTCACAAATATCCTCGTAGAGCTGCTCGGTCTCCTGCAAGGTCTCGCGGTTAGTGACGCACACATTGCCGTCGGCATAGGTTATTTCCACGTATTCGTGGGTTTTGGTGTAGATGAACAGCGCATATTTGCCGTAGGCGTCGTTGCGGAAGGTGCCGGCCTTAATAAACGGAGTGCCGAGTCCTTCGCTGCGAAAGCCGTTGTGGTTTTCGTCCAGCAGCCGCACCGACTCTATGGTGTCGACTTCAATTGTGATATTTCCGCCGACAACGCAGCCGAAATATATCTCACGCTCTTCCTCGCGCCACTCGTACTTTATTCCCGCGGAAAAGAACAGCACCGCCAGGGCAATGACCGCCACACAGAGCACGCCCATCTTTATGTACACTTCTGTGGCGCTGGGCTGGCGAAACGCACGCTGCTGCGGCTGTTTGGGCGGCTGGGGCGCGCGCCCCAGGTACTCGTTATATTCGCCGTCTGTCGGTTCGGCGTCAACCGCAGTCGGTTCGGCGTCGACGACCTGCGTCATTTCGCTGTTCGCGTTTTCGTTGTTTTCCACTGAGTGTCTCCTTTTCGACTTAAACTCTGTTGGTTTTTAGATCTCTTTGCGGTACTGGTGCACGACGTCCATAAATTCGCGCACCCGCGCGACGTCGATATGGTTTTCAAAAACGCCGTCTTTTTTGAACGTTGTGCCGACGACGGCGGCGTCGGCGTATTCCAGCTTTTTGCGAATAGTGTCGACGCGGCAGCCGGTATTGCACAGCACCACTACTTGCGGGTTGCGCTTTTTGACTGTGATTATAAGTTCGTTGTCAACGTCCTGTCCGGCGGCATTTGCCGAAATGCAAAGGCCGTCCGGCTCGGCTTTGGATATTACCGACGCGGCAATGTCCGCGAGCGGGCGCGTGTCCAAATTGCGGTCGGACTCGGGGTTGATAAAGTAGAGCATTTTCAGCTCATCCAGGTGCAGCGCCGCGCGGCGGCGCAGAATAGCGGAAAAGTCGTTGTCGTACAGTCCGCCGTCGCCGACATAGACGCCGCAGAAGGTGCCGCGCACATATTTGGCGTCAACGGCCGCCGCCAGCTCTATGCAGGCAAGTCCGTCGGAAATGCAATCGACGCCGTAGGGCACCGAAAAATCGGGCATCATCTCGCCGATAACGCGGGCCATGGCCGCCGGCGTGACAAACTGCATTTTGCGCTGGTAGGGGAGGCTGAACTCGTTGCTGACTATAACGCCGTCAACGCCGCCCTCCTGCAGCGCTTCCAGGTCACGGCGCGCGTTGTCTACGACTTTGCGCATATTGTCGCCCCAGTGGTATTTGGGGTCGCCGGGCAGAGCGTCGAGATGGAGCATGGCAATAATGGGTTTTTTGACCCCGAACATTTTATCGGTCCAAAGCATAATAGAACATCCTTTCGGTTTATGATATACTGTTTTTGCGGTTCTCCGCTATCACACGGCCGCGGTTCGCGGCCGGACAAGGAGCATTATTACATGAAAGCACTTGATTTGGCAAATCTTGATTTTTCCGCGTATGGGACTATTTACGATTTGAGCGGCGGAAATCTCGGCTGCGACGCCATCCAGAGCGCCAGCGGTGACGGCTGGAGCAACGTCAACACCCTTGACCCGCTGCTGGACACCAAATGCAGTATCGGTCTCACCGTCGGCTCCGGTCTGCCTTTTACCGCCGACCAGATGGAGCGCCACCTGCACACGCAGGAGGCCATGTATTGCGCCGGCGGACCCGTGGCGGTTTTGGTCTGCGTGCCCGGCGACGAGCCGCGCGCCGAACTGTGCGTGCCGGTAATAATCAGACCCGGTCAGGTCATAGTAGTCGAGCGCGGCGTGTGGCACACGCCCGCACACGGTCTTAACGGCAAAGAGCCCTACTACTGGCAGGCGCTGTGCTATGACGACGAGCCCACCGTCTGGATGGATATTGCCGGCGGGCCCGTAACGGTTGAGGCTTAAAGCTTTTCGTACGCCGGCTTGCCGTCGACTATGGTCAGACAGACCTTTATCCCGCGCACGTTTTCCGGCGTGCAGGCGAAGATGTCGCCGTCCAGCACGGCTATGTCGGCAAGTTTGCCCTCGCTGAGCGTTCCCAATTCGTCCTCGCGTCCCAAATTGTACTGCCCGCCGGCCGTCCAGGCCCGCAGCAGTTCAGTGGACGTGAGGGCGTTTTGCTCATTAAAGACAGTGCCGTCGGGGAAGCGGTTGAACACCGAGCAGTATACCGACTCGGGAATATCGTCTACGAGCATAGGCAAGTCGGTGCCGCAGCTGATTACGACGCCGCTGTTAGCCATTTTGCGGCGGTTCCAGTAGTATTTGGCGCGCTGTGCGCCGACGCGCTCGTCGGTGAGCTTTATTTTTTCCGCCGCGTCGTAAAGCGACGGTATTTGCGGGTAAACCTCCGCCACGACGCCCAATTTGCCCATGCGCTCCAAGTCTGTCGGGTCGCTGAGCTCAAGGTCGGTTACGGCCTGGCGGTTTACCACTCTGCCGTCGGCGCCGCGGCGGCATTTTTCAAAAATGTCCAGCACTCGGGAGACAGCGCCGTCGCCCTGCGCGTGCAGCGAAAAACGGAAGCCCTCGGCGTCGGCGGCGAGCGCGTCGCGCTCAATGGCGTCAAAGTCAAAATCTTTGGCGCACACCTTTCCCGGCAGCGAGTCGTAGGGCTCTTTCAAATAGCCCTCGTGCTGGCTGATTGACCCGTCGGTCATCTGGTTATAGCCGGAAAAGCGCACAAAATCGCCCTGAAAGCGCTGGCGCATTTTTTTGCCATAGCTGAGATTCATCGGCATTCCCACCGGCTGGCTCATAAAGCTGACGCGCAGCGTCAACGCGGACTCGCGCTCAAGGCGCTCCAGCTCGTCGGTAAAGCCGTAATAGTCGTCGAAACCCATCTCCTTTACAGAGGTGACGCCGCGCGAATTCATCAACTGCATATACTCGTTGAAAAGCGGCAAGCAGAAATCGCGGTCGCGCAGCAGATGGCGCAGCAAGCGCCAATAGCCCTCAGAATAGCAGCTGTCGGGCGTGAAGCCGAACATTTTTTCGGCGGCGGCGTTCATGACACAGCTCTCGCCGCTCGTGTACATAATTACCGTCGGGCGACCGCTGACAGCCGCGTCAACATCAAAAGGCGCAATGTCGTCGGCAAGGCCGCGGCCGAGCACTACGTCGCCGCTGCACTCCCCGGCCAACTTTGTCGCTGCCTCCTCGTCGGCGCAGCCGCTGAAGTCGGCGCCCATGTGCCCCACCAGCCAGCCGGTAAAAAAGCAGTGCACGTCGACAAAGCCGGGACAAACCATCTTGCCGTGAAGGTCGTATACCTTTACCCCCGCCGGCACAGCGGCGCACTCGCCGCTGCCGACGGCTGTGATGCGGCCGTCCTTGACGGCAACATAACCGTCAAGCGTGCCGCGCTCGTCGCCGGTAAATATTTTGTCGCTGAGAATAATAAAATCCGCTGACATTTTCTCCACCTCTCAATTATATAAGACGCGCACAATAACATACCAGTTCTATACCTAATAATATAGCACATTGTCCGAGCAAACATCAATGAGCAGTCAGCATAAATATGCCTGTCGACATTTGTATATATAAACGAAAAAGCGCCGACAAGTTGACTTGACTCAGAACGAGTGTTAAAGTTCATAAGTAGATATACATTTTAGCTGTAATTTTATACCGATATGCCTGCCGGACGGCGGCCGCGCCCCGCGCAATGCCGTCGGTATTTTTTGCGCCGAACAATTCCGCAGGCTGTGTGACGGTTTTAATTTTACCGCCGAAATTGTTAAATAATGCGAAAGGCAAGTGTATGCAAATGGCAAAGAAATATGTTTTCGGCGTCGATTTGGGCACTACCGCGTTTAAGGCGGCCCTATTCGACGACCAGGGACATAATGTGGCGTCCCACGTTGAAGAGCACCATCTGCTGACCCCCGCAGCGCTGACTGTCGAGCAGGAGCCCGAAGTCTATTGGAATTGTTTTAAGACCAGCATCGCCGAAGTAATGAAAAAATCCGCCGTCTCCCCTGCCGACGTGGCGGCTATAAGTCTTTCCGTCCAGGGCGAAACCCTGATTTTTCTCGACGAGCAAATGCACCCGCTGCACAACTTTATAGTCTGGATGGACACCCGTCCGCAGCAGGAGGCCGAGGAGATAAACGAGTGGTTCCCGGCCGACGAGGTGCTGCGCGTTACCGGCCAGGGGCCGATAACCTCGCTGTACCCCGCAGCCAAGGTGCTGTGGTTCAGCAAGCATTACCCGCAGCAGTTTGCCAAAGCCAAAAAAATGCTGCTGCTCGACGACTATATGTTCTACCGCATGGGCGGCGTGTTTAAGTGCCAGGGTTCCAACTGGTGCTCCTCCTACATGTGGAACATAAACAGCCAAGATTTTTGGCCCGAGATGGTCGAAAAGCTCGGCTTGAGCCGCGAACAGCTGCCCGAAACCGTACCCACCGGCACGCCGCTGGGCACAATGCTGCCCGAGGTCGCGGCAGAGCTGGGTCTGTCCCCCGACACCCTGCTGGTTGCCGGCGGTCTCGACCAGGCCTGCGGCGCCACCGGCGTCGGCAACGCCAAGCCCGGCATCTTTTCCGAAAGCACCGGCGCCGAGCTCGTGGTCTGCACTATGAGCGAAAAACAGGTGCTTGACGAAAAGGGCGAGCTGCCCTGCTTCTTCGGCGTGGCGCCGGGACTTTATATGCTGCACGCCGGCACCAAGGGCGGCATAGTGCTGCGCTGGCTGCGCGACAC
>CAYZIL010000012.1:0-46274 GCA_964478515.1 uncultured Faecalibacterium sp. | reverse complement strand
ATACGCTCGCTGGGCGGCGCCTCGCGCAGCCCGCTGTGGTGTCAAATAAAAGCGGACATGCTCGGCCGCGAGATCGTCACAATGAAAAACACCCAGGACGCCGCCTGCTTGGGCGCCGCCATTATTGCCGGCGTCGGCGCCGGAATCTGGAACTCCATTTCCGACACCGCGCTGCGGCTGGCCGAGGTCGACAAGGTGTACACGCCCGACCCGAGCAAAAAAGCCGCCTACGACGAATTGGTGCACCGCTACGACGTGCTGGTGGATGCCGTCGGCGGCCACACCCGCGAGCTCGCCTAAAATTCGAAAATATCAGAAAGGACCGTAAATATATGAAACCCGAACTTATTGCAATGCTCACCTGGCACGACGTCACCGTTCCCGACGCCATGGACGTTTTTCTCGCCGCCAAGGACGCGGCCGCCACGCACTGGGGCTTTAAGGTAGAGGGCACCACGCCCGAAAGCATGAAAGCCCTGGCCACTACGATGAAGGAAAACGGCAAAAAAACCTACATCGAGGTGCTTGCCATTGACGAGGCTCACTGTCTCGACTGCGCCGAGCGCGCCGCTGCTTGCGGCGCCGACCATCTGCTGGGCACCGTCTGGTACGACAGCGTGCAAAAGGTCTGCGACGACGCCGGCATGGCCTACTCTCCGTTTATTTCGCTCAACGAGGACACCCGCTTTCACGGCACTATTCAGCAGGTCATTGAGCGCGCCGCCGCCGCCGAGAAGAAAAACATCTCCGGCATCTGCCTTTCCGCTTTCCGCTACATGGACGGCGACCCCGAGGAAATGCTCGCGGCGCTGACTCCGACGCTGAAAAAGCCGCTGATAATCGCCGGCAGCATGAACAGCTACGAGCGCATCGATTTCGTAAAAACACTACCCAACGTCTGTGCCTTTACTATGGGCGGCGCTCTGTTCGAGAGCAAATTCGGCGGCACCTTTGCCGAGCAGATTGACAAGATTTGCGCTTACGCCAATAAATAATTCAAAGGCTTGGAAGTCTTGTATTGGTTACAATAACGGACGCGGCGCTGTCTGGCGCCGCGTCCGTTATATTCTGCTCAAATATTGAGTCCGCCGCCGCAGACGGGTCCTGAAAGCAGCCCGCTGCGAAATTGTAATTAAGCGCCCCTGCAAACGCCAGCCCCCGGCAACAAAAATGAGCTTCGCGCCTGCGGCGTGAAGCTCATCGGTCTTGCAAAAACGTTCTTCGTGTTCAGAGCACAGAGCTCTTTACAGCTTTAGGTTCAGTTCGTTTGCCGTCGTCAAAAGCGTCTTTCGGCGCCGTAACACTATATTTTTATTGACCCAGAGCATAACCGCGCCGAAAGGCGCGGTTATGTTTTAATATTCTCGTCTGCGCAAGCCGGCGCGAGTACGGGGCGCGCTCAGTTTGCCGGCATATATACGACGGCCTCCCAGGGTTCAAGCGCGTGCTTGTCGCCCGGCGCGCCCGCTATATTGCGCAGTGCCGGCTCAAGACCGGAAAAATCTATCGCCGCCGCCAGCCGCGCCGGCGCGTCGGTCATATTAACCGCCACCAGCGCCCGCTTGCCGTCAAGGCGCCGCTCGTAGACCATGGCGCGTTCGTCGCCGCTCGGCAGTCGGGCAAAATCGCCGTATATCAGCAGCTCGCTGCCGGCGCGCAGCGCGATGGCCTTTTTATAAAAGCTCAGCACCGAGTCGGCGTCGCCGCTCTCGCGCGCGACGTTTATTTTGCTCTTGTTGGCGTTTTCGTCCAGCCACGGCCGCGCCGCGGAAAAGCCGGCATATTCGCCGTCTGTCCACTGCATGGGCGTGCGCGCGTTGTCACGCGAGCGGTAGCGCAGGTTTTTCATCGCCTCGGCGTCGCTGAGTCCCGCCTCACCGGTAGCGTAGGCATAGTAGTTGGTGGCGTCTATGTCGCGGAAATCGGCTATACCGCTGAAGTCGGCGTTGGTCATGCCTATCTCCTCGCCCTGGAAAACAAACGGCGTCGCCTGGATGGTAAACTCAATTGCCGCGAGCAGCTTGGCCGAACGCTCGCGGTACTGCTCGGCATCGTTGCCGAAACGGCTGACCGGGCGCGGCAGGTCATGGTTGCCCCAAAACCAGCTGTTCCAGCCGCCGCCGGCCGGCAATTCCAGCTGCCAGCGCTCAATAACGTCGTACAGCTGCGCCGCCGTGAACGGCACTATATCCCAAGCGCCGCCGGGGCCGAAGTCGAGCTCGTCGTGCTCAAACATGTGGTTCATGCTCAGCTCGTGGCGGTCCTTTGCAACCATCAGCAGCGTTTCGTCCACGTCGGCGGCGGAACACTCGCCGACAGTGACAATGTCTCGCGGCGTGAGAATGCGCTCGTTCATTTCGCGCAACACCGCGTGCATGGTCGGCTGGTTTGTGAAAAACGGCCGGCCGCGCACATAGGCGGGCGAGTCTGCCGGCGCGTCGGGAAAGCGCTGGTCCTTGCCGATGGTGTTTATCGTGTCCATGCGGAAGCCCTCGACACCGCGGTCGGCCCACCACTCCATTATGCGGTAAATTTGCTCGCGCAATTCGCGGCTCTCCCAGTTGAGGTCGGGCATTGACTTTGCGTACAGCCGCAAATAATACTGGCCTGTGTGCTCGTCAAACTGCCAGGCCGGCTCGTTAAAATAGCCGCGCCAGTTATTGGGCGCCGAACCGTCCGCCTTGCTGTTGCGCCAGATATAAAAGTTGCGGTACTCGTCGTCGCGGCTGCTGCGCGAGCGCTTAAACCACTCGTGCTCGGCCGAGGTGTGGTTGAACACCAGGTCCATCATTATTTTTATGCCGCGCTCGTGCAGCTTGGCGGACAGCTCGTCCCAGTCCGCCAGCGTGCCGAATTCGGGGTTTATTGTGTAGTAGTCGCTGACGTCGTAGCCGTTGTCCTCGTTGGGCGAGGCGTACACCGGGCACAGCCAGACCATGTTTACGCCCAACTCGCTGAGATAGGGCACCTTTTCAATTATGCCGCGCAAGTCGCCTATGCCGTCGCCGTTTGAATCCTTGAAGCTGCGCGGGTATATCTGGTAAATTACAGCCTCTTTCCACCAGCGGTGTTCGGCCGCGTTTTTGTCGCTCATTCCTTTTTCTCCCTTTTAGGTAATATTTCGTATTCGTCTATGACCGGCACCACGTTTGTGATGGGGTGGTCGTAGGGGTGGTTGTCGCGCACCACTTTGAGCGCCTGTTTTAGCCGGTCGGCGGGCACGCGCATTTCCAAACGCACCTCGTCGGCGCGGCAGTCCTCGCCCACCGCGCCGATAAACGCGTCGCTGCCCGCCAGCGGCCGGAAGCTGCCGCACACCGCCCAGCGGCAAGCGACGCGGTCGTAAGCACCCTCGCGCCCGAAACCGGCGTCGCACAGCGCCGCAAGCATCTGCTGCTCGTAACCCGCCGGCAGCGTTATTTCCAGCTTATAGGTATTAAATTCCATATTGCTCACTCGTCCCTTTGCATTGCCGCAGCGACAATGTCAGCGGCAATTTGTATGTCGCACACCGCGCCGTCGGCGTCGGCAAGCGGTTTTTTGCCGCTGCGCACGCACTCGCAGAAACTGCGCCACTCCTCGCGGAACGATTCTTCGTACGACGCGGTTATTGCCACGTCGCGGTTGGCGCCGCTGTCGTCGTTTTCGTTGACAAGCACCTTGGTGACGGCGTTGCGCAAATAGGGCGAAGGGAACACCAGCTGCAATTCGCAGCGCGGCCCCCACACGGCTATGTTTTCGTCCCACACCAGCCGCTCGTCAATAAAGTGGCTCTCAAACGTCAGCCGCAGCCCGCCCGGCGTTTGCAGCGTCGCCAGCGTCTGGCCGTCGTCGGCAATGTCCGCATAGCGCACACGAAGCTCGTCGCCGAACATTGCGCGCAGCAGCACGGTGTCGTGTGTCGTGCCCAGCAGCATATCCATATAGGGACCGGCGAACCGCGTCTCCAGCGTGCCTATCTGCTCGCGCACGGCGGCGTCGGCGGCCGCGCGGCGCGCGGCCTTTTCCTGCTCGTTGACGCTTGACTGCTTGCGCAGATTGTATATTTGAGGAATATAATCAAAATTTCCGCAAAAATTGTGCACGCGGGCGTGGCGCACCTCGCCCATCTCGCGGAATCTCTGCAAAAAGCAGCGAAAGCCGGGGTCATATATCTTCATATAGCCGACTTGCAGCACCACACCGCGCTGTTTGGCGGCGGCAGCCATCTCGCGCGCTTGCCGCACACAGAAAGCGAGCGGTTTTTCCACAAAAACGTGCTTGCCAGCGGCAATAGCGGCCATTACCGGCTCGTAGTGGTCGTGGCTGCAGACCGCCACAGCGTCCAGCTCGGCGTCGTTGAGCAGCTCGCGGTAGTCGGCAAACACGCGCTCGTCAAGCACACCGTAACGCGCCGCCAGGTATTCGGCCACCGAGCGCGTGGTGTTGCACAGCGAGTGCACGCACATCTCGTCCGAGTCGGCTATATACGGCAGGTGCATCACCTGCGCTATCTCGCCGCAGCCGATAACGCCGATTTTTATTCTCTCGCCGCTTCCCATCACTTTGCCTCCGGCATCGGGTCGGGTCTTGTGTACGGCGTTTGCATTTTCACCTCGCGGCCGAGTTCGGCGCTGCTGATAATACCGCTCATTATTTCCAGCGCGTGCAAACCCTGCACCGAAGACGCGCGCGGGGCGCGCGAATGAATAACTGCGTCGGCCAGGTCCGAAAGCCCCAGTCCGCGGGCGTCGCCGGGGTGGTCGAAGCAGATGGGGTATTCCTTATACGTCTCGCTGTCGCGGTCAAACAGCATCACCGGACCGTCGAAAAAATCGGGGTTGGGCACTATCATGGTCCCCTCTGTGCCGTAAATCTCCATGAGCGATTCCTGGTGGTACCAGACGTCGAAGGTGGTAAACAGCGTGGCGATGGCGCCCGAGTCGAAGCGCAGCGTGCCGTTAACCCAGGTGGGGACCTCGACCTTAATTTTTTCGCCGGCGCGCGGCTCGCTGGTGATAGTGCGCTCGCTGAACGTCATTTTCTGCATGCCGCTCACCGCGTCCACACGGCCGAGAAAATTCAGCAGCGCGGTAACATAGTAGGGCCCCATGTCGAGCATAGGTCCGCCGCCGCGCTGGTAGTAGAAATCCGGATTCGGGTGCCAGGACTCGTGGCCGTGCACTATCATGTGCGCCGTGCCGCCTATCGGCTCGCCGATAAGTCCCGCGTCAATGACTTTGCGGCAGGTCTGTAAACCGGCGCCGAGAAAGGTGTCCGGCGAGCAACCGACGTACAGTCCCTTTTCTTTGGCCAGCGCCGTAATTTGCCGTCCCTCGTCCATTGTGATGCCGAGCGGCTTTTCGGTATACAGATGCTTTCCGGCGCGCAGCACCGCCATGCTGACGTTGAAGTGGTCCACCGGCCGGGTTATGTTCAGCACAATATCTACGTTGTCGTCCGCAAGCAGCTCGTCCACATCGGCATATATGCGGCCGATATTGTTGTTTGTCGCCGCCCGCGACGAGCGCTCCGGAATAAGGTCACAAACTCCGACTACCTCAAGGTTGCCGTACACCTTCGTCATGTTGTGCAAATAGATTCCGCTGATGTCGCCGCAGCCGACGACGCCGATTCTCATTTTTTCGCTCACTGTTAAACCTCCTACGATGTTTTACGCCGGAAATTTGCACTTAGCGTTGAGTCAATAATATATCAGCTCATTTTTCCTGTCAACGCGGCCGCCGCCGGCACGCGCGCTGTCATTATTGCACAAATATCGCCCTGTTTATTCTATTTCTTTGCCGATTGACGCTTTATCCCGGCGGGGTTTATACTTGATATTGGTATAAGATTTATTCTTAAATGTCTATACCCATAAAACTGAGCCCGCTTTCAGCGGCTCAAATCCAGAAGGAGAACCAATATGAAAATAGGTATGTTCACTTCCGGCTACCAGCGCAACCCGCTGGAGCACTGCTTTATTGACGCCAAACGCTTCGGTTACGACTACATTGAACTTTGGGGCGGCCGCCCGCACGCCTACCCGTACGATTTGAAGGACGGCGGCGCCGACGAGGTAAAGGCGCTGATAGAAAAATACGAGATGCCCGTGCTCGGCTATACGCCGGAACACAACGCCTATCCCTACAATTACATGATAGGCACCGAGCAGATGCGCCGCGACGCCGTCGAGTATCTCAAGACCGCCATGGACATGAGCAAGGCCATCGGCTCTGAGTGGACTTTGACCAGCCCCGCCAACGGCGGCTACGAAGTACCGCGCAAGGAGCTGTGGAACCGCCTTGTCAAAACAATGCGCGAGCTGAGCGAATATGGCGAAAAAATAGGCCAAAAAGTGGTTTTGGAAGCGCTGACCCCGTTCGAGAGCAACATCTGCCGCAGCGCCGACGACCTCGCCGAGGTCATTGAAGAAGTCGGCTCCCCGGCGCTCGTGGGCATGTGCGACATTGTGCCGCCTTTTGTCCAGCAGGAGAGCATTATGGCCTATTTCAGCAAACTCGGCGACAATATGTACCACATGCACGTCATTGACAGCGACGGCAGCTCTGACACGCACGTAATGCCCGGCGAAGGCGTTATCCCGCTGCGCGAGCTTATGCAGGAAATAAAAGAAATCAACTACTCCCGCACCGTTACCATAGAGCTCGTCACCTCCTACATAAACGAGCCGCGCATGTACGCGCGCCGCGCTATCAACAATCTGCGCGAGCTTATGGCAGAATAATCAAAGGCCGCTATACCATTTTTGTTTTTCCTGTACCAAGTTGGTAAGATTTTTATGCCAAATTACCTGTTTTTTCAGCGTCCACTGTTCACAATGCCCAAAATTAATAAATTATTCACAAAAATACCGGCGGCGATTGACACTAACTGGACGAAATGTTACAATAGTTGCGCAAAGTGGTGTGAAAAAGTTCTTTTATTGTGTGCTCAAAGCGGCCTTCTCAAGGGGTAGTAATGAAGAGGTCCCAACCGTGCACAGCACCACAAAACAAAAAAAGGAGTGTTGCTTTCTATGTCCGAAGGTAAAAACCAACTCGGCAGAAAAGTCGGCCTTTTGGGCGCAATCGCCCTGGGCGTCGGCACTACCATCGGTTCCGGCATCTTCTCGTCAATAGCAGAAGTCGCCGGCGCCGCTGGCAGCGCGCTTTTCTGCATACTGGCTTTCGTAGTCGGCGCCCTGCTGGCGCTGCCTTCCAACCTCTGCTACGCCGAGCTCGCCTCCGCGTATCCCGAGGATGGCGGCCAGTACGTCTACTTCCGTGAGGCCGGCTCGCGCTTTATGGCGTTCCTGACCGGCTGGATCAGCTTCTGGGCCAACGACCCGACTTCCATCTCCATTTGGGGTCTCGCCATCAGCGGCTACCTGTGCTACATTTTCGGCTTTGCCGAGATCTACGGCACCCTGCTCGCCATCGTCATCATCCTCATCCTGATGTGGACTCACATCCGCTCAGTCGAAGTCGGCAGCAAGATTCAGACAGCGATGACCATCTTCAAGATCCTGCCCTTCGCTTTCATCATCATTGCCGGCCTCTTCTTCATCAAGGGTGACGTCATTGCCCAGTCTACCGCCAACGTCGTCGGCTTCAGCGCCGGCTTCTCGGCTCTGGTCGCCGGTGTTTCGGCAACGACCTGGTCCTATGACGGCATGGCCGCCCCCGCCTATATGGGCGGCGAGATCAAAGATCCCGAAAAGAACATGCCCCGCGCTCTTATCATCTGCGTCGCGGTCGTAGCAGTCGTTTATGTCGCGCTGACCTTCGTCGTCACCGACCTGCTTCCGTATGACCAGCTGGTAGCGAGTTCCGCGCCTATTGCCGAAGCGGCTGAGAAAATCAGCTTCATCGGCGGCAACGCCGGTGTCTTAGTCGCCATAATGGGCGTCATCGTCATCGCCGGCTCCGCCTCCTCCGGCATCATGTTCCAGCCGCGTCTTGAGTACGCGATGGCCCACGACGGACTGTTCTTCAAAAAGTTCGGCGAGGTCTCCAAGTACCAGACCCCGGCGTTCTCCATCGCTATCCAGGTTGCCGTAGGTATCGTCATGATGTTCCTGTCTGACATCCGCGGCCTGCTCGGTTATTTCACCTTCGTTCTGTTGGTGAAGAACTTCCTGACGTTCAGCACGATTTTCTTCCTTCGCAAGAAAGAGAATTATCATCCGTACTTCAAATGCCCGGGCGGATACCTTATGCCCATAATCGCCATGATTATGACCGGCACGTTGATTTGGGGCGAGCTCATGTGGGCTCCCATCCCGGCGCTTATCTGCGCTGTCATCGCCGTTGTCACCGGCTACCCGGCATACGTTATCTGGAGCAAAAAGAACAAAGTCGACGCCGCGAAATAATCGAGGCTGCGCAAAGCACTAAACCTAATAAAACGCCCCTGAGGCCCCAAGGGTTACCTCGGGGGCGTTTTGACAAGATTTGACTGTCCGCCGCGGGCGGCTAAAAGAGGGAGGAGTTTATAATGAAACTGGCAGCTATCGGCGACAACTGCGTCGATTATTACGACAATCTCGGCAAGGGCTACCCCGGCGGCAACCCTGTAAACGTCGCCGTTTATTTTGTGCGTCTGGGCGGACAGGCGTCCTACACCGGCGCTATCGGCGACGACAAATACGGCCCCATAATCACCGAGGGACTGCAACGCAAGGGAGTGGACATATCTCACGTCCACACGCTGCCCGGCAGCACCGCCGTCACTCACGTAAACCTGCTCGACGGCGAGCGCGTTTTCGGCGATTATATTGAGGGTGTTCTCGCCGACTTTAAACCGACCGCCGCGGATATTGACTTTCTGTGCACACACGACATGGTCGTCTCGGGCATTTGGGGCAACGTGGAGCGCTCGCTGCCCGAAATCAACCAGCGCGGCGTGCCTATTACGTTTGATTTTTCCAACCAGCCCCACCACCCCGTGGTGGAATACGCCATGCCCTACGTCGACTACGCGTTTTTTGCCTTTGACGACGGCGACACGCCGGAATTGCGGGAATTTTTGCGCGCGCAGCAGCGCCGCGGCCCCAAAATTGTTATCGCCACTCTCGGCGAGCAGGGCAGTCTCGCTTTTGACGGCGAGCGCTTTGTCTCGGGCGGCATAGTTCCCTGCAAGGTAGTCGACACCATGGGCGCCGGCGACAGCTATATTGCCGGCTTCATAAAAAGCACTCTCGACGGCAAGCCGCTCGAGGAATGCATGCACGACGGCGCCGCCAACAGCAGCGTCACCCTGGGCTACGAGGGAGCCTGGTAAACCTCAACTCCCCCAGAGAGGAATGAACAGATTTTGTCTAGCGAACGGAATTTTGATTACAAAAAACCCATTTATTTGCAGCTGCGCGAAATAATTCGCAGCAAAATAGAGGAAAACGATTACCCTCCCGGTACAGCCATCCCCTCTGAAAACGAGCTTGCCGACACCTACGAGATTAACCGACTGACGGTGCGCAGCGCCATTGACGCGCTGGTAAACGAGGGTCTTCTCAAGCGCATACAGGGCAAGGGCGTATATGTAATGAGCGGTAAAGTCAGCCGCGATCTTGAAACGCTGAGCGGGTTTTCCCAAACTATCCGCGAAAAAAACGCCACGCCCTCGACTAAAATCCTCGCCAAGACGGTGCGAACCGCCGGCAGCAAGTATGCCAAGATTTTCGGCGTCAGCCCCAGCTCAAAGTTATATTATGTAAAGCGCATTTCCTATTATAACGGCGAGCCGATGGGACTCGAGGAGATATATATTCCCTTCGACATAGTCCCGAAACTCAGCGGCATAGACCTGAGCGTTTTCAGTCTGTACGAAATATACGGGTTTTATAATATCGATATCAAGCGCGCCACCGAGACGCTCGACCTCGTGCGCCTGGACGCCAACGAGTCCCGCGTGCTCGGTATTGACGGCGACAGCACCGTAATGCTGTTTACCAGCGTCACCTACGACGCCAAGGGGCGCGCAGTGGAATACGCGCGCAACTATGTTTTGGGCAATAAATGCGAATTTACCGTTAATTTTCATAATTAAGGAGAAGTCATCGTGAAAAAAGCTTATTTCATGGGCATTGACACCGGCACGTTCGAGAGCAAGGGCGTAATTATTGACAGCGAGTGCAATGTCGTTGCTACACACGCGTGCGCCCACGGCATGGAGAATCCCCAGCCGAACTTTTACGAACACGACGCCGAGGGCGTTTGGTGGCACGATTTTTGCGCTATCAGCAACGAGCTGCTGAAAAAAAGCGGCGTCAACCCCGCCGAAATTCTCGCCGTCGGCGCGAGCGCACTGGGCGCCGACTGTCTGCCGGTAGACGAGGAATGCCGCCCGCTGCGCAAGGCTATACTCTACGGTATAGACGCGCGCGCCACCAAAGAGATGGAGTGGCTGACAGAGCTTTACGGCGAAAAACAAATTAAGGAATGGTACGGCCGGCCGCTGTGCTCTTCCGACGTGATGCCGAAAATACTCTGGATAAAGAACAACGAGCCCGAGGTTTACGCCAAAGCATATAAATTCCTCACCGGCTCCAGCTACATCACCGCAAAACTGACCGGTCGCTATGTCGTCGACCGCTTTTTGGGCCTTGCCAGCTTTAACCCGCTGTACCATTCCGACGGCACGCCCAACGAGGAAACCTGCAAACCCATCTGCCGCCCAGACCAGTTAGCGGAAGTACTCAACACCGTTGAAATAGCCGGCAGCGTTACCGCCAAAGCCGCCGCCGAGACCGGCCTTAAAGAGGGCACTCCGGTAATAGTCGGTACCGACGACTCCGGCGCCGAGGCCATTTCGACCGGCGTTCTGACCACCGGTGACATGATGCTGCAGTTCGGTTCTTCAATTTACATAATTGTCTGCAACGACAAGCTGGTCAACGACGACCGCATCTGGCGCGAGGAATTTATTATCCCCGGCTCTTTCGACGTCTCGGCCGGCACCAACACCGCCGGCACCATGACGCGCTGGCTGCGCGACAACGTGTTTGTCGACAAACTGGCCGAGGAAAAAGAGTCCGGCGTCAACGCCTACTCGCTGATGGCCGAGGGCGCCGACAAAATTGCTCCGGGCTGCGACGGTCTCGTTACACTGCCCTACCTTGCCGGCGAGCGCACCCCCATCAACGACCCGCTTGCCAAGGGCATGATATTCGGCATGACGCTCGCGCACACCAGAACGCACCTGTACCGCTCGGCTCTTGAGGGCGTCGGCTTCGAAGTCAACCAGCTGATAAAAATATTTGAAGAAAACAAAGTCCCGCTCAACAAAATTATGGCGGTTGGCGGCGGCACCAAAAACCCGCTGTGGATGCAGATAGTCGCCGACATTACCGGCAAGTGCATCCAGACGGCCAAAATTACTATCGGCGCCTCGTTCGGCGACGCCATGATGGCGGCAATGGGCGTCAAGTACTTTGACAGCTTTGCCGACCTCGGCAAAAAAATTAAGCCCGACAAGACCTACGAGCCCAACATGGAAAACCACGAGAAGTACAAACACTTCCAGGAAATTTTCGACGAGCTGTATATTGCCAACCGCGACCTCATGCACAGGGTGTAAGCCATGGGAAATTTTTTCGGCGAGCTCTATTCGCAGTCGCTTAACATGACGACCCAGGTGCGGGTCATAGTCCCCGACGCGTCGGGTGACGTCGACCCCGTCGTCAGCGGCGAGCCGGCAGTGCTGTATCTGCTGCACGGTCTGGCCGCAAACTGCTCGGAATGGACGCGCTTTTCCAAAATCGAATACTACGCCAAAAAGTACAATCTGGTCGTAATTATGCCGGAGGTCAACCGCAGCTTTTACTGCAAGACCACCTACGGCATGGACTACCTTACCTACGTCGCCGACGAGCTGCCGCAGCTTTGCGCCAAATGGTTCAACATAACCGGCGCGCGCGAGCACACCTTTATTGCCGGCGAGAGCATGGGCGGCTACGGCGCGCTTAAGGTGGCTTTGCGCCGCCCGCAGCAGTACGCGGCCGTGGCGTCGCTTTCCGGCGTTACCGACTTTACCGCCTTTATGGACGAGGCACTGCAGGGAAAGAACGACATTTTCTGTCCCGCCGCGGCAAAAACTCTGCTCGGCGCCGACGGCGCTGTAAAGCCGGAGGACGACGTTATCTCCCTCGCTTGCAGCGCGGCTGCCGACCCCAAGCGCCCGCGCCTCATTCAGTTTTGCGGAACGGAGGATTTCCTTTATGGCCAAAACGCCAAATTCAAAGCGGCGCTGAGCGCCGCGGGCTACGGCCACACCTATATGGAGTGGCCGGGCGGCCACGAGTGGCCGTTTTGGGACGTCGCCATTCAGCGCGCCATTCAGTTCTTCCTCGGATTCGACCTCGAACAGACCCCCATCTACTAAAGGAGCATAAAAATGCAAATGCGTCAGTACATGACATTTAAGGAATCCATGCTGCCGGCCGCAGACATCCCCGCTCTGCTGAAAAAATTCTCGCTGACGGGGCTAGAGGTCTACATGGACGACATTGACCCGCGCGACAACAAGCTGCTCGGCGACGAGAAAAAGACCGCCGCCCTGCTGGAAAAACTGCGCGGACTGCACGTCAAGCGCCTGCACTGTTCCTACTGGGCCAACCCGACTTCATTCTTGACCAAAAACAATTTTCCCGAGCTGATTGAGCACTTCGGCGGCGTCAAGGCCGTCGGCGACTACTATGGCGACCTGACCGGCAAGCACTACATTGAACGTCTGGCCGACGAGTACGAGCTGTGCTGCCTGCTGGGCGCCGACGCTTACACCTTCCATCTTATTGACTACGCGCCCATAGACGGCATGTGGGAATTCACCATAAGCCGCGCCGACATCATGCAAGCGATGATATTCCTGCTTGAGCAGTTTATGGCCGAACTGCACACCCGCGGCCTGCTTGCCGCCGACTCTCCGCTAATAGAGCTGGAGAACGCCGGCTGGGGACTTGAATACGGCGCACAGACTGCCGACGATTTTGCGGCAATATTCGACCAGCTTTGGGACCCGTTCAAGCGAGTGCGCGTCAGCTTTGACTTTAACCACCTGCTGCACGCCACCGGTTACGACAATTCCGCGTGCCGGGCGCGCTTTTTCCTGCCCGACGACGAGGTTTCCGCACGCATGCGCCGCATAGAGGAAAGCTTTGGCTGCGACGGCGGCGATTTCTGCTTGGAATGGATTAAGAGCAATCTGCTCGACGAGCGCCTGCGCGGCCGCGTCGGCTCAGTGCAGCTGGCCGACTGCGCGCTGAAAACAACCGAGTATTTCGTGCGCGGCCAGCTTACGGACAAATATTTTAAAGACATCCGCGCGCTGGACACCTGGGAGCAGCGCGAGGACTACGGCGTGCGCATAGTGCTCGGCGAGTACGACTCGCACCCGCCGCTCGGCGAGGGCGCACTGAAACCCGGCGCCGTGCGCGAGCTGCTGAAAAGCGCCGCCGCCGCCAACCCCGGCATGTGCATCGTTCACGAACTGAAAAACAGCACCGACATTCTGCGCGACATGAGCGTGCAGTGTGCCGAACTTTGAGCGGAGGAAAAACCATGAAATATCTTGTCACCGGCTGTAGTCTGCTCAACGACATGAAATACGCCGACGGCAGCAGCGTCGAGGGCTTTCTCGGCGGCTCTGTCTACACGGTGTGCGGCGTGCGCCCCTACGAGGACGAGGTGCTTTACGTCACCGTCGCCGGCCCCGATTTCGGTGAAATTTTCGGCAAGTATCTGTGCGCCAACGGCCTGAGTTCAGCCGGAATGGACCCGCTGCTGCCGAAGACGCTCTACTATGTTGTGGAGTACAAGCCCAGCGGTGAGTGGGGTGAATACTGCAAGTATGGCGAGGACTTTTACGAGCGCTGGGAGCCGGTCTCGCTGATTACCGGCGAGCACGTCGCCCGCTGTGCCGACGCAGAAACTAAGGGAATTTACTTTGAGTCCCGCGCCGCCGAAAAGGTCTGGGATGAACTCGGCCCCGTGCGCGCCAAAGCGCCCAACGTAAAAATTATGTGGGAGCTTTCGACCAGCGACATGAACGACCCGTCCTGCCACCAAAAAGTGCGCGAGGTACTTGAGCGCGTCGACGCCTACTCGCTCAACCTGCCCGAGTCAATGAGTTTCTTCGGCACAGACAGCGAGCAGGCGTCCATAGACGCCATTATTGCCCTCGGCAAGCCCTGTTTCTTCCGCGTGGGCGAAAAGGGTTCCTACATGATAGAGGACGGCAAGGCATATTTTGCCCCGTCTGTCGGCGTTGAGGGCAGCGTCGACGCCACCGGCTGTGGCAACTGCTCGACCGGCACGGCAATGTACGGCTATTGCGAGGGCTTCCGCCCGCTGAAAACGGCCGTGCTCGCCAACCTGGCCGCGGCGCTCAACGCCAAGCAGTACGGGCCTTACCCGCAATTTACCGCCGAACTGCGCGCCGAGCTTAACGCCCGCGCCGAGACCATCCTCAAAGAACTGGAGGGCTAATAACAATGTTCCTTGAGCTTTTTAATAATCCCAAACCGATATTCGCGATGCTGCACCTCAAGGGTGACACCCACGAACAGCGGCTGGAGCGCGTCAAACGCGAGGCCGACATCTATTTTCAAAACGGCGTCGACGCCATGATAGTCGAGGACTATTTCGGCGACATAATTGACGTGGAAAACGCGCTCAACTACCTGCACAGCGAGCAAGCGCAGTACCCGTTGGGCGTAAACGTGCTGGACAACTTCAAGGACAGCTATCTGCTTGGCGAAAAATACGGCGCGAAATTCATGCAAGTCGACTCTGCAGCTGGACATTTGCCGCCGCAGGAGGACGAAGAATACGCGCAGATGGTCGCCGGGCTGCGCGCGCGCGGCTCGCTGGCGGTAGTCGGCGGCGTGCGCTTTAAGTACCAGCCCTATTTGTCCGGCCGCAGCCTTGAGGAGGACCTTAAACTCGGCATACAGCGCACCGACGCCATCTGCGTTACCGGCGAGGGCACCGGGCTCGACACCGACGACGCCAAAATCCGCGAGTTCCGCGCCATCTGCGGCGACTTTCCTCTGGTTGTCGGCGCCGGCGTGACGCTCGAGACCGTAGCCGACAAGCTGGCCGTCTGCGACGCCGCCATTGTCGGCAGCACCTTTAAGGACACCCGCAAGGACTCCGGCGACGTCAGTGCCGAAAATGTGCGGGAGTTTATGGCTGTCGTAAAGAACATCAGAAAGGGATTGCAATAATGCCGCAAAAATCATATTTCGTCTTTGTCGGCGACGTGGCGCTGGACGAATATTACCGCGCCGAGCGCTGGCCGGACATAGACGACAAGGCGCTTGTAGAGACACTGCCCGCCGTTCCCGGCGGCATGATAGCAAACGCCGCGTGTGTTGCCGCCGCCTTGGGCGCCGACGTGCGCTTTTCGGCCATACTCAACAGCGGAGCTATCACCAAGTTTCTGCTTTCCGACCTCAACAGCAGCGGCGTGGACACCTCTCTTGTCGTCTACGACGACAAGCTGTGTGACTCAAAGACGATGATATTCATTGTCGGCGACGAAAACACCATCTTCATTCCCACGCTCAACGTGCAGCGTTTTGAAATTTCCCGCGCTCAGCTCGACGCGCTTGCCGGCGCAAAATACATCTATTCCACCCCCGGCGAGATGCGCGCGCTGCGCTGCGGCGAAATGGACAGTGTCGCCATAATTGACTACTGCCGCGAGCACGGCGCAAAGCTGGTCTACGATCTTGACGTCGATTACATCCGCGACGGCAGCGAGGAGCGCTTTCGCCGGCTGGACATCGCCTTTTTCAACGCCGTCGGCTACCGCGAATTTTGCGCCGGCCGCAGCGACGAGCAGGCGGCGGCGCGCCTGCTTGAGCTCGGCGTGCAGACCGTAGTTGTTACCCGCTCGTCAAAGGGCTGCGACGTCTACACCGCCGCTGGGCAGGTACACGCCGACGCGCGCAAGGTCGACGTCGTCGACGTCACCGGCGCCGGCGACACGTTTTGCAGCAGCTTTTTGTGCGCGCTGGACGACAGCGGCGACGTTGAATACGCCGCCCGCTTCGCCAACGCCGCCGCCTCAATCTGCGTCGGCAAAATGGGCGCCCGCGGCGGCGCGGTGCCGAAAGAAGAGGTCCTGGCGCTGCTCTAAACGCGTTTACCGCCGACAGCTGCTGAACCCGGCTGCTAAACCGCCCGCCCGTAGTAACGGGCGGGCGGTTTTTTGCCGCAGCGGCCGTCACGCGCCCCCTTCCCTTTGCGGTCTGCGCCGGCTCAACCACAGCTCTCGCAGGCTGCTACATACTCTCAACCAGATTAGGCGATATTAACCCAAACAGAACCGGTAAGCGGATAATATCATCGATTATTTTCTTTTGCCGCCACAGACGGCAACATGTGACACTCTGTTTACATGTCAGACAACTGCCGCCCCGCCGGAGCGTCGGCAAAACCTGACCGGACGAAAACAAGCGCCCGCCGGTACGCTGACCGGCGGGCGCTGTGCTGTATTTCGTAAGCTCGAAGCTGACGCTTATTTTTCCGGCAGGAACTCGCGCAGGTAATCTGCCGAGCGCTTGACCGACGTAAACGGGTCTTCCCAATAGATGGAGTCGTTAATCTCCAAATCGACGATGTCGCTGTAGTCGTTGCGCTCAAGTATTGCAATATATTCGCGCAGCGGCAGGTTGCCGTCGCCGAGAATGTAATGGCCGGACGGGTCGCCGTCGGCATAGTGGATGAATTTGACCTTGTCGGGTATCGCGTCAAAATAATCCTGCAGCTTTTCGCCCATGACCTCCATGGCGATGAGGTCGACGCAGGTGAAGAGCGCCGGTGAATTTACGTCCGCGAGCATGCGCTGCATATCGGGCAGCGTCGTCAGCAGGTTGCTCTCGTATGGCTGCAGCTGTTCGAGCATCAGCTCTATACCCTTTTTCTGCGCTATTTCCGCAATTTGCCTGTAGGTTTCGGCGCAGCGCTGCCACGACTCCTCGCGCGGCAAATCGAGCAGGCCACAGCCGGTATTCAAAAATACCCGGTTTGTTCCCAAGCTAAGCGCGTCGTCGGTCGCCATATCAAAGTACTCCACCGTGCGCCGGCGCACGGCCATTTCCGGCGAGGAAAAGCTATAGGGATAAGTGAGCGTTTCCGGCGTGTAAATAACGACTTTCATGCCGCGCTCGTCCATCTTTTTGCGCATTTCGGCAATGTGGCTGCGCGCTTCGGCGTCGGACGAATAGTCCAGCCGGCAGTAGTGCGGCTCGCCGCCCCACAAGTCGATGTTGTGCAGTCCGCATTTTTCCAGCGTGTCAAGGTAATAGTCAAAGGAATAATGGACGAACTGTACGCTCATTACAGCGATATCCTGCATTGTTATCCTGGACATGACAGTGACCTCCGGTATTTTTTTTATATTGGCAGGCTCTTAATACTCAAGCCGGCGATAGTAGCGGCGGATGTCCATCGGGTGGCAGTTGACCTGCTCAAGGTGCACGTCTATGCGGTTGTTGACGGCGTGAGTCACCAGGTGCGACAGATACTGGCGGAAGCGCGGCTCTATGCCGGGCAGCTTGTAGTCGGCAGAGTCGATTACGGTATAGCGCCCGCAGATGCTCGGCAGGAATTTGGCGACGCGCTCGGACAGCGGGCGCTCGGCGTCCTCGCCGACGTACACCGTCACTGCCGTATCGCGCTCGACAATTTCCAACATGCCGTGGAAGAATTCCGCCGAGTGGATGGACTTGGTGCGCATCCAGTGCATTTCCTCCCAGTAGCACATGGCGTAGGAGTAGGTGGCGCCGTACTGTGTGCCGGCGGCGACAAAGTAATGCAGCTTGTCGTCGTGGTGCTTGGCGACAAAGTCCTGGGCGAATTCGTCGGCCTGTTTTTCCACGTCGGCCAGCGCCTTGGGCAAATGCTTTTCAAAATTCGCGTAGCACTCGCTATACTCGGGGAATTCGCCGGCGTTGTACATCAGCCGGTCGGCGAGCATAAAGAATTTCAGCTGCTCGTTTTGCGGGTAAATTACGCAGTAGTCGCAGCTCTTTTCCATTTTTGTGCCCTCAACGTCGAGAAAACCGAAAACGCGAATGCCGCGCTCCTTAATTTTGGCGACAGCGTCGACCATCTCCTGCGTGCTGCCGGTGACGGAGGAAAAGACGACCAGCGTCTTTTCGGTGACGCGGCGGTTGCCGGTGGTCAAAAACTGCGCCGCTTCCTCGACACACACGGGGATGGAGCTCATCATTTTCATGTGGTTTTCGACCTGCAAGGCGGAGGCGTAGGTGCCGCCTATGCCGATAAAGCATATCAGGTCGTAACCCTCTTTGCATATCTCGTCGGCAAGTTTTTCTATTTGCGGCCGCAGTGCCAGCGCGCCCGCCACGTCGTTAATCTTTTTCTGCTCGTCAAATTTGTACATAATTGCTCCTTTCAAAGCGAATATTGCGGCAATATCATTTCTAATTCCATCTTAAATTGTAAAGAAGACAGCGGCCAAAATCAATATACATGTTGCACGAATTTTAATACCATTTCTGCATGAATTGTATAAACACGCGCCTGCGGTCAATTCATTGTGACACTTTTATCTTATTGGCGCGCTTTTATGCCGCCGCCACTATTTTGCGCAATACAAAAGCGCTGATACGGCCGCCATCACTACCGCGCTGAAAGCGGAGCGCCACACAACTTTTCAAAGGCTCGCGCCAGCGGCACCGGACTCGCTGATAATGCAAAAAAACAAACAGACAGCGGAGTTCCGCTGCCTGTTTGTTTACATCGGCTATTTCTTATTCGTTGATGGCGATGGCGCGCACCGGCGACGAGTCCATGCGCTGCATGGACAGCGGCAGCACTATTAAGGTGGTGCGCTCGCCGCTGATTCGGCTCAGGTCGTTGAGGCAAAACAGCATAGGCACGCCGGCGGCAAAGCAGCGGCGGTGAACCGGCTCGCCCTCGGCGTCGCGCGCTTCCAGCTCGGCAGCGTCGGTACCGATTACGGCGGGCTTAAAACCGAGCAGCCAGTCGAGCGCCTGCTCGCTGAGCACGGGACCGGCGTTCCAGCCGTCCTCGCGGTAGTGCTTGTCCCAGCCGGTCTTGAGCACTATCATGTCGCCCTCGCGAATACTGCCGGCGCTCTTTTGGACGTCGGCAAGCTCTATGCGCTCGCCGCTGTCTTTGCCGGTGCAGTCAATTATCACCGCCTCGCCGAGCAATTGCTGCAGCGGATAATTAAAACAGTCGCGGCCGCCGAACTCGCAGCGGTAGGGCAACTCGAGGTGTGTGCCGGCGCAGCCGCTGATTTTTGAAACGCACTCTATATACCAATTGTCGGGTATAAGGCGGCTGACAGTCGCGGCGTTGGCGTCGTACTGGTGGTGTTCTTTTCTCCTGTACAGCGGGTGGCTCAAGTCGATAATTTTATCATCGCTAAATTTCATTTTGTCAACCTCCGCTCAGAGGTCTTTGATGGCGACTATTCTCACCGGCGAGCCGTCCATACCCTGCATGGGCAGCGAGAGGATGAACACTGTGGTGCGAATACCTTCAATAGCTCCGAGATTAGTCAGCGACTCGACAATTGCTATGCCGTTGTGGAAGCAGGTGGTGTGAATGGGCTCGCCGAATATTTCGTTCATGCGGCCGTTGGAATAGCCGTCCGGCACCTCGACGCCGGAAGCGTCAGTTCCCAGCACTTTAATGTCGTATTTCATCAACCAGGCCAGCGCCGACTCGGTGACGTAGGGATACGGCTGCCAGTCCGGCGTGCGGAACAGCTTGTCGTAGCCGGTGTGCAAAAAGACGATGTCGCCCTTTTGAATAAGTCCCTCGACCTTTTTCATGTCCTCTACCGTAATGGGGTCACCGGGCTTTTTGTCCTGACAGGGAACGACCACGCACTCGCCGATAAGTTTAGTTACCGGGTAGCGCATGCAGTCCTCGCCGTCTATTTTGTGGTGGTAGGGTACCTCGACGTGAGTGCCGGCGTGGGCAGCCAGTGTTGCAACGCACTCTATATACCAGCTGTCGGGCCAAAGGCGGCTCTCCTCACCCAGCTGGACCTCAAAGGGAAAGTTTTCGCGGCCGCACAGTAGCGGATGGCTCAGTTCGACGATCTGTTCGGGATTGAATTTCAAGATTTTCTCCTCCTATCTTGTGTTTGATTAAATTATAAGGCTTTAATGCGAAATATGTAACTGTCAATTAGCCGAAATTTTTACTTTATATTTGCGCTATATAACCAAATTGGCTCAAAACGGGCGACAATTAGTCAATCCGAGCACCATACTTTGTTTCGTTTCGCAAGTTATTGTGCAGCTTTTGCGCTAAAGACGCCGCAAAATGCGCCGAATCCCCGCCAAACCGGCGCTCATCTTCTTTCGTTTTGCTGGTATTGATGTTCGCCCGTCTTGCAAACTACGGTTTGGTTTGCTAAAATATTGGTATACTATATTATATATGTTTTAACGAAAGGCAAACCAAATGGAGCGTTACCTCGCCGCAATTGACCAGTCAACAACCGGCACAAAAGCCGTTATTTACGACAGCGCTTTGCGCCAAGTCGCGCGCGAAAGCCTTAACCACCAGCAATATTACCCCCGCCCCGGCTGGGTGGAACAGGACGCTGAGGAAATATTCACTCAGACCTGCGAGGTGCTGCGCCGCGCCATAACTGCCAGCGGTGCCGGTGCGGACAATATTGCCGCTTTGGCACTCTCGGTCCAGACCGGCGCCTTCGTCGTTTGGGACGCACACACCGGCAAGCCGGTCCACCATATAATCGGCTGGCAGTGCAACCGCGGCGAAGAATTCTGCAATTCGCTGAGCGACGCGCAGCGCGAATACATTCTTAAAAGCAGCGGCACAGGCGCCAGCGCATATTTGCCGGCCGCAAAACTCGCCTGGATGTTTGCCAATATTGACGGTCTTCACGAGCGCGCCGAGCGCGCCGAGGTGTTGTTCGGTTCAATTGAAAGTTTTCTCGCCTTTCGTCTGAGCGGCGGAAAAGTGCACGCGACAGACTACTGCAACGCCAGTATCACCCAGCTGTTTAACAACGAAAAGCTCTGCTGGGACGACGAGCTGCTGTCAATTTTCGGCGTGCCCCGCGCCATGCTGCCCGAACCGCGCGACGCCGACGCCGACTTCGGCACCGTTGCCGTCGACGGTCTGCCGGCGCTGCAAATTACCGGCGTGCTGGGCGACAGCGCCGCGGCACTGTTCGGCCAGTTCGGCTTTACGCCGGGAGACTTCAAAATTACCTACGGCACCGGCTCGTCCATACTGCTCAACCTCGGCGACAAATTTCAGCCGCCGGCAAAGGGCATGACCACCTCGGTAGGTTGGCGCAGCAACAACAAGACGGTGTATGTCTGGGAGGGCACGGCGGTGTGTACCGGCGCTGTGGTCTCGTGGCTCGTCAACGACATGGAGATGTTGCCCGACGCGGCCGCCAGCGAGTCTGTTGCCGCCGGCGTTGCCGACAACGCCGGCGTCTACCTTGTGCCCGCCTTTACCGGTCTGGGCACCCCCTGGAGCGACCCCGCGGCGCGCGCGTGCATAGTGGGCATGAGCTCGGGCACCGGACGCGCCCACGTCGTTCGCGCCGCGCTTGAAAGCATCGCCTACCAGATACGCGATATGGTCGAGTCGATGACCGCGCGCACCGGCGAGCCCGTGCCCTATATTCTTGTCGACGGCGGCGTAACCAAAAACGAACTGCTCATGCAATTCCAGGCCGATATTCTTGGCGTGCCGGTCATTCGCAGCTCCGCCGAGGAAAGCTCGGCTTTCGGCGCGGCCTGTGTGGCGGCGCTGGCAAGCGGCGTGTGCGCGAGCGCCGACGCGCTAAAACAACTCGGACCCGCCCGCAAGACCTTTGAGCCGCAAATGTCCCGCGAGCGCGCCGACGAGCTTTACGCCGGCTGGCTGCGCGCCATAGAAAAAGCCTGCACCTGAGCCCGAGCTGCCGCTGCAATGCAGCGCAGAGAAAACGACAGATTGGAGTGTGTTTTGCTTGTCAAAGGAATACCACATGCGGCCGCGCGACGCCGCTGTTGAAGTTATTGAGTGCTATATTGCCGAAAACGACCTAAAGCCGCACGACCGCCTGCCTTCCGAGCGCGACATGTGCGAGATGTGGGGCTTTAACCGCACCACTCTGCGCAACGCTATCCATTCGCTGATAATGCACGACATAATATACAATAAAAAGGGCTCCGGGACTTTTGTCTCGCCGCCGAAAATGCTGCGCGATTTGCAGGAGGTAAAGGGCTTTACCGAGGCCGCCCGCGAGTGCGGTTTTGAACCGTCGGTGAGCGTCATCTCTAAAAAGGTCATTGAGAGCACCAAAAGAGTGTCGCGCGCACTGCAACTGGTGCTGGGCAGCCCGGTGCTGGAAATAATCCGCCTGCGCCGGCTGGACGGCATACCGGTAATGATAGAAAACAGCTATCTCGACATCTCCCGCTTGCCGGGTATAGAGAAACAGGACTTTAACCGGCCGCTATACGGCATTTTGCGCGAGGAATATAACCTGCGGCTGACGCACGGCCACGAGCGGCTGAACATCACCTATGTCGACGCCGACGAGGCGGCGCTGCTTGAGCTGGACGAGGGCGCGGCAGTCATTTACCAGCACGGCGTTGTGAACGACGACAAGGACCAGCCGGTGGAATATTTCCGCAGTATCGTCAATTCCCGGTATTTGCGCTACACAAGTAATTTGCGGCGCTGAACACGCCGCCAGGTGCCGCAAACGCTTTGCGTTTGCGGCATTATTCGGCGCTGCTTTGCTGTGCAAAGCAGCGCCGCTGTGCTATAATAAATAAAAATTCGCCGCCGCTGCGGCTATAAAAAAGGAATCGGAATGAGGATCGTTATCAAAGTCGGCACCTCCACTTTGGCGCACGCCGGCGGCAGACTTAACATTCGCCGCGTAGAGCTGTTGTGCAAGGTGCTAAGCGACATAAAAAACGCCGGGCACGAGCTGGTGCTGGTCTCGTCCGGCGCCATCGGCATGGGCGTGTGCAAATTAGCGCTCAGCGAGCGTCCGAGCGATATGGCCACCAAGCAGGCCGCTGCTGCCGCCGGCCAGTGCGAACTGATGTACACCTACGACAAGCTGTTTTCGGAATACCACCACACTGTCGCACAAATACTGCTTACCGGCAGCGACGTGCGCGACAGCGCGCGCCGCGCCAACTTCCACAGCACTATTTCCCGGCTGCTGGAGCTCGGCGCACTGCCGGTTGTAAACGAAAACGATACCGTCGCGACAGACGAAATAGAAATAGGCGACAACGACACTCTCGCCGCCATTGTCGCCCGGGAAATAGGTGCCGACCTGTTGGTACTGCTTTCCGACATCGACGGCCTTTACACCGCCGACCCGCACCGCGACCCGCAGGCAAAATTGATTCCGCTGGTCGAGGAGATAACCCCGCAAATATGCGCCCTGGCCGGCGAGCCGGTCTCGGGTCTAGGCACCGGCGGCATGACGACAAAGCTCTCGGCGGCCCGCACGGTGACTGCCGCTGGCATTGACATGGTTATAGCCAACGGTCAGCAACCGCTGCTGCTCTACGACATTATTGCCGGCAACGGCGCCGGCACGCGCTTTGCCGGCAAGCGAAAGGCGCAAGCATGAGCACACTGGAAATTATGCAGCGCGCCCGCTCTTTGAGCGCGCAGGCCGCGCAGCTGACGCGCGAACAGCGCGACCGCGGGCTTGAGTGCATGGCGCTGGCATTGCGGCGTCGCTGCGGCGCCATTCTCAGCGCCAACGCGCGGGATGTTGCCGAAAACGGCGAGAAACTCGGCGCCGTCATGTGCGACCGTCTGGCGCTCAGCGAGCAGCGCGTCAGCGCTATGGCGCAGGGACTTAGTGAAATAGCCACACTGCCCGACCCGCTGGGCGTCGCTTTGGAGCGCCGCCCGCTGGCAAACGGTCTGCTTCTCGAAAAGCAGCCGGTGCCGCTGGGCGTCGTCGCAATTATATTTGAGAGCCGGCCGAATGTCGCCGCCGACGCCGCGGGACTGTGTCTCAAGTCCGGCAACTGCTGCATTTTGCGCGGCGGCCGGGAGGCGGCCGCGTCGTGCGCGTTAGTTGTCGGCGCCCTTCGCGAGGGCTTGTCTGACGCGGGACTGGAGCCGGATTTTATCCAATTAGTCGACGACCCAACACGCGCCGGAGCCGCCGAGCTCATGGCCGGCGTCGGCTATATAGACCTGCTTATTCCCCGCGGCGGCGCCGGACTTATCCGCGCTTGCCGCGAAAACGCCAAGGTCCCGTGCATCGCTACCGGTACCGGTATCTGTCACATCTACGTTGACGCCGCCGCAGACATTGCCATGGCGCTCGACATAGTCGACAACGCCAAGACCAGCCGGCCGTCGGTCTGCAACGCCGCCGAGGTGTGCCTTGTCGAGCGCACAATTGCCGCAGAATTTTTGCCGCTGCTGCGCGAGCGGTTGGTGACACAGCGCGCCGCGGCGGGACTCACGGCGGTAGAATTGCGTCTTGACGAGCGCGCCGCGGCAATTATACCGGGCACGTCGGCAGGCGACGCCGACTTCGACACCGAGTTTCTCGACTACATTCTTGCCGTCGCCGTTGTCGACGGTGTCAGTGCCGCCTGCGCGCACATCGCCGCGCACTCAACCGGCCACAGCGAGGCCATTGTCACCGCTGACGCGGCGGCCGCCGATTATTTTACCGCCCACGTGGACAGCGCCGCCGTATATGTGAATGCCTCGACTCGCTTTACTGACGGCGGCGAGTTCGGCCTGGGCTGCGAGATGGGGATTTCCACGCAAAAGCTGCACGCGCGCGGCCCTATGGGTCTGCACGAGCTGACCAGCTACAAATACATTGTCCGCGGCAGCGGGCAGATACGGTGAGTGAAAAAATGAAGGACATGAAAATCGGTTTTATCGGCACCGGCAACATGGGCGGCGCACTGGTGCGCGCTGCAGCAAAAACACTGGCGCCGCAGCAGTTACTGCTCGCCAACCGCACGCCGGAAAAGGCGCAGGCTCTTGCCGCCGAAGTCGGCGGCGCCACTGTGGCGGACAACACGACCGTCGCCGCCGACTGCGATTTTATTTTTCTCGGCGTCAAGCCGCAGGTAATGGGCGATATGCTCGCCGGCATCGCTCCCGCCTTGCGCGCGCGGCACAATGCACCGGTGCTCGTGAGTATGGCCGCAGGTCTGAGCATTGCTGACATTCGCCGCTTGTGCGGCGGCGAACTTCCGGTAATACATATTATGCCCAACACCCCCTGCGCTGTCGGCGCGGGCACTATTCTCTATTGCTGTGACGGGGTCACTGCTGAAAAAACGGCGCTGTTTTGTAAAATAATGTCCGCCGCCGGCACGCTCGACGAGCTGCCCGAGTCTCTTATAGAGGCCGGCAGCGCCCTTTGCGGCTGCGGCCCGGCGTTCGTGTATATGTTTATTGAGTCGCTGGCCGACGGCGGCGTCGCCTGCGGGCTGCCGCGGGCAAAAGCGCAGCGATATGCCGCGCTTACCGTCGCCGGCGCCGCGCAAATGGCCGCTGCGAGCAGCGCACACCCCGGCGCGCTTAAAGACGCCGTTTGCAGCCCCGGCGGCAGCACTATTGAGGGCGTGCGCGAGCTTGAGCGGCGCGGCTTCCGCGGCGCCGTTATGGACGCCGTCGGCGCCGCCTTCGAAAAGAACAACGCGCTGGGCAAATAGCAGCAACGCAAAACGCAGCTTTCGCTGAGTCTTATCTGTCAAAAAAACTGTCATGCAAATGCGACGGCCGCACCGGAAAGTAGGGGCAGATATCATCCGCCCGAATGCCCCGCCATTATCACAATGCCGAGAAATTGCGGCAATGGCAACAGAGCGAATGCCATGTGCACGTAATCGTATTATGCCGAATGAAAGCGGGCGGGCGATACCGTCCCTACATTGTCGGCGTTAATGGTCTCACGAAACAGACCGTCCCTTTTTGGGGCACACAAAAAGCACCGGCGCCGCAATGCGCCGGTGCTTTTGTAACGATGTGCGACAGGCTGAAAGAGGGGGTCTTCCAGCTTAAGGTCTTAGAATATAAAGCCGCACACCAGATAGCCGATTGCCGCAAGAGCCCATGCCATAATCATGTAGGGATACTGGCAGGTGTTCTGCTCGTAAATGTCTATTGCGCCGCAGGCGCCGCAGACAATCATGCCCTCGTCGGAGGAGAAAGCCAGGCAGTAGCCGAACACGCCGCAGGAAACCAGAGCGCCGATGGACATCGGTACGCTGGCGCCGACGCTCTGTGCCAGGGCGACGACGATAGGCATGGCGATGAGGTACAGCGTGTAGTTGAAGGTAACCAGAATCTCGGTGCAGGAGAAGGCAAAGAAGATGATAAACGGCAGCATCGACGGCGTCACGAGACTTTCGGTCAGCGAGACGATGTAGTCGACGAAGCCCAGCTCTGCCATGTTGTTGCACAGCACCAGGCCGAACGCCATCATGATGCACATTTCGCTCATGTAGCCGAAGCCCTGAGTGACAACTTCTTTGGCGTCGTTGACGGTAAACACCTTCGTGATGATATTAAAGATGAAGGAGATAAGCAGACCGACGGTGATGCCGTAGGCCATATCCCACTCGTAGTACCAGCCGCAAAGCATAATCGCCACTATCGGGACGATGAAGTGCAGCAGGTTGACGTGCTTACGAGGCTCGGGAATTTCTTCCTCTTCTTCCTCAATAATGTTGCCGTCGGAGTCGCGGTGTTCCACCGGGGGCTTGGTCGGGCCGCCGTCGGCGACACGCTGGTAAGCGCGCTTCATTTTGCCGAACATCGGGATAACGCCCAGGATGACCAGCAGCGCCACGAGCATAACGGTGAACGGGAAGAACAGCCAGGGCAGGACGTTGGCGAGGTAATACTGGAAGCCGCTGCCGCTGCCGACAATGTCAAGGCCCCAAATGTCAATAACCTGGCCGACATAGATGCCCCAGCAGCCTATAGGCAGAATGCACGCCGGAGCAGCGATGGTGGCGCGGATGACATAAGCGGTCATCTCGCGGGGGATACCGTAGGTGTCGTTGACGGGCGACATGGAAGCGCCGATGATAAGGCCGCTCATGTAGTCGTCTATGCAAAGCGGGGTGCCGAGAATAAAGGTAACCAGCAGCGCCGCTTTCGGGCTTTTAACTTTGGACGATACCCAACGGGCAAAGTAGGTGCCGGCGCCGCTCATGCGCAGCAGGAACGTGATAGCTCCGGCGAGCATGAACAGGTAGATGACCCAGAAGTTGTCCCAGTTGGTAACGTTCTCGAATATCTGGTCGATAAACGCGGTGGTGATGCCCCAGCGGAAGCGGATAAATACCGCCAGCATGCTGGACCAGAAGAAGCCTTCGAGAATGTGCTTGGTCAAAAGGATAAAGGCGAATATCTGGATTGCGGGAAGCACTGTCCAGAAGCCGTAGTTGGCGCCTTCTTCGAGCTGCGGGCAAAACACTGCCACTGCCACGAATGTAAGCAGTACCGCAATATAACCGGCAGTAACTTTTGTCTTTTCCGTGAGTTTCATAAATTTTTCCTTTCACTTTTGTGTCAGCCGCACTTGGCGGCAGATTCCCGCGGACTAATATCCGTCGGGAGCTTGTTACCAGCCCCCTCAAGCTCTGGTAACGTATATCTGCACCGCCGCCGCAGTCCCGCGGCGGCGGTTAGCAGCGCGCAAACAAGCCTCACTCGAAGCTCTTGAGAATTGCGTCCATCTCGGACAGTTTCATGTATTTGCCGATAGCGCCGACTCCCGGCACGGTGACGAGATGCGCCGCGTATTTGTTAGCGTACACCATCGCGTCCTTCAGGCTGTCGCCCTGCGCCAGGCGGTGCGCGGTAACGGCCAAAAAGGCGTCACCTGCACCGGACTCGTCGACCATTGTCACCTTGTAGCCGGGAATTGAGAAGGTACCCTCGGGCGAATAGGCACAAGCGCCGTTGCCGCCCAGTGTGATTATGACCGTGCCGACTTCGTATTTGTCGGCAATGTCCTTGGCTGCCTGCTCGTAATCAATTCCCTGCTCGTCAATGCGGCCGAGCATTATTTGCGCCTCAACCTCGTTTATGCAAAGCACGTCGACAAACGGCAGCTTGGGCAGCACCGCGTCGTGCTCAATGGGGCTGGGGTTCAAATAGACCTTCATGCCCATCTCTTTGGCAAGCTTGGCGCTTGCCAGCGAAACGTCCTCGGGTACCTCAAAACCGGTAATAAAGTACTTGGCGCCCTGGCACTGTTTCAGGTGGCTGATGGCCTCGTCCATTGTGATGTCGCTGCCGGGCGAGTCAAAATTATAAATCAGGTTTTCGCCGTTCTCGGCGAGAATAATCAGTCCGGCGCTGGTTTTGACGTCCGGGTCCAGCCAAAAATGTTCGGTGTTGACTCCGGCGTCGTTAAGCCACTGCTCGTTAAGGTAGCCGCCGTCGTCCTTGCCGACTTTGCCTATGTAACCGACGTCGCCGCCCAGACGGGCAATGACGATGGCGCAGTTTACGCCCTTACCGGAGTCCTGTTCAAACCGGCGGTTGTAGGGTATTGCGGTCTCGCCCTTGCGGGGGATGTGCTTGACGTTGCAATACTCGCCTATTCCGTTGCCGTTGAGCACTACTGTCTGCGGAGTTTTAGCCATTTTTTCCTCCGTTATTTTCTCGGCGCAATGCCGAGTTTCTTAATAAGCTCGTCGGTCTTGCGCTTGTCCTCGTCACTCATGTACACCATGTCGTCGGGGTGACGCGTGCCCTTAACATTTACCTGTGCGGTATATTTCATTGAGTAAATATAGCAGCAGGAGTCGGGGAAGGAATACATCTGGTTGCGCAGCACAAGGACCTTGCGCTGTGCTTGCCAGGCAGCCTCGTCGTTGCCGGCCATAAAGTTGTCGTAGATGTCCTTCATCTGGTCAAAGAACGGCACGCTCATAAAGGAAACCGTGCCGGTGGCGCCCATTTTCAGGTGCATATAGAAAGTGGCGTCGCAGCCCGACAGCAAGCAGAAGTCCTCTATGTCGTCAAGCGCGTCCTTGCAGTAGGTAAGGTGAATGGGGTTGCGGGTGGCGTCTTTGTAGCCCTTAAGGTTGCGGCAGTCGTGCGCCAGCTTGCCGAGCAGTTCGGGCGAGACAAGCTCGTCCATTTCGCGGCAGTTGTAGAGCATGGCGTCCAGCTTGGTGCTGTTGAGCTGCGTCGCAAGGTAATCGTACAGCGCCTTTTCGGTCAGCTCGTAAAACGGCGGCGGCGAAATGGAAATGGCGGTGACGCCGAGTTTTTCGTATTCCTTTATCAGCCAAAGCGCGTCCTGCAAGCAGGTGACCATAACGACGCCGACAACCTCGCAGCCGGTGCCCTTGGTGGCCTCAAGGCCGCATTTTATGACGTCCAGGCGCTCTTGCAGCGACAGCGAATAGGTCTCGTCGCCGAAGCCGTTAATAAATAGTCCGCTGGCGCCGCGGCTGGCAAGACTGTGGAAAATTTTAGCGGTGGTCTCGAAATCAATGCTCTTGTCGTCGTTGTACGAGATCATCGGCTCGGAAATAATTCCTTTGAAACGGTAGTCCATTTTTATTCCTCCGAAAATTTATTATCTGTTCAGCAGGTCTTCGCGACCCAGGTCTTTGAATATCTGCGGCATTTGCTCGGCGCGGGGATAGGGCTCCAGCGAGCCGGGCTGCGTTACACAGTAAGCGCTGTATACGCTCGCCCAATCCATAGCCTGTTTGAGCGTGTCGCCCTTGTTGAGACGGAAAGCGACTGCGGCAATAAATGCGTCGCCAGCACCGGTTTCGTCTACCATCTTAACTTTGGTGGCGGGTATAAACCAGTAGTCGCCGCCGGCAGTATACGCGCAGCTGCCCTTGGAGCCGAGCGTAATTATTACGTTGCCGCACTTATAGCGATCCAGCAGCTTTTTGGAAAGTTCCTCGTAGGAAACCTCGGCATTTTCGGCAATGTCGAGCATCAGCCGCGCTTCGACCTCGTTTATGCAAATGACGTCGACATACGGCATTTCCGGCAGCACCAGGTCGTCGCGCAGCGGGCTGGCGTTGAGCAGCGTGTACATGCCCATCTCGTGGCCTATCTCGCAGGCTTTAAGGCCGGTTTCTACGGCCTGGCTGAAGCCGGCGACGAGATATTTTGCGCCCTTGAGCTTGCGGATTATGCGCTCGGCCTCGTCGGGCTGCAGCGCAAAGGTGTCGTCGTCAAAGTCGAGCAGCATATTTTCGCCGTTCTCGGCGATTATGCAAAGGCCCAAGCACGAGTCAATGGAGGGGTCCATCCAGTAATACGAAATGTCAACGTTCGACTCGGTCATCCACTTTACGCCGAGCTCGCCGCACATGTCGCAGCCCGCCTTGTTGACGAACGAGACGCTGCCGCCCAAACGACCGATAACGCAGGCCATGTTTGTGCCCTTGCCGGCGTCCATCTCAAAGCGGCGGTTGTAGGCGGTGCAGGTCTCACCGGGCGAGGGAATGCGCTTTACGTCGCAGTACTCTCCCAGACCGTGTCCGTTAACAACGATTATTTCGGAAATCTTCGGCATTTTCTAAATACTCCAAATCTGTTTGTATTGCGCGCGCTCAAAACTGGTCGGTGAGCGGCGGCTGGGCGGTATTCTTGTCGCACAGCACCATGACCTCGGGTATGTACTTCGGGAACAGCGTCGCCGGGTACTCGACGGTCGGCTCGCTGAACATCAGCACGCGGATTGAGGTCTGCTTCCAGCTGCCGGTCGTGACCATAAACACGGCGCGCTTGGCGGTGAGCATGGACTTAAAACCGATAGTGATGGCCATTGGCGGAATAGCGTGGAACAAGCCGCCGATGTCGCGCTCGCTGCACGCGATAATGGTATCCTCGTTCAAATTGACAATGCGGGTTTTGGACTGGGCGTATTCGTCGACCGAAACGGTGTAGTAGGGAGAATTGGGGCACTCACAAAAGGCGACCAGCCCCTTGTAGCCCAAACCGCCCCAAACCGTGTCGACGCCGCCGAGTTCCTCGACCTTGCGGTCGATAAGGTCGATGTCGTTGATGTCGGGGAAAAAGCGATTTTCCTCGGGGATATTCAGCTCGTCGTCAATAAGACCGTAGAAGTCGGCAATCATATTGGCCTTGAGACTGAAATAGTTGTTTACCTCCGGGAACGGCCGACCCTGCCAGTCAAGAAAATCGTCCATGTGGAACGCGTAGACGTTTTTCAGGCTGATGCGCTCTTTGTTGACGCGCTCGGCAAAGGTATCGTACTGACCCATAGGTCCGGCGGGCAGCACCCATTTGGTGGGTTTGCCGGCCTTGTTGTTGGCGATGACCTCGTCGGCCATCATATTGCCGGCAACCACGCTGACCTCGCTCTTTTGGTCGTAGATCTTGAGCTTTATCTTGGAATCGGGATGATCCTCAAGCCGGTCCGCGGGTATGCGGCACCATTCATACAGTTTGTTCACGTCGATTGCTGAAGACATTTGCAGTTTTTGCCCCCTATATTTTTTATCCGGCGGCGCCGCATATAAGCGGCAGCTCATCGGTCAGGCCCTTATTACAGACAGTCGTTCTCGACCACCGGGTTGTCGCGCAGCCACTGGGCGGCGCGAGCGACGGCGGCGTCGGGATCGTTGAAATACATCTGGTTGTTTATTTCCAGCGTAATTGAGTTTTTGAAATCGTGGTCGGCAAACGTCTGCAGATAGTCGGTAAGCGGGTTTTGGCCGTCGCCCGGGCACAGATGGCCGGTCGGGAAACCGTCGGCCAGGTGGGCGTGGTTAATTTTTCCGCCGAATGCTTTGTAGTACTCCTCCGGCGTCTCGTTTCCGGCTGCGGCGGCGACACAGTCAATGCAGGCGGTGAGATAGTCGTCGTTGACGGCGTCTATAAGCCTTTTGAGCATGTCGCGGTCGTGGCAGATATTGCACTCGTAGTTTTGCAGCTGCTCCATTACCAGCTTGACGCCGATACTCTTGGCATAGGCGGTAAGCTGCTGCAGCGACTCTATGGAACGGGCGACGGTGCCCTCGCGGTCCTCGTCAAACATGCCGTAGCCCATCTGCATAAAGTAATAGTTGGCGCCCATTTCTTTGGTATCTTCGATATAGTTTTTGACTATGTCAATACTGTTTTGGCGCACATAGGCGTTGGAGGACGCGACGTTTATCGGGTACAAGCAGATCTGCTCGGCGGTAAAGACGGACATTTTAAGTCCGCGCTCCTCCATCATGCGGCGGATTTCGGCAACGCGCTTTTTGCGCTGTGCCAGCGGCGTGTCAAACGCGCAGTAGTGGCCGGCGCCGCCCCAGAAGTCGATGTACTTAAATCCATTGGATGCAATAGAGTCCATGCAGTAGTCAAGGCTGTACAGCTGGTACTGCACTGACATGATACCGAATTGCGAAGCTTTCAGCTTTTTCATTGTCCGACTCCTAACCTATGTATTTTTTGACGTAATCGAGACTGGTCGCGTAGGCCGTGTCGGGATGGTCGGCCAGCTCTTCGTCCAGCAATTCTATTGTTATCGGGCCGGCGTAGCCGACCTTTTCCAGCGTGGCGACGTGCGGCTTAATGTCCTGGTCACCCTCGCCCCAGACCATCTGCTCGTTGTCAGCGCAGCTGTCGGACAGCTGGACCATGCCGATTTTGTCGCCGAACAGCTCAAAGTAGTCGGCGAGCGTCTGTTTGGCCGCGTATATTGCGGAGGAATTGGCGCAAACGCCGATATTGTCGGCGCCGACTTGGTCCATCATCCGCTTGGCGGTGGCGGCGTCGGTCATGAGATCGGAAATGAACGGCGATACCGGTTCGAGCAACAGCGTCACTTTTTTCTTCGCTGCCAGCGCGGCGAGCTCTTCAAGCGACTTGCGCGCGTATTTCCAGGCCAGCGAGTGCGGATAATTGATAAACGCCTTGCCGGGGTAGACAATCACCCTGTCGCAGCCGAGCTCGGGCGCGGCATCAATAAAGAAAGAAAGCTGTTTTATGCTCTGCTCGCGCAGATAGTCGTCCCGCGAGGCGATATTGATGGGCAGAAAATTCTGCTCGGGGTTGATGGCCGCAACTTTCAGTCCCCGGTCGCTGAGCTTTTTGGCCAGCCCCTTTACGTCGTATTCGGGCGCCTCAAAAATTGTGAAATGAGGGTGGCAGCCGCTCAGCTCAATGTTCTTTACGCCCATTTTTACGCAGGCGTCAAAAAAGTAGTCGATGCTGTAGCGGCGGTAGGAAAAGTTGTTGATTGCCAGCTGGTTGACACTTAGCTTTGACATTTCTTTCTCCTTTTCGCTTTTTTATATTGTGGCGGTTAAAGGCCGCAAAGTGCTATTTTATGTTCTTCGAGTGGCCGAAAGCGCCCTCGTCCAAGCACACCTTTGCCGAAAAGGCGGCGGCGGTATTGAACGCCTGCTGCGCCTGGTCGTCGGTAATTTTTTCGCCCTTGCGCCAGCCTGCGCGCAGCAGTGTCACCGCAAAGGCGGTGTAGAACGAGTCGCCGGCGCCCATGGTGTCAACGGCGTCGACCAGTTCTACCTTGCCGCGGCGCTCGCCCTCGGCGCCGAACAGATATTGCCCGTGTATGCCCATAGTGCACAACACATACGCCGTGCCCAGCGCTCTCGCCTTGTCAGCCAGGGCCTTAATTTCGTCGTATTCAAGACCCTCGCAGGAAAACAGCGCCAAATCAAGGTGCGGACACACAGTCTGCAAATACTCGTCGCTGCGGTATTCGTCCTCGACCGAAAAGTCGAAGCTGACGACCGCGCGGCAGCCGTCTAATTTGGGCAGTTCGCTTTCGATGGTGCCGTAGCAGGCGGCGTGAATCATTGCGAAGCCGTTTATGTATTCCAGCAAACCGACGTCGAGCGGCAGAATGCCGTGCAGGTTGTCGCGCATATCGTCGGCGACAAACACGCGGTCACCGTCAATAAGCTCAACGTCACAGCGCTCTGTGGCGCTGTCTTTTTCCGTTTGGCAGCGGCCGGTGTCAATGCCGAACTCGCTCAAGGTCGCCTTAATGTGTTCGGCCTCGGCGTCGTCGCCGAACATGCCGAGATAGGCCGACTCGGCGCCGAGCTTGGCCGCGTAGACGGCGAAATTGATGGCGTTGCCGCCGGGAAAGTACTTATTCTTGTTTACATATCTGTCGACGACATTGTCGCCGTAGCCGAGAAACTTCACTTTAATACTCCACCACTTTATAGTATTTGCGGATGTCCAGCGAGTGTCCGGTGGCATCCTCCATATGCATGCTCAGCCGGTCGAGCGCGGCGCACAGAATAACCGGCGACAGGTAGCGGCGGTATTTCGGGTCTATGCCCTCAAGCTGATAGTCCTTGGTGTCGAACACCGTGTAGTTTTTGCAGTACTTCTGCAAAAAGCGCAGCACACGCTCGCTCTGCGGCCGGCAGTCGTCCTCGCCCATGCACAGCACCACATGGACCTTTTCGTCCGTAAGCAGCTCCAGCGGGCCGTGGAAGAAATCGGCGGTCTTGACAGCCATTGTCTTTTTCCACTGCATCTCGCAAAGAATACAAATTGCGTATATTTCGGTCTCGCCCCAAATCGACGCGCCGCCGACATACATTGTGAACTCGTCGTCGTGGTGCGCGCGCGCATATTCCAGCGCCTTGGCGTCAGCCTGCTCTTTTACGCTGATAAGCTGTTCGGGCATCTTTTTAATGTTGGCGCAGAAATCCTCGTAGTCGGGAAAGTCGCCGTGGCGGTACATCAGCGAGAACACCAGCATGTCGAGCACCAGGTAGTCGGCGTCGGCCGCCGAAAAATCGTCCATGGTGTTGACTATGGCATAGTCGGCGTCGCGCGCATAGGGGACGTCGGCCTTGCCGGAAATGCATATGGTCGTCGCGCCCTTTTCGCGGCAATACGCCGCCGCGGCTACAGTCTCCTCGGTAGTGCCGGAGGACGACGTCAGTATACAGACCGACCGGCTGCCGAGATGCGTGTTGCCGGACTGCATAAGTTCGCTCGCGACGCACAAATAAGCCGGTATAGTCGACTCGGTGCGCAAATAATACTCGTACGGGTCGAACATATATGCCGAGCCGCCGCTGCCGACGAGAAATATATTGTCGTAGCCGCGCTTGCTGACCGCTTTGCTAACCTCGTCAATTCGGTCTTTCAACGCCACGGAACCGTGGCCCACTTGCAGGTACTTTTCACTGTTGAGTTTATGCATTGTTATCTCCATCACAAAATTAACGGTACACCACCGCTGATTTAACTATACCACTCTGACAATGCCGCGTCAATTTGGGATATGCCATCAATTTTCTTCGTCGTTTTATAGCAAATTGCCCAATTATCCGAAAGATTTTTACACATTATATTCAAGGTTTAGCATACCACCGCCGCCGTCGCGCACGGGTGGTATACTCATCTAATTAAAAAAACGGCATTATTATATACCAGTCGCATTTCAGCAATGTAGACAACCGGCGCTTTTTATTATATAATAAGAATCAATACATATTTTACGTCCCCCGCTTTTCCCGCCGTGTGCATACCACCGCTTGTTTGAAAACGGTGGTATCACAACAAACCGAGTGACACCGACAACCATTTAAGGTGAGTTTATGAGTGTGAATCAGCCGGTATATCTGCAACTGGTCGAGCTGGTGCGCGACAAAATAAACCAGGGTGAGTACAGTTTCGGCGACTCCATCCCCTCGGAAAGGGAGATTGCCGAGCAGTACGGCATTAACCGCATGACCGTGCGCAAGGCGCTTGACATCCTTGTTGACGAAATGCTGCTTGTGCGCATTCAGGGCAAGGGCACCTTTGTGCGCATGCCGAAGCTGGTGCAGGACATGCGCTCCATCGGCGGTTTTTCCGAATTTCTCGAAGGGCGCGGCATTACCGTTACCAACCAGCTGCTGCACTCGGGCGTGCGCCGTGCCGGCTGGAAATTTTCCGGCATCTTTTCTATTCCGGACAAGGACGAGGTCTTTGAATGCGTGCGCACCCGCTTGGGCGACGGCACACCCTATGCGCTGGAATACCTCTACATACCCAACAGTTATGTCGACAACTTTCCCTCCTATGACCTTAAGGTATATTCGCTCTACGACATATATGCCAAAAATAATATAAATATAGTGCGCGAGTCGCAGCTACTGGAATTGGTCAGCGTGCGCAACCCGCAAGCAAAGCTGCTCGGCGTTGAGGAGGGCGCGCACGTCTTTCTGGTCACCTCTGACAGCATTGACAGCCGCGGCCGCGTTGTCGAACACGCGCGCGTATTTTATAACAGCGAAAAATTTACCTATTCGGCAGTTACGGAGTGAGGTAAAAAATATGAGCAAGTACACCGGTCTTGTCAGCGAAGAAATTCGCGAGGCAATAGAGGAATACATCGCCAAAAACGGTCTCGAAGCCGGCGCCGCGCTGCCGTCGGAACGCGACATGGCGGCGGAGTTCGGCGTCAACCGCCTTTCACTGCGCCGGGCTTTGCAGCAGATGGCCGACGAAAATGTAATATACACCAAGCACGGCCGCGGCTCGTTCGTGGCGGCCAAAAAATTCCCCGAGGATACCACCACGTTTATCAGTTTTTCGGCCGGCTGGAAAAGTATGGGCTTTGTCACCACCAGCGCGGTAATTAAATTTTCAGTGGTCGAGGCAAAAATAAAGGTGGCCCGCGCGCTGGACATTTCCCTGGGCACCAATGTATTTGAGCTGCAGCGCGTGCGCGCCGTCAACGGCGAGCCCATTTCGCTGGAGACGTCATACATCCCCGTCTTTTATTGTCCCGGCATGGACAAGTTCGACTTTTCCGGCACCGCTTCTCTTTACGGCACGCTGGAAAAAGAGTACGGGCTGCGCTTTACACGCCAGCAGCAAAACATCGCCATCACCACACTGACGCGCCAGGAGGCCGAACTGCTCCACACCGAGGCCGGCAGCAGCGCGTTTTACGCTATTGGCAGCGGCTTTTCCAGCGACGACGTGCCGCTTGAATACAGCGTTGCCATTTCCCGCAGCGACAACTACGCCATATACTGCCGTGCCCAAATAACCGCGGCCGATTAGTGCCGCGCTCACCCCGAAAAACAAGACAGCGCCGCCCGCCGAAACATTCGGCGGGCGGCGCGTTTATTTTCGACGTTGTGCGCGCGGTGACGCGGCAAAACTTAAAGGTCGCTTATTTCCAGTTCCGCGTCGCTGACGCTGTGCGGGGCGCGGCGCAAAAGCAGGTCATACATCGTCGGCACGACAAACAGCGTCATCAGTGTGGCGTAGCAAAGACCGCCGATGCAAACTATCGCCACCGGCTGTATCAAATCGGAACCCAGTCCGAAACCGAGCGCCAGCGGCAGCAGCCCGAGCACGGTGGTCAGCGCCGTCATCAGCACCGGGCGCAGACGGGTGGCTCCGGCCTCTATTACCGCCTCGCGGCGCGCGAGCCCCTGTTCTGTCTGCAGGCGGTTGGCGCAGTCGACAAGCACAATGCCGTTGTTGACTATTATGCCCACGAGCATTATAAAGCCAATCATCGCAATGACGCTGACTTCCAAACCGCAGACAAGCAGCGCCAGCAGCCCGCCGGTAAAGGCGAGCGGGATGGTGAACATCACTATCAGCGGCGAGACCAGCGACTGGAACTGCGCCACCATTATCAGATAGACGAACGCCACGCCCAGCAGCATCATGCTCATTAAGTCCCCGAGCGAGTCCATTATTGTGCTGCTCTCACCCGCCAATTCCAGCGTAAATCCCGCCGGCAGCTCGTAGCCGGCCAGCGCCTTTTCCACGGCGCTGCTGACCAGCGTGACGTTGTACCCGGGGGCAACGGCGGCGGTTATTGTCGTCTGACGGCGCTGGTTGTCGCGCCTGATGGCGCTCAGAGTGCTCGACTCGCTTACAGCGGCAATGTCGCCCAGGCGCACGCTGCGCGCCGTTCCGTCGGCGCCGGTAACGCTAAACGTATAGTTGCGCAGCTCGTCGAGCGTCAGCCGGCTTTGTTCGTCGCTGCCGACAACAATGTCGAGCGACACGTCGCTCAAGCTCAGCGTCGTGGCGTCGCTTTCGGTCGTCAGCGCCGCCGACAGCTGCATATAAACCTGCGCCACTGTCAAGCCCTCGCTCATGGCGGCGTCCTTGTCAACGCTCACACGCACGACCGGCGTCGCGTTCTCGGCTGTGCTACTGAGCTCGCCGACGCCCTCTACATCTGCGAGCAGTGCGGAAATCTCGTCGCTTGTCGTCTGCATGGCGTCAAGGTCGTCGCCGTACAGCTCTACTTGTACGCCGCTGCCGCCCAGCGCCGTGGCATACGAGCTCATAGTTGACGAGCCGCTCACCTCAATCTCGCAATCCAATCCGGCGGCGGCGCGCTCAATACTCTGAACGGCCTGCGAACTGCTCAGCCCGGCGTCGTCGTCGAGCAGCACATACATCGTCACCTCGTTTTGGGTGGCGCTCTGCGCTCCCGAAAGGCCGAACATACTCGTCATGCCGCCGCTGAGCATGGCGCCGACGGTGTTGACGCCGTCTATCTCGCGTATTCGCTCGCTGAGCGTGTCGCTCGTCGCGGCAGTCTGTTCGAGCGGTGTGTCGTCGTCGGTCTTCAAGCTGACCATAATTTGCGCGCTTTGCACGTCGGGCATGTAGGTAAAGCCGCGGCTGAGCTCTGCGGCGGCGCAGACTGCCAGCAGCAGTACCGCGCCCGCTATTACTGCCAATTTGTGATCAAGTGCCCATTCGGCGGCGCGGCGGTAGCTCTTTTGCATACTGACAAACGACTTTTGCGCTCTCTCGCTCGTGCGGGTTATCAGCAGGGAACCGGCCGTGGGCACCAGCGTGAGCGCGACCGCCAAGCTTGCGAGCAGCGCGTAGGTTATTGTCAGCGCCATGTCGGTAAACAGCTGCCGTGTCAGCCCCTGTACAAAGACGATGGGCGCAAAGACGCATACCGTCGTCAGTGTTGAGGCAGTTATGGCGCCGGCCACTTGCACCGCGCCGGAAACGGCGGCACGGTAGCGGCTGACGCCTAACGAGCGCAGCCGGTAGATATTTTCAATTACAACTATAGAGTTGTCGACCAGCATGCCGACGCCGACAGCCAGACCCGACAGCGAAATCATGTTGAGCGTCACGCCGGAAAAATACATCAGTACAATGGCAAAGGTAACGCTTATGGGAATGCTCAGCGCCGTTATCAGCGTTGGGCGCAAATCGCGCAAAAACAGCAGCAATATAATTATTGCCAGCACCGCGCCGACGGCCAGATTTTGCAGCACCGAGTTGACTATCATGCGAATGTACTCGCCCTGGTCCATTAAAACCGTGAACTTCAGCCCCTCGTACTCCTCAGTAAGCGCCGCGAATTTGTCGGCGATGTTTTGCGACGTGACGGCTGTGGCATAATCGGACTGCTTCGAAAAGGAGAGCATGACGCCGTCCTCGCCGTTTATTTTGGCATAGATGCTCTCGGCGTTGTCGCTGACAAAGACCGCGGCCACGTCGCCGAGCCGCACCGGCTCCACGCCGTCGAGCCCGGGGTCAAAAAGCACCAGCTGTTCCAAAGATTCCGCGTCGCTGAATTTGTCGCCCACGCGCACCAGGTATTCACTGTCGCCGTCGCTGATATAGCCGGCGGGCATGGAAAAGTTCTGCGCTTGCAGTATTTGCGCCACCGTGCTCATAGTCAGCACCGTACTGACGTCGGCGGCGGCATAGGCGTCGGCGGCGCTGCCGTCAAGCGAGTCGAGCGCACTTTCCAGCTGCGCGCGGGTGTCGCTGAGCGTCTGCGAGTTTATTAGTAGCGAACTAAGCGCCGAACTCATTTGCAAGCCCGCTTGCGATTGCTGCACTTGCAGCGTCACCTGGGCCTGGTTTAGCGTTATCTGCTGCGCCTCCAGTTGGCTGAGCGCGGCGTCGAGCGCGGCGTAGGCCGTGTTAAGCTGCGTGCGCGCGGCCGCAACCTCGGCGCTCCAGTTGGCGGCGGTAAAGCCGGTTCCCAGCGCGTTGAACTGCGCGAGCAGCTGCGCCGACTGCGACTCCAGCGTCTGGTAGGCAACGTCGTTAGCCTGCAAGTATGCCGTCGCCGCGGCGCGGTCTATGCTCTGCGCTGTCATGGTCGCCGTCACCATTTGCTCCATGGCGGCCGTAGCGGCGTCGTAGGCGCTCATCAGCTGCTCCACCGCGCAGAGCCCCGCCAGCTGGTCGTCAATGTCGCTCATCTGCTGCAGCAGGTCGAGCTTTGTGGTTATAAGCTGGATGTTGCTGTCGTCCAGCTGCTGACGGGCGGCGGCAAGCTGTTCGCTGAGCTGCTGCTGGCGCGCCGCTATTTCCTGCTTGCCGGCGGTAATTGCCGACTCGCCGCTCGCCACTTGCGACAGGCCGCTTTCTATTTCGCCGCGCGCGTCGCTCATGCGCGCGTCGATGGCGGCGCGTATTTCGGCGTTGACAGCGGCTATCTTATCCGCGTCGAGTATGACGTTGACGCTGCTTTCCAGCATGCCGCTGGTCGAAATGCTCGCGACGCCCTCTATACCCTCAAGCCGGTTCATCAGCTCGCTGTTTATAAAGCTGCTGAGCTGTTCGTTGTCCATACCCGTGCGGCTGACCGCTGCGACTGTCACCGGCAGCATGTCGGGGTTTATTTTCAAAATATAGGGCGTGCCGACATAGTCGCTCCAGTCGCCGGACACCTGGCTTATCTTTTCGCGAATGTCGCCGCTGATAGTATCCATGTCGGCGCCGTCGGAAAATTCCAACATTATTAAACAGTAATTCTCCGCAGAGGTTGAGGTGACGTTTTTGATGTTGTCAAGCGTTGCCATCTGCTGCTCAAGCGGCTTTGTGACGCTGGACTCAACCTCCTCCGGCGTGGCGCCGGCGTAAGTGGTAACGATAACGACGTACGGCAGGTCTATACTCGGCAACAAGTCGGGCGTCATTTTTGTAAACGCGACTATGCCGAGAACAATTACCAGCACGACCGCGACGAGCACCGTAAACGGCTTGCGCACACTGAATTTTGCTAACATTGGGACCTCCGTATATGCAGGCGGCTGAGAGCCGCACCATTTAGTTTATATCGGAACTATTGTAACCGCTGTTTATGCACAAGTCAATCTATATCCTTACAGATTCACCGCTTTTGCGGCATGACAAAAGCCGCCCGGCACTGCGGTCGGGCGGCTAAAGTAAGGCCGGTCGCGCCGTGAGCGCGGCCGAATTACAGTATGTATAATTTAGGTAGGTTAGAACGGTCCGTAATTAATCGCCACCGAGACCACAATAGTGGCGGCGCTGAGCAGCAGCAAACCGAGCTGCAGCTTCCAGGTCCAACGCCACCATTTGCCGTACGAGACGTTTATCATCCCCAGCGCTATGAGCAGCAGAGCGTTGGTCGGGAAGAACATGTTGGTGAAACCGTCGCCGAAAACGAAGGCCTGCACCGCACTTTGCCGCGTCAGTCCAATCAGGTCCGCCAGCGGCACTATCACGGGCATTATCAAAAACGCCTTGGCGGACGCGCTGCTGATAAACAGCTCGAGCACCAGCACGAACGCAAATATTACCAGCGCGCAGCCGTAGGCGTTGACGCCGCTCATCGCCTCGTCGGCGATATGCAACACCGTGTCCATAATACCGCCCGCCACCAGTATTTGTTTTGCGCTCATGGCGAGCACTATAAACAGCGTTCCCGGCAAAATTGTGACGCAGCCGTGCAAGAAGTCCCGCAGCAGGCCCTTTTGGCAGTAGCCCGAAACGGCGCCGGCAACAATGCCGCCCGCCGTCACCAGCAGCAGCTGCACCGGCAAGACATAGTCGGAAAGGCCGCCGACGAACATGCCCGCAATCACATAGACAAAAATCAGCACAAAGCTGCCCAAAAAGATGACCGTCGCCTTTTTCAGCTTTTTGTTGCCGAGCAGCTCCGGGTCGTCGTTATAGACGAATTTTTCCCGGCGGGCACTGTCGCTGTCGTACAGCGGCGACTTTTCCGGCGAGCGCTCTATCTTCTTGGCATAGCTGACCAAAAACAGCATCAGCATGGCGTAGACTATTACAAACACGACCGCGCGCAGCCCCAGACCTGAGTAGAGCGGCAGCCCCGCCAGGTCCTGCGCTATGCCGATAGTAAAGGCGTTAAACGTGCCGGCCGCAAAACCGAGCCCGACCGAAAGTATGCTCATACCTATGCCGACGAAGCTGTCCCAGCCCAGTGCCAGCGCCATCGCCACCATTATGGGCACCAGCGCCACGGTCTCCTCAAACATGCCGATGACCGAGCCCATCAGCATACAAATCAGCGACACGACCGCCATAAGCAGATATTTGCGCGAGCCGAAGCGGGCAATGGCGGCGTTAATTATGTAGCGCATTACGCCGCTCTTTTCAATTATCAAAAACGTGCCGCCCATAAAAATGAGAAACAGAATTATGACAATAGCCGTCAGCGAATCCGACTGGGTGAACACCTCGAAGGGCGCGGTGAACCAGCGCCATATCGGCAGCGGGTCCGCGTCGGTAGTTGTGTAGGTGCCGGCGACGACCGTCTCGTAACCGGCCGCGCTGGTCACCCGCTCGTAGCTGCCCTGCGGCAGCACCCGGGTGAGAATGCCGGCGGCGACCATTACCGCCAACAGTACCGCCATAGTATTAAAAAACGTTCGCTTGTTAATGTGCAAGCCCGCCTGGTCTTCCATTTTTTGCCCCTTTCACGCCGGCGTTGAGTGCCGGCGTCCCTCTTTACGTTAATTATAGCGCGCACGCCAAAGTCGTCAACTGGCATAAGATACAAAATACTTGCCAATATTGTCTGTATTTGGTCTTGCTTTGACAAATGTCTGGTGGTATATTTAAGAGGCAAATACATGGAACTGGTATCGTTTATCCGGTCATTCATGTAATTCTTTTATTTGCGGGAGCCAAACAGCGCCCCGATAACGGAGGAGAAAATGGCGAAATATTTCATGGGTATCGACGTCGGCACGAACGAATCTAAGGGCGTGCTGATAGACGAAAACTGCAAAATCATTCAAACCGCAGTGACATCTCACGGGCTGGAAAACCCCAAACCGAATTATTACGAGCACGACGCCGAAAAGGTCTGGTGGGCCGACGTCTGCAAACTGTCGCAGGCGCTACTGAAAGATTCCGGCGTTAAAAACGCCGACGTCGCGTGCATGGGCGTCAGCGCGCTGAATGCCTGCGTTGTTCCTGTAGACGAAAACTGTGTGCCGCTGCGCAAGGCCATCCTTTACGGCATAGACGCGCGCGCCGCCGCCGAACAGACTCAGATGGAGAATTTCTACGGCCCCGAGCGCATGAAACAGCTTTTCGGCGACCGCCAGCTGTGCTCTTCTGACTGCATGCCGAAAATACTCTGGATAAAGAACAACGAGCCCGAAGTCTACGAAAAGACCTATAAATTCCTCACCTCTTCTTCCTATATTACCGCCAAGTTGACCGGCGAGTACGTCATTGACCGCTATTTGGCACTGTCCTCTTTCGGACCCTGCTACCGCAACGACCTGTCGGTCGACGACGACCTTGCGCACGAACTGTACTGCCGCGGCGACCAACTGGCAGCCGGACGCGAGACCACCGACGTTGTCGGCAAAGTGACCGCCAAGGCCGCCGCCGAAACCGGCCTTGCCGAGGGCACGCCTGTCGTTACCGGCACGGACGACTCCGGCGCCGAGTCCATCAGCACCGGCGTGCTGCAGCCCGGCGACTTTATGGTACAGCTGGGTTCCACTTGCTATTTCATCTATTGCTGCAAGGAAATAGTCAACGACGAGCGCATTTGGTCCGAAGACTTCCTTATTCCCGGCACCTGCTGTGTTGACGGCGGCACCAACGCCGCCGGCGCGCTGACAAAATGGGTGCGCGACACCTTCTTCCAGGACTACGTCGCCGCGCAGAACGCCGGCGGCGAAAACGCCTATGCCGCAATGGCGAAGACCGCCGGCTCAATACCTGCCGGCAGCGACGGCATTATAGTTCTCCCTTACTTCGTCGGTGAGCGCACACCTATAAACGACGCCGAGGCGCGCGGCACCTTCTTCGGCCTTATGCTCAGCCACACCCGCGAACACCTTTACCGCGCCGCGCTTGAGGGCGTGGGCTACTCAATTGCCCAGCACGTCGACATTATAGAGGAGCACAAGCTTCCCATCAAAAACTTCATGTGTGTCGGCGGCGGCGCGCAAAACCGCGAATGGCTGCAAATAATCGCCGACATTACCGGCCACACCGTCAAAACCGCCAAGGTCACTATCGGCGCCTCCTACGGCGACGCGATGATAGCGGCTATTGGCTGTGGTCACTTTAAGGACTACGCCGCGCTCGCCGACTATATTGAGAGCGGTCTGACCATAGAACCGAACGCCGCCAACCACGAGACCTACAAGGAATACAAGCGCATGTACGACGAGCTCTACCACAGCACCGCGCCTATTATGCACAACTTGACCAAACTCAACGGCGGACCCTGCGAGCAGCCGGACTGACAGGAGTGTTGACCCATAAGCAAGTACAGTGACCTGGTCGACCCGAGCCTGGTCGACCGCATTGAGGAGTACATTACAGAGCGCTCGCTCGGCTGCGGCGATATGCTGCCAGCCGAGCGGGAGTTCTGCGCCCAACTCGGCGTCAGCCGCATGACACTGCGCGCGGCCATTCGCAGGCTGTGCTTGCGCGGCGTGCTGGACAACGTTCAGGGCAAGGGAACTTTTATTGCCCGCGCGCGCGTCACCCGCGACATTATCAGCACCGCAAGCAGCGACGAGACTTACAAGCTGCTTTCGGTGCTGCGGCTGAAGCCCGACGCAGCAGTCTCCAGCAGACTGCTGCTGCAGTCGGGAAAAGAGGCTCTTTGTGTGCGGCGCATTCGCTCGCACTGCGGCGAGCGCATTTCTGTCGAGTCCGCTTACCTTGCCGCCGGCAAGCTGCGCCGTCTGAACGAAACCAAGCTGGAAACTCCCGGTTCGGCGAGCATATATGCCAGCCAGACCGGCCGCGAAATCAGCCAGTCCGACATTACCGTCAGCGTCGGGTGCGCCACGTTTGAAGAGAGTGAGTGGCTCGGCATTGCGGAGGGCGACCCCATTGTCGCCGAAAAGCATCTGTTTTTCAGCGGCGCCGAACCGGTTGAATACCTTGTGTCCGTGTCAGCGGCGCGCCGAATAGTCTACACTGCAAGCATGCATTTTAAAAAGGGGGACCGCTGATGAGTAAGCCCCTGTACATGAAAGTAGCCGACTCCATGCGCGCCGACATTGTCGGCAACGTACTCAGCTACGGCTCGCGGCTGCCAAGCGAACAGCAGTTTGCCGAATATTTCGGCGTTGACCGCAAAACGCTGCGCCGCGCCATTGCACTGCTGTGCGACGAGGGCATGCTGGTGCGGTTTCAGGGCAAGGGCACCTATATTGCCGAGCGGCGCGTCGACTACGACGTTGTCGCCGCCGACGACGTCGACGACATGCTGCGCAAAAGTGAAATGCAGCCCTCCAGCCGGGTGCTGTACCGCCAGGTGCGGCGCGCCGGCCGCAAATACGGCGCCATTCTCGGCATTGACGCCGACGAGCAGGTCTTTCGCCTAGTGCGGCTGCGACTCGGCAACGGCGAGCCGGTCGCTTTGCAGGACAGTTACATTCCGTTGAGCGTCGCGCCCGACGCCGCGAAAGTCGACTACAATATTTACTCCATTTACGGGTTGCTGCGCCGCTTGGGCTACGAGATAAACCGCATTGACGAGTCGTTTTATTTTCTGCAGCTCGGCGAGTGCGTTGAGTCAAAACTGTTGGCAACCGGCGCCGACGCCGTCGTATTCGTCGCCGAGGACACGACTCTTGACAGCAGCGGGCGGGTGTTGGAATATACCCGCAGCATGATTAACAGCGGCAAAATGTCGATAGGCGCAAGGCTGATAAACAGCTGACGCCCGGGACGCGCAAGAATTATCAGACCTGAATACTGCCGGCGCCTGAAGGCGTTTTCGGCAGCGGCAAACCAACTGAGCTTCAAAAAAAACGCCCTGTTAAAAAATGCGGCGGCCTCATAAGAAATATATATGGGCGGAAAATTTGTGCTGTGCAAAATCCCCACTTGCTCTGCGTAGAACTGCAGGTGGGATTGTTTATATTTGGCGAGGTGATGTCATGGAATTACCGAAGCGAAAAAAGAACGGTTAGAAGAATATGATTATTCATCCGCTGGTGTGTATTTTGTAACGATTTGTGTTGTCAACAGAAATGCGTTGTTGTGGAAAAATGTAGGGGCGAACTGTGTTCGCCCGAATGAATT
>CAYZIL010000011.1:0-60558 GCA_964478515.1 uncultured Faecalibacterium sp. | reverse complement strand
GCAAGGTCAAAGCGCGTGAGCGTCTCGCCCGCCGCGTTTACCGGCGCAGTTTCCACCGAATATAGAGGTGCGCCAGTCATGGCCCACTGACCGCTGACAATGCTTATCTTCGGGTCCTCCTTAACAGAGCCGCCGGTAATAACTGAGCCGTCTTGATGGGCAGGGAATAATGCATTATAGGCGTTGTCGGACACTGTTCCGTCCAGGGTCACGTGCGAGCTGGCACTGGCATAGAGCATGGAACTGTCCAACGCCCATGAAAAACCGGAAACACTCACCACTGCGTTTTCGCCCACAACCAACGCCAATCGACCAATCCCACTTAAATGGGTTTGGCCAGTCGCGCTTGTAACCGTTAATTTCCCACCGCTCAGCACCTCTATTTTACTACCGGCAGTAGTTCCACTCCCTAAGAAACCGATGTCGCGAACAGTAGGAGCAGGAACAGGACCCGCACAGACGACCGACACAATGCCGCCGTCCCTAACGGTGAATACGCTGCTCCCGGAAAGGCGAACGGATATGTATGCCACGCTGCTCGAGACAGAAAGTTTTGTTCCCGCTCCTTCGACTATCGGATTGACATTCTGGAAATACGCATCACCCAAAAGTACCGGCGGATTGTATTTATTAGCATTGCTGTTGTCCTTCAGTACCATTTCCGCTCCGTTGGAAACCTTAAATATTCCTGCCTCAATATCAATTCCGTTCCAAGCGGTTGTGTTCGCACAGCCGCTGACCTCAAAATACCCGCCGGAAACACAAAGCGAGCTGCTTGCCCATCCACCATTTTCATCCTGCATATAGATCCCGGCGTTCGTTGTGTTTTTAATATAGAATGAGCCGGACTTGAACAGCAGATTGACAGCGGCGGTGGGCACACCCGAAATGCCGAAATCTGTTCCGTCTATAACAAAGCTTCCGGCTCCCTGAAACGTCACATCCTGTGCAAGCGCAGTGGCAGGAAAGCTGAATCCTTTGTCCACAGTTACCACGGCTCCCGACGCGGTCTCGAAGGTAAAGTTGCGGTTTGGAAGCATGTCGTTTGTAAAGCTGTAGGTATATGTTCCGGCCGGGAAAAAGATTCCCGTGTATGCGTCACCCGCCGCATCGGTTATCGTGCCGTTGATGACGCCCTCGATTGTCGCCGCCGTATCTGTCGCGGCAACTTGATATACCGTCCCGGCAGCAAAGGTCACACCCGGCAGCATCGCCAGCAACATTGCCGCCAATACCAGCAGTGCAACCACTTTTCTTTTCATGCTTTTTTCTCCTTAATGCTCGTAAGATATTTCTCGCAAAGCAGCTCGCTTATTAGAAAGCTGCTCTCATAAATGAAAAACACTGCTAAAAAAGCCAAACCCGCGGCACCCCTGCTATCGGGTGTGCCGCGGGCTCTGCGTCTGTGCGTCAGGCTCAATAATTATTATTTTATTTTCTTCTTTTATTGTGACGATTGTTATTCGCCTGCATTTTGGGCAGTACAGCGGAAAATTTTCAATCCGCGTATCGGAATTAATTTTCACCCGCGTCTTCGCCCCACAGCCGGGACAGCGCAGCCATTGCTGCTCTTGTGCACCCGTGTCCATTTTCCACCTCCGTCTGTGCCGGGTTGTGTTTGTCTTTCTGACTTTGCCCTGTCGGTTTTGCTGGTTTTATCGTACTTCACGCGCGAAATAAAAACAGTTAGTATGTTGTAAAGAGCAAATTATGTGTTGTAAAAACGTCCTTTTTGCAATACGCTCACTGCTTTTTGCCTGCCAGCAGCCGGTTAATCTCCTCTGCATTACTCAAAAACGCCTCTACCAGCGCAGGGTCGAACTGTGTGCTTGAGCAGCGGCGTATTTCGCTCACTGCCTGCGAATGGCTCGCCCGGTCCGAATAACTGCGCAGGCTCGTCATGGCGTCGTAGGTGTCCGCAACGGCGCATATTCGGGAAAAGACGGGAATATCTTTTCCGCTAAGACCGTGCGGGTACCCCTTACCATCCCAGTGCTCGTGGTGGGAAACACACACTTTTTTTATTTCGCCGTAATAGCGCTGCTCCTCTGTGCTCATTTGTCCAATGCACGGGCCCAACAGCTCCTGCGCATAAAGCGTGTGTCTTTTAATTTCGTCATATTCCGCTTGCGTGGGCTTGCGTTTCATTGTAAGCAGCTGACGCGGAACGGATATTTTGCCGATGTCGTGGTAGGACCCGGCCTCCCGGGCAAATTGCGTCAGCTTTTCCCTGTTCTCCTCGGTGAAGCCGCCGGCTTTGTCTGAGCCAAGGTCGATATAGCCGTTGGTAATTATCTGCATAAGCACCGAGACTCGCATGGAATGCCCCTTAATGTCACGTGGAAGCTTGCTGTAAAGTCTCATTAAATAATAGTTAGTCCCCAGCATTAACATTCGACTTCACCCCCTTGGCAAAAGTATACCGGTAGAGGCGAAAAACGTGTCGGTGTTTGTTGAGAAAGGGCAGTTTTTTGTTGTGAATAACTCCAAAATGGGTTATTATAGAGGCACGTCCTGCTAAAAAATGTTAAAGGAGGCGCTGCCCTTGAACGACCTGCCCGAGAATATTCTCCGCGAATTTTTTCAGGCCTGCTGCGTAAGCAACGACAAAGAGGCGTACTTGCCGCTGCTGAGCGACGACTTTCTTCTCATTTGCCCCGAAATGCACACAGACTGCGTCGGCAAAGAAGCCGCGGGGAGCGCGCTTAACGCGTTTGTAAAAGAGCAAATGCCGCACGGCTTTGCCTTTACCCCCATGAAAACGAGAGATTTCGACGGCGTTGCCTATGTCTGTTTTCGGCTCAGCGCCGTTGCCGGCGGTCTTTCCGACGCTGATATTTCTGCCGATGCTGTCGTTTCGAAATCGACCGGCAATTTGCGCATAGAGCTACTGCACTGCGGTTGCGGCAAATCTCCCCGGCGCGGCCGGGCACAGCGGTACGTTGCCGACGAAAGAAAAAAAACGCTGTTTGCTCTGCGCAAAGCCAACGTTTCCTATTGGGAATATGACATTAAGTCCAACTGCATAGCGGGACTAATAAAAAACGACAACCACCCCTTTGAGCCCTACCGCATACCTGACCCGGCCGAACACTATATTCGCCAGGGCGACGTGCACCCCGACAGCGAAAGCTCGCTGCGTTCGCTGTACGAGCGCATTCGTAATGGCGAAAAAGAAGGGACGCTGGACATAAAAGTGCTCGCATACGACGGCGTGAACTGGACTAACCAACGCATCGATTTTTACACCACCTTTGACAGCGCCGGCGCTCCGGTTCGGGCAATTTGTGTGGAAAAGAACATCGACGACGTCGTTCTTGCCAACGCGCGTTACGACGAGGTTTCCAGACAGTACGGCTCCCTTGAAAGCGGCTGCCTTTTCAACTGTCGCATAGACCTGACACACATGCGCGTGGAATACAGCCACTGCCGCAGTGATTTGAATGTTTGCGCCGGCTCTATAGACACTTTTTCCCCCGCCCCTCTCGAAGCGCAGAGCATGCATCTGCCCGAAAACCAGCGCCGAATGTTTATTCAACTTTTGACGCCCGCACACATGAAAGACAACTTCAAATTCGGCAAGCGCAACGAGCAGGCAGAATTCAGGTGGCACCGCGACAGCGGCGAGACTCTTTGGGTGTCGGTAAACGTCCAAACGGTCGCCAACCCTCAAACGGACTGCATCGTCGCATTTCTGCACATTATTGACGCCAGCGAGAAAAAATTCTGGCAGACTGCTGTGAATGTCGGCACGCAGATGACCTGCGACTTTGTCGCCGTAATCGACGCGGCAGACGGTTCTGTACAGCGAATCAACGCCGACGCGCCGGAAGCCTTTCCTCCAGGCGTCATCCCCTGCGACTACTCGCGCGCGCTTCGCCGCTTTTTAGAAGTGGCGATCCCACCGGCCGGGCGCGAACGCGCCCGTGCGTCTATGAATCTCGACAGCATTCTGCGCGCGCTCGAAACCGCGCCCGTCTACACCCACCGCAACGATATAGTTACGGCGGCCGGCACACTGGAAACCAAGGAATGGATGTACCGTTATTTTGATGATGAAAGGCGAAAAATCATCTATGTCCGCCGCAGTATTTCGAATCGCAATTCCGGTGAATAATTGCCCGCGTCCCGCGCAGAAGAATTCTGCGCGCCGAACGCACGGCGGGCCGATTACAGGAATTTGACTCAATTGTATTTTCTGTGGGCTGGGACGGCGCAAGTATTATTGTGCGCAGTAAAAAGCAGCCGCAAAAATGGGTCAGTAGCAAAAAAAAAGAGGTGAGATTTTCCGCAAATCAAACACAGCGGTTTTTTCGCGAATATTCTCTGAACAGCGCCAGGCGCGCTTGACAGCGCCTCTTTAAATTGCTTGTGATAAAAACAGCGAAATTTTGTCGTCTTTCGCGCGTTTCGGACAAAAGAACCCGGAATTTCCGGCCGCGCCGCGCTGACAATGCTTATTCGGTTTTTCTGCAGTCACATATTAACCTTGAAAAGGCCCGTCTTTATTGTTACAATAAAATATAGAAATAGACAGGCGGAACAGGAGTCTTAGCGACAATTACAAAGAGAAAGGTACTGCGCGCATGAGTGAGCATAGCAACGACCTGGCGCTTTACTACTTTCACCAAGGTACCAATTTCGGTACCGGCGACTATCTCGGCTGCCATCTTGAATGTGATGACGGCGAAGATGTCGCCGTTTTTCGCGTCTGGGCTCCCAACGCCGCCGCCGTGAGCGTTATCGGCGACTTTAACGGTTGGGACGCCGCCGCCGGCGAAATGCAGCGGCTAAGCGACGGCGGCATATACGAGTGCCGTCAGCGCGGTGCAAAACAATTTGACTGCTATAAATACCAAATAACCTCTGCCGACGGCCGCGTGCTGACAAAAAGCGACCCATATGGCTTTCATTTCGAGACCCGCCCGAGCAACGCCTCAAAGGTCTATTCTCTCGGTGCTTATAAATGGAGCGACGGCAAATACCTCGCCGCGCGCCGCGATATGTACGAGCAGCCAATGAATATTTACGAGGTCCACCTGGGCTCGTGGCGGCTGCACGAGGACGGCAATCCGCTGACTTACCGCGAGCTGGCGCAACAGCTGCCCGCCTACGCCGCCGATATGGGCTACACCCATGTCGAGCTGCTGCCGGTCAGCGAGTTTCCCTTTGACGGTTCCTGGGGCTACCAGGTCACCGGCTATTACGCGCCGACTTCACGTTTTGGCACGCCGGAAGATTTCATGTACTTTGTCGATTGCTGCCACCGCCACGGCATCGGCGTAATTCTCGACTGGGTACCGGCGCACTTCCCAAAGGACGAGTTCGGCCTTTGCGAATTTGACGGCGGCTACTGCTACGAGCCTGCCGACCCGCTGCAGATGGAGCACCGCGAGTGGGGCACGCGCACATTTGACTACGCGCGCAACGAGGTGCAGTCTTTCCTTATCAGCAACGCGCTGTTCTGGCTGCGCACCTACCACGCCGACGGCTTGCGTGTGGACGCAGTGGCCTCAATGTTATATTTGGATTACGGCCGCAAAAGCGGCGAGTGGCGTCCCAATTCCCGGGGCGGGCGCGAAAATCTGGCGGCAGTAGCCTTTTTGCAAAAACTAAATTCCGCCGTTTTTGCCCGCTTTCCGCACGCGCTGATGATAGCCGAGGAAAGCACCGCCTGGCCGCTGGTAACCGGCCCTGTAGACGAGGGCGGCCTGGGCTTCAACTTTAAGTGGAACATGGGCTGGATGAACGACCTGCTCGAGTACATGTCGCTCGACCCGCTGTTCCGCAGCGGCGCGCACGAAAAACTGACCTTCTCCATGTATTACGCTTTTTCGGAAAATTATGTCCTGCCGCTTTCGCACGACGAGGTCGTGCACGGCAAATGCTCGCTTATTAACAAGCTGCCCGGCAGCTACGACGAAAAATTTGACAGCCTGCGCGCATTTTTCGCCTATATGACGGCGCATCCCGGCAAAAAGCTTTCCTTTATGGGCAACGAGTTTGCGCAGTTTATAGAGTGGGATTACCAAAAGCAGCTGGACTGGCTGCTGCTCGGTTACGAAAAGCACGCCCGCTTCCAGCGCTACATGCGCGAGCTCAACAAGCTTTATAAAAACACGCCGGCGCTCTGGCAAATTGAGCGCAGCTGGCAGGGCTTTCGCTGGATAAACGCCGGCGACCGCGACCGCAGCGTGCTCAGCTTTTTGCGCTTTGACAGCAGTGGCGAGCCTCTGGCTGTTATCTGCAATTTTTCGCCTGTCGACCGCGACGACTATCTTATCGGTCTGCCGAGCGCGGGAAAGTGGCAGGTACTGCTCGACTCCTCCGCCGCAAAATACGGCGGCAGCGGCGGCCGCCGACCGGCGCATTATACGGCTGCGGACAAGCCTTTTCTTGAGCTCCCCTGTTCTTTGAGCATCTCGCTGCGCGGTAACAGCGCCGTATTTCTGCGCCGCGCGAACGATGATAAAGATAAAAGGAGATGACCGGTATGAATGTAAAAAAAGAGTGTATCGCCATGCTGCTCGCCGGCGGCCAAGGCAGCCGCCTGTACGCGCTGACGGCAGACCTTGCCAAGCCCGCAGTGCCCTTTGGCGGCAAGTACCGCATTATCGACTTCCCGCTGAGCAACTGCATCAATTCGGGCATTGATACCGTCGGTGTGCTCACCCAGTACCAGCCGCTGGAGCTCAACGCGTATATCGGCGACGGCACTCCGTGGGACCTTGACCGCCAAAACGGCGGCGTCCACATCCTGCCCCCGTACCAGAAATCCGGCGGCAGCGACTGGTATCTCGGCACCGCCAACGCCATCTCCCAAAACATCAATTTTATCGACCTTTACGACCCCGAATATGTCCTTATTCTTTCGGGCGACCACATATACAAAATGAACTACGCCAAAATGCTTGACGCCCACAAGCAGTCAAACTCCGATTGCACTATCGCCGTTATTGAAGTGCCGCTGGCCGAGGCCTCCCGCTTCGGAATAATGAACGTGCGCGAGGACGGCAGCGTCTACGAGTTCGAGGAAAAGCCCAAAGAGCCCAAAAGCACGCTCGCGTCAATGGGCATTTACATCTTCAGTTGGAAACTGCTGCGCGAATACCTTACGCGCGACAGCGGCAACGCCGACAGCTCGCACGATTTCGGCAAAGACATAATCCCCGGCATGCTCGCCGACGGACGGCGGCTTTTTACCTACCGCTTTGCCGGTTACTGGAAGGACGTCGGCACGATTGAGAGCTTGTGGGACGCCAATATGGACCTCATCGCCAACAACGTGCCGTTCGACATCTGGGACGACAACTGGAAGGTCTATTCCCGCAACCCCGGAATGCCGCCGCACTACATTGCCCCCGGGGCCTTTGTGCAAAACTCGGTGATTACCGAGGGCTGCCGGATTTTCGGCCACGTCGACTTGTCGGTGCTGTTTGCCGGCGTAGACGTCGCCGCCGACGCCGAGGTCGTCGGCAGTATAGTTATGCCGGGCTGCGTTATAGAGCGCGGCGCCAAAATATATTACTCTATTCTTTCCGAAAATGTCCGTGTCGGCGCCGGCGCCACCGTCGGCAGCAAGCCGGAGGATATGCTCGGCTCGTCTGAGTGGGGCATATCGGTGCTCGGCTCCGGGGTGAACGTGGCGCCGGGTGAAACCGTAGCGCCGAAGGCCATGCTCTACGGAGCTAAAAAAGGCGGTGATGAGAATGCTTAAGCCGAAAACCATGGGTCTTGTTTTTGCCAACATGCACGAGGACGGCGTTCCGGAGCTGACCAAAAACCGCACGCTCGCCTCGGTGCCGTTTTTCGGCCGCTACCGGCTGGTCGACTTCCCTTTGTCGGCAATGAGCAACGTCGGCATCAGCGAAATAGCGGTAATAACCCGCTCCAACTATCTGTCGCTGATGGAACATCTCTCATCCGGCCGGCCGTGGGACCTTGACCGCAAGCAGCGCGGTCTGACAATTTTTCCGCCCTACGCCTACGAGTCCGAGCAGCACCACGGCCGCGTGGGTCAGCTTTACAGCGCGCTCAATTATTTGCAGCGCAGCCGTGCCGAATTTGTTGTCATGAGCGACTGCAACTGGGTCTGCAACCCCGATTTCGAGCACATTGTAAACACCCATGCCGAAAGCGGCTTTGACATCACAATGGTCTGCACCCGCTACGAGATGAACCCAACCATCGCCCGCAACAGTATAACCGTTACCGCGGTGGAGGACGGCCGCGTCAACGACATACGCATAAATTACATCCAGCCGGACGCGCTGATAAGCATGAATATTTTCGTTGTCCGCCGCGATAAGCTAATTGAGATGGTCACCGACGCTATGAGCCGCATGAAGGTGTTTTTCGAGCGCGACGTGCTGCTGGCGAACCTCGGCGAGCTGAAAGTGCGCTGCTACGAACACAACGGCTATGCCGAGCCCATTTACGACCTGCACAGCTATTACCGCGCCTCTCTTGAGCTTATTTCTCCCGAAAAGCTTGACGAGCTTTTCGTACCAAAGCGCCCGGTATGCACCAAAGTACGCGACGACGCGCCGGTGCGCTACGGCCTTGACTCGCTCGTTACCGACTCGGTCATTGCGGACGGCTGCGTGATTGACGGCGAGGTGGAAAACTGCGTGTTGTTCCGCGGCGTCAATGTTAAAAAAGGCGCCGTCGTAAAAAACAGCGTTATCATGCAGGACTCGGTAATAGACGAGCAGGCGCAGGTAAACTATGTCGTCGGCGACAAAAACATCCATGTAAATTCCGGCATCACGCTCAACGGCGTCAGCAACTACCCAATGTTCATTGACAAAAACAGCGTTATTTGAACAGCGGCAATAATAAATTACAGGAGGAACGCAGTAATGAAAGTTCTGTTCGTCACAAGTGAGGCCTATCCGTTTTCCGTGTCCGGCGGTCTCGGCGACGTCTCCGCCGCGCTGCCCAAAGCGCTGCGGCAAAAGAAAGTCGCCTGCCGCGTCGTTATGCCGCTGTACGGCGACATTCCCGAGCAATACCGCGAACAGATGAAATTCGTCTGCAGCTTCTACGTACCGCTCGCCTGGCGCAGCCAGTACTGCGGAGTTTATTCGCTTAACCACGGCGGGGTCGTGTACTATTTTCTCGACAACGAATATTACTTTAAGCGCCACGGTCTGTACGGCTTTTACGACGACGGCGAGCGCTACGCCTTTTTCTCGCGCGCGGTGCTGCACATGCTTGAGCACATCAGCTTCGCGCCGGAAATTATTCACACCAACGACTGGCAAAGCGCACTCGTAAACGTCTATATTAACGCCTTTTACCGCGACAATCCCAAGTTTTACAGCATCAAGACGCTGTTCACCATCCACAACATTCAATACCAGGGTCAGTACGACCCCTATATTATTCCCGACGTCGTCGGCGTAGAGGGCAAGTGGGCCGACACGCTTATTTGCAAAAACGGCGCCAACTACATGAAGGGCGGCATAGAAAACGCCGACCGCATCAGCACCGTAAGCCCCAGCTACGCAGAAGAAATACTCGAAAGCTGGTGCTCGTTCGGCATGGACGACCTGCTGCGCGCCCGCAGCAGCAAACTGTGCGGCATACTTAACGGCATAGATACCGACGTCTATGACCCGCAGCACGACGCCTATCTCACCGCCGCTTATTCGGCGGCCGACATGACCGGCAAGGCGGCTTGCAAAAAACAGCTGCGCAGCTTGCTGGAACTGCCCGACGACGACCGGCCGATTCTTGCCGTGGTCAGTCGCCTGGTCTCGCCCAAGGGCATAGACCTTATAAAGCGAGTGGCGAAAGAGATAATCGCCAGTGACATTCAGCTTGTGGTACTCGGCACCGGCGAGTACGAATACGAGCGCTTCTTTAACGACTTTGCGCTCGCCAACCCCGACAGCTGCGCGTTCCGCGCCGCCTTTTCGCCGGAGCTGGCGCACAAAATCTACGCCGGCGCCGATATGTTTTTGATGCCCTCGCGTTTTGAGCCCTGCGGCCTTGCCCAGATGATAGCGCTGCGCTACGGCACCGTACCGATAGTCCGCGAGACCGGCGGTCTGCGCGATTCCATCCGCGACTGCTCGCTGGGCAGCGGCAACGGTTTCACCTTCAGCGACTTCAACGCCCACGAAATGCTCGCCGCCATCCAGCGCGCCCGCACCTTGTACAGCGAGCCGCAGCACTGGCAGGACCTGACCCGTTACTGTATGAGCTGCGACTTTTCCTGGAAAGCCTCGGCGCAAAACTATATTGAGCTCTACGAGACCATGCTGCGCTTGTGGTAAAAGCGCATGGAATTGCCAAAACGTAAATGATGCGATTAGCGGGGTACGATTATTCCTCATGCGGAGCATATTTAGTGACGATTTGTGTTGCCGATAGAAATACGTTGTTGTGAAATGTAGGGGCGAACTGTGTTCGCCCGAACAAAACACACGAATTGTCCGAAATAGGGGACCCAATTGACAACGAAATACAGAAATTGAATGACGTTTACGAAAATGTCTATATTGATAAGCACTGCATTATGCCCGACCATATCCATATGATTATATACATTATGCCGAACGAAAGCGGGCGAACACAGTTCGCCCCTACATTATCTCGCATCATAAACAATTTAAGGGGTCAATCACCAAATAAATCGGATTTCCAATCTGGCAAAAATCATTTTCTCATTTGTAGCGTAGATTATGAGCACAATCCTACATAAAGCAATACCCACCGAAAAGAACTTCTTCTCGGTGGGTATTTTCTGTATTTCCTTATGCGGTCGCAGCAAAAGCGCCGCTTGTTGAATTCATATCACGCCGAGATGCTCAAGCAATATTCGCAGCCCGATAAGTATCAAAATAACGCCGCCGGCCATCTCGGCCTTGCTCTTGTATTTTGCGCCGAACACGCCGCCTATCTTCACGCCGTCCGCGGAAATGACAAAGGTGATAGCGCCGATGCAGCCGACGGCAAGCCATATGTTTACGTCGAGACAGGCAAAGCTGACGCCGACGGCGAGCGCGTCTATACTCGTGGCAATTGCCAGCAGCAACATATTCTTAAAGCTGAGCGAGGCACTTTCAACGTCGCAGCTGTCGCCCTGTTTGAGCGCCTCGCGAATCATGTTTGCGCCGATTATTGCCAGTAGTCCGGCAGCTATCCAGTGGTCCACGCTCTTTATGCTGTTGCTGAAACTGCTGCCCAAAAGGTAGCCGAGCAGCGGCATCAGCGCCTGAAAGCCGCCGAACCACAAGCCGACGAGCGCCATATGGGAAAGTTCTACCCGGCGCAGCGCCAGTCCCTTGCAGACCGACACCGCAAAAGCGTCCATGCTCAACCCTACGGACAAAATAATAAGCGATAAAATATCCATTGTAGTTACCCCGTCGATAAATAATATTTTCGCGGCACGGCAAATTATCCCACCGCAAAAAAACAAAAGACTCACAGACGGCTGTTTCGCCGTCTGTGAGTCTCATTTTTTCAGATAATACCAGGCGCGGCCAGGCACGCCATTGTGTTGATATTACCGCGGTATTCCGCTAACTACTCCCTCACAGGACTTTGTACAGTATATGACGCGGCAGGCAAAAAGTCAATCTAACAGCTGCGATATTTCCTTTAGTCGCTCAATAATGTCTATGTGCTGCGGACAGACCGACTCGCACTGGCCGCAGGCAATGCAATCGCCGGCGCAAACGCGGTATTTTTCCGCATTGGCTTTATACGAAGACTCTACCGGCGGCAGAAAATTAAAACGGGTGTAGTTGTTCATTATAGTGAAGAAGGTCGGGATTGGTATGCCCTGCGGGCAGCCGCTTTGGCAGTAGCCGCAGCGGGTACAGGGTATTGTCGGCAGCTTTTCCAACTCTCTTACCGCTTGCTCTATCGCTTTGCGCCCGGCATCGTCGAGCGGCTTCATGTCCTGCACGGTGCAGATGTTCTCGCGCAGCTGCTGCAGATTGCTCATGCCGCTGAGTACAGCGAACACACCGTCCAGCGAAAAAACGAAGCGCAGCGCCCACTCGGCGGCGGTGGCGCTTTTGTCGGCCTCTTGCAGCGCGCTGCGGGCCGCCGGCGCCAGCTCGGTGAGCGCGCCGCCCTTTATCGGCTCCATAATAGATACCGGCTTGCCGAAGCGCCGCGCCGTCTCGTAACATTCGCGCGCGCGCACGTCGGGGTTGTCCCAGTCGGCATAGTTTATTTGCAGCTGTACGAATTCGAACTCCGGGTGCTCTGTGAGCAGCTTTTCCAGCAGCTGCGGTGAGTCGTGAAACGAAAATCCGATGTGACGCGCCGCGCCGCTGTCGCGCAATTTGCGCACAAAGTCCCAAGCGCCGTAACTGTCGGCAAGCTCGACGTTCTTTTGTGTCAGCGAATGCAGCAGATAAAAATCGAAATATCCGGCGCCGGTGCGCTGCAGCTGTTGCGTAAAAATGCGCTGCATGTCCTCTTTTTGCTCGACCATCCACATTGGCAGTTTGGTGGCGAGGGTAAAACTGTCGCGCGCGCGGCGCGCTACCAAACACTCGCCGGCAGCACTTTCGGCAGCGCCGCCGTGGTAGTTGTAGGCGACGTCAAAATAGGTAAAGCCGCCGTCAAGAAAGCAGTCGACCATTTCGCATAACTGCTGTTTGTCTATCTCCGCGTCTTTCTGCGGCAAGCGCATCAGTCCGAAGCCGAGTTTAGCCGGGTTCAGTTCGAACAGATCATCCATATTCTCACCTCATCAATTTTTCTACCTGCTGCCGCGACGATTCGCCGACAAGCGCGCAGACATGGTCTATTATCAGCAACAGCGACTGCCGCGGTTCGGTGTCGTAACCGCTGCGCGGCAGCTCGCCGTACACCTGTTCACTAAGCGCCCAGCGCGCCACGCCCCAGCCGTAGCAAACTCCGTTTCGGTCGCGCTTGTATTCGAAGCACTTGGGCACAATGTAGGTCTGCATCTGTAAAGTTGTCAGCGCTGTGTCAAAGCCCTTGGAAAAATCGACCGCGGCGCGCAGTTCGTTGGACAGCAGCGGTCCACTGCTGCTCAGCGTGTCAATTATCTGCTTGCAGCGGTGCGTCGCCAGCCCGTCCTCCCAGCGCGCGTCAAAATCGTAGCCGTCGCGGCGCCAGTTGGCAAGCCGGGCGTACCAGTCGCGGCTGACAAAGCACGCCCGTCCGTGCAGCAGCTTGGCGTAGACAATATTGGCCGCGGCGGCGCACTGCTCGCGCCATTCCCACGGGCCGTCGACGCCGTCGACGAACCAAAGCCGCGCCGGCGTACATTCTTCCAGAGAAAAGCCGGCTATACCGCAGCGAAAAAAAGGCAGAAAACCTATTTCGTCGACCAACTTTTCCAGCCTTGCGGCGCTTGTTACCGCCGGCAGTTTCATTGCGCACCGTCCTCGTCAAACAAGTATTTCGTATAGCGGTCGTAAGCGCTGCGCGGCAGAGTTGCCGTCAGCAGCGCGCCCGCGTCGACAAATTCCTCGCTGTGCACGTTGCCGGCGGCGCGTATTTCGGCCGAGACGCCGAGCTGTGCGTAGGGAATAAGGAACCGGCCACGCACCACCCTTTCTTCCAGCCGGCGGGCAATCTGCGCTTTTAGCTCGTCGAGCCCGGCGCCGGTAACGGCGCTGACAGCTATGCCGAACGGGATGGGCTGCGCGGCAATATCACTTTTGTTGAAGACAGTTATCGCCTGCGTGTCGGTACAGCCCAACTGCGCTATTACGTCGTCGGTGACTGCAAGCTGGTCCTCCCACGCCGGGTCGGCGGCGTCTACTACTTTTAGAATAAGGTCGGCATACTTTAGTTCCTCAAGCGTCGATTTGAACGCCTCTACCAGGTTGTGCGGCAGCCGGCTGACGAAGCCGACCGTGTCGGCGACAAGTATCTGCTGCAAGTCGGCTATCTGCAAGCGCCGCAGTGTGGGGTCAAGTGTGGCAAACAGCCGGTCCTCGGCGAGCACCTCGGCGCCGGTGAGCGCATTCAGCAGCGACGACTTGCCGGCGTTGGTGTAGCCAACCAGCGCCACTACCGGAATATCGGCGCGAGCGCGCTTGCGGCGGGTCTGCTCGCGGCGTTTTGACATCTCTTCAAGCTGGTCGCCCAAACGCGAGATGCGCGCGCGAATACGCCGCCGGTCGCTTTCCAGTTTTGTTTCGCCCGGGCCGCGCGTGCCAATGCCTCCGCCCTGGCGGGTTAGCCCCTCGCTTGAGCCGGCCAGCCGCGGCAGACGGTAGCGCAGTTGCGCCTGCTCCACTTGCAGCTTGCCTTCGGCGGTGACGGCGCTGGCTGCGAAAATGTCTAATATCAGCGCCGTGCGGTCAATTACCGGAGTTTCTACTATTTTTTCTATATTTCTTATCTGCGCTCCGGTCAGCTCGGCGTCGGCAATAACGAGCTGCGCTTCCTCGTCGGCGCACAGCTGCGCAGCTTGTGCAAGCCGCCCCGAGCCGATGTAGGTAGCCGGGTCAGCGCTCTTTAATTTTTGCACCACTGCCGCGACAACCTGAGCGCCGGCGGAGTCTGCCAGCCTGTCCAATTCGGCCAGCGAGCGCTCCATATCGTACTCGCCGGTGTCAGCGGCAATGATAACAGCTGTTTGTAAAACTTCTTTTTCCATCATACCTCTTTATTCAACGGCCGCTGTCAGCAGCCTTTCAAAACTAACGCTGTTCGCGTCCACCGCAAATTGCGCCGCCAGCACCGCAACGCCGTCGCGCGCCGCGCTGCCGAGCGCCGCGGCAAATTCGGGGTCGAGCGCGGCATTCGGCGCAAAGCATTCGGCGTCGGCGCGCATTACCGCAAACACTACCGCCGCGCCGTTTCCCTGTTTGACAGCGGCGCTCAGCTCACGCATGTGCCGGGCGCCACGCAGCGTCGGCGCGTCGGGAAAAAGCGCTCTGTCGCCGCGAGCCAGCGTGACACCCTTGACCTCAACATACGTCCGCCGCGACTCCTCGTCGAGCATAATATCGAAACGGCTGTTTGCAAAACGCACCTCGCGGCGCAGTGCAAAATTTTCGCTTGCGCCGACAGCGAGCGCGCCGCTTTCTATCGCCTGGGCCACGGCGGCATTGGGCGCAAGCGAGTCGACGTTTACCCACACGCCCGCGCAGCGCACCGCCACAAGCGTGCCGTCGGTTTGGCGCGCTGCGCCGCAAAGCTGTATTGACGCCGTCATTCCCGGACAAACCAGTCCCTCAAGCCGGCCGGTATTGCGAATGTGCACGCTCAGCGCTCTGCCGTTTGCGCGCGCGTCACAGACAAAACGGCTGCGCCGCGCGCCCAGTGTGCCTATAATGGTTTCGCCGTATACCATACCACACCGCCGCCGCAATTTTTGTTAACAAAATAAGTATAGCACATTTAATATATTACAATTATGATTATTTAAGTAAATACGGAAAAGGAAACCTAAATGCCTGATTTTACCGTTACCATTCTCGTCGACGACAACACCGCCGACTCGCGGCTGCGCGCGCAGCGCGGCTTCAGCGCGTACATAACTTCACCGCGCGGCGCAATGCTTTTTGACTGCGGCGCTGACGGTCTCTTTTTGGAAAACGCCCAAAAACTGGGCATAGACATCGGCGGCGTCGCGGCCGCGGCACTCAGCCACAACCACACCGACCACGCCGGCGGCTGCGCGGCGCTTTTTGACCTTCACCCCAACCTGCCCCTGTATCTTTCCGATAAATTTATAAAAAAATCCTTTTGGACAGACCCCGACAGCAAAGAGGTATTTATTACAAACAGTGATGTCGACCGCCGCTTTTTGCAGCGTCGCCACATCCGCTCGCGCTACGTCAGCAATATAATGCCCGTAAACGAGCTGCCGGGCGCGTATATTATCACCGCTTTTGCCCGCAACAATGAACTTGAGCAGCCCGAGCCCGCCCACTGTATTATAGGCGCGCACGGCAAATGTACTGACGGATTTTTCGACGAAACAGCGCTGGTGCTTGACTGCGGCGACCGGCTGGCCGTCGTGAGCGGCTGCTGCCACAACGGCGTCGTCAATATTATTACCGACACCGCCGCGAGGTTTCACAAACCGGTGTGCGTATTTGTCGGCGGCACACACCTTGCCGGCGCCGACGCCTATACCGCCGGCCGCACTGCGGATTATCTGCGCGGCGGCACGCTCAAATGCCTTGCCGCTTGTCACTGCACCGGCGAGCCGGGTCACGCCGCGCTCAGCAGTCTGCCCTTCTACCGCCGGGTGGCCGCCGGCGACACAATTGACACAGCGCAGTATGTGTTATAAAATTTAAGCAATAATTATCCGGAGATAAAACAAAATGATTTGTCCTTCATGCTCTTTCGATAATAAAGACGGCAGCGTGTTTTGCACTAAGTGCGGCGCATCGCTTAGCGGCGACAGGCCGCCGCTGCAAGCCTACAACAACCGCGCCGCATCGCTGGACGACGGCGACCCCGGCAAAGACGGCATGGCAGTCGCATCGCTTTGCTGCGGCATAGCCTCGCTGGTGTGCTGCTGTACTTCCGCTTTCACGCTGGTGCTGGGCATACTCGCGCTGGTTTTCGGTATTCTCGGCCGCGGCAGCACCAACTCCGGCATTGCCGTTGCCGGCATAGTCATGGGCAGTATCGGTATTGCTTTTGGCCTGGTGAGCACTGTTTTTATCGTCTTTTCCGGCGGTTTTGAGGGCATGGCGCACTTTTTTGAAAACTATCTCTATCGCTTTTATATGTGCAACCGCTGAGCGCTGATGTTCTGTAAAACACCTCGCTTTGCGGCGCCACAGCGGCGCGGCGTTCTTTCCGGCACGCTGCTTGTTATTCATCTTTGCGCCGGCGCTTTTTGCGTCGCCGCCGCCTGGCTCTTTTTTCAATTGGGACTCACCTTCCCCGCCTGCGGTTTTTACGAGGCGACAGGCTGGTGCTGCATCAGCTGTGGCGCCACGCGGGCGGTAGGAGCATTGTTGAATTTGCGCATTTTGCGCTCGCTGCTTTTCAACCCGCTGCCGATAATGCTCGGGGCGCTGTGGCTAACTGCCGTCAGCTGCGAGATATACAGCGTGCTGCGCAAAAAGACCGTGAGACTGCGCGGCGCTCACTGGTACATACTGGGCATTGTTCTGGTTGCGCTCGCCTACTGTGTTTTGCGCAACGCCGGCGTTTTTCCTCTGCCGGCGCAGGTGGGCGCCTGATGTCGAATATTTTAGACGCCTAAGGCGTCTTTTTTTTGCCGCGCGGCAAAAAAATCCACCGCTGCAGCTGCGTGCAATTGCTATGGGCTTTTTATTATGGTATACTTATTTGACATAAAATTTGCGGGAGGACTGCATGGCAAAGACCAAACTTGCCGTCGTTTTCGGCGGTTTTTCCAGTGAACACGACGTTTCGCTGCGCTCGGCACAGTCGGTAATAGACCACGCCGACCGCGAACGCTTTGAAATCATTCCTGTAGGCATCAGCAAAGACGGGCGCTGGTTTTATTACAGCGGCGAGCTGTCGCATATCGGCGACGGCCTCTGGTTGGACAGCGGCTGCTGCCGCAGTGCATTTTTCGCGCCCGACCGCAGCCGCCGCGGGCTGAGCGTAATTGGCGACGACGGCGTCTGCGAGCTGCTTGACGTCGACGTGGTCTTCCCGGTACTGCACGGCAAAAACGGCGAGGACGGCACTATTCAGGGGCTTTTTGAACTTGCCGGTCTTCCCTACGTCGGCTGCGGCGTGCTCGCGTCTGCCGCTTGCATGGACAAAGCCGTCACCAACTCCCTTTTCGATTACAACGGCATTCCCCACTGCAAGTGGGCACAGCTCAGCGCCGCAGACATGGCCGATTTTGACGCCGTCGCCGAGAGCTTGGTCGAAAAGCTCGGCCTGCCGCTTTTCGTAAAGCCCGCCAACGCCGGTTCTTCCGTCGGCGTTTCGCGTGTTGAGCAAAAGGACGCGCTGCGCGCCGCTGTCGAAAAGGCCCTTCGCGAGGACAGCAAGGTCGTCGTTGAGGAATGCGTTTTCGGCCACGAGGTTGAATGCGCCGTGCTCGGCAACTGCGAGTGCACCGCCTCCGTCGTCGGCGAGATACTACCGCCGCAGGGCGATTTTTACAGCTACGACGAAAAGTATTCCAGTACCAGCGCCACCGGTCTGCGCGTGCCTGCCGCCATTTCTGCGGCGGCGAGCGCCGAGGTGCGGCGGCTGGCTGTAGCGGCTTACCGGGCGTTGGGCTGTTCGGGACTCGCCCGCTGCGATTTCTTCGTCACTAATGATGACGAGCGGGTGCTCATCAACGAGATAAACACCCTGCCCGGCTTCACTTCAATAAGTATGTACCCGCGGCTGATGGCAGAGTCGGGCGTCGACTTTACGTCGCTGATAACCCGCCTGGTCGAGCTGGCGCTGCAGCGCGGCAACAGATGAGTACCGTCGGCATTTTTGACTCGGGTCTTGGGGGACTGAGCACTCTGCGCGCGCTTATGCGCGCCGGCGTCGACGCCGACGTCGTCTACCTTGCCGACACGGCGCGCGCGCCGTACGGCGTTAACAGCGGCAGCGTTATAGCCGGCTATGTGCGCGAGTGCTGCAAAAAGCTCTTGTCCGCCGGGTGTCAAAGCATTCTAATAGCCTGCGGCACCGCCACTTCTAACGCCGAACCGGAATTTCTCAGCTCGCTGGGCGTGCCGGTCAGCGGCACGGTAGATCCCACCTGTCGACAGGCAGCCGCCGCAAGCCGCAACGGCAAAATTGCGCTGCTGGCAACACAAGCGAGTATAGACAGCGGCGCTTTTCAACAGCGCTTGCGTCAACTGCGCCCCGAATGCGAAATACTGCCGCTTGCCTGTGCCGACTTTGTTCCGGTTATAGAAAGCGGCGAGCTAAGCGGCCCGCGCGTGAACGCCGCTGCAAAAAAATACCTCTCCTCTGCCGGCGCATTCGGCGCCGACACGGTTATACTCGGCTGCACGCATTTTCCACTGGTCAGCGCGGCGATAGCGCCCTACTTTCCCGGCGCTACGCTCGTCGACTCGGGCGCGGCGCTCGCCGCACTCGCGGCAGCAGAGTGTCCGCGCGGCAACCTGCGCGCGCGCTTTCTCGTTTCCGGCGACGCGGCGGCGTTTTCCGCCAGCGCCCGGCTCATACTCGGCGTCGACGTTGACGCCGCGCATTTTGACTGGAGCTAACATGAAAGACGGTTTTCTTATCACAATAGACGGCTCGCAGCTCGCTGACGGCGAACTTTCAAAGGTCTCCATGTCCACCGTGGGCAGCTACCACATTCACGACGGCAAAAACTATATTCTTTACGACGAGTCTGCCGCCTCCGGTTTCGAGGGCGACACCACTCTTGTGAAAATAGAAGGCGACAGGTGCGTCACAATGACGCGGCGCGGCGCGACCAACTCACAGCTGGTGCTGCAGCGCGACGCGCGCAATCTTTGCCACTACGACACCGGCTTCGGCGACTTGACTGTCGGCGTGCGCACCAGCGAAATAATCAACCGCCTCAACGAGAGCGGCGGTCTGCTCAGCTTAAAATACTCTCTCGACGTCGGCGCCTCGACGCTTGCGGAGAACGAAATAAAGATAACAGTACGGGAGAAAATTAAAAATGCTTGAAAGATTATCAGACGCGCGCGCGCAGCTGCACGACATTGTGCTCGCAGGAGCAAAAGCCGCTGTCGCTGCCGGCGAACTGCCTGACGCGCCCATAGGTGAGTTTACCGTCGAAATACCGGCTGACACCGGCCACGGTGATTTTGCCGCCAATCTGGCGCTCGTTTCGGCAAAAACATTCAAAAAATCACCGCGCGACGTCGCGGCTGCTATCGTCGCTCATCTGCAGCTTGAAGGCAGCGATTTTGAGCGCTGCGAGGTCGCCGGCCCCGGTTTTCTCAATTTCTTTCTCGGCAGCGGCTTTTACGCCGGCATAGTCGGCGACGTCCTTGAGCACGGCGACGCTTACGGCCGCACCGAACACGGCCGCGGCAAAAAAATAAATGTTGAGTTTGTTTCCGCTAACCCCACCGGACCGATGCACATTGGAAACGCGCGCGGCGGTGCGCTCGGCGACTGTCTTGCCGCGGTGCTGGAGGCTGCCGGCTACGACGTTACCCGCGAGTTTTACATTAACGACGCCGGCAACCAGATAGAGAAATTCGGCGTCTCGCTTGAGGCGCGCTACATGCAGCTTTTCGACCCCGACTTTCCCATGCCGGCGGACGGCTACCAGGGCGACGACATTACCGCCCACGCCAAAAAGTACGCGGAAATGCACGGCGACTCGCTCGTCGCGCTCGACTCACAACAGCGCAAGCAGGCGCTGGTAGACTACGCGCTGCCGCTGAACATCAGCGGACTTGAGCGCGACTTGAAGCGCTACCGGATAATCTACGACGTCTGGTTCCGCGAAAGTACACTGCATGAAAGCGGCGCCGTCACCGCCGCCATAGACACACTGCGCAAAAACGGCCGCACCTACGAAAAAGACGGCGCGCTGTGGTACCGCGCCCCCGAACCCGAGGACGGCAGCGAGCGCAAGGACGAAGTTCTGGTGCGCAACAACGGCATACCCACCTACTTCGCCGCCGACATCGCCTACCACTACAACAAACTGAAAATCCGCGGTTTCGACATCTCAATAAACATCTGGGGCGCCGACCACCACGCCCACGTCGCCCGTCTGCGCGGCGCAATCGACGCGCTGGGGCTGGACGGACAGCGCATGGAAGTAATCCTTATGCAGCTGGTACGGCTGGTTCGCGACGGCGAGCAGGTGCGTATGAGCAAGCGCACCGGCAAGGCCATAGCTCTCGTCGACCTGCTTGACGAGCTGCCTGTCGACGCCGCCCGCTTTTTCTTCAACCTGCACGAGCCCAATTCCCAAATGGAGTTTGACCTTGACCTCGCCGTCAAGCAGTCGAGCGAGAACCCCGTGTATTATGTCCAGTACGCGCACGCGCGCATTTGCAGTATACTGCGTTCGCTGCAGCAAGCCGGCATAGAGCAAAAAAGCCCGTCGGAATGCGACTTGCGGCTGCTCAGCACCGCCGAGGAGCGCGCACTCATCCGCCGTCTGGCGCTGTTGCCGGGCGAGATAGTCGCCGCTGCCGCGGAGCGCAACCCCACGCGCGTCACCCGCTATGCCATCGACCTCGCGGGCGATTTCCATCGTTTCTATAATGCCTGTCGGGTCATGGACAGCGAGGAGTCGCTGCGCTACCCGCGTATTTTGCTGTGCGACGCCGCGGCGCAGGCGCTGCGCAACTGTCTGTCTTTGCTGAAAATAGACGCCCCAGAATCGATGTGAGGTCATCATATGAAAAATTCCTCCGGTCCCGGCAGCTTCATTGCAAAAATTATAGCAATAATTTTTCTTTCCTCTACACTTGAAACGCTGGCGCAGCGCGGTGTAATTGACCCGGCGTTCCTGCCGTTCATTGCGCCGCTTGCCATTGTAGCGGTCGCCTTGTGCGTGCTGCTGATGCTGATTCGCCGGCTCAAAAACTCTGCCGGCGCGGATGCGCGGCCGGAATACCGCAGCAAAAGCGACTATACCGATTTTTCGTCCTACAGCGACCGGCGCGGCAGCTACACGCCCGCCGCGCACGGCCGCGTCACCACGTCGCCGGTCGGCGACGTGGAGCGTAAGCTTGAGGACCTGCGCGCGCTGTACGACGCCGGCATAATGACCCGCGAGGAATACACCGCAAAATACCACGAACTGCACCGCTGAGCGGTGCGACGCAACCCCGACCGTAATCCCGCCGCAAACGTAGCGGCGGGATATTTTTGCAGTCTCGCTGTTTTTTCAGCTTACTTGCTTTTTCTTCGCCGATAATATATTGTCAATATATACAATATGTAGTAAAATGAACTTACAAAATGGCAAAATGCGGGGTGAACCGATTTGAAATACCAGCTTGACGAACATATCGACCGCTTCGGTACCGGCTCAATAAAATACGACTCTCTTTACCACGGCCGCCGCCACCCGGCCAACTCGGCGAGCATGTGGGTTGCCGACATGGACTTTTCCTGCCCCCAGCCGCTTCTCGACGCGGCGCGCGCCGCCGCCGACACGCGCATTTTCGGCTACACCGATCCGCGGTTGACGCCCGGCTATTTTCGCGACCTTTGCGATTATTACCGCCGCAACTACAACTGGTACATAAATTCGCGCGACGTCCTTCTCACCAACGGAGTCGTCCCCGGCATTGAAATTGCCATTAACAATCTCACCCGCCAGGGTGAGGGAATAATCATCCAAAGACCGGTCTACTATCCGTTTACCGACGTAATAAAAGCGACAAAACGCACCGTTTGCAACAACGCGCTTGTCTATTCCGACGGCAACTATACAATGGATTTTGCCGACCTCGAAAAAAAAGCCGCAAAAAATTCCACTACTATGATGGTGCTGTGCTCACCGCACAACCCCGTCGGCCGCGCCTGGACTCGCGAAGAGCTCAGCCGCGTTTACGACATCTGCACGCGCAACAACGTAATAATAGTCAGTGACGAAATTCACTGCGACCTCGCCAGATTCGGCGAAAAACATATTGTGCTGCAATCGCTGTTTCCGAACGCCGACAATATAATCACCTGCACGGCACCCAGCAAGACCTTTAACATTCCCGGTTTTGCCTGCAGCCACCTTGTGGTGCGCTCACCGGCGCTGCGCGAGCGTTTGGCACACGACTGCGACAATTGCATTAACCCCGTCACCGCCGCCGCCGTGCGCGCCGCCTTTCGCGATTGTGACGACTGGCGCGCCCAGGTTGCCGCGTACATAGACAACAATTTTGAATTTCTTGACGCCTACCTCGCCCGCGTTTTGCCCAAAGCAAAACTGGTGCGCCCACAAGCGACGTATCTTGCGTGGATAGACGTCAGCGAGTACACCCGCAACACCAAGGCGCTTGAAGAGGACCTTTTTGACTACCAGTCGCTGCACGTAGAGGCCGGCGACATTTTCGGTAACGAGGGCGCCGGTTTCCTGCGCGCCAACCTCGCTTGTCCCACCGCCAATGTGCGCCGGCTGGCAGACGCCCTTTCAAACCAGCTGCTGCGGCTGCACCGCGGCGACGCAATGCCCGCTTTCGCCCTCAACAGTGCCTGGCACGGTGAGCGCCGGGTCGACGCCGACGCAAAAAAAAAGGTCATAGTCTTTGCGCGCCATGTCGGCTGTCCCTTTACACAGCTGTTCCTTGCCCGGCTTTCCAGCGAATACGAAAAATTCACCGCCAATAAAATTCGTCTGGTGGTCGTCACCCAAAACTCACCCACCTCTGTCGAGGCGCGGCTCAACCGCGGCGCCGTAAAATTTGAAATTCTCTGCGACCCCTACGCGCGCAGCTTTGCCGAGTACCGTGTCGGCCGCGCCGTCAGCAAGCACCAGCTGGTCAGCGAGCGCGAAGCTGACGACCTTATGCTTATAGAGGAATCCAACCTGCGCCCCGGCGTCGCCGAAGGCGACCCGCTGGTACTGCCCGCCGTTTTCTGCGTCAACACGCTCAACCGCCTGACTATGGCGCACTACGCCCGCTCGGCAAGCGACCTGCCGAGCGTCGCTCAAATCATCGACTCCTTCAATCTCGGAGGCCTGGAAAGATGAAAACTCGTTATTTGTTTTTCAGCCCCTGTGGCAGCACCGCGCAGCTTGTCGAGGCCGCCGCGGTCGGCGTCGGCAGTGCCGACTGCATGGGTATGGACCTGACAAAGCCCGACAACCGCCGCGCCGCTTACCAGAGCGGGCCGGATGAATTTGTTTTGCTCGCGAGTCCCGTTTACTACGGCCGCATTCCCGAACCGGTCAGCGAATATTTTCGCCTTGTCGCCGGCAACGGCGCTCCCTGCGCGCTGCTGGTCAATTGCGGCGGCGAGGATGTCGGCATGGCGGCTGAGGAACTCGCGTCGCTTGCCCGAGACGCCGGTTTTTCGGTGATAGGCGCAGCCGTTTTCTGCTCGGCACACGCTCTCGCTGCGCCCTTTTACCACGGCCGTCCCGACGCCGACGACCTGCGCGCCGCAGGTGAGTACGGCACAAAGCTGCAGCAAAAGCTGCAAAGCGGTGTCCCGGCGGAGATACACCTTGCCCCCTTCGCGCCGCGCGGGCTGCCCTATATGCCCGGCTGTGAAATAGAACTTGACGCCAAGGCCTGCAAGCGCTGCGGCCTTTGCGCGCACGAATGCCCTGTGGGCGCAATTAATCCCCACGACGTCGCAGAAAGCGACACACTGCGCTGCTTAATGTGCGCGCGCTGCATCTCCCGCTGCCCGGGACAGGCGCGCCGCTTTAAGAGCGAATCATTCGAAAAGCGTCAGCGCTACCTCGCTTACCTTAGCGAAAACGCGCCGCGTGCCAAGCTGGTATTGTAAAACAAAAACACTGCCGGCGCCTAAAGACCCTAATGTAATGTTCCGATACGCCCCCTTACCCCTTTACGACAAGAGAAGCTTTTGACTCTTTGAGCTTCGCGCCTGTGCTCCTGTATTCCACTGAGCGCATATTTTCACCCGCACGGCGAGCGGTTCTGCACTGAAGCACAACAAAAATACCGGCCGCAGCTGTCGTAACTGCGGCCGGTATTTCTACTGAATTTATGTTTTAGGCGCGTGCTGCCTTTTCGTCATTGACGCGTTTCAAATCGTCCTCAACATTCAAAAAGCAAACGACGACCAGCATACCAACGGCGACCAGCATCGGTACCCAGCCCAGCAGCGCGTTGATTGTGCTCAGCGTCTGCGCCGGCTGCGAGACCAACTCGGCGTCGAAACCGGCAATGGACATTGACACCGCAATAAGCTGTGTCGCGCCGGCAACCGCCAACTTGCTCGCCAGGTTGTCGGCAGTGGAAACAAGGCTGTCAAGCCGGCGACCGTCGCGCCATTCAATTATGTCGACAATGTTGTTGCGGTTGGTATTAAACATTACGAAAGCGATTGTCGCGCCAATGCCGACGCTGATGGCGTTGACGTAAATTGCGCCCATGGAATAGGGTTGGAGCACAAACCAAATTTTGCCCAGAATAAGCACCAGCGCCCCGAGTATCATCGTCTTTTTGCGGCCGATGGCCTTATCTATCGGGGCGACAGCGAACGAGGCCGCTATCGACACGACCAGGTATACCGCCTGTATGGTAGTCGCCGCGGCGGTGCTGCCGATAATATATGTCGCATAGTAGGTCACACAGCTCATCAGCAGCAGATTGTTGACGCCGTAAAAAATTATGTACAGGGTGTTCATTATCCAGCTGCGGCTGTGGAAAAGCATCCGCGCCACCTCGCCGACTTTCAGCTTGGGCTCATCCTCGGCAATGGGCTTAACTCGCTCTTTTGTCGTAAAGTAGTGCGACAGGCAGCCGACGACGCAGACGCAGCCCATCACCACCGCGGCGAGCAAAAAGCCGCGAGCGCTGGTGCTGTCAATAAGGTTTCCCTTGTCGTCCAACGCGCCGAAAAGCTTGAGCAGCGGCAGGCAGGCTACGGCTCCAATGCCGGAACCCAGGCAGCCGCCGAGATTGCGAAAAACGTTTATTGAGCGCCGGTCGGCGTCGACATTCGTTGCCAGCGACCCCATGCTGTTGTAGGGAATGGCGACGAAGGTGTTGAAAAGTTCGAAGACGACGTATATGGCAATCGACAGGTATATCGTCATCCGCTCGCTGACGTTGAAATCACAAAACAGCAGCACCACAGTCGCCGCCCACGGCAGCGAGTACCACAGCGCGAACGGGCGCACCTTTTCACCGGAGCGGAATTTGTGGTTTACCGCCCAAAAGCCAATCATCGGGTCGTTAACGGCGTCCCACACCGTGCCGATGGTCAGTATTGTGCCGGCGGCAAGAACGTTTATTTTCAGTACATTCGTCAAAAAGAACAAGTAGTAGAGGCTCTTAAACTGGTAGACGACGTTGCTGGCCGTCGAAAAGCCGAAGAAGCCCAGTTTCTCGCTCATTTTCAGGCGCGGAATAGCGCCGTTCGTGTCTTTCATACGTTTTTCTCCTCTTTAGCAATATCCGTAAGCCGCTCGCGCAGCAGTTTTTTGAATTTATCCGGCTCGTCACCCATGGGATTGTGACCGGAGCGGTCGAACCAGATAAGCTCCTTCTTGGGGGCTTTGATGGCGTCAAAATAGTCCTCGACAAGCTCTGCCGGGGTATTCATGTCCAGTCGGCCGTCAAATATAAAATAGGGCACCTTGAACTCGGGACAGCTTGCCTTCAAGTCGGTGCCGCCCACCTCGGGCCACATTGCGCGCAGCACATATTTATATCCCTTGGCGACGCCGATAAAATCTGCGAGCGTGTACTCGCCCGAACGCACCATCGGCACAACCATGGAACTGAAATAGCTGCGCTTTTTCTTGTTCTGCGAGTAACCACCGTACTTCATCATCACGCGGCGCTGCGCCATCAAGCCGTCGAAGCCTCCCTTGTAGACGCCCTTTTCCGGAGGTCCGACGCGCTTCAAGACGGCAATGCTCTTTTCGTCGCGCGCATTCTCGGCGGCGGCGAGCGAAAATTCGTAGCTGATGCGCTCGTTTTCGGCGCCGTTTACTACCTGCCCGAAGCCGACGTAGGCGGCGATGTGTTCGGGATAGCGGTAGGCGAGCCAGGTGCCGAGTTCCGAACCCCAGCTGCCGCCGATAATAAATATTTTGTCCTTTGAAAAACGTTTGCACAGCCACAGCACCAGCTCGTGCGCGTCGTCGCACAGCCGCTCGACCGTAAGCGTATTTTCCGCCGCACCCTTGTACGAGCCGCCGCTGCCGCGCTGGTCCCAGGCCACCAGCGTAAACGTGTCCAGCAAGTCCGCATGGTCGCTCATTACCGTGTGCCGGTTGCACACACCCGGACCGCCGTGCAAAAACAGCAGCACCGGCTTTGTCTCGTCGTCGGTCTTGATGTGAATCTTTTGCGGCAGTCCGCCCAAAGTCACCTTCAGCTTTTCGTCGGTCATTGTTCTCACATCGCTTTCAAAAAAAGAATATTGATATAATCATATAACAAAACGCCCCTAAATAGCAACCGCGGCGACGTTTTTTTGCCGGCACAGTTGAAAGCGCGGCAGATAAAAGATAAAATCGTATTATAGTTGTATAGGAGGCGGAACAATGGCAGATTTTCGGGAGCTTTACGACCGGGTGCGTTTCGGTGACGCGCGCAGTGCCTGCGACGCCATGCGCGAGCTGCGCGACAACAGCGGCGACTTTGCGCAGCTCGGCGAGCATATTGGCGAGCTGCGCGAAATGCTCGCGAGCAAAAATTCGCTGGTGCGCAACCGCGCGCTGGAATTACTCGCCGCCGCCGCGCGCTGGGACAGCCGCGGCGAAATAGACAGTTTCGTCGGTGATTATCTCAACCACATAAATGATGAAAAACCAATAACCGCGCGGCGGTGTCTTGCCTCGCTGCCGGTGCTCGCCGCGGCAAAGCCGCAGCTGCGCGCAGAAATAACCGCGGCGCTGCGCCGGGCAGATTTTTCGTCGCGTCCCAATTCCATGCGCCCGCTGCTGGAAAAAGACGCCGCGCAGGCGCTTACCCGAATAAACGACATGACCTGATTGCAGCGTCGTCATCGCCGAGCAAACAACACGAAAGGGGCGCGGTTAACACCGCCCGAATTTGTAAATGAATAAAATCGACATCAACGCCGACCTCGGCGAAAGTTTCGGCGCCTATACGCTGGGCAATGACAGTCAGCTGCTGCGCCAAATCAGCTCGGCAAATATCGCTTGCGGCTTTCACGCCGGCGACCCGGCGGTAATGCGCCGCACCGTCGCGCTGGCTCGCTCGCACGGCGTCGCCTGCGGCGCCCACCCCGGCTACCGGGACCTTGAGGGTTTCGGCCGTCGCGCCGTCAAGCTCAGCACAGCCGACGCCGAGGCGCTGATGATATACCAGCTCGGCGCGCTCGCTGCTTTTGCCGCTGCCGCCGGAACAAAAATCACCCACGTAAAGCCGCACGGCGCGCTGTATAACACCGCCGCGCGCGACATAGAATTGGCGCGCGCGCTGTGCCGCGCCGCGCGTGCAGTGGACAAGGATATTATCTTCGTCGCCCTGGCCGGCAGCTGCATGGTTCAAGCCGCCGCCGAAACCGGTTTGCGCTGTGCAAGCGAGGTCTTTTCCGACCGCGCTTACCGCGACGACGGCACGCTGGTGCCGCGCGGCGAGCCCGGCGCGGTGCTCGTTGACGCTGCCGCCGCCGCCGAGCGGGTGGTTAATATGGTGCGCTGCGGTTGCGTGCGCTCACTGAGCGGACGCGAAATTCCACTGCGTGCCGACACGGTGTGCGTGCATGGCGACAGCGCCGGCGCCGTCCAATTTGCCGCTTTGCTGCGGCAAAAACTCAGTGCCGCCAATATCCGCATTTGCGCGCTCAGCGAAATAGTATGAGCCGGGAATTTGAACTGTTCGGCGGCGCGGCACTGCTGCTGTGCGGCGACAGCGCCGTAAGCATCGAATTCGGCAACAGCGTCGACCCGGCGCTCAACGCCCGGGTGCTTTCCTTACAGCGCTCTCTGACAGCGCTGCACGAGCCGGGCATAATTGAGAGCGTGCCCACCTACCGCTCGCTGTGCATATATTACGACCCGCTGCTGCTCAACTTTGAACAGCTGCGCGCGCTGCTGTGGCCGCTGCTGGAACAGACCGCGGCCGCGGCTGATTTACCCCGCGGCCGCACGGTAGAATTGCCAGTCCTATACGGCGGCGCCGCCGGTCCCGACCTCGGCAATGTGGCGGCTCACTGCCATTTAAGCAAAGAAGAAGTAATTGCGCTGCATTCCGCGCGCGAATACCCCGTTTACATGCTCGGCTTCCTGCCGGGGTTCCCATATCTCGGCGACATGGACGCGCGCTTGCAAACGCCGCGCCTCGCGACGCCGCGCCGGCGCTTGCCGCCCGGCAGCGTCGGCATTGCCGGCATGCAGACCGGCGTCTATTCTCTGCCCTCGCCCGGCGGCTGGCAGATAATCGGCCGCACCCCGGTGCCGCTTTTCAGCGCCCGTCTTGACCCGCCGGCGCTGCTGCGCGCCGGCGACAGCGTGCGCTTTGTACCGGTTGAAAGCGGGGAATTCGCCCGCTTGGAGAAAATGTACAGCGATGGCAGGTCGCCTTCACGGCGCAAAAAAGCGGGGACAATATGAAAAAAAACACTGCCATTCGCGTGCTCAGCCCCGGGCTGCTCACCACTGTACAGGACGCCGGCCGTCGCAGTTTTCGCAGTCTCGGCGTGCCACTCGGCGGCGCCGCCGACCAGCGCTCATACGTCACAGCAAATCTGCTCGTCGGCAATAACGCCGGCGCCGCAGCGTTAGAGGCGACTCTGCTCGGGCCCGCGCTCGAATTTACCGCCGAATGCGCCTTCGCGGTTACCGGTGCCGACCTCGGCGCGCAGCTTAACGGCGCCGAGCTGCCGCTTTACCGCTGCAATTTGGCCCGGCGCGGCGACATTCTCGCCTTTGCGGCGCGCCGCAGCGGCTGCCGCGCCTATATCGCCTTTGCCGGCGGCATAGACGTGCCGATGGTTATGGGCAGCCGCAGTACCTGTCTTGCCGCCGCCTTCGGCGGCTATAACGGCCGCGCGCTCGCCGCCGGCGACCGGCTGCAACTTGCCGGTGCCGCGACTCTCCCGGGCGCTCTGCTCGGCCGCCGCGCACCGGAGAACTGTTTTGCCGGTGTCGCCACGCTGCGCGCCATTGCCGGACCGCAAAGCGACTGTTTTTCCGCCGCCGATTACCGCAGTTTTTTCACCACACAGTACACTCTGAGCGCGAGCAGCGACCGCATGGGCTGCCGGCTGCGCGGCGCAGCGCTGAAACCCGCCGGCGGCGGCAACATTGTTTCCGACGCCGTGTGCGCGGGAGCAGTACAAGTGCCGGGCGACGGCCAGCCGGTACTGTTGCTCGCCGACTGCCAGACGACCGGCGGCTATCCGAAAATCGCCTGCGTCGTCAGCGTGGAAATTCCCCGCGCCGCCCAGTGCGCGCCGGGCGACAAAGTCCGTTTTGAACAAATAGAAATCGGCGCCGCTCAAGCGCTGCTGTCAGAGCAGCGCGAAAAGATGCAAGCGCTCGCAAACTCATTTCAATAAATTTCGCTCTTACAAAACGCGAAAGGAAAAGCCATGTCAAATTTTATCTCGCTGCTGTCTTCCGCCGTGATACAGCTGCTGCTTTTTTCGCTCGTGCCCTTTCTCTGGTGGGTAGCGACTGCGCGAAACACAAATTTTTTTAAGTGGCTCGGTTTGAAAAAACCGGTTTTCTGCGGTTCAAGGTTAAAGCTGTTTGCCGCCGTTGTCGGTGCAGCCGGCGTATACATAGCCGCAATGTTTCTGATTATGACCTCGTCGGCCGCCGGCACTACAACTGCGACGAGTCAGTTTTCGAACGGGGGCCTTGCTGCCGTCCCGTCGGTATTGTTGTACGCCGTAATTCAAACCAGTTTGTCGGAAGAAATATTTTTTCGCGGTTTTCTCTGCAAGCGCTTGAGCGCGCGACTGGGTTTCAGCGCGGGAAATATAATTCAATCCCTTCTCTTTGGGCTGCTGCACGGCGTTCCTTTCGGCGTCGCGTCGGGCAAATGGTCAGTGTGCGTATTGCTGACTCTTTTGCCGGCGGCTATGGGTTATTTCCAGGGCTGGCTCAACGAAAAAAAATCCGCCGGTTCAATATTTCCCAGCTGGGCGCTGCACGCACTTATGAACGTAATATCTGCTTTGTCGGTAATATAGCGCCGCAGGAAAAAAGCGGGGAGTCACCAATCGGTGACTCCCCGCTGTCTTTTTCGCTCGGGTTCAGGAAAGCAATACCTGGTCGCTCTCTTCCTGCACTCCGGCAACTTCGGCAAACTTTTCCAGCAAGTCGGCCTTGGTAAGGCGCGACTTTTCCTCGCCGCAGATGTCGAGAATTATGCGTCCCTCGTTCATCATAATCAGCCGGTTGCCGTGGCGGATGGCGTCTTTCATATTGTGGGTTATCATCAGCGCCGTCAAATTGCCGTCGGCTATTATCTGCTCGGACAGTTCCAGCACTTTGGCTGCGGTAGTGGGGTCAAGTGCGGCGGTGTGCTCGTCCAGCAGCAGCAGCTTCGGCTCCTGCAGCGCCGCCATTAAAAGAGTCAGCGCCTGACGCTGGCCGCCGGACAGCAGGCCGGCTTTGACTTTCATGCGGTCCTCAAGTCCCAGGCCCAGCTCGTGCAGTTTGTCGCAGAACAGTTCCCGCTCGCTCGCAGTTACGCCCCAGTGCAGGCCGCGTTTTTGTCCGCGGCGGTAAGCGAGCGCCAAATTTTCCTCCAGCTGCATTGTCGGCGCAGTTCCCATCATCGGGTCTTGAAACACGCGGCCTATATATGCGGCGCGGCGATATTCCGGCAGCGCCGTAACGTCGACGCCGTCTATGCATATGCGGCCGCTGTCGACCGGCCAGGTGCCGGCCACAGCGTTAAGCATTGTCGACTTGCCGGCGCCGTTACCGCCGACAACGGTGACAAAGTCGCCCTTGTTCAAGTGCAGGCTCAGCTCGCACAGTGCCAGCTTTTCGTTAATGGTCCCGGGATTGAAAGTCTTGGAGATGTTATCTATGTCAAGCATTCTTTTTGCCTCTCTTCTTCGCGAGCGCCGCGAACGAACTCTTTGATTTGCCGCGCAGATACGGCACCGCCAGGAAGACAGCAACTATTGCCGCCGTAAACAATTTCAGGTCGTTGGTGTTGAGTTTGAGCCACAGCACTATAACGACGACAATGTAATAAACGACGCCACCGGCCGTGACAAAGGACATGCGGCCGAGAAAATTGTAGTGTTTTTTCAATATCGCCTCGCCGAGTACCTCGCCGATAATGACGGCGGCAAGACCTATTACTATGGCGCCGCGCCCCATGTTGATGTCGGCAAAGCCCTGGTATTGCGCCATCAGTCCGCCCGAAAAAGCGACTATGGCGTTGCTGAGCGCCAGTCCCAGCACCTTCATCGCGTCAATGTTGATACCCTGCGCCCGGCTCATTGCCGAGTTGCTGCCGGTAGCGCGAATGGCGCTGCCCTGTTCGGTGCCAAAATACCAGTACATAACGAATATAAGTACTGCGGCAATTACCGCGCCGGTAAGGATTGCCGAGGGTACGCTGCGCAGCGAGAGCGTCAAATTATATTTGTCAACGCTCACCGCCTTGTTCGACGCCATGCCCATAATATGCAGGTTTACCGAATACAGCGCCAGCTGGGTGAGGATGCCGGCAAGTATTACCGGTATACCCAAGCGTGTGTGCAGCATTCCGGTGCACAGTCCGGCAAGAATGCCGGCGAGCACCGCAATAAGCAGCGCCGCCCAGGCCGGCCATCCGGCCAAAATCAGCATAACGGTCACCGCGCCGCCGGTCGTAAACGAACCGTCTACCGTCAAGTCGGCGACGTCCAGCAATCGGAATGTAATGAGTACGCCCAGCGCCATAATGCCCCAAATTATTCCCTGCGCGATGCCGCCGGGAATGTTGCGCAGCAGGTTCATAGGGTTGAGCGAGGCGAAATACGATAACAGCTCCATGACAAATATCCTGTGTCCTTTTTATTTAGTGGCGTCGCGCAGCGCGCGACTCGCGCCGCCGCCAAACGGCGGCGGCGCTAAGCTTTACTTATTCGCCGATAGCGACATAATCCTCGGGCACTGTGATGCCCAACTGTGCGCAGATGTCCGCATTGTACTCTTTTGTGAAGGTGGGCGCGTACTGTATTGCCATTGTGGAGACGTCAGCGCCGTTGACGAGTATCTCGTAGGCCATCTCGCCGGTGGCGTAGCCGAGGTCGTAGTAGCTGATTGACAGCGTGGCAACGCCGCAGCCGCTGCATATGCCTTCCTCGCCCGCCACTATGGGCACGCCGGCGACGATGGCGACGTTGTTAATTGCCTCGGTGCAAGACGCGGCGGTGTTGTCGGTGGGAATGTAAATTACGTCGCATTCGTTGCAGGCGTTCTGGGTCACGGCGGCAACGTCGTTGGAGTCGGAGAAGGTGAAGGTCTTAACATTGAAGCCCTGCGCTTCCAGGTAGCCGGTAATTACCGTGTCCTGGTAGACGGAGTTGGCCTCGCTTGAGCAATAAAGAATACCGATAGTCTCGGCGTCCGGGAACAGTTCGGCCACCATGGCCGCCTGCTGGTCAAGCGGCGCGAGGTCGGAAGTGCCGGAAATGTTGCCGCCGACAGTGCCGTTCCAGTCGGCAATATCAAGCGCCGTCGCATAGTCGGTGACGGAGGTGCCGAGAACGGGAATGTCGCCGGTGGCTGCCGCAGCCGACTGCAGCGCCGAGGTGGCGTTGGCCATTATAAGGTCGTAGCCGTTGGAGACAAAGCCGTTGCAGATAGTAGCGCAGTTGGCCGAGTCGCCAGAGGCATTCTGCACGTCGAAAGTGACGGCGTCGCCGAGTTTGTCGCTCAGAGCATCCTGAAATCCCTGGGTCGCGGCGTCAAGAGCTACGTGCTGCACCAGCTGACAAATACCAACGGTAAACGTCTCGCCGGAGACGTCAGATTCCTGGTCTCCCTCATTGCCGCCGCAGGCGGCCAGACTGAGAACCATTACTGCTGCCATCAGCAGTGCCATAATCTTTTTCTTCATTTTTCTGTTCTTCCTTTCATTTTCAGCAAAAAAAGCATATAAAAAAGCGGCTTTGCCCGAATGGACAAAGCCGCTTGCTGATAAGCTTAGCGTACCTTCGTCTTCTCCCGGCAACTATTCTCGCAGGTAAAATAGCAATAATAATACAGGCCCGTAAATCGAGCCGCAAAATAGCTATAGGAGACGACTGCCGCAGACGCGGTGCATTTGGTGTTGTTCATCATTTTGTCGTGCTCCTTTCCCTGCGCGGTTGCCGCGCTGTCTTTGTTCTTTTCCGTAGTATAAATCCACCGCCACTCAATGTCAAGGCTCGGAAAATAGAAATCTGCTGCACAAAAAGTGTCTGTCTTTGTGCACTTTTCACTATTATTGCCCAATTCGCAGCGATTTTAACCGGTTTTTACCACCGAACTGCCATTTCGGCCGACGTTTTTTGCGGCATTTTTCGCGGCAGCGCCGCGACGAGCAGCGCTTTTTGCGCTCTTGCGCCTTTCACTCTCGCGCTGTTTTGACGCCCGAATTTATTTGCCGTTCGCCGGCGAGCGCACAGGCAGCAGCTCTATATAGCCGCGCGTGCCGACCGGCTCAAGCTGTATGCGCGGGTTGCTGTCATCCCATTCCAAACCGAGGCTCGTCGGGTCAAATTTTTTCTCCGCTTGCCAAAGCTGCTCAATTGCCTGCTCAAAATCCTCCTCGGCAAAGGGCTCGCCGCAAAACTGCAGGTAGCTCGCCGCCGGCAGTTCAATAACGTCGAATCCCTCCGGCAGCTGAGAATCATCGCCAATCGCTTTCTCAACGCCCTGCACATACTCCGACGTGCCGGCTTTGCGCATTGCCTGCGGCAGCCACATACACACCGGCTCACCGCACAGCGAGGTCATGCTTTTCAGCAAGCCCCAAACCTCGCAGCCCACCTCCTCGCAGTAGCTCCAATACTCGTTTGCGCTGCGCGCGCGTTTGACGACCGCGAGCCGCGCCGGTTTTTCCACCCGCTGCACGAATACGTTTTTTACCTGACTCATATCCGTTACTTCTCCTTCCTGTTCGTCTGTGACATCGTAAGGGGTAAAAAGGTAGAGCGGACCCGGGTCGCGCGCATACTCGCCGGGGTTGCAGCCGAACTCCCGAAAAAAGGCGCGGCTGTAGCTTTCGACACTGGAAAACCCGAGTGAAAACGCCGCGTCAGTCACGTTGGTTTGGCCGTCGCGCAGCCGCAGCGCCGACGCGGAAAGCTTCAGCCGGCGAATATACTGCGCGGGACTTACTTTTGTCCACTGCCGAAACAGACGGTGCGCGTACCAGGGCGAAAACGCAGCCGCTTCGGCTAGCTGCGCCAGAGTTATCTCCTCGTCAAGATGCGCCGAAATATACCTCTGCATGCGCCGCACCGCGGCAATTTGCTCTCTCATCTTTTCACCTCCGGCGTTAATAATACTCTTTGCGCCGCCTGCCGCGCTTGACTTTTTTTGCTTTTTTGGCAAAAGCGGCGGCCGCAGCAAAAAACTGCGGCCGCCGCTTTACATATTACTTATTTTGTCGACTTAATAAGGTCTTTGAACCAGTAGAAGCTGTCCTTGGGAGTGCGGCGCAAATCGCCGTCAAAATCGACATGGACAAGACCGAAGCGTCCGTCGTAGCCGTCTGCCCACTCAAAGTTGTCCATAAAGCTCCAGGCAAAATACCCGCGCAGGTCGGCGCCGTCGGCAATGGCGCGCGCCGCTGCGGCAAGGTAGCGCTTGTAATATTCTATGCGGCGCTCGTCGTGGACCTTGCCGTCGGCACCGGGGCCGTCGTTGTAAGCGCAGCCGCCCTCGGTTATGTATATTGTCGGCCGGCCATAGGTTTTTGTCACGTCCATAAGCGACTCGTACAGCGCGTCGGGTTCAATTATCCAGCCCAAATCGGTGACGTCGTCGCGGCCGGTGTCCTCAAACGAATTGTGCGCGTAGTCGAGCACTGCGCCGAAAGCGTCGCTTGGCTCGTGCCGCGCGTAGTCGGGCGAGTAGTGGTTGAGTCCGAGGAAGTCGACCGGCGCGCTGGTGCGCTTCATGTCGCCGTCCTTGACAAACGGCGCCAGCAGCTTGGCGCTGACGTCGGGGTAGACGCCCTTGAACATCGGGTCAAGGAAATTGCCTATCCACAGCGCGCGCATCATCTCGGCGGCGGGTATGTCGAGCGGGTCGTCGCTGGCCGGTCTTATTGGGAATACCGGCAGCGTCGAGCCGACCTTTGCCGTCGACTTGTGCGCTTTAATGTTGGCGACGCCGTCGCCGTGGCAGAGGTTGACGTGGTGGGTCGCCGCCAAAAATGCGTCCTTGTCGCGCAGGCCCGGCGCGTGCACGCCCTGGTAGTGCCCGACGTAGCTGAGCACGGAGGGCTCGTTGATGACGATGTAATTGTCAACATCGGCGCCGAATTGCTCCATAACCGTGTCAACGTACTGCGAAAACCAGCCGGTGATGTCGCGGTTGGTCCAGCCGCCCTTTTTCTGCAATGCCGCCGGCAAATCCCAGTGATAAAGTGTCACATATGGGGTAATGTCGGCCTCGCGCAGCGCGTAGATAAGCTTCTTGTAAAAATCGACGCCCTTTTGGTTGACCGCGCCGGTGCCGTCCGGCAAAATGCGCGGCCAGGACAGTGAAAAGCGGTAAACGTCGGCGCCCAGTTCTTTAAGCAGCGCCACATCCTCTTTCCAGCGGTGGTAATGATCACAAGCGACGTCGCCGCTCTGGCCGTGTTTCACTGCGCCGGGAACCCGGCAGAATTCGTCCCATATGCTCGGTCCCTTGCCGTCCTCGTTGTACGCACCCTCGACCTGGTACGACGCCGTCGCTGTACCCCACAAAAAGCTCTTGGGAAAATCAGCCATAGTAAAGCACCTCACTGTTTTATTGTCGCGGCGCTGTGTGCCGCTTATATACAATACAAATCTACCACAATTTTCAATTTGTGTAAACAGCCGCTCAGTTAAGACCCAGCCGCGCAAAGGCGGCGCACAGACCGTCGGCGCGCACGTCCGCCGTGACAAAATCGGCAACTTCCTTGAGCCGGGGCACCGCGTTGCCCATCGCCACGCCGGTACCGCAAAAGCTCAGCATATCTATGTCGTTTTGCGCGTCTCCCACTGCGACGGCGTCGGCGGCGCTGAGCCCCAAACGCTCCAGTGTCAAGCGCAGCCCGTTGACCTTGTCGGTGCCGGGCAGCGCCAGCTCGCCGAACTCGTCCCAAATACCCGTTGCCGTCCAGCTGTTTACCTCCAGTTCGCCGGCAAATTCCCTTTGCGCGCGTTCCAGCGCGCCGTCGTTAAGGCAAAAACTTATTTTGGTTATTCCGTCCCGGTACAGCACACCGTCGAATATCATATCAGGAAACGTTTCTTTCATCTGCTGCTCGTCGCGCTCAAGAAGTGCGCCGGCTTGTGCGAATAGTCCCGCACTGCCGAAAAGCCCGGCCGCGCCTTCAAGTAAATACTCGCGCCCGTCGGCGCGCAGCCAGTCGACCGCGTGGCGCAGCTGTGTCGGGCTCATAGTGTGCTCAAGCAGCACGCACCCGTCCTCCTCAATATAAGCGCCGTTGGCGCAAATAAAACCATCGAAGCCCACTTCAAGAATATAGTCGTAAAGCTCCGGGCGGCAGCGCCCGGTGGTTAAGTATATTTTGTTTCCGGCGGCGCGCGCGGCGCGCACCGCCTGCCGCGCCGAGTCGGGCAGCGCGCCGTCCATGTCTACGAGCGTGCCGTCTATGTCAAGAAATATTACCTTCATTTTTTCTGTCTCCGTGTTCTGTCGTGCCGCAAACCGCAGCTGTATTTGATTATACACAAATATAATAAAGTTTCAAATACAGCTCTAATGGCTCGGGCAGGCCGCGCCTCAAGTTGCAATATCAGCGCGAAACAATTTCAATAAACATGATATTACGAAAATGTTAGCCTTTGTTGAAAGATGTTTGTGAATATTTCAATCCAATATCTTTCAAATTTGTATTGACGCGGCTTTTTCAAAATGTTATTATTTTTGCTAATTAAAATTGGCTGCGGCCGCAGGGAGGGACAGTTTATGTGCTCAATAATCGGATTTTCCAAGCGGAGTCTGCCGCTGAATACCGCCCGTGCCGCCTTTGCGGCCACCCGCTCGCGCGGGCCGGACATGTCCGCCTTTGTCGAGACTCCCGACGGCTGGCTGGGTTTTCACCGTCTCGCGATAATGGGCCTTGACCAAAGCGGCATGCAGCCCTTTACACTTGGCGGCGACACGCTGGTGTGCAACGGCGAAATATACGGTTTTCGCCCGCTTCGCGAAAGCTTGCGCGCCAAATACGAATTTCACAGCGAGTCCGACTGCGAGATACTGTTGCCGCTCTGGCGGGAATACGGCGCAGAAATGTTTGCCATGCTGGATGCCGAATTCGCGTTGATAATATATGACTCCGCCAGCGGCGGTCTTGTCGCCGCCCGCGACCCCATTGGCATACGGCCGCTCTACTACGGCTACCTTGACGACGGCAGCATTGTCTTTGCGAGCGAGCCGAAAAACCTCTGCGGCATTTGTCACGGCATAGAACCCTTCCCGCCCGGCTGCTACTGGCAAAGCGGCGTCTTCACCCGCTATTGCGACATTGCCGCGTCCGCCGTTTTCGTGGGCGAAAAACCGGCCGACGTCTGTCCGAAAATCCGCGAGCTGCTCATTGAGGGTGTGAAAAAACGCCTTGACGCCGACGCCCCGCTCGGATTCTTACTCTCGGGCGGCCTGGACTCCAGCCTTGTGTGCGCAATTGCGGCGCGGCAGCTGAAAAAACCTATCCGCACCTTTTCAATCGGCATGGATACCGACGCCATCGACCTGAAATACGCCCGCGAGGCCGCAAACTTTCTGAAAAGCGAGCACACCGAGGTGATAATGACCCGCGCCGAGGTCATTGCCGCGCTGGAGCAGGTCGTTGCCGCGCTGGGCAGCTACGACATTACCACCGTGCGCGCGAGCGTCGGCATGTATCTCGTCTGCCGCGCCGTGCACGAGCGCAGCGACGTGCGCGTGCTGCTAACGGGCGAGGTCTCCGACGAGCTGTTCGGCTATAAATACACCGACTTCGCCCCGAGTGCCAGCGAGTTCCAGCGCGAGGCGCAAAAGCGTCTGCGCGAGCTGCATATGTACGACGTGCTGCGCGCCGACCGCTGCATCAGCGTCAACTCGCTGGAAGCGCGCGTCCCCTTCGGCGATATCGCTTTCGTGCGCTATGTAATGTCAATAGACCCGCAGCTGAAGCTCAACCGCTACGGCAAGGGCAAATATCTGTTGCGCCGCGCTTTCAGCGACGGCGGCTGGCTGCCGGAAAATCTGCTGCAGCGCGAAAAAGCGGCCTTCTCTGACGCCGTCGGTCACTCAATGGTCGACGACATTAAGCAATACGCCGAGCAGCGGTATTCCGACGCCGAATTTGCCGACCGCAGCGCCGCCTATGAGCACGCCCGTCCCTTTACAAAAGAGAGCCTGCTCTACCGCGAGCTGTTCGAAAAACACTATCCCGGCCAATCACAGCTGATAACCGGCTTTTGGATGCCCAACACCACCTGGCCGGGCTGCAATGTCAGCGACCCTTCCGCGCGCGTCCTGTCCAACTACGGCGACAGCGGTTGCTGATTTGTCCGCTGGCTTTTGTGCTCTCTTAGCAGAGGGCACAAAAAAACATTTTTTAACAATAATAAGTCTTATTATTGTTGACAAAACACGACGGACATGTTAAATTATAGACAGAAAAACTACACGGTCGGCAAACCGCACTCAAGCGAGGTGAAACAAATGAAGCAATGCCGCGATACCGCCCAGCGGCGACTGATACGCTCGCTGCTTGCGGGCAACCGCAGCCACCCGACTGCCGACGAAATATATGAGCTCGCCCGCGAGCAAAATCCCTCAATAAGCCGCGGCACGATTTACCGCAATTTGAACCAAATGGCGGACAACGGCGAGATAGTCCGGCTGAGCATGCCGTTGGGGCCCGACCATTACGACAGCACCACCAGCGCCCACTACCACTTTCTGTGCCGGCACTGCAAGCGGGTGCTGGACACCGGACTCGCGTACAAAAACGAACTCAACGTGGCCGCGCCCGGGCTTCCCGGCTGCCAAACGGAATTTCACCGCTTGACGCTTGTGGGACTGTGCGACAGGTGCCGCAAACAATAAGCACTTCAGTTGCAAAACTGATATGTTAAAAATCTATTTTTGAAGGAGAGCTTAAAATGACCGGTCAAAGATTTTTTATCTGCCGCCGTTGCGGCAACATCGTCGCCTTTATACACCGTTCCGGCGTCCCCGTCGTTTGCTGCGGCGAGAACATGCAGGAGATAATTCCCAACAGCGTTGACGCCGCCGGCGAAAAGCACCTGCCCGTAATTAGCGTAGAGGGCAACACCGTTACCGTAGCCGTGGGCAGCGCGCCGCACCCGATGAGCGCCGAGCACTACATCCAGTGGATCTCTTTGGAATGCGAGCACGGCAACCAGCGCAAGGAACTCGCGCCCGGCGACGAGCCCAAAGCGGTCTTTGAGCTCAGCGCCGACGACTGTCCGTTGGCCGCCTATGCCTATTGCAACCTTCACTCACTGTGGAAAAGCGAGCTGTAAACCAACAGCCGCCGCTTTTAATATTGAACTAAAAATATACGGAGGACTTTTAAATGGAACTCAAGGGAAGCAAGACCGAAAAAAATCTGATGGAGGCCTTTGCCGGCGAGAGCCAGGCGCGCAATAAATATACCTACTTTGCCTCAAAAGCAAAAAAAGACGGCTATGTCCAAATAGGAAACATCTTTGAGGAGACCGCCAACAACGAGAAGGAGCACGCCAAAATCTGGTTCAAGTATCTGCAGGGCGGCGCCGTTCTCAGCACGACCGAAAACCTTGCCGCCGCCGCTGCCGGCGAGAACTTTGAGTGGACCGACATGTATGCCCGCATGGCCAAAGAGGCCCGCGAGGAGGGCTTTACCGAAATCGCCGCCCGTTTCGAGATGGTCGGCAAAATTGAAAAAGAGCACGAGGCCCGCTATCGCCAGCTGCTTGCCAACATCAACGACGGTCTCGTCTTCTCAAAAGACGGCGACGCTGTCTGGCAGTGCTCCAACTGCGGCCACATCGTCATCGGCAAAAAAGCCCCCGACATCTGCCAGGTCTGCAGCCATCCGCAGAGCTATTTCGAGGTCAAAAAAGAGAATTATTGAGCGGTTTGCGCACCGGCTGAATCCGACCGATAGTTGTTTGGCCGCGCATGTTTCGCCCAAAATAAATCAAAAAAAGCCCCTGCGTATTACACGCAGGGGCTTTTGCTCTAATTGTTTCAACATTATTTTTACCCGCGGCACAACGGCACTGCGCAGCGCGAGCGCGGCACTTTTGCGCGACCGCATTATTTGATAATTACCGTCTTTTGCTCCTTAATGCTGACACGCCGGACAAAACACCGTCGTGCGGCCGCACAACCGCTCGCTGAGCAATATACCGCCGCAGCGGCGGCAAGCTGCGCCGGCGCGGCCGTAGACTAGTAAAAACGGGGTGTTGCGGTATTCCCTGCCGCTGCCGGTGAGAAAATCCGCGGCCGCAACTGAGTTCTTTTCGGTGTAATATTCCAGTCGCTCGGGAATAACGCGCGCCAGTCTTTGCCATTCCTCACTGCTGAGCGTTTGGGCGCGGCGGTGCGGCAATACAGCGGCGCTGAACAAAATCTCGTCTGCGTATATATTGCCCACACCGGCCAGCACACGCTGGTCCAGTAAACAGCTTTTTACCGTGCGGCCGCTGTTGCCGCAGGCCTTTTGCAGCGCGGCGGCGCCGAAAGCTGCGTCAAACGGTTCCGGCCCCAGTTGCCCGAGCCCGGCGCACACTTCGCCTTGCCCCGGCAATTGCAGCCACAGCCGGCCGAAACGGCGCTGGTCGACAAAACGCAGTTGGCTGCCGTCGTCAAGCGTTGCCGCCGCGCGGGTGTGCGCGAGCTGCGGCCAACCCGACGGCGCCGCGAGCAGCGCGCCGCTCATGCGCAGATGAACTATCAGCGTCGCGCCGTCGGCAAAATTCAAAAGCAGGTATTTGCCGCGCCGGCCGACGCCGGAAAATGTTTTGCCGCGCAAGTGCTCTTCAAACTGTCGCGGCGTTGGCGACGCCACCGCGCTGTCGTCGCTGAGCAGCACCGAGCACACTGTGCGCCCGCACAATTGCGGCGCAAGCAGTCGCCGCGTCGTCTCCACCTCCGGCAGTTCCGGCATAATTTTGTCCTCCCGCTATACTGAAGTGCGGCGGTCCGCGCGAACGAATGGCTCGTCAATTTTTTCCTCGCACAGCGCGCCGTACAGCGACGGGCGGCGGTAGGCATTCGCGTGCACCTCGCGCCGGCGGTAGTCGCGCATTTCCTGCAGCGGAAACGCAGCAATATATATCCCCTGACCCTCTTCCGCCTCTATTACCAGCGTGTCGCGCGAGCCATGCTCGTTTTGCCTATATGCGACGCCGTCAAACGCCGACGAATGGCCGTTGCAGTCCGGCACGCCGCGCGGGTAGTTTGCGGTAGCTATGCCCAGCATGTTTTCATATGCCCGGGCGCGCAGCTGCGACAGGCGGTTTATTTCCATTGGGCAAGCGTTCGGCACCAGTATGAGCTCGGCGCCGGCGAGCATGAGCAGCCGCGCGCTTTCGGGAAATTCGCGGTCGTAGCAAATCATCGCGCCGACGTTTACCTTGCCGCGCGCGGTATCCAGCGCGGCTACCGGAAAGCTGTCGCCGGCGTCCAGAATGCGCTCGGCGCCGAAGTCGCAGGTGTGTACCTTGGCATAACGCAGCACCCGCTCGCCGCGGCGGTCAAACAGGTAGAACGAGTTGAAAAAACTGTCGCCGACGCGCTCAAGCAACGTTACGCCGATTGCCATATTTGTCCTTGCCGCCTGTTTTGCAAAAGCGCGCGCAAAGTCGCCGTCGGCGCTCTCTGCCGTCTTGGACAGCTGTGCGCGCATTGTCGGCAGAGAATAGCCGGTGCTCCACATTTCGGGGAACAGCGCAATGTCCGCGCCGCTGAGCGCGGCGCGCTCACAATACTCGCAGCCCTTTTCAATATTGCCCGCTGCCGTGCCACTGGGCGCTATTTGCAGCAGCGCAACTTTCAAGTCGGTCATTTTTAATCCCTCAGCTCAAAAAGCCCTCTACTATTTTCGCCTCGGCCTCCTGCTCGCTCAAGCCGAACGTGCGCAGCTTCATTATCTGCTCGCCGGCAATTTTGCCGATTGCGGCCTCGTGAATAAGCGCCGCGTCGGCATTGCGGGCATATAGTTCGGGCGACGCGTCGACACACGCGCTGTCGGCAATAATTGCGTCGCACTCGGAATGCCCGCTGCAGCGGGCGTTGCCGACTATTACCGAGCGGTATTTTTGCGTGGAACTTCCCCGCGCCACCGAGCGCGAGACTATATCGGCGCCGCAGTCCTCGCCGTTAAGTTCGGCTTTGAACTCGGTCTCGGCGGTCTGCTCGCCGTCGGTCAGCAGGCGCTCGCGAATTATCAGTTTCGCACCGGCGGCCAATTTTGCCGCGGTGCGCCGTTTGGTAGTGTCGACACCACCGATTTGCGAGGTGTCCATCTCCAGCACCGCCCGCTCGCCTATTTCGGCCTCGGTGACTGGGTCAATGGAGCGCTGCCCGCTGCCCGTGCCGGTGCCGACGTGCTTTTCCAGGTATTTTACGCGCGCGCCCTTTTCCAGAAAGAAGCGGTGAATGCCGTTGTGGCGCGCCGGCTCGCCGTTTTGGGTGTGCACGCCGCAACCGGCCACAATAGTGACGTCGGCATTTTCGCCGACATAAAAATCGTTGTAGACCAAATCGTCAACGTCGCCGTGCGTGACACATGCGGGGATATAGACGCTCTCGCCCTTCGTGGCGGGGTCTATGCGGATGTCAAGACCGGGCTTGTCTGCCTTCGGCTCTATTTTTATATGCTCGCTCGACTGGCGGCCGGCGCAGCCGCCGTCCTCGCGAATATTATAGGCGCCGTCAAATTTTCCGTCCCAGTCGCTGACTATGCCGAGCAGCTGCTTAGTTACTTCATTCATCGCATATCACCTCTTGCCGCGCGCACGAGCGGCTCATCTCGCGGCCGGGCAGCAGTTTGCCCAGCATCTGCTGCGCCGGTCCGGATTCGGTCAGTTTGCCGTCGGCGACGACGGCTATCTCGTCGGCTATGCGCAGTATGCGCTCCTGGTGGGAAATAATCAGCAATGTGCCGTCCAATTTGCTGCGCATGCCGTTGAACACATCAATAAGGTTGGCAAAGCTCCACAGGTCAATGCCCGCCTCCGGCTCGTCGAAAATCGACAGTCTCGTGTGGCGCGCGAGCACCGTGGCAATTTCTATGCGCTTTATTTCTCCCCCCGACAGCGTCGAATTGACCTCGCGGTCGACATATTCGCGCGCGCAAAGCCCGACGCGGCTGAGCACGTCGCAGCAGCGACCGTAATCCGCGTTGCCCTGCGACGCAAGCTCCAGCAGCTGCCGCACGCTCAGTCCCTTAAATCGCACCGGCTGCTGAAACGCAAAGCTTATGCCCAGTCGGGCGCGCTCGGTGACGTTAAGCGCGGTAATATCTTTGCCGTCAAGAATTATTCGGCCCTCGCTCGGCGTCTCTATGCCGGCAATAATTTTGGCGAGCGTCGTCTTGCCGCCGCCGTTGGGACCGGTGATAACAACGAGCTTGCCGTCCGGCACTTGTAAGCTGAGATTGCGCAGCACCTGCGGTCCTTGCGGCGCTTGCCAGCTGATGTTTTCCAATTGCAACATAAAACAGTTTCCTTCCTTCGCGAGCGACCTGCCGCGGTCGCCGCGCATATATATCCTACCACACATTCGCGCCGGTTCAAGTCCCGCGCGGCATATCCATTTCTCTTTCGGCCGCCGCCAGCAACACCGCGCGGTCGTTGGGCAGCTCACCGTCAACAACGCGCCGCAGCAGCAAATTAAGCAGCGCGCCCATCTCGCGCCCCGGCGCCATTCCCAGCGCTGTCAAATCGTCGCCGTTTACTGCCAACGTGCAGCGCTCGTAGCATTCACCCACCAACATTATCTGCCGCGCCGCCGCCGCAATTTCTCTGTAATATTGCTCGCCCGGCCAGTCGTCCGGCGCCTGCGCGGCGGCGTCGGCGCGCTGTAAACGCAGCAGTCGAAAGAAGACCGGCGGCGTCAACCGGTTGAGCGCGCGCCGCAGCGCCGCAGCGCTGTCGCCGCAGCGCTCGTCGTGTCTACGCACCAATTCGGTGACCATGCGCGTGCTCGCGACGTCAAAGCGCAGCCGCGCGAGAATCTGCACGCTCATTTGGGCGCTGACGGCAGCGTGGCCGTAAAAATGTCCGCAGCCGCGCTCGTCCTTAGAAAAGCAGTCCGGCTTGCCAATATCGTGCAGCAGCGCCGCCAGCCGCAGCTCGAGTGTCGGTTCCACCGCGCCGACAGTGCGGGCCGTGTGCTCGTATACGTCAAAAATATGGTGGGGATTGTGCTGCGCGAAACCGCGCAGCGGCCCGAGCTCCGGCAGCGCGGCGCACAGCGGTTCGGGATGCTTGAGTATCACCTCAGTTACATATTTGCCGCGCAGCAAGCTTGAAAGTTCCGCGGCGACGCGCTCGGCGCTAATTTTGGCAATACTCGCGCTCAAACTCACCATCGCCGCCGCTGTCTGCGGCTCTATTTCAAAACCGAGCACCGCCGCAAAACGCACGGCGCGCATTATTCGCAGCGCGTCCTCGCCAAAGCGCGCGCCCGCGTCGCCGACACAGCGTATCTGTCGCCGCTCTATGTCGGCCGCGCCGCCGTAGGGGTCGACAAGGCCGCTGCGCGGATTATATGCGACGGCGTTAATTGTGAAATCCCGCCGCGCAAGGTCGTCCTCCAGCGCGACGCCGAACCGCACGCTGTCGGGGTGACGGGCGTCGGAATAGTCCCCGTCGCTGCGAAAGGTGGTTATTTCCAACGGCATGCCGCCGCTCAAAACTGTGAGCGTGCCGTGCTTAATTCCGGTAGATATAACGCCGCAATCGGCAAACACCGCGGCGGTCTGCGCCGGCAGCGCCGACGTGGCGATGTCGTAATCCTTCGGTTCGCGCCCCATAAGCCGGTCGCGCACACAGCCGCCGACCGCGTAGGCGGCATAACCGGCGTTCTCCAGTCTCAGCAGCGCCTCTTTTACCTGAGCCGGCAGTATTATCACCGCTCACATCCCCCTTTTGTTCGCAAAAGCCTGCCGCAAGAACGAGCATCGCCGCTCTATGCACGCGCGCGCCGTCGGGCTGCTTGTGGCGGTGTCAAAGCCGTGCATGGTGCCGCGCGTGGACTCAAAACTCACGGCGACTCCGGCGTCTGCCAGTCTGCCGGCAAACGCCTCGCCCTCGCCGCGCAGACAATCAAATTCCGCCGTCTCTATGTAAGTCGACGGCAGTCCCTTTAGCGAGTCTGCCTCGGCCGGCGACGCGTAGGCAATGTCCGTATCAACGCGGCTCTTCGGCAGGTACCAGCGCCACATCTTCCGGTTAAGGCGACTGTTCCACATCGGCGTGTCGGAATACAGCCGCATCGTCTCGGTCTGCATGCGCCGGTCAAGAACCGGGTACACCAGCAGCTGTGCCGCCGGCATCGCCGCGCCGGCGTCCCGCGCCGCAAGACACACCGCCGCCGCCAGACAGCCGCCGGCGCTGTCGCCGGCGAGCGCTATGCGCGCGGGGTCAATCTTCAGACTTTCGGCGTTGCCGAGCGCCCACGCATACGCAGCATAGCAGTCGGCGAACGGGCGGGGGAAGCGGTGCCGCGGCGCCAGGCGGTATTCGGGCACCAACACCCGGCAATTTGCGCGCAGCGCATATGCGGCGGCAATGGTGCGGTGCGACGCGGCCGCAGCCATTACAAAACCGCCGCCGTGAAAATAAACAAGGCCGGGCAGTTCTTTTGCCGCGCCGGCAGGAGAATACAGCAACGCCGCAATTTCTGTTCCGTCGACAGGTATAGCAAGCTTGCACAGCTCCACCTCGCCGCGCGGGTATTCGCCGGCCGGCAGCCGCGGCAGAATAAAATTAACCGCCGGCAGCAACGCGCGGCAAAGCGGCACGCGAAAGTGCGCGTATAACCCGAACTCCTTGTTGACAGAATATTTCACTCTCGTCCCTATCTCGCGCCGGCGGCAATTTTATTAAGTATGGCCGCGTCGGCCGGGCAAAATTCAAACTGCGGTATTTCGGCCGGCGTTATCCAACGCATGTCGTTGTGCTCAAGCAGCTGCGGCTCTCCCGACGCAATAGCGGCGCGGTAGAGTGTCAACCGCACGCTCAAGTCGGGGTATTCGTGCACAAGGCTCATAAACACGTCCCCGACCGCAAGCTGTATGCCGAGCTCCTCGCGGCACTCGCGCGCAAGCGCCTGCGGGCCGCTTTCGCCTGGCTCTGTTTTGCCGCCGACAAATTCCCACAGCAGCCCGCGCGCCTTGTGCGCCGGGCGCTGACAAATAAGAAATTTCTCGCCGCGCCATATCAGCGCCGCCACCACATCGACCATGGCTTTGTCTCCCTTACTGCAAGCTTTTGTTACCGCTATTATAACACAGCTGCGCGCCGTGCGGGCGTTGCGCCCAAGACGGACGGCGCTCACCGCAAGCCGGCAGTTTTACTTTTGAACCGAGCACGCGGCTTATGCTCACGACAGGCGGCTGTCGGGAAAAATCCCGACAGCCGCCTTATGCTCTGCTGATATTTTTTTGCGCATCCTTTGACAGTTGCGAGCCGCGCTCAGACTAACGCGCCGGCCAGCGCCGCGACGCCGCGCGCCGTGCGGACCACCTCGTCGTCAAAATGGCCGCCGGGATTCATTTGCAGCGTTACCGGCACGCCGGCTGTGCTCAACTCGTCGCGTGCGCTCAAAGTACACTCCTCCACGCGGGCAAGCCGGGCGTTTTTTGTCTGTTTTTCCCGTTCGCCGAGCGACAGGTAAACCAGTTTCGGCTGCCGCGGCAGCGGAGTTTTTTTGACGTACTCAATAAAACCATCGTACCAAAGCGAGCCGGAAATACTCGCGGCCGCGTCAAATAAGTTGCAGTTGTAAAGCGACCACAGCGCAAACAGCCCCGCCAGCGAGTAACCGGCTATGGCGCGCGTTTTCGGCGCGGTGTCAAGCTCACGCTCCGCCGCGGACACTAACTCGCCCACCAGCCGCGCGAGATATTCCCGGCCGCCGCCGGCAAAGTCGCTGACGCCGCGAAAGGCGCGCGGCGCCGCCCACGGCGAAAGCTCGCTGTCCCAGTCGACGCCGCTCACCGCCACCAGTGACGGGCGCGGGTCTGGCAGCGCCTGCCACAGCAGCTGCGCGTCAGCGGCCGACATATGCACATATATTGCGGCGGCACTGTCGGGCGCGGCGAGTACCGCCAGTTCGTATTTTCCCACGCTGATAATTTTCGGAACCATCTCAGTACCCCCTTGTATATTCGCGCGACGGCCGTGTTTTCCTTTTGCCTCGCCTCACGCCAGCGTGCGCAGATATGTCTTGTGCTCGTCGCTGACGCGAAAGCTCTCTATCGCCTTGCGGATGGTCTTTGCGTGCGTCCAGCTGTCCAGGCGGCGCTGTTCAATGTAGGGTAATGTCGCCGGCCACTGTTTTGCCAGCGCCGTCGCGAAATACCACGCGACCATCATGCGCACATAATACTCCTCGCTCTTTACCGCCGCCACGCGCGCAAGGTATTCGGGCTTGAAATCTTCGTCAAGGTAGTGGCTCATGAGCATCCCTATGCCGAAGCGCACCGTGTACGCCCGCTCGTCTGCCAACCAAACGTCAATGTGTTCAAGCAGCTGCGGCAGGTGTTTTTTGAAAACTGCGGGACTGAGCATATCGCAAGTCGCCCAATTGTCCACATAGGGCAAAAATGCGTCGGTCGCGGCGACACACTCGTCAAAACCGCGCAGTGCGCATATCAAGCAGCCGTGCAGATTGTTCTCCTCGTAATATTCGTGCGGCAGCTTCGAAATGAATTCGGCGGCAAGCGGCGAGCCCGCGACCTCTTTTGCCAGCTGCCGCAACTGCGGTGTGCGCACGCCTATAACCTTTTGCGGGTCTACTGTGGGCATCAATTTGCATTGGAATTCGCGGTAGCTCTCGTCTTTCAGCTGCCACAGCCGCTCTTGCAGCTGCGAATTACTTCCCGCCATAAATGAACCTGTCCCTCCAACGCTTTTTTCTGATTATACCACAAGCGCGCCCCTCCGTCAGAAACAGCGCACCCGCGCGGGTGCTAAATGCAGCCGCAGCCAAAAACGCCGTTGACTATATATGTATTTCCCCGTCCGGTAATCTTTGCCGCATAGCGCAAAAAGCGACGGGCCACGAGCGACGCTCACCGCTTTTTCAGCAGCCGCGCCATTCCCTGCTTAAGATGCGGATCCCAAAAAGCAAAATCGTGTGCGCCGGCATCGCTCACAATATCGTGAGCCGCACCCAGGCGCTTAAGGTGCGCGCTGAAGCTGAGGTTCGCCGCAAGAAACGGGTCGTCCTCGCCCACGGCAAGATATATTGCGGGAAACTCCTTTTTTTGCTCGCCCAACAGACTTGCCAGGTAAAAAAGATCGTTGCGTGTGCCGCTTACCGCGCGCGTGCTGCCGAAAATATCATCAAAGCTGAACGAGCTTTGCCAGCTCTCGCTGCGCACCATATCCGCCGCGTCGAGCGCGCCGGAAAGAGACAGACAAGCACTATACTTTTCTGGATAGCTCAGTGCCGCTTTCAGCGCGCCGTAGCCTCCCATAGACAGCCCGCCGATGTAGTTATCCCGCCGCTCGGCGGAAATAGGAAAACTGGCGCGCACCATCAACGGCAGTTCCTGCGTCAAAAAGGTGAACCAGCGCGCGCCGTGAGCCATGTCCGCGTAAAAACTGTTGCCGAACGACGGCATGACGACAGCAACATCGTTGTCGTCGGCATATTGTTCTATTGAGGTATAGCGCAGCCATGTGTATCCGTCGGCAAAAGCTCCGTGCAGCAGCCACAACACCCGGTATTTTTCTGACTTACCGGCATAATACTCCGCAAGCGTCATCTCGTTGGGGTCTTTGGCAAATTCGTTTGGCAGCACCACATGGTATGTAATATATGTTTTTAATATATTGGAATGGCAATTGCAGCAAAACAAAGACATCTTATAACTCCTTTGTTATAAATACGGCCGGCCATCTGGCCGGCCGTGAGTTTATTCATATGTAGTTCTCGGCGTTTTCCAAATAATCTTTCACCAGCATAAAGGCGCAGCCCTCGGCCTCCTCCTGCTCAAGGTCGGCCTTGTCGTAAACTATCTCAAACATATCCGAAAGAATATTGAGAAATTTCAGTTCCCTTATCCTGTCCATCAGCGCGGTCCTGAACGCCTCGTCCGCACGGCCGATGTCGCCCTGAAAAATTATAAAAGAGGGCTGCACTGTCAGCAGTATAGAGCGAATAGCAGCGGCATACATGTCGGCCAAATAAAGCACTTCCTGGCGGCACAGGGCGTCGCCGGCGCGCGAGCCGTCAAAGAGTTTGTCAAACGTCATTTCCGCGACAGGAGTGGCGGCGAGCACACTTTTGGCGTACATTTCGGGCTGTTGCGCGAGCCTCTTTTTCATCCTCTCGCGGCCCACCATTTTTTCAAGGCAACCGTGGGCGCCGCAGCCGCACAGCTCCGGATCGTCGGGCTTGACAACGATGTGACCTATCGTGTCTACCAGACGCATTTTTCTCTGGTCTGTGCTCCCGGCGTTGAACATTGAGCCGCCTATACCGTTGGAGGTATAGTAGGTTATCATGTCTCCGCTTTTATACTTGTCGTAGTCGTGCTTGTACATTGCGCAGCCGGCCGCCCGGCCGTCACCGGTCGTAACAATTCTTTTTGCCTCGGGAAACAGCGCCGAAAGCTCGCTAATTAGCGAGCGGCCGAAGTCTGAATTTGGCCAGTCGGGAAAAGGCACGGCAAACATCATTTTTGACTCGGCGTCGACCCCCAAAGGCGCAGACAGACACACCCCGGCAAGGCCTTTTAGGTCACCCTTTAATTCTTGCGCGCCGCGGGTTATCTCGCTGAGAACCGCGTCTAAATTATGAAAAACCGTCTCGCCGCTGTTCCAGTAGGCCTTGCGCTCGTAATAAAGGTCTGTTACTACCAGCGAAACGTTGGTGTGGTGCAATAAGACGCAAAGCAAACGCACGCTTTCGTTGAGCGAAAACTGCTCCGGGCGCTTGCCGCCCACCTTCGAACTTGTTCCCTTGCCGCGCGAAACAAGTATGCCGTTAGACGTATAATAATCTATGCACTTTTTTACCGTTTGGGTGCTGATACCGGTCTTTTCCGCAACCTCGGCTGTAGTCAACAAGGTGCTGCTGTGAAATTCTAACAGGACAGAGCGTCTGTTTTCTTCTTTTATATCTGACGGCATTACCGCAGTTGCTGCTTCGGCCAAGCTCTCGCCCCCCGTTTTTCAGAATAATTTTATTTTATATCGAACCGTATACAAACGCAAGCCCGACACAGCGCCGCGGCGTCAGTCGGCAATAGCAGCGCTCATAAAGCTTTTCTCGTTTATCTCGCTTTTTTCTAACTCGGCGGTAATTCTGCCGTTTGCGAGCACCAGCAGACGGTCGCTCATGGCCATTAGCTCGGGAAGATCGGAGGAAACCAGTACTATGGTGACGCCCTGTTTGGTAAGGTCGCTCATAATCTGGTAAAACTCCGCCTTGGTCGCCACGTCTATTCCCTTTGTCGGCTCGTCCACCAACAAAATGTGCGGCGCGCTCAGCAGCCACTTGCCGAGAATAACTTTCTGCTGGTTGCCGCCGGAAAGCTGAACGAGCTTTGTGTCGATGGACGGAGCTTTTATTCTCAGCTTTTCGCAGTTTTCGCCGACAAGTTTTTTCTCTTTTTTGCGATCAACAAGCAATTTGCCGCGAATAGCTTTCAAACTGGCCAGGGTCATGTTCTCCCTAATGCTGTGAATGCCTATAAGTCCGTTGAATTTTCGCTCTTCAGTAATAAAGCCCAGTCCGTTGCGAATAGCGTCCTGCGGGCTGTTAATCTGCACCTGCTTGCCGTTTATCCGAATCTCTTTTTTTACATTTTTGGTGTACTGCCCGAAAATAGCGCCAAGGCATTCGCTTCGTCCGGCGCCCACCAGGCCGCCCAGACCGAGTATCTCACCTTTTCTGACACTGAAAGAAATATTGTCGACAATATTTCGGCCCTTGATGTTCGGGTGCGGCACGCTCAGGTTCTCGACGCTGAGCACTTCCTCACCAAAGCCATGCGTTTCTTTGGGGTAAAGATTGTCCACCTTGCGCCCGACCATTTCCTCAATAAGAACATCGCGCTGCACTTCGGTCTTGTCGTGCACGTTTATTGTCTGGCCGTCGCGCAATACAAGAATACGCTCGCACAACCGGAAAAGCTCCTCAAGCTTGTGACTGATATAAAGTATAGAAACGCCTTCGTCGCGCAGCTTGTTGAGCAGGTCCATTAAGACGTCAACCTCGCGCTCGGTCATTGCGGTGGTCGGTTCGTCCAGCACAAATATCCGCGGTGACTTTGCCGCCGCGCGCATAAGGCTAAGCAGCTGCATCTGGCCGCTGTTGAGCAGCCGAACCGGCATGCGCGGGTCTATTTCAAGATTAACCTTGTCGAGCAGCTCGCGCGTTTTACCGTACAGCATATTTCTGTTGACCCAGCCGAAGCGGGAGGGAAGATTGCCGACAAACAGGTTTTCCGCCACGCTTGCGTTGAGTATCATGTTGTTTTCCTGGTAGACCATCTCTATTCCGCTCTTCTGAGCGTCGAAGACGGTGTGAAACTCAACTTTTTTGCCGTCGATAATTATTTCGCCCGAGTAATTTCCATATGCGTAGCTGCCGGAAAGCACCTTCATCAGCGTTGATTTTCCGGCGCCGTTTTCGCCGCAAATACCGAGTATCTCGCCCTTGTGCAGCTCTAAATTTACGTTGTCGAGCGCCAGCACACCGGGAAAGCGCTTGGTAACGCCGCGCATTTCCAGAAGTATTTCATTCATCTCAAGCTCTCCTTCGCCGGGCTCAAAGTCCGCTTCCGCTGCGCTGGCGGCGGAACTTGTCGATTATGAGCGATATGATGAGTATAAGTCCGAATATCATGTCCTGCCAGTTTGTCGAAACGCGCATAAGCACGAGGCCGTTGTTGATAACGGCAAGCAGTAGACAGCCGAGGAACGAGCCCAAAACAGAGCCCGAGCCGCCGTACATGGAAGTGCCGCCGATTATGACAGCCGCCATAGTCGTCAGCTCGGTGCCAATACCGACGCCGGTCTGTCCGCTGTTAAAACGCGAGCACATGCACACGCCGCAGAAGGCCGCGAAAACGGAGACCATAATTTCAACTATAAATCTGGTCTTTGGAATATTTATACCGGCAAGCTTGGCGGTTTCCCGGTTGCCGCCCACCGCGCATACGGCGCGGCCGAAGGTCGTGCGGGTGAGCACAATTTGCAGCACCACACCGATTATTACGGCAATAATTATTGTCCAGTGGACAACACCGAAGGCCTTGCCCTGTCCCAACACTTTGAAAGCGTCGTTGCTGAACCCGGCAATTGCAATTCCGCCGGTAGTTATAAGTATAAAGCTCTCGACTATCTTCGAGACGCCGAGCGTAATAATAAATGCCGGCATGTCAAGCGATACGACCATAAGCGATTTTATTACGCCAACAATAAATCCGGCAGCCAGTGCGAGCATTATTGACGGAAATATGCCTATTTTGAGTACGGACAATCCCCACGCGCACGCGACACTGCCCAGCGCCGTGGCGGTGCCTATGGAAAGGTCCATGCCCCCGCAGATTAACACGAGCGTTACCGGCGCGGCCACTATAAAAGTATAACTTGCGGAGCGGAATACATCAACCAGGTTGCCCAGTGCAAAAAAGTCTCTGTTTACCATTCCAACAATAAAGAACAACAGCAACAGCGGCAAAAGCACGCCGACTTCGGTGTGTGAGAAAAAGCCGGACAGCGAGCTGCTTAGCTTGTTTCTTTGCTTCATAACGATTCAGTTCCTTTCTCAACTAGGAACACAAAAGGGGAGCGGGGTAACCGCTCCCCTTTTTGTGCTTTTTGAACTCTGCGGTCCGGTGTCAGATAGCGATGTCGTTATCTATGGCAAACTGCTCCGCTTCGTCGGGATAGAGGAAAATTGCGCCCGAGTCGTTGGCAAAAGCCACTTCTTCGCCGTCCATCAGACTTTTTGTCATCATAACACACTCGCGGCCCATGGTCTCGAAATCCTGCATGACGGTGACGTCAATAACGCAGCTGAGCATGTACTGAATAACTTCAGTGCCGGCGTCGATGCCGACATAATAGAAGTCGTCTTTAATGCCCTGCTCGTCAATATAGTTGGCAACACCGACACAGCCGTTGCCGTCTGCGGCAACACAGGCGTTGATTTCGGGATTGGCTTTGACAAGGTTGCTGATAAGCTCAGCGGCTACCACTTCCTGCGAGTCACAGTACTGCTGGCCGAAAACGGTGATGTTGTCGTAATCTGCCAGATAATCGGAAAAAGCGGCAAACTGCTCGTTCTGCGTTTCAATGGTGGCGCCGGTCTGCATATAAACTACCGAGCATTCCGCGTCGCCCACTTGCTCTACGAGCGCTTTGGCCTGGTTTACGCCCATGCCCGCGGCCTCGGTCCCTATCCAAAAGTCCTGGTACTCCTCGCCCATATAGCAGTTGGTGGTGACAACATAAATGCCCTGCTCTTTTGCAGCTTTGCAGACGTCGCCGAAAATGTCCGCACTGTAGAAGGGTCCGATAAGCACGTCGGTGCCGTTGGTAATGGCAGTCTCGGCGAGCTCAACCATAACTGTGGTGTCGTTGGCGTCGGACGGGGCTACATACTGGCCGTCCCAGCCGAGTTCATCGCACGCGGCCATAAAGGCCTCTTCGGCAACGCCCCAGCACATGCCGCCCGACATAATGCCGACAAACGTTACTTTAATGGGGTCTTCGCCGCTGCCGCCCTCACTGCCGCCTGCGCAAGCAGTAAGGCAAAAAATCATGGTGAGTGCCAAGAGTACTGAGATAACCTTTTTCATAATTTTCTCCTATCTAAACTCCAGTGTTTTACCATTTAGTTTTGCAACAACATTACATTACATATTGTAGAACCGCTTTTTCCCAAAGTCAATCAAAATTCGGCACTGCCGTGAGTTTTGTAATTTTCGCTGGTTTTTTCGCAATTATTTGTCGAATATTACTCAACCGACAAGGGAAGACCGGTTGTACAGTATTTCCGCCCGGCCATAGCCGGCATACAACGTGGGCTCGAGCGAGAACGTCTTGTCGACGTTTGCGTCCCTGCCCACTATCTCGCCGCTGAGCAGTTTTTCAACGAGGTCTGTCAGATCACAGACAAGACCTATGCTCAGCGGATTGTGGCCCGGCACGAGCGGCGATTGAAATTGCTGAAAGTTGTGGCCTCCGAAGAATTTCAGAGCTCTGTTCTGCTCCACAAGCCATTTGCGAAAACGCAAAAGGCTTTCGCGGTACTCGCTGAGTTTGAGCGAGCCGGGAAGCTGCATCCACACCCCGCAGCCGCTGCCGATAGCGTCGCCGGTAAATAGATAGCCGTTCTTTTTTTCCAGAAAAACAACGCTACCGGGACTGTGGCCCGGTACCTCAAACACCTCTACGCTGTTTTCGCCAAGGTCAATAACGTCTTTGCTCGTTATATTGCGCGTTCGTTCAATTTCCTCTTTTTTTATTCCAGTAAGAGCGCCAAAACTTTCTTTTGGTATTTGCAGCTCGCGGTGGCTCATATAGACTGTTTCAAACTCGTCCATATGACCTATGTGGTCCAAATGGCCGTGAGTCGCAGCCAGTTCTACCGGTTTGTCGCTCAGCTTGCGGATAAGCGGCATTATTTTTACGCCGTCGCTGACTCCGGTGTCTATAACCAACGCCTTTTGAGTGCCCTCGACAACGTACAGCGAACAGGCATTCTCATCCTCAATATGAAAAATTCCATCCGCAATGCGCGTCGAAAAGTGCTTCATAAAGATATTCACACCAATCCCCGATTAATAATTTTGTTTTGTAATGTTGTTGTGTAATTAATTATAATTCCGGGTATTTTGAAAGTCAATTATGGAGAATAGCCAAAGAAAACATCGACTGCTTGTCTAATTCGCTGTTTTCAGGGTATTTTAGCGCGTCTATTAGCCGAAAGCAGCGCACAAGCCAAATGAATCACTTCTCTAACACGCCGGTCCATGTCCGCAAAAAAATGTTCTGAAAAACCCCGAGCGAACGCCAAATAAACGCGTTCTCTCGGGGTTGTCAACCGGGGTGCAGATATAGGCCGAAATATAAGCGCCCACGCATAATAAAGCGCAAATTACCTGTCGCACACAAGCGCAACGCGTCGGCTTCTGTTCCTTATAGCACGGCCTTGCGCAAGCCGGCAGCGCCGGCCGTTATTGTCGCCTCAGCCAAGGTATTCGGCAATGTTCTGTACTAACAGCTGGTACCTCTTTTGAGTGTCTGCGTTCTTCCCGCAATATTTTCGGTCCATTTCCTCGTTGGGTTCATATTCGAGCGGTATATTGTACAAGTCAAACTGTTCCCGCGTCAGGTCAATGTAGTGGCCGTCAATTTTATTGAAATAATGCGTTCCGCCGCCCGAGACGCGAATGCGATGAATCGTGCCGCCGAACATGTCATGCACCAGCATTGCGGTAATTGCGCACTGGCCGTAGGTGGGGTCGTCTTCAACCCATTCCGCCTGACAGCTGGGGTATGCCGTGTCCTTTCTCCAGCACTGCCGCAACACCGCATACAGTTCGTCAACAGTGTTTATCTTGTGTTTTTTCCCGTCGGCCCGGGCAGTCGCGCCATATTCGCTTCCGTAGTATTTACTTTTCATCTTTACACCTCCGCTTTGTTTTTTTGACTTTGCAATTATCAGCCCGCCGAACCTTGCGCGCCGTTAAGCAGTCGCACAGCGCCGTGCGGCGTTGAAAAAAAGGTGTTGCTCTCAAGTCTTGTCAGTCGGAGTTGCGGCCTTTGCGCCGCCAAAAAGCACGGCTTGGCAGTGTACGCCAGACGCCGCCGCGCGCTGTGTGCCAATGCCGTCTTGCGGGTTTGCTTGCCGGCTGCGAGGTCATGCCAATAATATATACACTCCTTATTAAATGCAAAAAACGGCTGTGCGCGAAACACGGTTACACTTAGCGTCCCAGTGTTGCCGTTAGCAAGTATCTCGTAAATTATTTAACGATTACCGTTAAAAAAGTGTTGACATGCGCAAACAGCGGTGCTATACTTCAATCATCAAATAACGATTATCGTTAAATATTAAATGATTTACAAGGAGACATCATTATGGAAAAGACACAGGCAACCCTTCGCAAGTTTTCCCACGTTATTTATGTTTTTGCAAAAATCGGCTTTATCGCCGCAATTGTCGGCGTGTGCATTGCCGCGTGTGCAATGGTATGTCTTGCTGTAACCGGAAGTATGAATTTTGATATTGGCAACGGTGTTACTCTTCTGCTTGCAAAAACGGACGGGAATATTGCCACTGTCTGGGGAACTATGGCGTACGCGCTTACCAGCTGCGCTCTTTTAATTACCGTAATGCGCCTGCTGATGCGTTTGTTTGCCAATATTCGCGACTGCTACACCCCCTTTACAGCAGAGAATGCCGAACTGTTCAAAAAAATGGCAATCTGGATGATAATTGTTTCTGTCGTTCCGGCAATGGCAGGTCAAATTGTCGGTAAAACCTGCGCGGTAATAATAGGTATTCCCTTTTCGGCCGAATTTGCTGACGGTTTCTCCATAATTGCGGTTCTGGTTTTATTCGCCATGTCGATGGTATTCAAATATGGCTGTGCGCTGCAAGAGCAAGCGGACACAACACTGTAAGGAGCGGCAATGGGAAAAATCATTTTGCGGCTTGACCGCATGATGGCTGAGCGAAAAATGTCGCTTAATGAGTTGGCAGACCGGGTGGGAATTGCCAACGTCAACCTCTCCAACCTGAAAACCGGAAAGGTCAAGGCAATACGCTTCTCCACCCTTTGCGGCATTTGCTCTGCTTTATGTTGTCAGCCCGGAGACCTGCTTGAATACGACCCCGACGCGCTCAGCGACGAAGGCGACTGACAAAGACATATTACAAACACTAAAAACGCCCGCGCTTTCAAAAATTTTTTCCGGTGTCGAAGCAAGTTTACTAGCATATTATAACAATTAAATGTATTTCCGGCAATATGCGGGCGGTGGTGCCGCCAAGCTGCGCGCGGCACCGTTCTGGACCCATGTGCGCCCGCTATCTAATTATGTTGTAAAAGCAAAGGCCGCAAGTTCACCGGAACTTGCGGCCTTTGCCAGCGGCATAAGTTTAGTGTTTGTCTGTGCACAAATCCGGCCTTTCAGTCGGTTATCAGCGCCATAAGATAGTCTTTGAAGCCGACGCCGTCCATGCGCGTAACGACGTAGGAGTTCGCAACGAAGGTGTCGGAGTAATGGTGCTCTTCTGTCTCGAAAATCGTCGCGCCCCGCGTATATGTGCCCTGCGTTTCAATGCGCGTGTTCGCTTCGAATCCGACTTCTATGAGCTCCGGGCGGGTAATGCATGTGAACGCCGCCGCGTCCGGCAAGTCCATACTTCCTGCGCCGTCGTGCAATTCCCGCGAAAGCTCAATAATTGTGCGGTTGATGTCCATACAGAACGCCCCGAGTTCGTTGGTGTTCTTGAATCTGGCAATGTCTTCTTCCGAAAAGCGCATGTCAAACCAGCAAGCCTCCAAAGACGCGAGCACAATAGGGACGCCGAACTCAAATACTATTTTCGCCGCTTCCGGGTCGCACATAATATTGAACTCTGCGCTTGTAGTGTGGGGGTTGTTGTACGGGTGAGCGCCCCCCATAATCGTAATTTTCGGAACCTTGCGCATGACGTCCGGCTGCAAAAGCATTGCGGTCGCGACATTTGTCAGCGGCCCGATAGCAAGAATTTCAATGTCGCTTTCGCCTTCGCTGACAATGCGCAGCATTGCGTCGACGGCATTCTCTTGTTCCGCCTTGTCGGTCGGTTTTCGCAGCCACTCGCAGTCGCCCATGCCGTCAATACCGTGTACCTGCTCGGCGTTTTCATAATCCGCCCACAGCGGAAGACAGGTTCCCTTGAAAACCGGCGGTTTATATGTGTCGGCATAAAGAATGCTCTGCAGGCAGTTTTCCGCCGCCTGGTTCATTTCGCAGTTGCCGGAGGGGATAGTAAACGCAACCACATCAATTTGGGGGTCCCGCAGCGCCATAATCAGCGCCACGGCGTCGTCGGAACCGCAGTCGGTATCTATCAGCAACTTTGTCTTTTTCATGGTTTCAGGCCTCCATCGTGATTGTTTCAGCGGTGTTGTCGGCAACGAGCTTACAGTTGAACGGGTGCATTACATTGCTTTGCGCAACGAATTCCTGTCTGTTCCTGTTGCGGACGTCATTGACGCACGCGCCAAAAGTCAGCTCGCCGTCGACTTCAATGCGCGTATACGAGTCGTACTGCACTTTGACAAGCTCGGGGTGCAGCGCCAGCTTCATGCGCTCGCTGAGGTTTCCGACGTCTATGGGGACAATGGTGATATTGAGACCGCTTTTCAAAACACAGTCGGCGGCATACGGGTCCGTAAAGCAATTGTATTCGGACAGCGGCCCCACATCCCCGTGAAAAATCATTCCGGCAAGCATGGTAATCTTGCTGAGTCGGGACATTGCCGCTTTGTTTTTGGTGATAGCCAAAGCAATGTTGGTCATAGGTCCCGCGGCGATAATCTCAATTTCCCCTGTTTGGGACAGTTCTATAAGCGCGTCGACTGCGGATTTCGGGTGGAGAGCTGCCGTACGGTCGACGCTCTCAAGAAGCTTGTGTCTGTCCTGTTTTAGCGGGGTATTCCTGCTGACAAGGGGACGCTCTAAACCCCGGTAGATTTTGACGTGTTCCGCTGCTTGTGCTGCAAGTGCCGCGCGAACATTAAGTGCGGCCTCCTGCGCCGAAAGCCGGGCCGCAACTGTCGTGATAGCCTGCACGCAGACCGATTTGTCCCGCAGGGCTACACCGATTGCCGCCAGCGCCTCAAAATTGCCGTCCGTGTCGATGATGATACGCCTCATATGAACCTCTCCTCGATAATTATTTAAAAGCGCCCTGCTTTTTCGGCAGGTGCTTTTATACACCTTTGTTAAAAAAAGGGCGCAGTGTCAAACGCACTACGCCCAAAAACCTTCAAAATATAAAATGCGCGGTGTAAACGCACCACGCATTTCTTTTATAGGCTCACCCTACCATACCGGCGGCCCGATGTCAAGCTTTTTTGTGCCCTGCGGCACTTGCCGGCGCGTCCGCCGCACTCTGCAGGTCATCTGCTGTACAGCAACATTACAAATATGAAGTGCCACACAACTGTTTGCTCAGCTGTAATATACCGCCTACTCGTGCAGAAAAACTTTAATACTCAGCTTTAGCCACTTGCCGTTCATCTCTTTTAGAGATATCCTGCCGAACAGCAGCTTTCCGGCATCCATAAGCCGGGAGAAAATCGCATTGTCCGCCCGCGGAACGTAGCCGACCTTAGCGCCGTCGACAGTCTTTATTACTATCGCCTGGCGGTCGTAAGGGTTGTCCGGCTCCCGGAAAAAATCCAGTCTGTCTTCCAAGCATAAATACTCTGCGAGTTCCTCAACGCCTTCAACGTGTGTCGTTCCGGCAACGTGGGTATCAAACAGAAAGATGTCGCGCTCAAACGGCTGCGGGATAGCAAGCCCGGCGTTATTTCCGTGAAGCAGACCCACCAGTTTGCCGCTGTCGCTCTTAATAATCTCTCCCATCGCTGTCACCTCAGCATTTGTTCAATCTTCTCTTTGTATGCGCACACCGAT
>CAYZIL010000010.1:4535-62892 GCA_964478515.1 uncultured Faecalibacterium sp. | reverse complement strand
CAAACAATTTTTAAAGAGAAATCGCGGCAAGTCACAAGGACTTGCCGCGACGTGGTGCCGGTGGCGGGGGTCGAACCCGCACGGTGTCGCCACCACGGGATTTTGAGTCCCGCACGTCTGCCAATTCCATCACACCGGCGAAAATATTACTGGCATAGTATAACACAACTTTTCTCAATACGCAAAACAAAATATTGGCTGCGCGCAGCATTAACATTTTCGCCTTTATTTTTCTGCTGCCGTGCGGTAGAATTAAAATATAGAAATATCTATCTCGTTATTGCGGAGGTGAACATGAGCGTTCTTGTTACCGGCGGCGCCGGTTATATCGGTTCTCACACCGCGCTGGCACTGCTGCGCGCAGGTCATGACGTAGTAATAGCCGACAACCTTTGCAACAGCAACGCCGCAGTCGTAACGCGCGTTGCCGAATTGGCCGGCAGACCGGTCGCTTTCGAGCACTGCGAACTTTGCGACGCCGCACAGACCCAGGCTGTGTTCGACGCCCACGCTGACATCGACGCCGTTATTCACTTTGCCGCGCTCAAGGCGGTCGGCGAGTCTGTCAGCAAGCCGCTTGAGTATTACCGCAATAATTTGTTTTCGGCAATAAACGTGCTCACGGCCATGCGGCAGCGCGGCGTCAGCAGCTTTATTTTCAGCTCTTCCGCAACGGTGTACGGCGTGCCCGAGCGCGTGCCTATTACCGAAAACGCGCCGCTGTCGGCCGTCAGCCCCTACGGCGCCACCAAACTGACTATAGAAAATATGCTGCGCGACATCTGCCGCGCCGAGCCCGCTTTCAACTGCGCCATCCTGCGCTATTTCAACCCCATCGGCGCAGACCCTTCCGGGCGTATCGGCGAGGACCCGCAGGGTATTCCCAACAACCTGCTGCCCTACATTGCCCGCGTTGCGGTCGGTCAGCTTGAGCATTTGTCAGTGTTCGGCAACGATTACCCGACGCGCGACGGCACCTGCGTGCGCGACTATATACATATAAGCGACCTTGCCGACGGTCACGTCGCGGCGCTAAAAAAACTTGCCGAGCGTCCGGGACTGATAACCTGCAACCTCGGCACCGGCACCGGCAGCACGGTGCTGGAGGTAATTGCCGCTTTTGAGTGCGCCTGCGGCAAAAAAATCGACTTCCGTTTCGCGCCGCGCCGCGCCGGTGATGTTCCGGAATGCTACGCCGATGCTTCTCTGGCAAAAAAACTGCTCGGCTGGTCGTGTCGCTACGGTCTTGACGAGATGTGCGCCGATTCCTGGCGCTGGCAGTCGCAAAACCCGCACGGTTACGAAGAAAAATAAGTTCTTAAGGAGAGCAACTATGAAAAAGCCGGTTTTGGCCGTTTTGGCCGCAGGTATGGGCAGCCGCTACGGCGGGCTCAAGCAGATAGACCCCGTCGGCGCCGACGGCGAGGTGATAATCGACTACTCTTTGTTCGACGCTCGCCGCGCCGGATTTGAGGACGTTGTTTTTATTATCAAACACGCCATTGAAGACGATTTTAAAGCGACTATTGGCCGGCGCGCCGAACAGCACTTTAATGTCAGTTACGCCTTTCAGGAGCTGGATATGCTGCCCGCCGGTTTCAGCTGCCCCGAGGGGCGCACCAAACCTTACGGCACCACCCACGCCGTGCTGTGCGCGCGCGAGGCTATTGGCGGCGCGCCGTTTTGCGTTATCAATTCCGACGACTACTACGGCCCCGACGCCTACAAAAAAATCTACGACTTTCTGTCGGCAAACACCGACCTGGAAGAGTACGCGATGGTCTGCTACGTTTTGGGCAACACGCTTACCGACAACGGCTCGGTGGCGCGCGGCGTGTGTGTGACACACGAGGGTTATTTGAAATCCATAGTCGAGCGCACCAAAATAATTCGCACTCACGACGGCGCCGCCTATTCGCAGGACGGTAACCACTTCCGCGACATCAGCGCCGACACGCCGGTTTCAATGAATTTCTGGGGCTTTATGCCCGGCGTCTTCACCGGACTCGAGCAGGATTTTCAGCGCTACTTGCGTGAGGAATTTGTCAGCGACCCGCAAAAAAGCGAGTGCTTTGTGCCGAACACCGTCGGCACAATGGTGAGCGACGGCAGCGCCCGCGTGCGCGCGTTGAGCTCTGCCGACCGCTGGTACGGCGTTACCTACCACGAGGACAAACCCGCTGTCGTCGCGGCAATGGCAAAGCTCGCCGCCGACGGCGTGTATCCTGCACCGCTGTGGAAATGACGCACTTCTAAGTGCCCAACCACATTCGCGCCCAAAAGACGCGGTTTGCCCAAGTCCTATTATGAAGCACATCCGGCGCCGGAATACGCTTTTGGCAACGGCAATCGGACTGAACAAAAAGCAAGCGAAAGAGTGCCGGTTCCAAACACGAAAATGTATAAAGCGCACCTTTTGCTTTTCCCCCGAGCTTCGCACTGCGGTGCGAAGCTCGTTTTCATTACCGGCGTTTGTGCGTTCGCCGGCGCGTATAAATTGCACCTGCGCAGCGAGAGACTTTGCGCCAAAACAAAATAAAGACGGACGGCTGTCTCAGCCGCCCGTCTTTTCTGTTTGTATAATAAATATTAAGTTTTACTGTGCGTATATTTCTATATATTGCTCCAACGAAAGGCCGCTGTCCATTATTTTCTGTGCCAGCTGCGCGTCGCCGATGTAGCGGTAGTGCCAGGGCTCGTAGATATACCCGGTGGACTCGGTCATATCTTTGCCGTAACGCAGAATAAAGCCGTATTCCGCGCAGTGCTCAACCAGCCAGGCATACTCGAGTGTCTCGGCAAACTCCTCCTCGAGGCCCGTGTTTCGACTGGTGCCGAGAATGTCAAACGCAAGGCCCGTCTGGTGTTCCGACTGTCCGGGGCGTGCCGAGAAAGTGTTGGCGTTTTCTTCGCCGTAATTAGCGACGTTGTTGTTAAAAATGCGCTGTTGAGTGCTGTAACTGCGGTAGCCGGACTGGACATAGATAGAAAGGCCTTCCGTCGCCGCGGCCGCGGCCATGCGGTTGAAGGCGCTTTGCGCCGCAGCATTTTCGCCGCCGTAGCTTTGCGGCAATTCATACTCCTTGTTGACCAGCAGCACCTGCACCCCGCTCAAGTCGGCGTACCAGACGCCGTTTTGCTGGTAGACGCCGCCCTGTTTTGAGTCGGTCGCGCCGCTGCCCACGACGGCGCCGGCGCCGGACTCAGCCGCAGCACCCGCTGCATCGGTTTGAGTATCGCTTGTCGTTCCGCTCACCGCTTGTGCCTCCTGTGACGTTTCAGCGTCCTGCTTGTCTGCTTGCAATTCACCGCTTGTCTGCGACTCGCCGGCTTGCGCTGACGGCTGCTGCGCAGTGCGCGCACTGCGCACCGCTAGCGCGGCCCACACCTGCACGGCTGCACAAACAACGGCGCAGCATAATGTACAAAGCACCAATACCCGCAACACTTTTGCGTCGATTTTGCTTCGTTTTTTTTCGCCCATGTTCTTCACCGTCTTCGTTGTATATGCCTGAGCGCGAACGGCGCTCAGGCACCGTATTTATTTTGCGCGGTGTACATAAAGCTATTCTGCAGTTTTACCGCTGAGCTTTTTTATCAGCTTGACAATTTCCATAATGACAAACATACTCAGCGACAGACCACCGACTATGCCCCACTGCGCCGCGGTCATTGCGGTAACTTCAAATATCGCCCGCAGCGGCGGGACCAGCAGGACGACGAGCATCAGCGACAAAGATGCGAAAAACGCGCCAATCATATACTTGTTGCTGGTCAGACCTACCTTGAAAATAGAGTGGGAGGAACGCACGTTGATTGCGTGCACCAGTTGCGCGACAGCGAGCGTTGCAAACGCCATTGTTTCGCCCAGCGGAATATTTACGCCGCCGCCGGCCAGGGTATAGACGCGCGAGCCTATGTAATAGGCTATCAGCGTCAATATGCCGACAAGTAGGCCCTGCAGCACCGACGCCGTGCCGACGCCGTTGGAGAAAAGCCCCTCGTCCTTTTGCCGCGGCTTGCGGTCCATAACGTCGTATTCGACCGGCTCTACGCCCAGCGCCAGCGCCGGCATACTGTCGGTGACAAGGTTTATCCACAGCAGCTGAATAGGCATCAGCGGCGACTCGCGCCAGAGTATCATCGACGCGAAAACGGTCAGTATCTCGCCGAGATTACACGAGAGCAAAAAGCGCACCGCCTTGCGGATATTGTCGTAAATGCCGCGCCCTTCTTTGACGGCCGAGACGATTGTGGAAAAGTTGTCGTCAGTCAAAGTCATATCGGCAGCGCCCTTGGCAACGTCCGTGCCGGTTATGCCCATCGCACAGCCGATGTCCGCCGCTTTGAGCGCCGGCGCGTCGTTGACGCCGTCGCCCGTCATGGCAACGACCTTGCCCTTTTGCTGCCAGGCTTTAACTATGCGGATTTTATCTGTAGGCGTGACGCGCGCGTAGACACGGTAGTGCGTGACCTTGTCAAGTAGCTGTTTGTCGCTCATTTCGGCAAGCTCGCTGCCGGAAATTGCCTGCGAGTCGTCGTCGAGCATGCCCAGCTGTTTGGCAATGGCGGCCGCCGTAATGACGTGGTCGCCGGTAATCATTACCGGAATTATGCCGGCCTTGCGGCACTCGGCTATGCTCAGCTTTACCTCCTCGCGCGGCGGGTCTATCATGCCGACGAGTCCGGCGAATGTCAGGCCGCTTTCTACCTCGGCGACGTCGCTTTTGTCGTTGGGCGTCTCGTCGACAAATTTGTAAGCGACGCCGAGCACACGAATGGCGTCGCGCGCGAGAAGCGCGTTTTGCTCAAGTCCGGTCTTTATGTCGCCGCCGCTGCAGCGCGCCATCAAAATATCCGGCGCGCCCTTCACTATTACCGTTTTGCGGCCGTCTACTACGTTTACACTGGTCATTAGCTTGCGGTCGGAGTCGAACGGTATTTCAAACAGTCGCGGACTTTCGGCGTTGAGTTTTTCCGCCGTCATGCCCTTGACATACGCCGCCGCCACTATTGCGGTCTCGGTCGGGTCGCCTATGTGTACCAGCTTGCCGTCGCGCTCGCTGACACTGCCGTCGCAGCACAGCGCCGCCAGACGCAGCACCTCTGTCGCCTTGTCGAAAAGGCCGTCGGCGACATTTTCTATGCCGTCGGGCGTGGCGACGTTTACGAGCGTCATGCGGTTAAGCGTCAGCGTGCCGGTCTTGTCCGAGCAGATGACGGAGGCGCTGCCCAGCGTCTCCACCGCCGGCAGACGGCGGATTATGGCGTTCTTTTTGACCATTCGCTGCACGCCTATGGCGAGCACAATTGTCACGATGGCAGGCAGGCCTTCCGGTATGGCGGCAACTGCCAGCGACACCGCGGTCATAAACATCTCCATCAGCGGCAGGTCGTCTATAAGGCCGATAACGAAAATAACCGCGCAGATGCCGAGCGCCAAAAAGCCCAGCTGTTTGCCGAGCTGCGCCAGCTTTTGCTGCAGCGGCGTGTCGCCGTCCTTTTCGCCCTCGAGCATAGCCGCAACTTTGCCCATTTCCGTATTCATGCCGGTGTCGCAGACCAGCACGCGGGCGCGGCCGTTACTGACTGAACAGCCGGTGTAGACCATATTGTGCCGGTCGCCGAGCGGGGCTTTTAGCTCCACGTCGTCGCCGTCGTATTTTTCCGCCGGAACCGACTCGCCTGTCAGCGACGCCTCGTCGCACTTGAGACTGGAGCACTCCAGAATGCGGCCGTCCGCAGGAATCATGTCGCCGGCCTCAAGCAAAACTATGTCGCCGGGCACGAGACTGCTCGTGGCGATGCGCACCGCCTCGCCGTCGCGCAGTGCCGTCGCCGACGGCGCCGACATGCGCTTGAGCGCCTCGAGCGCGGCCTCGGCCTTGCTCTCTTGCACGACGCCGAGAATGCCGTTGAGCAGCACTATAAGGATAATGGCAATGGGTTCCGCCCAGTCGCCCGCGGCGCCCTGCGCTGTGTTGTAAAAGCTCAACCCCAGCGACACAGCCGCGGCTATAAGCAGAATTATTACCATCGCGTCTTTCATCTGTGCCAAAAAGCGCTGCAAAAACGTCTTCGGGGGCTGTTCCTTAAGTCTGTTGGGCCCATACTTGACTTGCAGCTCGACAGCTCGGTCCGCACTAAGACCGGTCAACTCGTCTGTGCCGAACTGGGCGAGCAGGTCGCTCGCCTTGCCGAAATGTGCGTCCAAATGTTTGTCCTCCGTTGTAATTTCCTGCCGTGGCCGGTTTGCACCGGACCGCGGCGGCGTTTTTTTATTTCTGCAAATATTTATTCAGCCAGTTGACCATTTCGGTCAGCCGTTTGATGCGGTGTTTGGGCGCGCCGGAACGCGAAAGCTCGTGGTTTTCGCCCTTAAACACACACATACGCGCCGGCACACCGTGGTACATCAGCGCCGAGTACATGCTCATGCCCTCGCCAATGTAGCAGCGGTAATCCTGTTCCGAATGAATAAACAGTGTCGGCGTTTTGACTTTGTCGGCATATTTGAGCGGTGAATTTTCCCACAGCTTGTCGAAATCCTTCCAGGGGGTGGCACCGACCTGGTCGGGCGCAAAGTAAAACCCGATGTCGGTTGTGCCGAAGAACGACGACCAGTTGGCTATACTGCGCTGCGACACGGCCGCTTTGAAGCGGTCGGTGTGGCCGATAACGAAGTTGGCCATGTAGCCGCCGTAGCTGCCGCCGATTATGCCCATATTGCCGGCGTCGACGAACTCAAATTTTTTCGCAGCCTCGTCGCAGAACTGCATCAGATCGCGGTAGTCGACGCTGCCGTATTTGCCGCGAATGTCGGCAAACTCGTTGCCGCGGCCGTCGCTGCCCGTCGGGTTGCAGAAAATTACCGCGTAGCCGCGCGCGCACAGCAGCTGCATTTCGCAAATAAGGTTGGGCCCGAACGCCGTTTTGGGGCCGCCGTGAACCGACAGAACCGTCGGGTATTTTTTGCCGGGCTTGCAGTCGTGCGGCTGCAGCGCGAAGCCGTAGATGACATCGCCGTTCTCGTTCTTAAAGTTTATGTCCTGCGGCTCGCTGAAGGCGTACTTGCCGGTAATGTAGCCGTTGAGATTGCTCAGCTTAGTCTCGTCGCCGGATTCGGCGTCGACTTTGTATATTTCCCCGCCGGCCATGCCGCGGTAGGCGACCGTGTAAAAACTGCCCTCGTAAAGCACAGCCTCGCTCACAAGTCCGCGCACGTCGTTGACAAAATTTCCCTTGCCCGCGGCGGTATCTATGCACAGTATATTGGCGCTGTCGTTATGCGTTGAGATTGTATAGACCTTCTCGCCGTCTACGTAAAAGCGCTCGGCAAGTGTGCGCGCCGCGAGTACGTCGCAGTTGAGTGAATTAATAAACCAGTCCGTGCCCGACTTCAGCACAAGTTTTTTCTTTCCGGAAACAAGGTCAAATTTGTAGACGTCGGGGTTTTTATTAAGGCCGAAATCTTTGCGGTCGTTGACGAACAGCGCCACCGTCCGCTCGTCCATAAAGCAAACGCCCTCATAACCGACGTCTTTGAACGGCGTCAATTCGGTGCTGATGAGCGCTTCGGTATCCATTACAAACAGCTGGTCGTCAAGCGGGCGCAATCCCTCGTACGTGCACTGGGTATAGAGCAGTTTCGTCCGGTCGGGGCTGAGTGTGAATCTGCCGATGTCGGTAAACTCGTCGCTGAGCGGCTGTACCGAGCCCTTGTGCCACATAAACAGCCGGCTGCGGCAGCGGTCGGTATAGCCGCCGCCGTTTTGCCAAAACGGCAGCTCGGTGACGACGTGATAATCGTCCTCTTCCTTGAGCTCCTTGTCCGCTTTTTTAATGCCGCCGAGCTCTTTTTTCAGCCGGTCGGCGTCCACGTTCACGCCGGCGGTAAAGAAAAACGTCTCGTCGTCGAAAAATTCAAATTGCGAGACCGGGTAGTCAAGCTCGCAAAACACGCTGCGTGTGCGTTTGCCGAAAGGCGCCAGCATCAGCGTAGTTTTCGGGTAGTGCGTCGGCTTTGGCTTGTCCGCCGGCGCCTTGACGTATACTATTCCGTCCGCGCACACCCGATAAAGTCCGCTGGGCGCAATGTCGGCGATGCTGCTGAAATAGCCGTCCTTCAGCTCGCAAAGCGAGGCCGCGTATTTGTTTTTCTTTACGTCGGCCTGCTTTTTGACGAAGAACAGTCCCTGCTCGCAGGCAGTGATGTTAAAGGGCATTTTGAATTTTGAGAAAAAATCGCATTCGTTCGGATTTTGTTTCTTTACCATTTGTTTTTCACCTTTTCTGCAAATCCCATAAAATCTTTTATCTCTATCTTTGTGCCGTCGTCGAGCACCGCCGTGCCCGAATACCGGCCGAACACCTGGTGTTGGTCGCTCTCAATTACCACAACCGACGTCTTCGACGCGCGGTCGAGCACCGGAGTGAAGTTCATCTCAAAGCGGCCGTCGCCCGACGAGAACGTCCACGCTTTCAAGTAGTCGTTGCTGCCGTCGGCACGCTGCGGAATATTAAACTGTACATCCTCCAGCTTGTGCGACTTGCCGCGGTAGAAAAGCATGTTCTCGCTGGCCGCCGATGTGTCGCCGAAGCCGTAGCCGATGTTGAAACCGAAGCGCTCGCCGTTAACCGTGCCGCTGGCGCCGCCCCAGTACCAGGTGTTGTTGTAGGTCCAAACTCCGCGTCCCCAGTCGAGTATGCCGAAGCTGTCGGCGGGGTCAAATTCGTAGACGCGGCCGTCAAATTCCGCCCGGCCGCGCGCCGCCATGCAGTTCTTTTTCTGGTTGTAATAAAAGGCGGTCTTCTTTTCGCGGTAGGGAGTGGCGATGACCATCGACTCGTCGTCGGGGTCGTCGAGCGTCAGCTCGCACAAAAACGGCTTGCCGTCCTTAAAATCGTTGAGATGACAAAACAGTTTTCTTTGGCCGCCGCCGACGTCGAAGCTGATGTCAATCTTGCTGTTTTTGTAGGCGGTATGTCCCGCGCGGCTCTGCGCCGGCAGCGCCGTCTTGCCGTTTGGCATAAACGTCATGATGCTTGTCGTCTGCTCCCAGGGGCGCTCAAAGTCGAGCAGCGAGGCGCCGTGCAGGCCCATATAGGAATTGTCCGCCACTGTCAGCGCCACGCCGAAGCGGTTGTTGTAAACAAGGTAATAGTCCCATTCCTTAATGCGCATTCTGCCGGCTTTGATGGCCGTGCGGTCGTATTGCAGCAGCATGCGCTTGGAATAGCCCCGCTCGCACAGCGAACCGTCCTGCCTCAGCAGCGGCCCCGCCGCCGTGATTTCGTGTTGCATGCCTGACCTCCCACTGTCTTAATAATAATTTCAGATTCATGGGTATACTTATAATTGTCAAAAACAGTATATCATCCGCGTGCGAATTAAGGTATACTAAAAAGAAAAAATTAATCATTAGTTCTTAGTTTGTGCGGAAAATCTCCAAGCAATCTTCACAATTCCCCTTTATAATCACCTTAAAAGGAGCGATTAATATGGACGAAAAATTTGACAGCAATCCCATTGAAGTAACTGCGAGCGACACCGCCGCGCCCGGCACCGCGGTCGAGCGCGCGCAAGCTCAAGTCAACTGTGCCGAGTCGGAAAATTGCCGCGCCGAAAGCCGGGAACCGGCTGACGCCGACAAGACTCAGTTTGCAGACAGTGCGCCCCGGAAGACGACAGCCGCGAGCGCCGAAATCCCGACCCAACCCACCGTTAAAGTAAAGCCGTGCAAGCCGCTGCGCGTCACCCGCGCCGGCATTGCCCTGCTGGTTGTGTGCTGCTTGCTGGTCTCTGCGGCTGCCGGTATCGGCGGCGCCTGGCTGATGACAAAAAGCGGTTCCTCCGCCGGCGGACCGGTCATGTTTGAGTCGACCGAATTGTCGGCCACAGGCACGGCCAACACCATTTCCGAAGTCGTGGCGGCAGTGGAAGACACTGTCGTTGAAATAACGACCAGCTCCGTCACTGTCGACTCGGGTTGGCAGCACGGCTACACCACCTCCGGCGCCGGCAGCGGCGTAATAGTCAGCACCGACGGCTACATTGTTACCTGCGCGCACGTCGTCAGTTCCGCCTCGCAGATATCCGTAACGCTGCACGACGGCAGCGAATATACGGCAAAAATTGTCGGCACCGACGAGAGCAACGACATCGCCGTGCTGAAAATAGACGCCAGCGGATTGACCGCCGCCGTACTGGGTACCTCCGGTACTCTCGTTACCGGCGAACAGGTAGTCGCAATAGGCAACCCGTTAGGGTCGCTGGGCGGCACCGTGACCGACGGCATAATCAGTGCCACCGACCGCGAAATCACCCTTTCCGGCACGACAATGACCCTGCTGCAGACCAACGCGGCCGTCAACCCCGGCAACTCCGGCGGCGGACTGTTTGACATGACCGGCGCGCTGGTCGGCATAGTCAACGCCAAAGCCGCTATCGACGACGTTGAGGGACTCGGCTTCGCCATCCCCATAGACACCGCGCGCGAGTCCGTTACGGCAATAATCGAAAACGGCTCTGTCGACTCCGCCAAACCCGCGCTGGGAGTAACGGTTATTGAAATCAGCAGCGCCACCAGCGCCGAAAGCTACGGCGTCTCCCGCCTGGGCGTGTATATCGGCAACGTCAACAGCGGCTCGGCGGCGGAACAAGCCGGACTGCAAGTCGGCGACTACATTGTCAGCGTCAACGGCACGGCTATTTCCACCAACGCCGAGTTTGTCGCTCTGCTGGACGAATGTGAAATCGGCGATACCGTAACGCTGCAAATTATTCGCGACGAGCAGATGATTTCAGTCGACGTGGTTTTGCAGGCCTTCAACCAGAACGACTATTAATTAAGGCCACAGTTTTCCGCCTGTATTATAAAAGAACGCCCCGCAGGGCGTTCTTTTTTTGTGACGCCGAAATGCTCCGTCACTTAGTTTTGATTCTTCTCTTTTCCCGGTACATCTGCGCGTCGGCCTCGCTGAGCAAGCGCTTAATATCTTCCGCATTGCTGCAGCTGCCGCAGCTGGTACCAATACCTACGGAAAGCTTATAGGGCCGGTTGAGCGTTTTATTCTTTATTTCAAGCTGCGCCGAAATCATCTCGCCGATTTGCACAAGGTCCTGCTGCTCGCACCCGCTGCCCACGAAAAGAAATTCGTCGCCGCCGTAGCGGCACAAAAACAGATGCTTCGCGGCCTGAGAGCAAACCTGTTTGAGCACATCTGCAGTGTCGGCCAGCGCCTGGTCGCCGACAAGGTGACCGTACTTGTCGTTGACGAGTTTAAACTCATTAACGTCCAGCATAATCAGACCCATATTTTCACCCGCATGGCGCTGGACATAATCGGCAAAATAATCGTCCAGTCCGCGGCGGTTGTTTAGACCTGTGAGCGCGTCGGTATGCACCTGTTCGCTTTGCATGAGTAAATATGCCATCAATATTGATATGGTTATGCCGACCTGCGTCGAGCTGACGCCGTAAAAAAGCATCTGCGTCACGCCGGCCACCAGCGGCGCAATAATGTAGTACAGCAGCGGCCGCAGCCGTTGCCGGCGCACCTTGTCCTTTTCCCGCACAAGCGCGACAGATGTTTTCAGCGTCGGTACCAGCAAGTAGAACCAGTTGACGACCCAATGGATAAAGATCCCCTCGCCGCGGACATAGGCGTTTTGGGCGCTGAAGCCAAACAGCCAATGCGTCAGCGGGTTCAGAAGAACCGCCAATGTAACCGCCAGCATCGGCAGCGCGTACAAAAACTGCTTTTTCCGGCTGGCAGTCTCCATAAGCCCCAGCTTGATGTCGACGTATATCATCCAAAAGTAGCTTGCCAGCACCATGGATTCGTAGAAAACCATATTGCTGATTTCAATTATTACCCGCGCGCCGGCAAAGACCATACCGTGGCAAATTCCGGCAATCATGTCGGCAAGGCACAGCACCACCGTCGCCCAAATCAGGCGATTGAAGGCGATTCCGTCGGCTGAAAGGCTTTTTGAGCGGCGGTACAGCTGCAGGGTCAAAATCATCAAAATAACTATGCAAAACAGGTTTATTTCCCCGTAATAAATAAAGTACATCTCGCCGCCCTCCTGTAATTATCAGTTTTTTCAGCTGCCTGAGCGCCCGTCAGGCTGGGTTCGGTAAAGACGGTAGTAATAATAGCTTTTTGAGACAATATTGGGCTGAGTATGCCCCAGCGGCGTGCGCAGCTCAAACGTCTCAAATCCGCAGCGCTCGGCAAGCGCGCAGCTGGGCGCGTTGTCGCTGTCTGCCGTCAAAATAAGGTACGGGATGTCTGAGGCGGCAAAAATATGCTCGCACAGCGAGCAGACGGCGCGCCGCGTATAGCCGCGGCGGCGAAAGCGCCCGCTCATAAAATAGGCAACCTCAACTTCTCCGAGCGTCTGCTCAAGCCCGGCGCCGACCATGCCGACGAGCTCGTCGGTCGCCGCCAGCGCAATGCCGTAGCGACGGTTGCGGCGCACGTCCGCGCCGTCGGCAATTGACGCCATGCGCTCAAAATACGGGTAAAAGCTCTGCGGGGTCGGGCTGTTGTCGCGCCAGTCACCCATAAAGCGGGTTATGTCTGGCTCGCGCACAATTTCCCACAGCGCCCCCGCGTCGCCGTTGACAAAATTTCTTATTGTAATTTCGCCCAGCTCAATTTTCATCGTCATTTTCCCGGGCTCAACCGCACGCTTATCTCCCCGCTGCGCAGCGTGCGCTCGCTGCCGTCAACCAGGCGCACCAGCAACCCGCCGGCGTCGTCTATTGCCAGCGCCTGGGCACTGCATTGCTTTGAGTCGCTTGTAAAAGTAATTTCGCGGCCGACAACTATGCTGCGCTCGCGGTACTCGCTGAGGTAGCTCATGTCACCGAGCCGGTCGCACAGCGACAGCATCTGTGCCGCAAAAGCCCCCGCGAGCGCGCAGCGGCAGCGCTTTTCCGGCTCAAGCGCGCCGGCAACAGCGGCTATCTCGGCCGGTTTTTCAAAATCATGGATGTTTATCCCCACGCCGACGACGACACACTCGGTGCCTGCCGACTCCATATCCCCGACCGCCTCGCACAGTATGCCGCAGACCTTTTTGCCGTTAAGATACAGGTCGTTGACCCATTTTATGCCGGTGGATATGCCGCAGACCTGTTCTATTGCCCGCGCCGCGGCAACGGCGGCGCGCGTAGTCATAGTGACCACGTCGGCCATGCCGGCGCGCGGGTGCAGCAGCAAAGACATATACAGGCCGCTGCCGGGCGGCGAAAAAAAGCTGCGGCCGCGGCGGCCTCTGCCGCCGCTCTGGGAATTCGCCACAAAAAAGGCGTCCTGTACAAGTCCGGCGGCCGCCTGCCTTTTGGCCTCGCTGTTAGTCGAGTCGACCGAGTCAAAATAAAAAAGGTGCAGCTGTTCGGGCAGCTGTCTTTCTATGCCGGCGGCAAACAGCGGGTCACAGCCGGCGGCAAGCTTGTAGCCGCGGTTGGTGGCCGCCTGAATATTGACCCCGCCTTCGCGCAGCGACTGCACGGCCTTGCCGACGGCGGCGCGGCTGACGCCGAAATGCGCCGCCAACATGGCGCCGGACTCGTAGCTTTCGCTTTCGCAGAGCGCCAGCAGTATTTTGTCCTTGAGCTGCGTCATTCTTCCTCCACCGTTACCGCCACTTTGGCCGGCATACACACCGCGCTCTCGCCGACCTCGCTGATATACCCGTAACCCTCGCAGATATGGTCCGGGCACTGCGAGTTTACAAAGCGTATGGCGCCGCCGCTGACTTCCAGACTCACCGGCAAGTCAGCGTCTACATAGTAAAATCCGTCCTCGTTAAGCGGTATTGTCATAACGACGCTGCCGTCGTAGTTAACGCTGGCAACATTGCCCTTTCGGCTTTTCAGCCCAAAAACGGCCCAAACCGCCAGCGCAGCGAGTAATAAAACGCCGATGACGGCGATTTCTTGCTTTTTTATGCGCTGTTCCATATAATTATTATAACAATTATTTCACATAATGTGTAGTGCATAAGGAGCAATAATGGACAAACAGTTGCAGGAAAAGCTAAACAAATTTGTGGCCGACAACCGGCAGAACATCATTGACGACATTTCGGCGCTCGTCGACATTCGCAGTGTCGCCGAATACGGAGGCGACCCCGCCGCACCCTACGGCGCCGGCGTGCAAAAGGCCATGCACACGGCAATGGCGCTCGCCGAAAAGGCCGGGCTCGTGCCGCACGACTGCGAGGGACATATCGCCTACGCCCATACCGGCGACGAGCACGATTACATCGGCATTATTTCGCACGTTGACGCCGTGCCCGAAGGCGACGGCTGGAACACCGACCCCTACAAATGCGTTGAGCGCGAAGGCTGGCTGCTGGGCCGCGGCACTGAGGACGACAAGGGCCCGTGGGTGCTGGCGCTTTACGCGGTGCGCTTTTTGCTGGAAAACAAGCTGCCGCTGCGCTACGGAATCCGCATGCTTATCGGCTGCGACGAGGAAGTGGGCATGAGCGACATCGACTATTACCTCAAAAACTACCCGGCGCCGCGTTTTACCTTTTCTCCCGACGCCGAGTTTCCGGTCGGCCACGGCGAAAAGGGCATCTTCAGCGCCGACTTGACCGGCAGCGAGCCGCTGTCGCCGGTAATTACCGAGCTGTGCGGCGGTGTTGCCTCCAACGTAGTGCCCGACAAAGCGCACGTCGTTCTGGCGCTGCCGCTCGACACTGTGGTGCGCGCCGCCGGCAAAAACGACGCGCTGAGCGTCAGCGGCGGCGACGGCGCGGTGCGCGTTACTGCCAACGGCATTGCCGGACACGCCGGCTCGCCCTACAACGCGCGCAGCGCCATAGTCATTCTCTGCAGCTTCCTGTGCGACAGCGGTTTTTTGAGCGACAGCGACCGGCGTCAGCTTTCTTTTATAGCCGACTGTGTGCGCGGCCACGACGGCAGCGCTTTCGGCATTGAGTGCGACGACGGCATATTCATGCCGCTGACGTGCATAGGCGGCACCATAAAGTTGGCAGACCGCCTGCCGGTACAGAACATCAATATCCGTTACCCGACGTGCATTGACGGCGCTACGCTCAGCGAGCGCATTGGCGCGGTGTGCGCCGCCAACGGTTTCAGCTGCGGCAGCATAGAAGACAGCGCCCCGCACTACATCCCCGCCGACAGCCCCGCTATCGCCGCGCTCAGCGCCGCGTTCCGGGCCGTCACCGGCCGCAACGACCCGCCCTACGTCATGTCCGGCGGCACCTACGCCCGCCACATTCCCAACGCGGTGGCCTTCGGCCCGGTCATGCCCGACGCCCAAAAGCCCGACTTTGTCGGCGCCATCCACAGCAAAAACGAGGGCCTTTGCATAGACAGCGCGCTTGAGGCCGTAAAGGTCTTTGCCGAGGCGCTATATAACCTTCAGCAAACGGAGCTTTGAGCTCGGGACAAAAAAACAGCACAACAAAGGACCGGCGGCGAAATTGGAAATTCGCCGCCGGTCCTGATTTGTTTTAAGCCTATTCTTTGACAATCTCCTGAGCTATGGCACCCGCGCCTATGAGCGAGGCGTGGTAGCCGAGTGCCGTTACCTCCACCGAAAAGTCCTTGGCGCTCAGCGGCCGCAGCAGCGTCGGCAGTGTCTCGTCAATGCCCTTTTTTATCAAGTCATAGTCGTAGATAATTGTGCCGCCGCCGAGAACGACTTTTTGCACGTTGAGCAAATTTGCCGTCATAGCCGCGAGACGCGAGATATACACACCGGTGCGGTAAAAGACGCTTTGCGCGGTCTCGTCGCCGGCGCGCGCCAGCTCGCCGACTTCCTTGGAGCGGAACGCCGGGTCGGCCGGGCGGCCGCTCAGCTGCAAATAGCGCCGCCCCATGGCGCTGCCGCAGCCCTCGTCCTCCATATCGCCGCTGAGACCGTCCTCCACCGTCGGCAGCGGGTCGACGTACTCAACCTGAATGTAGCCGACCTCCCCCGCCGCGAAGTTGGTGCCGCGAAAGGGTTTGCCGTTGAGAAACAGCCCCGCGCCGCAGCCCGAGCTTACTGTTATCCAAATAAAATTGTCGGTGTTTTTGCAAACGCCGAACTTGCGCTCGGCCATGGCGCAGGCGTTGGTATCCTTGTCGAGCACTACGGGCAGTCCGAGCGCTCGCTCAAAGTCCTCTTTCAGGTGCCAGTCGTAAATACCGGCGCCGTTGCTGATTACAATGCCGCGCTCGCTGTCGCACACCGCAGGCGCCGACACGCCGACCGCGGCGGCGTTCAGCTTGCCGTATGCGCGGCGCATTTTCTCAATTTCGCTGCGGACGCACTCGCTCAAGTAAGCACCGTCATATTCGTAATTTACAGGCAAAACGTAGTGCGAGGAATACAGCACCGCACCGCTCGGGGAAACGAGGCCCGTCTCCACCTTGGAGCCGCCCCAGTCTACGGCAATGGTATTTTTCATAGTATTCTCCTGAGTGTCGGGCGCTTTGTGTCGTCAGCGCGCGTATTTTTCAATGACCTCGTCGTAGGTCAGTTTTTCGGTTTGCATGTAGTGCAAAATAGTGTAATAGGCGCGCTGCGCAACTTCTTCCAGCCAGTCGATTACGGCAAAGGCGCTGTCGAGCGTGTCGCCCACGGCAATGGCGCCGTGGTTTTTCATTACGCAGCAGTTTTTATCTTTGCCCAGCACTTCCACGACAAAGGCGTTGAGCTCGGGCGAGCCGGCGTGGCCGTAACCCGCGCAGGGGATAAAGCCCTCTAAACCCATACCGGCGAGTTTCAGCGGCACCTCGCGGCCGAGTATGCCGAAAACAGAGGCCCACTCGCTGTGGGTGTGCACTATACCGAACACTTCCGGCCGGTTGCGGTAAATTGCGGCGTGGGTAGTCGCCTCGGGGGTGGGGTCGCTCCACTCGTTTTTTATGTTGCAGTTTTCGTCCATTATCGTGCGCTCCCAGCCGCGCGCGTCGCCCAAGTCGCGCTGCCGCACCCAAAGGGGGCTGCCGGAAACGTAGATTAAACCCGTTGCCGGGTCGCGCACGCTGGTGTCGCCGGAATCACCCGTCGGCGAGTAATTTTTTGAATGCAGCAGTCTGGTGCCGCGGCCGTTCTCTTCCTGAAAAAGAACTTCGGTAATTTTATTGAATTGGTTGTAGTTTTCCATATCTCTTCTCCTATATTTTAATCTGTGCGGACTCAGTCGTGCAGCGGCTTGGTGCGCTTGGGCAGTATGCAGGGCTCGCCGATAAGGCAAGCGCGCGTATACTTGCGGGCGACCGAGTCCAGCCAGACGAGGAAATTGACGGCGCGGGTAATATTGACGCCGCCGGAAACTACGCCGAGTTCGTTAAGGTTTACTACATGGTGAGCCTCGAGCGCGCTCAAAACTTTGCCGTAGTAGCTCACGCTCTTTTCGGGCTTGTCGGCAAGGCTGAGCACTGTGCCGCCCAGCGCTCCCTGCTCGGCCAGAACATAGGGAATGTCCTCGCCGCGCGCGGCATAGGCCGCCGTCCAGCGCGTGGAGGTGCGGATGATGGCATTGTGGTCGGCGCGGGCCTTATATACCGCCAGGTGCAGCGGCAGCCATTCCGGAATCTCCGCGTGGCCGTCCACCAAATTTCCGTCGGCGTCAACGACTATAACGTCGCAGCCGTGAAATTCGCTCAAGTCGCGCAGGCGGAACGAGCCGTGCTGCGGCGTTATATAAACATAGCCGCTTTCCGGGTCTCTCACGCTCACTTCACCGAACTGGAAGCCGGGCATATAGCCGAGCCGGAAAAGGTCGTGGACGCCGCTTGCAACCTCTTCTTGAAACAACGATATTTTGTATTGCTGGATTTTTTCGACCATGATATATCTCCTTCAAGCGATTATTATACTTCCGCAAGCGGTATGCCCGGCGTTGACGCCGGCTTTGTAATTACATATTTCTTAGAATTTCCATACCACTTTAAAAAGATTATAGCACTGCCTTTGTCGCCGCACAATGCCGATTCTTAAAACCGTTATAATTACCAAATTTTCATACCAATTCCCGCACAAATTGCCCTGCTGAGGGCGCGATGGAGATGAAAGCTCCAATATAAAAAGCGGTTTTCGCCGTTTAAGCGCCCGTTGCTGCCACATTTGCACAAGCGGCGCGCGGTATGATTATATATTTTGCTAAATTGACAGACCAATTTTCAATGTTATAATTAACTCAACAGACCTGCCGCGAACCAAATATTTTTCCCGGAGGCACAAATGGAAATTGGATTTTTTACTAGCGGTTATTTGCACCTGTCGCTTGAAGACGCTTTTCGCGACGCCAAGCGCTTTGGCTACGACTATGTCGAGGTCAGCGGTTTTCGCCCGCATGCCTACGCGCCCGACCTCGTAAAAAACGGCGCGGCGGAAATCCGCGCGCTGAGCAAAAAGTACGGTATGGACGTGCGCGGTTACGCGCCCGAAATTAACGGCTATCCCTACAACTTCATGTGCGGCGACGAAGATATGCGCCGTGACAGCGTTGATTTTTTTAAAGTCTGCATTGACGCCGCCAAAATAATGGGTGCGCAGTTCACCCTTATCAGCGCCGGTCATGCCGGCTGGTACATCACCCGCGAGGAAATGTGGAAACGGCTGGTCGACACTGTCGGCGAGTTGAGCGAGTATTCCGAAAAAGCCGGCCTCAAACTTGTGCTCGAGCCGCTCGCGCCCGCCGAGACCAATGTGCTCAACAACGCCATTGACCTTGCCGCGGTAATAAAAGAGGTCGACTCACCGGCGCTTGTCGGCATGTGCGACGTTGTGCCGCCCTTCCTAATCGGCGAGGCCATAATGTCCTATTTCCGCAATCTCGGCGACAAGATGTACCACATGCACCTTATTGACTGCGACGGCAGCAGCGAGGACCACGTCGTTCCCGGCGACGGCATAATGCCGCTCGGCGAGCTTATTGGCGAGCTTCAAGCCATTGACTTTAAGGGTACCGCAACTATTGAGCTCGTCACAAAATACATCAACGAGCCGACCCTTTACGCCAAGCGGGCTATAGACGTAATTCGCTCTTTTATGCAATAACGCAGCGGCGGCGCCGCCCAAAGGGGCGGCGCCGTTGTCTTTTTGCCCCGAACGCCGTGTTGCGCTTAAGCGCCGGCGGCTGATTGTACAAAAATTAAAAAATGTGTCATAATTTAACCCGTAAAGGAAACGCACACCAATGATCATTCGTGAACAGCGCCCGGCAGACGCGGCGGAAGACAAAATATTAGTGTATATAAAGAGCCAGGCGCTGCTCGCGCATTCGCGCTTGCCGTCTGAGCGGGAAATGTGCGAGCTGTGGAACGTTAACCGCTCGACACTGCGCAGCGCCATAGCGCGTCTCACCCGCGAGGGCTTGCTTTACTCCCGCCGCGGCGCCGGCACTTTTGTGGCCGGCGAAAAGCTCGTGTGCGACCTGCAAAGCTTCGAAACTGTCTCGCAAGCCGTGCTCAAAGCGGGACGGCGGCTCGACACCGAGGTAGTCGGCACCGATATTATTGAATGTACCAAGCAGCTGCTGCCGAAGCTTGAGCTGCCCCTGGGCAGCCGCATTTTCGTGCTGACCAGACTGCGCCGCGCCGACGGCGTTCCCTTTTGTCTTGAGACTGCCTACATCGGCCTTGACGGGCGGCCCGGACTCGAGCGGCACAACTATGCCCGCGAGTCTCTCTACGCCGTTTTGCGCGAGCAATGTGCCGCCAACTTGCACCGCGGCGAGGAAAAACTGAGCGTCACTTTTGCCACCGCCCAGGAGGCCGAGTATCTTGAGCTTGAGGACAACGAGCCGGTTTTCTTTTTGCGCGGGCGCACGCTCGGCGGCGACGGCCGGGTCGTCGAATATTTTAAAAATATCACCCGGCCGGATATGGTCCGCTACACCAGCGTCCTTACCCGCGACGGCAAAGAAAGCGGGGAACTGCTTTGAACTACCGCGAACCGCTGTACTTGCAAATACGCGAAATAGTCCGCGGCCGCATTGAGTCGGGCGAATACGCGCCCGGCACCGCCATCCCGTCGGAAAACGAGCTGGCCGAACTCTACGGCGTCAACCGGCTTACAGTGCGCAGCGCCATTGACGCTTTGGTGGCGGAAGGGCGGCTGCGCCGCTTGCAGGGACGCGGCGTTTTCGTCGCCGGCGCTCCTGTCAGCCGCGATTTGGAAAGACTTAACGGCTTTTCGCAGACGATGAGTGAAAAAAAGCTCCGCCCGTCCTTCAAGCTGCGCAGCCGGGAAATTTTTCGCGCCGGCGAAAAATATGCCGCTGTCTTCGGCATCTCGCCCCAGGACCCGATAGTCTGCGTGCGCCGCATAAGTCTTGCCGACGCGCAGCCGGTGTCGCTGGACGAGATTCGCTTCCCCTACTCCTTACTGCCCAACGCCGACCAAATAGACTACGCCGTGTTCTCAATGAGCGAGCTTTACGGCTATTACGGCGTCGACCTTTACCGTGCCGACCAAACGCTTGACCTCGTTTACGTCGGTGCTCAGGAGGCAAGGCTGCTGAACGTTGCCGTCGACGCACCGGTAATGCGCTTTTGCGACGTCAGCTATGACCGCACCGGCCGTATAATCGACGTGGCGCGCAGCTATGCGCGCAGCGACAACTGTGAATATTTGGTACACTTTCGCCGCTGAAGCGCGAATAGTGCAATTTTTCGGAGCTTTCGGCCGCTGCCGGAGGCTTTTTTGTTGCCGCAAAAGTTGCATGGCAGAAAACGCCATGGTAAAATATAATTTAAATAACCATTATGCGGTTTATAAATCTGACAATTTTTTTGAGCACGGAGCGCTCGCTATGGAAATGTTTTTATACAATTTGCGCCGAAAACTGCTGTATTCCGGTCTGACAAAAAACGAGTACGAGAGTATCACGCCCGCTATAATCCAAAAGAACTCCGCTTCGCTGCTGTGGTCGTCCCTTCTGGGTGTGATTTTGCTTTCCGGTTTGTCTGTTGCGGCGCTGCTGTGCGACTATCTGCGCGAGAATCTTACTCTGTACCTGATATTTCTTGTTCCCTTTGCAATTGTGCATCTTCTGTGCCGCTTTTATTTGCCCCGTCACCGCAAGGCCGCCTTTACGCTGGTTTACCTGCTGCTGGGCACCGCCTATGCTTTTGCAATATTCATCGGCGTGTGGTACAACGCCGAAACTACCGCCACCACGTTTTGTGTGCTGCTTTTTGCCATTCCGCTTATAGTAATAGACAAACCGTTGCGTATCTGCGCGTTCGAGATAGCCGCAACGGTCTGTATTTGTGTGTGCTCTTATTTTGTCAAACCGCTTGACATCTTTCGGATTGACCTTGTCAATTCCATCAGCTTTCTGGTGCTGTCAATAGCAGTAAACGGCAATGTGCTGCGCACCAAGGTCCAGGACCTTGTCAACCGCCGCCACATAGAAAAAGAGTGCGACACCGACGACCTTACCCGGCTGATGACCCGCGCCGCCGCCGAGCGCGAAATTATTGCGCTGATGGAAAACGGCGACAGCGTCGCGCTGATAATAGCCGACGTCGACGATTTCAAGCTCATCAACGATACTTACGGCCACACCTACGGCGACACTGTTTTGCGCAACGTGGCGGCCAGTATGCGCCGTGTTTTTCGCAAAAGTGATATCCTGTGCCGTTTCGGCGGCGACGAATTTGTTATCTTTTTGCCCTACGTCAACGACAAAACCACCGCCGAAAACTGCGTGAACAAGCTGACTGCGGAAGTAAGCCGCCAAACTGCGGCGCTGAAACGGGATTTTGATGTCACCGCCAGTACCGGCGTCGCCCTGTTTCCTCAGGACGCCGCCGATTATTATGAATTATTTATCTGCGCGGACAAGGCGCTGTACGAGTCCAAACGCCGCGGCAAAAATCGTCTGAGTTTTTTCGGCGATATCGGCAAAGCGTAAGCTGCTATAGACGAAAGCCGCGACAGCGACTTTTTTATTTTCGGCTCTTTGCTGTGTCTGCCGCGGCTACGGGCGGTTTTTACCTATTATGTGTCAACAGCTGCCCCGCAGGGCAGCTGTTTTTTTTGCAGCGCAAAAAATGCGCACCGCCGCACCGACAGCGGCGGCTGTTTTGTTTTTGAACCGACCGCCGCTGCACCCGCGTGCGTCCGTTTGCCAAGCAGCGATTCCCAGCTTAAAAATCGTTTTTTTGCAATAACTCAACTATTTCGGCCGCACTCAGCACTCTGCCGCAGCTGACGACCTTGCCGTCAACCACCAGCGCCGGCGTGCTCAGCACACCGTAAGCGGCAATTGCGGCGTAGTCGGTAATGTAGTCCACGTCGGGCGCCCGCCCCAATTCCTGCAGCGCCGCGCGTGCCGCTTGCGCCAGCGACTTGCATTTAGCGCAGCCGCCGCCGAGCACCTTGACGCGCGCCGCGGCGGTCTGTGTACCGGAAAAATCTGTGCGGCCGTCGGCACATTCCCCGCCACAGCAGCATTTCTCGTCGTTTTTCTTTGTGAACAGTGACATTTGTATCTACCTCCTAAACAATATATGGCTGTAAAAAGTTGAAAAAATACCCCACGATGAGAATTCCCAGCGTGCAAATAGCCACGAACAGCGCCAGCAAGCGCGGCTTGACCGCCTTGCGCAGCATTATCAGCGACGGCAGCGACAGCGTCGTTACCGCCATCATGAAGGCGAGCACCACGCCCAGCAGCGCGCCCTTGCCCAAAAGCGCCTCCGCTATCGGCACACAGCCGAAAATATCCGCATACATCGGCACACCTATTACTGTCGCGAGCACCACACCCAGCGGATTGCCGCCGCCGAGCACGCGCTCGACCCAAGCTTGCGGTATCCAGTTGTGAATAAGCGCGCCAATTGCCACGCCGGCGAGTATATACGGGGCGACTTTTTTGAAAGTGGCGAGCATCTGCCCTTTTGCGTAATTCAGCCGCTCTTTTTGGGTCGGCTTTTGCGAGTCAAGGTCTATGCTGCCGGCGCTGAAAATAAAACTTTCGACATATTTTTCCATGTGCAGTTTTTCTATTAGCGTCCCGCCGCACACCGCTATTACCAGTCCCAAAACCACATAAACGGCGGCGACCTTCCAGCCGAAAATTCCCGTCAGCAGCATCAGCGAGCCCAGGTCGACCATCGGAGAGGAAATAAGGAAGGAGAAGGTCACACCTATCGGCAGACCCGCCCCGGTAAAGCCGATAAACAGCGGAATGGACGAGCAGGAGCAAAACGGCGTTACAGTACCGAGCAGCGCGGCGACACAGTTAGCGCCGACGCCGCGAAATCTGCCAAGTATCTTTTTACTGCGCTCGGGCGGAAAATAGCTCTGCACATAGCTGATGGTGAAAATCAAAAAACACAGCAGCAGAGTTATTTTTATTACGTCGTACAAAAAAAACTGCAAGCTGCCGACCCAGCGCTCGGCAACATTGAGCCCCAGCGCCGACAGACCCGCCGCGACAAGACCGTTCAACCACTGCATCCCGAGCAGCTGAGTTTGAATGAATCCCCCGCCCATTTCAATCACACCCGCTATCGCATTTTTCACACGTCAATGCGCCGATATATGTTCTGTAATCCGTCAGCACCGCGCAGTTCAGCGAGTAGTGACACCACTTGCCCTGCTTTCTGGTGTTTATCAGCGCACACTCGCCGAGTATCTTCATGTGGTGGGACAGCGTCGGCTGAGTTATTTCAAAAGCCTCCAGCAGCTTGCAGGCGCATTTTTCCCCGTCCGCCAGCATTTTGACTATCTTCAGCCTGTTCGGGTCTCCCAGCGCGCGGCATATCTGCGCCGCTTGCGTATCGTCCATGTCGGCACCTCGCATAGATATTTGTCTATGCATATTATAATCTTCATATTGACATCCGTCAATATGTTTTTTGCCGGATACGCGCTATTGATTGTTGCAGCCGTGCCCAAAAGGTGCGCTCACTTAAAAAAGCCGCCGCAAAACAATTTGCGGCGGCGCGGTATGTCTAAAAAAACAATTGCGGCAGCACAGGCTAACGGCGCTTTTATTCGCAGCACATACTCATTAACGTGTTTACAAAATTACGCTTTGCCGAACTCCCGAAGAACCGGCTCATAGATCGACCAGACCTCACCGTCTTGGTAAAACTCCCGAATAGTCTTTTTGTTATAGCTGTTGCGGCTTTCGGTATCGGCGCCGGACTCTATCAGAAGGCGGAATATCCGCTGAAAGTCCTCTACCATTTCCGGCGTTTTTTTCAGACCCGGATAAAGCTTGCCGGTCAGAGGATCCTTTTGGGGGCAGAGATAGGACGCCTGCTGTATGGCTTCCGAAAGCGCATTGTCGTTGTAATTGTTCACCGCGTTTACGTCGGCGCCCATGTCGATCATCCTTTTCAGCAGCGCGTAAGCGCGGTCGGCATCCTCTTTTGTGTGCTTCCATTCAAACTCGATATTGTTCGGGTCGTCTGCGTCAACGCACGCGTATCTTCTGGAATTCCAGATCGCCACGCTGACCGCATCGTGCAGCACCGGGTGTGCCTGCGGGACGTGCAGCTCCGGCGGCTCCATATAATTTACTTCTGCCCCACTGTCAAGCAAAAAGTCTGCAATATCCCGATGCCAATTGGTCGTAAGGCTGACTTGAAGGGGCGACATTCCCTTGGTATCCACGGGCTTTTTTGGCGCGACCGCGTTGACGAGCGACGGGTCTTGTGCAACCATCGCCTTTACCGTTTCAAGCTCGCCCTGTTTAATAGCCGCAAAAATATCTTTTTCTTCTGTCTTAGCCATTACAGTTTCCTTTCAAAATTAATTGTTTTATACAATGGGAACTATGCTCATTTTTTATATATCATTGGAATAAATCGTATGCCCGTTACAACCTGTTGCGCATTGGCGTCTTCAAATCCTAGGTGATGATAAATCTCTTTGGCATAAGGGGACGAATTCACTGACAATTCGCGCGATGAAGAATTTTTCAACACTGTCTCAAACAGCTTTCGTCCAATACCCTGCCCTTGGTATTCGCCATCCACGAAGAAGAGCGCAATATGCTCGCCCTCGTTTCTGGTCGCAATAATTCCTACAAGTTTTTCGTCTGTATAAGCTCCCAAAACGGCAAGCCGGCTCAAAAATTCCGGATTGTTTAACGCCGTGTCAAAAAATGCTCTTACGCCTTCCTCGGAATAATCAGGTGCTTCAAACTTCATGAAAACGTCAGCAACCAATTTTACTGCATCGCTTAAATTCCGGTTACTTATCGGTCGTATCTCCATGTTTCAAACCTCATATTATAAAAGCATCCCACCGCAACAATAACACAGACGCAATAAAAAAACCACAGCATTCTCTTTTGAGAAAATGCCGTGGCCTGTGGTGAGCCATCGGAGATTCGAACTCCGGACACCCTGCTTAAAAGGCAGGTGCTCTGCCGACTGAGCTAATGGCTCGGAAAAACGCTAATACATAATAGCAAAAATGCCGGCCGCTGTCAACCGAGAATTATTAAAGCGCTTTTTCCTCAATCGGCACCGCCACGGCCTTGCCCAGCGCAAACGACCAGATAGCGGCCGCTTTTACCGGCAGTGCCAGCCGTTCGGAAATAGCAAGCGCGTAGAGCTGCAGCTGCGCCGCGTAGCGCTCGCACAGCTGCGCGCCGCCGGTGACGCGGTCGGATTTGTAGTCGACAATACTCACGCCGTCTTTCTCGACCACTATGCAGTCGGCTATACCCTGCACCAGCACCGTCTCGCCTCCCGTATATTCACAGTCCGGCACCAGACGCGCGGCCGGCAATTCATAGAAAAATTCGTATTCGCGCAGCACCTGCGGGGCCGCGTTTATGCGGCGCATAAAATCGCCGGCGAAAAGCGTTTCCAGCGCCTTGCGGTCAATGGCGTCGGCTGCTGCGGCGGAAATGTACCCTTTTTCCACCAGCCGCTCCAGCTCTGCGTCAACAGACACCGCCGCCTGCGCGTAGTCGGCAAATTCCATAAACTCGTGCAGCGCCGTGCCGCGCTCGGCCGCGCTGAGCGCGGCGGCGGGTGTAAAAGCGGGCGTGCCGACCGTGGGCTCGTGCCGCCGCTTGGTCAACTGAGAGACCGACATCTTGCCGGGAATATTGAACAGCGCCGCGTCGTCACAGCGCCAATTGAGCCGCCGCAATACCGCGCCGACCGTTTTTTTGTCGGCGGCGGGGCGCGCCTGCGCTGCCGGAAGTGATAACTGCGGCACACTGTCAACGACATTTATTACTGTCTCGCAAAGCTCGCGCCGCCCGTCGGGCGAACTCAGTTCGACGCCGCCGGCGCTCAAAGCACACAGCAGCCACTGGCAATAACTGCCGCCGGCAGATTCCAGCCGCTCGGCATATTCGCACTCCGCCATCAATTGCGCTGTTCTCATGCGCTTTTCCGGCGCATTTTCAACGGCCACGGCAACTATATAATCGCGCGCGCGCGTGAGCGCGACGTAAAGCATGCGCATCTCGTCCGAGCGCTGTTTGCGCCGCTGTTCGAGCACCACCGCCCCATAGGCGGAGGTGCGGCGCATAATTGCCGCGTCATCGGCAAGGTGCACTCGCAGCTTTGAGCCGACTCCGAGCTCGCTGTCGAATATCATCGGCGCGTTCAAGCCCTGTTCGTTAAATTTTGCCGCCGTATTGGCTAAAAACACCACCGGCCATTCCAGTCCCTTGGCGGCGTGGATACTCATAATGCACACCGCGTCCGCAGCGGGTGTGCCGCTGCCGGCGGGCGACTTGCCGGCGCTGCGCGCCCGCTCGCAAATGCGCAGCAGCCCGCTGAGGTCCAGCTGACCCTGCGCGCACTGCCCCGCGGCAAAGTCGAGCAGCGCGTGCAGATTTTGCACCCGGTCCGCGCCGCCCGGCATGGCTGCGGCGGCGCGCTCTATTCCCAGTCGCTGCGCCACCTCAACCGCCAATTCGTCGGCCGACATCAGCGCGCTTTGGGCGCGCATCTCGTCCACAAACGCGACGGCGGCGCGCTCTTTTTCACCCGTGGCGGCGCGCAGCAGCGACCAAAGCGAAACCTTGCGGCCGCCCTTGCGCAAGCGCAGCAGGTCGTCGGTCGAAAAGCCGAACCGGCAGGAGCACAGCAGCGCCGTCAGCTCCACATCCCGCAGCGGATTGTCCACTACCCGCAGCGCGTCTATTAAGTCGCGTATCTCGGCGTGTTCGAAAAAGCTCTCGGCGCCGCTGGTGCTCACAGGTATGCCGGCGCTCTTGAGCGCCGCCGCATAAATCTGGGCGCGGCCGCCGGCGTACGGCGAGCGCAGCAGTATGCAAAAATCCCCCCAGGTGCAGCGGCGCGGCCCGTCTGCGCCGTTGACCGTGTAGGCGTCTTTCACCATCGCGCCGATACGCGCGGCAATAAAGAGCGCCTCTTTTTCTATACCCGCTTGCTCGTCGCCGCGCAGTATCGCCAGCTCCATGCCCACCTTGCCGTCGCTGTGCGCGCCGCTGCCGCAGACCAGCTGTTCGCCGGCGGCGTAGTCGACCTCGCCGAGTGTGGGCGTCATCAGCGGCACAAATATGCGGTTGACGGCGGCAATTACCTCGGCAGTGCTGCGGAAATTCTCTGCGAGCTGCACGCACATCGGAAAACTGTCCTTGCCGGCAGCTTCACAAGCCCGCTTTTGCTCAAGAAAATTGGCAGGCCGCGCTTGCCTGAAGCTGTATATACTCTGTTTTACGTCGCCGACGTAAAACAGGTTGTCGCCGCGCGACACCGCACGGAAAATGGCGCTTTGCATCTCATTCGTGTCCTGGTATTCGTCGACCATAACACATTCGAACCGTGCGGAAATTTCCGCCGCGACCTCGGCGTCGCCGAGCAGCTGCAGCGTGTATTTTTCCAGATCGGAAAATTCCAGCATCCGCCGTGCCAGCTTCTTTTCGGCAAACAGCTCGTCGAACCGCGCGGCGGCCTCGAACAGCGCCGCGACCGGACCGCTTAAGTCGGCGCTTTGCTGCGCGTACCAGTCGGGGTCAAAATACAAGCATTGCTGGCGCACGCGCTTGACTGTTTCCAATGCGGCGTCGCGCAGCTCCGTCACATCCGCGACTGCCGGGGTGTCGTTTTCTTTTTTTCCGCCGCCCAGGCGCGGCAGCGTAAATTCATAGGACGCGCATTCTGCGTAGCGCCCCTGCCGTGCCAGTTCCGCCATCTGCTGCACCGCGGCGCGCAGCGCGGCAACATTGGCAGCGCATTTTGTATTTGCTCTTTCGTCGCGCGCCATAAGCGACTGCGCCCGCGCCAAAATTACGTCCGCCTCACCGAGCTGACGCGCTGCGTGCGCGAGCAAAATGGCACAGCTGTCACTGTTCTCAAACGGTACGCGCCCGTCGACAAAGGCCATAACTCTGCGGCGGTAGGCGTCCTTGTCAACTATGCTTGTCTGGTAGTCGCGCAGTTCCTCGACCAACTGAGCGGTCGGCTCGTCGCTGCGCGCGCGGCCGTAAAGCGACGACAGTTCGCGAAACGCGGCGCTGCGCGCATACATTTCGTCAAGTGTTTCGGCCATCGCCGCCTCGCGCAGCGGCAGCAGCGCCATGTCGTCGGCGACATAAAAATCCGCCGGCAGTTCAAGCTTAGCAAAGTATTCCCGCAGCAGCGCCGTGCAAAACGAATGTACCGTGCTGATTTGGGCGCGCTGCAGCGCAACGCTCTGGCGGCGCAGCAGCGCGTCGCCCGGCCGCTGTGCTTGCAGTTTTTTCAATCCCTGCAAAATGCGGCGGCGCATCTCGGCGGCGGCGGCGCGGGTAAAGGTAATCATCAACAGCCTGTTTGCCTCGACCGGCTCGCTTTGCGTCAACATGCGCAGCACACGCTCTACGAGCACGGCGGTCTTGCCGCTGCCCGCGCCGGCGCTCACCAGTACAGTGCCGCCGTCTATTTCAATTGCTGTGCGCTGGTCTTTTGTCCACTCAATACTCATCGTTCGTCCTCAAACAGCGTCTTGTCGTCAAGCTTTTGCATAGCGCGGCAGCTGCCGTCCTCGCGGCGGCAAACGTCCGAATAATCGCAGTATTCACACGGCAATTTGTTCTGCATGTCCCGCAGCGGCAGCGCCGCGTATTCACCGTCGTAAAGCGCGCGCGCCATTTCGCCGACCAGTTCGTCAATATGGGCGCGAATATTCCCCAACCGCGCCAGCGACGCGAGCTTGTCAGCAGCGCCCAGTTCGCCGCTCTTGTTACATTTGACCGGAATGAACACGCCGGCAGCGTCGCGCTCCATCGCCTCGACCACACGCCGGTCGTTGAGTACCAGTCCGTCCATACAGTAGGCGTTTTTCGGTTCCTCTGTCGGCAGCGGGTCAGCCGGCAAGTACAACACACCCGCCGGTATCGCCGTCCCGTAGCGGCCGCCCTTTTCGCCACACAGCGAAAACAAGTAGACGAGCATTTGCACGTTGAGCCCGTAGTAAATGTCGCTGAGCGAAAACTTTTTGCTGCCGGTCTTGTAGTCGACCACGCGCACGTAGCGGCTGTCGCCCTCGCCCATGACGTCGACGCGGTCAACCTTTCCCTCTATGGCGACACGTTTGCCGCCGGGCAGCTCCAATTCCCGCGGCGGCACGTCGCCGTCTGCGGCTATTCTCAATTCGTAATCCGCCGGCAAAAACTCGCTTTGCCGCTGCTCGCGTTTTATTGCCCTGAGCAGCCGCGCGCTTTGCTCGCGCAAGCGGCCGGTTATGTACTCTACGCGGCTGGAACGCTCGGCATTGCCGCCCATGTAGTCGCGAATATACTGCGTTGCGGCGGCGGCGCACAGTTCTTCTATGCGCTTGGCGCTAACCTCGCGCAGGTCTCCGCCGCAGTCTTCCAACGTGTGTTGCAGCACAAAGTGGACGAAATTGCCCGACTCGGCCGCGGTCATGTCCGCTTTTTTCAGCGCTTTTATATTGAGCACATAGCGCAGCAGATACATAAGCGAGCACTTTTCGTAGCAGTCGACGGCACTCGGCGACAGCCGCAGCCGCTCGCCGAGATACTGTTCCGACAGCTCGCGGTCGTGGGCGGTAAAATCCGGCGGCAGTGCCGAGTCGGCTATCTCCCGTTCCAGCTCCGGCCGGCCGGCGGCGCTCAAAACAGCGGCAAGCTCGGCGCTCCCGGCCTCGTTGCTGCGGCAGCACAGCGCGTAGGCGTCGGCAACCGAGTCAATGCTCACGCAGCGTCCCAGCGGCTGCGCGTCGCACTCGGGCGGCGGCGGCGACAGCGCCGCAACTACAGCCGCTGCGGCGGCCGACAGCTCACAACTTTCGCCGCCAGCTCTTTTGGGGTACAACAGGTACAGCCGCTGTGACGCCGAGCACAACGCGCGGTAGAAATAGGTCTGCTCCATCAACCAGCGGCGCTCAAAAGTAGTTTGCAGCTCAATGCCGCTCGCGGCAATAAAGTCGCGGTCGGCGTGCGTCAACATCCCCTCGGCAAAGCCGGCGGCGGGAAATTCGCCGTCGCACAGCCCCAACACGAACACCACCCGCTTGCCGCCGCTGCGCGTGCGTCCGGCAGTGCCGGCACTTACCTGCCGCAGCGTTTGGGGAATGTCATACATGGCGCTGGCGGCGGCGGAAATGCGCAGCAGCTGCTCGAGCTGCGCACAACTGACGCGCTCGCCGTACAGCAGCGCGTGCAGGTTGTCGAGCAGCGCAAAGGTAAGCTCAAACTGACGGGCAACATCCTCGGCGGATTTGTTGGCGCTGCCGAGCAGCGTCTGTGCGCGCCGCACGGCGCCCAGGCGCACGGCACACGCGTAAAGCGCACGCACCACGGCGTCGCCCTCGCCGTCCTCGGCGACGGCGGCAAATTCGCCGAGCGCCGCGAGCGTTTCGCGGCGCAGCCGCTCAAGCGAGTCGAGCAACTCTCTGTCTGCGGCGGAAAAACTTTCGGCTATGCCGCGCGGGTTGCGGAAAAAGGGGTTTTGCAGCGCCGCTGCGTCAATATCCCAAATGTAAATATAGTTTTCCAGCGCGCTGACAAGCTCGGTGTCGGCGTCGCAAAGTCCTGTTTTCAAAATGCGCAAAAGCAGCTCGGCGCCCGGCGCGCGCTCGGCGCTTTGCAGTATGCCGCACAGCAGCGTTATCAGCGCCGTATGAGAAAGATCACGGCCGAAGTCAAAAAACAGCGGGATACCGCATTCGGCAAACACCTGTCTGAGCGGGGCGCGGTAAGGACCGATGTTGTTGACAAGAATATGTATATCGCTGTAACTGAAGCCGCGCTCGCGCACCAGCAGCGCTATTTCGGCGGCGGCGCAGCGGACCTCGTCGTAACGGTCGCTGCAAGCGGCAAAATAGACGCCGTCGCTCTGTGCGCCGGCCGGCTTTTCCCGCAGCAGTAATTCGGTATTGGCGAGCCCGGCGGCCGCAAAATACGTCTGTGACAGCGTTACCGTCTCGCCGGGCGTCCCGAGCGCCGCGGCGGCGCTCAGCAGCCTTCTGCCGGTAGCGGCGGCGGTCGTCAGCGCCGGCGACGGCGCCGACAAGCTGTCGGTACACAGCGCGCAGCACAACAGCTCGCTGTCAGTCATCATCAGCTCAACGAGCTGCCTTTCGGCCGCCGAGAAGCCGTCAAATTCGTCTATCATCACCGCCGTAGCGGCAAAAAAGCCGCGCTCGCACAGCCGCACGGCGTCGGTAATTTGAGTTTCGCTGTCGGTGTATTTTTGCTCGGCGAGTGCCGCATAGCTCTCGTAAATCAGCGCGGTCTCGGCCAGCTTGGCGCGGCGGGTGGGCGAGCCGGACGTTTCGGCAAGATGCGCCAACTGCGCCGGCGTGACGCCGCTGCGGCGCAGTTCGTCCACTGTGTCGGCGGCCATGGCGTAAAAAGCAGGGTTGCGGCTGCTGCCGCGGTAATATTCTATTCCGCTGCCGCACAGCGCGACGGCGCGGCGGGCCAGCGCCGCTTTTTCGGCGTCGCCGAGATGTATTTTTGCCGCGCCGCCGAATCGCTTGAAAATGTCGCGGCACAGCGCGCTGACGCTCTTGACGCTTACTTGCGCGAGCTGTTTGCCGCACATGCGCGAGCAGAGCAGCTTTTCGTATTCAAAAGAGACCTGGTCGGGCACAAGCAATAAACTGCGCTTCGCAGCGCTCGCGCGCTTTGCGGCAAGTTCAATAAGGTATTCGGTTTTGCCGCTGTGTGCCGGACCTATGACCAGTTTGAGCATTGCCGTGTCTCCCTTTCACAAAAAAGAACCGCGGGTCAATCCCTACGGTTCAATTCTATCTTAACAGCGCGCAATTTGCAATTATTCCGCACGCTCGTTTTGTCGGGCGTCGCCCTGCAACCGGCACAGCCATTCCTCAAGTAAAAACTGAACGCGAAAGCGCTCGCCGCCGAGAATTATTTCACTCTCGGCCTCGTCGAACACCTCGCCGACAACAGCGCTCTGCTCCCCGCCGGCCGCCATCACGCACAGCGACGGGTACATTACGCACCACCAGTTTTTGCCGCCCGCCTCGCCTAATTCTATGCGCAGCGCCCGGTATATGCCCGCCGGCAGCGTCGCCTCTCCATAGGTCATGGTGTCGAAATACATATCGCACAAATACGCGCGCGGCTCGTAGTCAAATCCCGCCGCCGCCAGCGTTTCTCTGGCAGTTTGCTCTATTTCGGGCAACATCTGTGCGAGCTGCGCGGCCAGCTCGTCGCGGCTCACGGCGCCGTTTGCCAGCACCGCCGTGCGCTCAAGCACCGCGTCGCGCACAGCCAGCTTCACCGCCTGGTCGGCCTCGCTGTCGGAATTGGCCACAACATGCAGCCGCAGCGTTCCCGCGCGAATAACGGTGCAGCTTTCGGCAAAGGGACGGTGCCACAGTATCGTCCCAATACAAAGTGCCAGCACCGCAATAATAATTATCTCTGTCCTTTTCATAAAAAAGAGCCCCCTGTATTTGAACTGCCGTCGCATACAGTCTGGGCTCAATTTCAGTATTTTATTCCCCGCGGCCGCGGTGAGGCGAGAAAACAGCGAAAAACTTTTTGGTAAAGCCGCGCGCGGCAGCGCCGAGCCTCGGCCTGGTCTGTAAACACGCCGAACACCGCCGCGCCGCTGCCGGTCAGCGCGGCGCCCCGCGCCCCGCATTCGAGCAGCATTTTTTTCAGCTCGCGCGTCTCGTCGCCCTCTTGCAGCTGCTCAAAAACATTGCCGCAAAGCGCGCCTATTTCCCGCGCGGCGCCGTTTTCCACAGCTCGCACCATCGCCGCGGTGTCGGGCCGCCGCAGTTCCTGCGCCGCGTCGTAGCGCTCAAAAACCGCCCGCGTCGAACTGCCGCAGCGCGGCATTGTTATTACGAACCAGACGTCGTTCGGCAGCGGCAGCGGCTCAATAAGCTCGCCGATACCGCGCACGCGCGCGCAGCCTCCGGTAAGACAAAACGGCACGTCGGCGCCGACGCGCTCGGCCAATTTAAGCAGCTCCGGCTCGCTGACGCCAAGCTCGAACAGTTCGTTAAGTCCGCGCAGTGTCGCCGCCGCGTCGGCAGACCCGCCGCCGAGGCCGGCCTGTGTCGGAATGTTCTTTTTTATATGTATTGTCACATTGAATGTGTCGCGCTCGCAGTACTGTGCCAAAAGCTGTGCTGCCTTGACGGCAACGTTGCGCTCGTCACGCGGCAGAAAACGCGAATTGGAAAACAGCGACAGTCCCTGCTGGTTTTTGGATATGCTCACGGTGTCAAAAAGATTTACGGACAGCATCACCATGTCCATCAAATGGTAGCCGTCCTCGCGGCGCCCTGTTATATCAAGCGTTAAATTAAGTTTTGCGTTTGCCTCAAGTCTGATAGAATTCAAATGTTTCCTCCCGGCACACGGCGCTCACACAGCGCACTATTCCTGGTCCGCTTGCATTTGGCGGGCAAGCTCAAGTATATGCTCGTCCTGCGTGACGTCGCGCATCTCCCAGCCGTCATTGAAAATATAGTCGTAACCGGCAAGAGTCTGCATGTCGGGCGCGCAGTCGGCACAAGCGTTGCCGAGACCGGCCGCCACATCTGCCGCATATTCGTCGGACAAGCTGAAAGAGGCGAGCGCCGCCGCTAATTGTTCGCGCAAGTAGGGAAAGTCCGCCGCCGCCGCGGTAATGCCGACAGTCTGCAGCGCCACAAGCTCGGTGTCGGTGCGGTCGAGCGACCAATTGGAGATCACGCTGAAAAACTGGCCGTCGCAGAGTTGGTTTTCACACTCAAACGTGCCGCGCACCATTGCCGACGCGCCGATTATCAGCGGAGAGTTGTGCACGTCGCTTTCTACGGTGCGAAAATTGTCGAGCCTCGGAAATTCCGCCAGCCGCTCGCTCATGTCCGCGCTGTCGGCAATGTCGGAAAACAGCGTGAATAACAGCGCCGGCGTCGCAGACGCCAGCGCCGGCAGGTTGTCGCCGTCTGCGTCTGCGTCTGCGTCGGCGCTGGTTTTGAAAGGTCCGAGAATATTAAAATAAAAAATACAGCGCGTGGGGTCGCTCGGGTCGCTGCACACAAAACCGAAATGCTCCGGGTCGCCGATGTAGTCGACATCCCAGCCGCGCGGCAGTATTGCCGAAAACGCCGCGTTGTTCACCTCGACAAGCTCCAACTCGTAATTTTCCTCCTGCTGTTCGACCTCCACCGGCTGCTCGTCGTCGGTCGCCGGTCTTTCCGACAGCGGAACCGGCTCGTAAGCGCGCCCGGCAAGCATGACAGCCACAGCAATAATAAGCAATTCGGCAAGTCTTTTCAGCAACATAATCATCGCGCCCTTTCGGTATTATGGCAACATTCTACTATAATACGGCGCAAAAGGCAAAGGTAATGCGTTGAAAAGAAAATTGAGATAAGATATAATAAAAAGCACTTAATTCAACCCTGCCGGAGGTCGCCGCTTTTGAAACGATTTTTTACGGTGCTGTTTCGCATTCTCGGCATATGCGGACTTACCATTACCGCAATAATGGTCGCCGCCGCCGTTTTTATGACGGGGCAGGCGCTGCTCGGCGCCATAATCATGGTGCTGCTCGCGCTGATGGCAACGGTCATCTTTTTCTGGATAGCCGCCACAATAAAAAAAAGCGGCGCTGCCGCCGGACAGCCGGTTCCGGTTCAGCCGCTGCCGCAACAGCGCGCGCAAACCCCGCAGCAGCCGCAGCTCAACGTGCGCCAGCCCTCGGAGTACAGCGACTTGAGCGCCGAGGCGCGCGACTTTCTTTACAAACTGCGCCGCGCCGACGACAATATCCGCGACGAAAAAGTATCGCGCGACGTGCGCGAGATTGCAAATCTCACCCGACAGATATTCGCCAACGTGGACAATGCCGACGCCGGCAAGCGGCAGATGATAAACCGCTTTGCCAACTACTATTTGCCGACGACGCTCAAGCTGCTTGACATCTATGCCGACTTGCAGCGGCGCGGCATAGAGACCGCCTCTGTCGAGCGCACGCGCATGAAAATTGAGGACTCTCTCGACGACGTGCGCGCCGCTTTCCGCAATATGTTTGAAAATATCATGCAGTCCACGCTTATAGACGTTTCCAGCGAAATAATGACGATGGAAAACCTCTTTCGCTCGCAGGGGCTGCTCGACGACGGCAGCAATTTTTCCCGCTCACATTACGAAAAGAAGGATTCCGGCGACGCGCTGGACGCTCAGCCGCTGCCCGGCGAGCGCAACGAACAGTAGCGCGCTTAAATACGGCCCACATAGCTGACATTTTACATAGCTCAAACGCCCGCTCAGGACCGGTCCCGAGCGGGCGTTTTATATATTTCAGCCGGCGTCAACGCATCGGCGGCGCGATTTTTTACTCGCGCGTCAAACCAAAGCGCGCCGCAACGTCGTCACGCTCGTCCTTGGCCGCCAGCGCCGCTGCCGTGGATCCCAGCCGCGAAATATCGCCGACGAGCGCCGCGCCGCACAGACGGCCTTCGTCGAAAAAGAATTTTTCCATTACTCCGTCGCCGCGCTTGCCGAAAAGAACATCGCTTGCCGCAACATTTCCGGCACTGTACAGCGCCGTGCCCATAGCGTTGAGAGTCACTGCCGGCGCGGCGCGACGGTAGGGTGCATTTGCCCCGGCAGCGGCGGCGCCGGCCGCGGCACCCATGCCGGCAGCCTCGGGCCAGACGCCGTACGAGACGCCGTCCAGCTCGGCGCAGTCGCCGCAGGCAAAGACGTTCGCGTCGCTGGTGCGCATATTTTCGTCAACGAGCACGCCGCGGTTGACTTTCAGCCCGGCGGCCGCCGCAATTTCGCTGTTGGCGCGCACGCCGGTGCTGATTATTGCCAGCTGCGCGGGAAATTCGCGAGTGTCGGCGAGCACCGCCGCGGTGAGCGAGTCGCTGCCGCACAACCGCTCTACATTGACGCCGCAAAACACATCTATACCGGCTTTTGCGGCCGCCTGCGCGAGCATGCTTGAGGTCTGCTCGTCCAGCTTGCCGGCCATCAGTCGCGGCGCCGTCTCAAAAACGCACACGTCGCAGCCGCGTTTTTTCAGTTCCCAGGCGCTCTCAAGCCCCAGCACGCCGCCGCCGACCACCACCGCTTTGCCCCGGGCGCGCGGCGCCAGCGCGCGCACGTCCTTTGCCGAGCGCACCGCAAAAACCCCCGGCAATTGAGCACCGGGTATCGGCGGCACAAAACAATGCGCGCCCAACGCATAAATGCAAACGTCGTAATCCAGCGCCGTATTGTCGGCAAGCGTCACCTTTTTGGCGGCGACGTCAAGCGCGCTGACCCGGGCGCCGGTGCGGATGTCAATATTCTTTTCGGCGTACCAGGACGCCGGCTCTATGGCATGAGCGTCACCGCTCCAGTCGCCGAACATGTCTTTAGTGAGCATGGGGCGGTTGTAGGGCAGCAGCTCCTCTTCGGCAAGTATGCTCAGCTCGCAGAGTGTGTCGCGCGCGCGCAATTCGCGCGCCGCGTAAAAAGCGGCCGGTCCGCCGCCGAGTATAACGACCCTGCGGCTGGTTGACGTGCCGCTCTCGCCGTCCGTTTGTTCCTCATACGGAACAAAATTTTCACTGCCGACGCCGCAAACGGGGCAGACTTTCAGCGACGCGTCGAACACAGCGCCGCAAACAAGGCATTTTACCAGCTTCATTGCGACCTCCTACCTAATATTATTAGTAATGATTCTTATTAGTATTATAACACAGCCGATTGCCGCTGTAAAGCGGTTCGCCGCGGCAGCGGCGACGGCTCACTTTACCGCCCGGCCGCGGCTTTTTTGGGGAATATCGAGCTGAGTGCACGTTGCCTCAACAAAGCGGCGCAGTCGCGCGGCGTCGTCAATAAAATCGACGGCAAAATGCTCCTTTGCGCCCGGGTAGGGCGGCGCCACGCGCACCAGCGGCTCGGCGTCGAGTCCGGCGGGAGTCATTTTTACATACAGCCGGTCGTCGCAGATACAGCCGATGAATTTGCCGCCGCAGTACACGCCGTAATCGCCGAACATCTTCCGGCAGCGCGCTGCCGGCTCGCCGCCGAGCTGGTCGACAACATAGCGCGCAAACTGTTCACTGGTTGCCATAGCAGTTACCTCCGTTGCAAACATCAATCTCAAAACAACTATAATTCACACTGCAAGCGCTGTCAACCGCCGCTGCAGACCGTTGCGCTCAGCCGCTCTTTAATATATAATTATTCCATATTTAACGGAGGCTTGTGATGAGAGCAGACGATTTTCTCGACCTTTACCGGCAGCTTGAGAATGTATTGGAAACGCACCGGCCGCGCAGACGCGACGAGAGTTCCGTGAGCGGCTTTATTCGCTCGCGCGACGGCGAGCCCTGGCGCGAGACGCTAAATCTCGCGCGCGACGTGCGCAACCTGCTTTCCCACAACCCGACTGTCGACGGGCAAAGCGCCGTAGAGCCCAGCGACGCGCTCGGCGAAAAACTAAAACAGATAATAGACAGCGTCGAAAACCCGCTGCGCGCCGCCGATATCGCCGTCCCGCGCGAGCGCATACTCTTTGCCGACGCCGCCGAAAACCTGTTTTCAGTGCTGCGCCAAATGGAAAAACAGTGCTACACCAACGTGCCGGTGACGCAGAACGGCTCAATGATAGGCATTCTCAGCGAGAGCGTTCTGTTCAGCTGCGCTTTGAGCCGGCCGCAAACGGTAATTGACGAGCAAACCAAAGTCGGCGATCTGCGCGAATTTTTGCCGCTCGACAAGCACCCCAGCGAATATTATGATTTTATTGACGACAGCGCCGCGTTTGAGGACGTGCGCGAGCTGTTTGAGCGCTCTTTTTGCGACGGCAAGCGTCTGGCCGCGGTGCTGGTGACCGCGAACGGCCGCGCCAACGAGAAGATACTGGGTCTTATCACCCCCTGGGACGCGCTCGCACAAAGTGAAGAGAAATGAACTCTGCGCTGCTTGAGCCGAAGAAAATAATCCGCACCCGGCGGCGCACAATCGCGCTGGTCGTCAGCGACAGCGGCGAATTTACCGTGCGCGCGCCGCTTCACGCCGCCGACGCACAGATACGCCGCTTTATTGAACAAAAAAGCGACTGGATACTGGCGCGCCGGGCCGAGGCCGCGGCGCGGCCGCTGCCGGCAAAACTGACCGGCGCCGACGGCGAGACGCTGCCGCTGCTCGGCCGCACGCTGAGCCTGCGCGGCGCCGACGTAAAAAAAGCGCGCGTTGCCGGCGACGAATTGCTGTTGCCGCGCGGCGGCGACACGCTCGCCGTTCTGGAAAAGTGGCTGCGCGAAACGGCGCGGCGGCTTTTTGAGGAGCGCTGCGCACTGTGGGGCGCGCGGCTGGGCGTGCGTGCGAGCGCACTAAGACTGTCCTCGGCGCGCACTCGCTGGGGCAGCTGCAGTGCCGTCGGCAGCGTAAACCTAAACTGGCGGCTGCTGTTTTTTCCACTGGAGTACGTCGATTATGTCGTGGCCCACGAGCTTTGCCATATAAAACACCACGACCACAGCGCCGCGTTTTGGCGCGAGTTGGCCGCCGTCATGCCGGAATACCGGCAGCGGCGCGAATACCTGAAAAAGCACCGGCGCGACGCCGAAATAATGTGAGGTGTAAAGATGGATTTCAGACCCGTTGTTCAAGTGCTCAACACGGTGCGCGAAAACGGCCCCGCCGGCAATTCCCTTTCGGTTTGCATAAACGGCGAGCGCGTTTTCAGCTACTGCGGCGGTCTTGCCGACAAGGACGACGGCCGGCCGCTGCGCGGCGACGCCATCTTCAGAATCTGCTCTGAGACCAAGCTTTTTACCGCAGTCGCCGTCCTGCAGCTGTTTGAGCGCGGTGCGCTGCGCATGAACGACCCGCTGGAGCGTTTTTTGCCCGAATTTGCGGTGCCGCGCGTCTATGCCGCCGACGGTTCGGTGCGCCCCGCCGCGCGCAGCGTCACAATAAAGGACCTGATGACGATGACGTCGGGCTATCCCTACTACTGGACCGACAACGCCACCGGCCGCGCGCTCAACGCCGCTATGGCGGAACTCGAAAAAAAAGGCTCTTTCACGGTGCGCGACTTTGCCGCCGCCGCCGCCGAAATTCCGCTTTGCTGCGAGCCCGGCGCCCAGTTCAACTACGGCGTTGGTTTTGACATCCTTGCGGCGGTAATAGAAGTAATCAGCGGCGAGAGCTACGCCGATTATCTGCGCGCGCACATTTTCGACCCGCTGGGCATGAGCGACACCGGCTTTTTCATTACCGACGCCAACCGCGCGCGCGTTGCCGCGCTGTATACTCGCGAAAGCGGCAGTCTGACGCCTAACCGCAATTTTGATCGGCTGCACGAACCCGAACATCGCTTTACCGAGGCCGGCTCGGGCGCGCTGTCCACACTCGACGACATGGACCGCTTTCTCAACATGCTGCTCAACGGCGGCACCTTGGGCGCGGTGCGCATACTCGGGCGCAAGACCGTGGATTACCTGCGCGTCAACCATCTTGACGCCGCGCAGCTGCGCAGCTTTCAGGACTCAAGCCATACCGGCTGGGATTTTTTCGGCGGCTTCGGCTACGGTCTGGGCGTGCGCGTGCTGCTGGACAAGGGTCAGTGCAATTACAACGGCAGCGGCGGCGAATTCGGCTGGGCAGGCGCCGCCGGTACCTTCGCCATTGTCGACCCCGCCGAGCGGCTGACGATAAACTACATGCAGCAGCTGCGGCCCAACCCCGACGAAAAGGTCGTTTACCCGCTGGTGCGCAACGCCGTTTACGGCTGTCTTTAGTTGAAAGGAGCATAAAAAATGAGAGCCGGTATTTGTACTACTGATTTTGCCCGCTGTGAGCCGGACGAACTGTTCGCCAAAATTCACGAATACGGCTACAGCTCGGCGCAGTTCGACTTCGGCACCGTCTGCGACGAGGAGCTGCCGGGTGAAATACCCGCCGGCCTTTGCGACGCCGTTGCGGCGACCGCGCAAAAGCACGGCGTCGAACTCGTTGCCGGCAACGGCACTTTCAATATGATAGACCCCGACGCCGCCAAACGCGCCGACGGCGTGCGCCGCTTTGCCGTGGCGGCCGCCGGGTTTCGCGCGCTTGGTATTGGCACCGTGACGCTTTGCACCGGCAGCCGCTGCCCCGAGTCAATGTGGAAGTACGACGCCGCCAGCCACCTGCCCGACGCCTGGCAGGACCTGCGCGCCACGGCGCGGCAGCTGTGCGACATCGCAGAACAGTACGACTTGACGCTTGCCGTCGAGACCGAGGCCTCCAATATAGTCGACACCCCGCAAAAGGCGCTTGAACTCATAAAAGATGTCGGCAGCGAGCGGCTGCGCATAGTGATGGACGCCGCCAATCTGTTTTTGCCGGGAACTGCCGAGCGCGAAAAGGCGCAGTCCATAATCGGCGCCGCGTTTGAGCTGCTCGGCGACTATATTGTGCTCGCCCACGGCAAGGACATAAAGCAGGGCGCAGGGGTGGAATTTTGCTCCACCGGCAGCGGCATAGTCGACTACGACTATTTTCTTATGCTGCTCGACCGCTGGGGCTACCGCGGCGACATTATGCTGCACGGCATAACCGCCGAGAGCGAAATGGCCGCCTGCTGCGAGTTTATCCAGAGAAAAATCAAAAAGAACATTCGTGAAAGAAGGTTTCTGCGTTGAAAACGCTCGTTGCCGGAAGTATAATGCGCGATCTCATCCTGAAATTTCTCCGCTTTCCGCAAGGCGGCGAGAGCTGCTTCGGCGAGGGCTACTCCTACGCTTTGGGCGGCAAGGGTTCCAACCAGGCCGTGGCCATGACCCGTTTGGGCGCCGAATGCCTGCTTTTGGGCAGCGTCGGCATAGACGTAAACGGTTCCGAACTGCTCGCCTCGCTCAGCCGCGCGCGGGTGCGTACCGACTACATAGAAATAAAAACCGAACACGATACCGGCCTTGCCGTCGTTATGCTCGAACAAAACGGCGACAACCGCATTGTCGTCTTTCCCGGCGCAAACCTCAACGACTATTCCGCCAGCGCCGAACGCGCCTTTGCCGAAAACAAGTTCGACATTGCCGTTATGCAAATGGAGACCGACTTCAACGCCATGAAATGTGTCGGCCGGCTGTGCCGCGAGCACGGCGTGCCGTTGGTGCTCGACATGGGACCGACGCGCGACATGCCAATTGAAGAAATAGAGGGCGTTTTTATTGCCACGCCAAACCGCGTCGAACTCGCCCACTACACCGGAATGCCGACCGGCACTGAAAGCGAGCTGCGCGCCGCAATGGACAAACTAATGGCACTGCTCGGCTGCCGCTATGTGGCGCTGAAAATGGGCGGCAGCGGCTCTATGCTCTATGACGGCAGCAAGTCAAAACACTTTTCGCCCTTTTCCGTCGACCCGGTCGACACTACCGGCGCCGGCGACGCCTTTACGGCCGCTTTTGCTTATCATTACTGCGAGTGCGGCGACATTGAAGCCGCAATGGTCTTCGGCAATTCTGCCGGCGCGCTGGCCACCACCAAGCTGGGCGCTCAGCCCTCAATGCCCACGCGCAACGAAATAGAGTACTTTATTCGCAGCCAGCGCTGAACGTCAGCGCCGCCAATTGTCAACCATTATTTCTAATAATGGTTGACAATTTTGTTTTGCAGCGATATCATCATAACCAGCCCTTTTTCAGGAGAGTTTGTGATGAACAATACTAAGTCCCTTCCCGCCGCACCAAAACCACGCCGCACGGACATTCGCTCGCTCACAATGATATCGCTTATGGCGGCGTTGAGCGCGCTGTGCTCCTGGCTGACAGTGCCCGCCGCCGTGCCGATTACCATGCAGACCTTTGCGGTCTTTTGCACCGCACAGCTGCTCGGCGCGCGCGACGGCACGCTGAGCGTAGCGCTGTATATACTGCTCGGCGCTGTCGGCCTGCCCGTCTTTGCCGGTTTCAATTCGGGTTTTGTCGCGCTGCTCGGGCCCACCGGCGGCTATATTCTCGGCTTTTTGCTTATGCCGGTAACTTATGCGACGGTGCGCCGCCTGTGCGGGGACAGACGTTTTGCCCGCGCCGCGGCGCTGGCCGCCTCGCTTGCCGTCTGCTACGCGTTCGGCACCGCCTGGTTCAGCGTCGTCTACACCCGCAATGTCAGCCCCGTCAGCTTTGTCGGCGCGCTGGGCATGTGCGTTGCGCCCTTTGTCATTCCCGACGCTCTCAAAGCGGCGCTGTCCGCCCTGCTGTGTTCCAGAGTGGAAAAATATCTTGCGGCGCGGCACTGACAAAACGCCGTTGTCTGCGGCGTGATAATATGTTAAACTCAGTGTAAACAGCCGGCCGCGCCGGCCACAAAACACGGGAGCGTACAGTCAATGAAGCTTAACAATAAGCGCACCTTCCTCGTCGGTCTCGCCTTTTTGTCAATCTGCGCCTTTTGGCAGATGTACGACAACGTAATTCCGCTGATACTGCGAGACACCTTCGGCATAAACAACACCGTTTCCGGTCTGGTAATGGGCGCCGACAACGTGCTGGCACTGTTTTTACTGCCGCTTTTCGGCGCGCTTTCCGACAAGTGCGGCTCGCGCTTGGGGCGACGCATGCCCTTTATTCTGGTGGGTACTGGTCTTGCCGTAATTCTTATGTCGGCGCTGCCGCTGCTCGACAATGCCTACTATGCCGCGAATGTTTCCGGCGCCTCGTCGCTGGGCACGCTGAAATTCGCCTTTATTGCCGTTTTGGGACTTTTGTTGGTGGCAATGGGCATATACCGCTCACCGGCTGTGGCGCTCATGCCCGACGTCACGCCCAAGCCGCTGCGCAGCAAGGCCAACGCGGTCATTAACCTGATGGGCGCCGTCGGCGGCATAATCTATTTGCTGATAACCTCTGTGCTCTATTCCAAGTCCCGCACCGAGGGGCTTGAGCACGTCGACTACCTGCCGCTGTTTTTGATAGTCGCCGGCATTATGGTCGTGGCCGTACTGGTGCTTTTCCTGACTGTCAAGGAGCGCCGTATTGACGGTGAAATGCGCGAGTACGAGGCCGCCCACCCCGAGGACGACCTCGCCGTAGCCGACGCGAGCGGCAACGAAAAACTGCCGGCGCCGGTAAAACGTTCGCTGGCTTTCCTGCTTTGCTCCATAGCGCTGTGGTTCATGGGCTACAACGCCATAACGACCTCCTTTACCAAATACGCGTCGACGATGTGGAACATGTCGCTGGGGCAGGCCTCTATGTGCCTTACCGTCGCGACTGCCGGCGCCATTATTAGCTACATACCAATTGGCGCGCTGGCGTCTAAAATAGGCCGCAAGCGCACCATCCTTGCCGGTATTATACTGCTTACCGGCTGCTTTTTAGGCGGTTACCTGTTTACACTGGCAAGCGACAGCTTTTCGTACGTTCTGTATATCCTTTTCGCGCTGGTCGGACTCGCCTGGGCGGCCATAAACGTCAATTCGCTGCCGATGGTGGTTGAGATGTGCCGCGGCGCCGACATCGGCAAATTCACCGGCTATTATTACACCTTTTCAATGGCCGCGCAGACCGTCACGCCGGCGCTGTCCGGTTTCTTTATTGATTCCGTCGGCTACTCGACACTGTTCCCCTACGGCGCGCTGTTCGTCGCCGCCTCGTTTGTCACTATGCTGTTCGTGCGCCACGGCGACAACAAGCCCACGCCGGTCAAGGGCATAGAGGCTTTTGAAGAGCTCGACGCATAGACCTGTTTGAACGGGCTGTTTGTAAATACCTGAACAGATTCGGCGGCGGACGCGATGCTACTCGCGCCGCCGCCGTTTGTTTTGAACGTTATTGAAAGAAGCTTGAGAATAAGGCCGCAAAATTAAAGCAGACACTGTGAGCGGCAATACTCAATTCGAAGGAGAGCAAAATGAAAACCATAAATACGCGGGGCATAACCTACCTCGAAAAACTGGACGGCTGCGAGCACTGGTATTGGGGCACGGACTATATCCACGGCGACCTTTACGAGGCAGAAGAGCTTTATAATTCGAAACACGAAATCAAATCCAATACGCTGCTGTTCGTCAGCTATCCGCACGGCGAGGTTGTTGAGCCGATAAAGCCCCGCTCCGGACAATATTTCGGCCGGCCGATATACTGCGACGGCCATATCTGTATGCTGCTGGTCGATTTTAAGGCGCGGCAGATAAAAGTTGAGCAATACGACGACCGTTCGGCTGCGCTCACAAGCGCCGCTTGCGTGCCGCTTGAGGAAGTGCGGGACTGCTATAACCTGTTGTTGCACACGGCGCCGCTGATGCTCACCCGGCAGGGCGGCGAAAGCGAATTTGAGATTGTTTATCCCGACAAGCTGCGCTTTGCGCTCAGCGAGCACGAATCCTTTTGTTACCGTCAGGGCAACAAGCTGTTTTTTTCGACCTGGTACGAGGACGACGACTACCGCGAAGAGGTTGTTGTGCGGGACATTGCCGACGGCAGAATTATTGAGCGGATGCCCGGCGCCGTGACCGTAATGCCAAACGGGCAGCCGTGGCTGTTGGTCTGAACATTTTTGCGTGCCAGACAAAAAATGCCCTCGCGTCTCAAATAGGGACGGCGGGGGCATTTCAATGTTTATAAGACAAATCGTCTGCCGGTTCAGTTTTGCGGCGCGCTTTTGCTCGTTCGGCGCGTCTCCAGCAAAAATACAACGCCGCCGGCAACCGCGCAAAGCGACATCAGCAGCAGCATGCTCACCACGCCGAGCGCGTCGCTGAGCGCGCCGTAGGCAAAGCCGAAAAACTGGGCGAGGCTGTAGGTAAGCGACATCGAAAGCATTGTGGCCACGCCGGTGTAGCGCGGCTCGACATGCTCAAACTGATAAAGGACGCTTGCGGGAATAGTAATGGCAAAGCTGAATATTTGCAGCAGCGAGGCCGCTGCGACAGCAGCCGGCGTCGGCATAAGCACCGAAACCACCGACTTGAGCGCGTGGCCGAAAAAGCCGACGCACAGCACCCGGCGGGTTCCGAATTTTTTCACCAGCGGCGTCATCGCCGCCATCACCACTATCTCCGTTGCCGCAGCCAGAGCGTTGGCGGTGCCGACGTAGCCAATGCCGCCGCCGACACGCTCGAGCAGCACCGGCAAGTAGGACTGGAACGACTGGCCGCTGAGCATTGCCAGCAGCAGACAGAAAACGAAAACTTTGTACTCGCGGTTGTGCGCCAAATAGACGAGAGCCTCGTGCAGCGAAACCGGCTCTGCGGCCGACTCGCGGCGCGGGTCTGGCACCATAAGCGCCGTGAGCACCGTGAGCGTCGCCGCGCCCAGCAGCAGCCAGCGGGCGTTTTCGTAGCCTATGCGCGCCAAAAGCTGCCCGAAAAGGTAAGTGGCCGCGGCAAAGCTCAGCGAGCCCACTGCGCGGGTGCGGCCGTAGTCTATACCGCTGTTTTCCTGCGCGAGCCGCATCACCCAGTTGTCGAGCAGCCCCATAGTGCACACCATGAGTCCGACTGTCACCGCATAGACGAGCGACATAGTGAACACGCCGGCAAAGCGAAAGAACAAAAACATCGTTCCCGCCGCCGCGCCGGTGCAGCAAATCATCAGCACCCGAAAGGGCGAATGGCGGTCGCACAGGGAACCCAGCAGCGGCTCGCAAACCATCGTCACCGCGCCGGCGGCTGCGAACAAAATGCCTATTACCGTGTCGGAATAGCCCATCAAATTCAAAAATGTGGTGAAGTTACCGTTGACGAGCGTCAGCGACGCGAACATAAACGCCTCGAGCAATTTCAACCGCAACGACAGGGAAAGCTTCATATTTACCTCTTGCGGCGGCGGTTGCCGCCGTTTTCTAATAATACCATCAAAGCGCCGCGCTGACAAATGCGATTTATTGCGCCGCCGGCGCCGGCGTGATAGAATAAACACAACATCTGACGCTGTCGCGGAGGTACAAAACATGGCAAAATATCTAATCGCTCTCGACCAGGGCACTACCAGCTCGCGGGCGATAATTTTTGACGAGCATCAAAATATAGTCGAACTTGCCCAGCGCGAATTTTCCCAAATTTACCCCCGCGCCGGCTATGTGGAGCACGACCCGCTGGAGATATATTCCTCCCAGCTCGGCGTGCTCAGCGAGGTTATAGCCCGCAGCAACATAGACGTGCACGACGTTGCCGGCATAGGCATAACCAACCAGCGCGAGACCACCGTTGTTTGGGAAAAGGCAACCGGCCGCCCCGTGTACAACGCCATAGTCTGGCAGTGCCGGCGCACCGCGCCAATTTGCGAGCAGCTTGTCGCCGACGGCATGACCGACTATATCCGCGAGACCACCGGTCTCGTCGTAGACGCCTACTTTTCCGGCACAAAGGTCAAGTGGATACTCGACAACGTAGACGGCGCGCGCAAAAAGGCCGAGCGCGGCGAACTGCTTTTCGGCACCGTCGACTCGTGGCTGGTCTGGAAGCTGAGCGGCGGCGCCGTCCACGTTACCGACTATTCCAACGCCTCGCGCACCATGCTGTTCGACATCAACAACCTGTGTTGGGACCGGACGCTGTGCCAAAAATTAGGTATACCAATGCAGATGCTTCCGCAAGTAAAAAGCAGCAGCGAGGTTTACGGCTATTACAATTTCGGCGGCGTCGACATCCCCATTGCCGGCATTGCCGGCGACCAGCAGGCGGCGCTTTTCGGCCAGACCTGCTTTGAAAAGGGCGACGCCAAAAACACCTACGGCACCGGCTGTTTTTTGCTGATGAATACCGGCGCCGAGCGCTGCCACAGCAAAAACGGCCTGCTGACCACGCTCGCCGCCTCCTGCGCGCAAAGCGGGGTCCAGTACGCGCTGGAAGGCTCCGTTTTTGTCGGCGGCGCGGTAATTCAGTGGATTCGCGACGAGCTCGGGCTCATTCGCGAGTCGAGCGACGTCGAATACTTTTCCCGCAAGGTAAAGGATACCGCCGGCGTCTACATCGTGCCAGCCTTTACCGGCCTCGGCGCGCCCTATTGGGACATGTACGCGCGCGGCGTCATTGTCGGACTGACGCGCGGCGTCAGCCGCAACCACATAATTCGCGCCGCCAACGAGTCTATTGCCTACCAGTCGCGACTGCTGCTAAAAGCGATGGAGGCCGACACCGGCGTCGCGCTGCACGAACTGCGCGTCGACGGCGGCGCGTCGGCAGACAAATTCCTGATGCAGTTTCAGGCCGATATCATGAACATCACCGTGCGCCGGCCGATGATTCGCGAGACCACGGCGCTCGGCGCCGCCTATCTTGCCGGACTTGCCACCGGCGTGTTCCGCGACTTGGACGACATTCGCCGCCAATGGACACTGGACATGACATTTGAGCCGGACATGGACGACGCGACTCGGCAAAAGCTCTGCCGCGGCTTTGACCGCGCCGTTGAGCGCGCCCGCGGCTGGGCCGAGCCCGAAGACTGAGCGGCGCGGCGCGCAAACACGAAAAAACCGCGCTTTAACGGCGCGGCGCGAGCAAGCTTTGCAAACGCACAATACTGCCGGCGCCGTTACGGCGCCGGCTTTTTTCGTTCTATTCCCGCGCGGACCGCTCACTCGCTCTTGCCCGAAAAGACCAGTGTTTTTTATTGCTTTACCCGCTGCAGCGCCGCTCGTTTCCCGCCGGTTTTCCGTCGCTTTACAGCGCGCCGGCGCGGCGGCCAAAACAGTATTTGCGGCTCAGCGCCCGGCGCGGCGAATGACGCCGCCCTCGCTGACGGCCGCGTCAAAAACGGCGTCGCGGTCATCCGCCGCGACTTGCACCAGCTGCTGACAGGAAAACGCGGCCAGCAGCGTAAAGGCGCGCGCGCACCGCGGAATATAGCGGTCGTAATAGCCGCCGCCCATTCCCAGCCGGCGGCAGCGCTCGTCAAAGGCGACGCAGGGCGCCACTACTAAGTCTATCGTTTCCGGCGCGAAAAGCTCGCTGCGCGCCGGTATGGGCTCGGGAATGTCGTAAGCTCCCCGCTGCCAGGCGTCGCCGCCGCGCGGGCAAAGCGCCTGCAGCTGCCGCCCCTCGCAGCGCGGCCACAGTACGGTCTTGTCCGCTTTTTGCGCCGCTGCGGCCAGCGCGCTCAAGTCGGTCTCGCAAGCGACCGCGCGGTAGAGCATAATTGTTTGGGCACCGGCATATTCGCTCAGCGCCTCAATTTGTTCGCACACGCGCGCACTCAGCGCGGCGCGCTGCGCCGGCGAAAGCGCCGCGCGCGCCGCCTTTGCCCACTGCCGCTGCGCTGCTTTTAGTTCGCATATGTCCATTAATATATTCCTCAAACCTCAAGCGCTCTATTTGTCCGAGCACAAACCCGCCATTTACACAGCCCGCAAAAGGCGTTAAAATAACACTATAACACGACGAGAGGTAAGTCAATATGCAAAACAGCGAGATACTTCGCCACATAGACCACACCCTGCTCAAACCAACCGCCACCCACGAACAGATAACCCAGCTGTGCCGCGAGGCCGTCGAGTACAACACCGCCTCGGTGTGCATCCCCTCCTGTTTTGTGGCCGCGGCGCGCGGGGAATTCCCCACTCTCAACATCTGCACAGTGGTCGGTTTTCCGCTCGGCTACTGCAATACCGCCGCCAAATGCGCCGAGACACACCAGGCGCTCAAAGACGGCGCCGACGAAATTGACATGGTCGTGAACCTCACCGCCGTCAAGGACGCCGACTGGCAGGCCGTCGCCGCCGACATCGCCGCCGTGCGCGCCGAATGTTCGGGCCATGTGCTTAAAGTCATAGTCGAAACCTGTTATCTTGACGAGACCGAAAAGACAAAGCTCTGCGGCATTGTCAGCGACTGCGGCGCCGATTATATTAAAACCTCTACCGGTTTCGGTACCGCCGGCGCCACGCTCGCCGACGTTGAGCTTTTCAAAAAGCACATTGCGAGCGGCGTCAAAATAAAAGCCGCCGGCGGCATTCGCACCCGCGAGGACATGGAAACATTTCTCGCTGCCGGCTGCGAGCGTCTTGGCAGCAGCGCCGCTGTGACGGTGCTCTGCAAGAGCAAGTAATACTATTTGTAAAATAGTTGCTCAAATATTCTATTCGTATATGGAGGCGCAATGGACACCCAGGCGATGATGGAGTTTCTGCACACCGCGGAAAAGCTGAAGTGCCGCACCCGGCACTGTACCGACTCGAACGGCGAGGCCGAGACCGTTGCCGAACACAGCTGGCGCACGGCGCTGATGGCGCTGCTGCTGTGTCCGCAGCAACCGCAGCTTGACGGCGCGCGCGTCGCGGCCATGTGCCTTGTTCACGACCTTGGCGAGGCCGTTACCGGCGACATCCCCACCTTTTTGAAGACCGACGCCGACGAGCACACCGAAAGCGACGCCATCAGCGCGCTGCTTGACACCCTGCCCGACTCGCGCGAACAACTTAAGTCTCTTTTTGCCGAGATGGACGCGCTGTCAACACCCGAGGCGCGCTTTTTCAAGGCGCTTGACAAATTAGAGGCCGTGATTCAACACAACGAGTCGGACATTGCCACCTGGCTGCCGTTGGAGCGCGAACTGAACCTCACCTACGGCGAAAAGGAATGCGCCGAGTTTTCGCCGCTCGCGGCGCTGCGCGCCGCAGCCCGCGCCGAGACCGAGCAAAAACTGTAATAACCGCGCGGCAACGCGCCGCAATATAAGGAGAATACTATGTTAGAATTTAAATATGACACTCAACTTTTAATAGAGGGCAGCGGACTCGACGAGGACGCCGTAAACGACTATTTTGTCGCCAACTTTCACGGCGACAGCCTGCTCGCCATCGGCGACGAGACGCTCATAAAAATTCACTACCACACCAACGAGCCCTGGAAGGTGCTCGAATACTGTGCCGGTCTCGGCGAAATTTTCGACATCGTTGTCGAGGACATGGAGCGCCAGTCGCGCGGGCTAAAGGGCTAAAGCCGCACACTGCAAAAGAGCGGAAAACAAAGAACTAAGTTTAAAAAAATAGCGCTGCGTTCTAAACACAAAGAGCGTTTTTGTCGGGGAACTAAGGGGACGTTTCGATTCGTCCTCTTGACTCCCCGACTCCCGATTAACCCCTTAACGGCAAGAGGAGAACCTTTTGACTCCCCCGAGCCTTGCACCGGCGGCGCGAGGCTCGTTTTCGTCAGCTGAGCTTTTGCGTTCAAATTCTCATTTAGTGGTCGCTTAAGCGCTGACTCACAGCCGCACTGCGAGTAATTCTTGAACCCGCGCTGCGGCTGATGCCTTGATTTTACTAATGCATAACAACAAGTACGCCCCGCCACGGCTGCCGCCGAGCGGGGCGTACTTGTATGTTTCAACCGCTCAGCGCGGTTCAGTCCTGCTGCGGCAGGTAAATCATATCAATTTGCAATCCGTTGGGATTGGGCGTGAATCCGCAGCTTGCGTAGAGCTTTTTTGCGGCCTCGTTGAGCTCGTCCGCCATCAAAAACGCTCTTTGCGCGCCGCGCTCCCGACCGTAACGCAGCGCCTGGCGAACCAGGTTTCGGCCGATACCGCGGTTTTGGTATTCGGGCCGCACCGCAACTTCGCGCAGCCAGAGCACAGCGCCACTTTCAGACTCACGCGCATAAATGGCGACGCAGGCTATGCCCGCGAGCACACCGTCAACACGCTCGCCGAGCACGGCAAAGCTGTCGCTGCCGCCGGTGCCGGCCGCTGGGTCGGCGCCGCTGAGCCAGGCCAACACCCAGGTTTCACTCTCACCGCGAAATTCGCGGCTCTGCCAGCGGCAGGCCATCGTCACGTCTGACGCCTGCGCGCAATCTGCCGGCTGCAGCAGCTGCGGCAGCGGCGCGTCGGCGTCGGCGGCAATATCGCTGAGCCAGTATTCACGCAGCACGCCGTATTCTTCAAAACCGCGCGCCGCCAGCTCGTCGTGCCATTGCGGCGGCACAAACGTCACAAGAATGTTGCGGCCGGTGCTTTGAGCGGCCGAAAACAGCGGCTGCCAGTCGTTGGCCGCCCAGTGAAGTTCGGGCGTGTCTATGTCTCGGTTCGTGCCGTACAGCAGCAGCAAATCGTCGCGGTCGACGGCGAGCGTAAAGTCGCTGATGCTTTCAAAGTCGACATAATCGAGCGACGAGTACTGAAACGCCGCGCGTTTTTGGCGGATATATTCAAACTGTTGTGCGTCCATGTGATACTCCTGTTTCTGTTGGCAAAGCAAAAATCAGCGGCCGGCACAAATGCACTGCGCCGGCCACCTACAATTTACGGCGTTATTTTTCCGCTACTATACCGAGTGTTTCGCGCGCAATCATTATTTCCTCGTTGGTGGGGATTATCCACACCTTAACGGGAGAATCGTCGGCGCTGATGAGCTTTTCCTCGCCGCGCACGGCGTTGCGGCTGAGGTCGAACTTAATGCCGAGGAACTCCATATTCTTGCAGACTTCGTGCCTAATTGAGGCGTCGTTTTCACCGATACCGCCGGTAAAGATGACGGCGTCGAGTCCGCCCATGCCCGCGGCATAGCCGCCGACATATTTTTTAATTTGGTAAGCAAGCATGTCTAGCGCGAGGTCGGCGCGCTCGTCACCGCGGCTGCGCGCGTCCTGCAAGTCACGACAGTCGCTGCTGATGCCGCTGATACCGAGAAAACCGGAGCGCTTGTTCATAAGTTCGGTCATTTCGGCCGGTGATTTGTTCTCTTTGGCGGCAATATAGGTGACGACCGAGGGGTCAATGCCGCCGCAGCGGGTGCCCATTATTAGACCGTCCAAAGGCGTAAGACCCATAGAGGTGTCGGCGCACTTGCCGTCGCGGATGGCACAAATGGAGCTACCGTTACCGAGATGGCAGCTGATTATCCGGCTGCCGGCGCGCTGTGCGCCGGTAAGCTCAAAGTAGCGGTCGCTGACATAGCGGTGGCTGGTACCGTGAAAGCCGTAGCGGCGCACCGAGTACTTTTCATAATATTCATAGGGAACCGGGAACATATAGGCCTTGGGCGGCATTGTCTGGTGAAAGGCGGTGTCGAATACCGCGACCATCGGCGTATTCGCGCCGAACACCTCGCTGCAGGCCTTCATCGCGGCGGCCTGGGGCGGGTTGTGCAGCGGTCCGAGGTCGGAAAATTCCAAAATGTCGTCGATAACGCGGGGCGTCACAAGCGTGGGCTGTTTGTATTTTTCGCTGCCGTGCAGCACGCGGTGGCCGACTGCGCCTATTTCACTGACGCTGTCAATCACCTTACCCTCGCCGGAAGTAAGCCGGTCTACGACGGCAAGAAACGCCTGCTTGTGGTCGGTAAAGACTGTGTCGACCGCACCGGAACTGTAGTCGGGCGTCTTGTGTGTAATTATGCTCGACTCCATGCCGATGCGCTCACAGTTGCCTTTGGCGAGCCACTTTTCGCTGTCCATATCGAACAGCTGATATTTCAGCGAGCTGCTGCCGGCGTTGATGACCAGTATTTTCATTCTTTCCTCCAGATGCCCGCGGCCGGCTTGCGGCCGCTTTACATATATTGAGATAAAAGTTATTATATGACCAGAGTTATTATAGATTATACTCTGTTTATTTTCAAGCGTTAGGGGCGATGCGGTCTTGAAAATCTGCGCTGTAGTCGCTGAATATGACCCTTTCCACAATGGCCACGCCTACCAACTGGCGGCGGCCCGCGCCGCCGGCGCCACCCATATTGCGGTAATAATGTCCGGCAACGCCGTACAGCGCGCCGACTTTGCGCTGTGCGACAAATTCACCCGCGCGCAGCTGGCGCTTGCCGGCGGCGCCGACGCCGTTTTTGAATTGCCGGCAGCCTTTGCCTGCGCCGCCGCCAACCGCTTCGCTTTTGGAGCAATCAGCGCCGTCGCGGCGCTCGGCAGCGTTGAGATGCTGAGCTTCGGCTGCGAAAACGCCGACGCCGACGCGCTCGGCCGCGCCGCCGCGCTGACAGACACTGCCGCCGTGCGCGAGCGTACCGGCGAGCTGCTTAAAACCGGACTCGGCTTCCCCGCCGCGGTGCAAACCGCCGCGGCCGAAAGCGACGCCGCGCTCGCCGCGCTCTTGCGCGAGCCCAACAACGTGCTGGCAATAGAATACCTGCGCGCCGCGCAGCAGCTGGGGCTAAACTTGCAGCCCGTAGCAGTGCCGCGTGCCGGCGCCGCCCACGGCGACGCCGCGCCTGACGGCCGTTTTGCCAGCGCCGGCGCACTTCGCCGGCTGCTGCGCGCCGGCGAAGACGTCGGCAAATACGTTCCGCCCTTTAGCGCCGTGGCACTCACTGAGCTGCGCGAGCGCGGCGCGTTCAGCGGCGGACTCGACGCCGTTGAGTGCGCGCTGCTGTACAAATTGCGCTGCATGACCCGCGCCGATTTCGCGGCGCTGCCGGATTGCGCGGACGGTCTTGGCGACCGGCTTTACAACGCCGCGCGCGCCGCGCTGACACTGCCGCAGCTGTGGCAGCTTGCCGCCGCCAAGCGTTACACCTCTGCGCGGGTGCGCCGCGCCGCGCTGTGCGCGTTTTTCGGCATCTGCGCCCAAAACTACGACGACGGCGTGCCCTACTTGCGGCTGCTGGCGTGTTCAAAACGCGGCACCGAGCTTTTGGCGGCGGTTAAACCGGCCGTGCCGCTGTCTCAGTCGCTGAAAAAACTGCAGAACACCTCGCCGGAAGCGGCGCGCTGTGCCGCGCTGGAAGTGCGCGTCGGCGACGTCTTTGCGCTCTCGCTGGCAAAGCGCGCCCCGGCTGCGCTCGACTACACCCGCAAATTTGCCGCCGTGTCGACAATGGAAATCGACAGCGATGAATGATACAATATCCATAACACGAAAAGGAGACAGACGTATGCTCTCTGACATTGAAATTGCCAACAGTGCCGAAATGCAGCCTATAACCGATATTGCCGCAAGACTCGGTCTGCGGGACGACGAGGTAATCCCCTACGGAAAATACAAAGCAAAAATTGCCGACAGCGCCTTTCGCAGGTTTTCCGGCCACCCCGACGGCAAACTGATACTCGTCACCGCCATAAACCCCACCCCTGCGGGCGAGGGCAAAACCACGACCACGGTCGGTCTCGGTCAGGCCTTTGCGCGACTGGGTCTCAACAGTGTCATTGCGCTGCGCGAGCCCTCGCTCGGGCCGGTGTTCGGCGTTAAGGGCGGCGCGGCCGGCGGCGGCTATTCGCAAGTAGTGCCGATGGACGAGATTAACCTGCATTTTACCGGCGATATTCATGCCGTCACCGCCGCCAACAACCTGCTGTGCGCGGCTGTCGACAACCACCTGCACCAGGGCAACGCGCTCGGCATTGACCCGCAGCGCGTCGTTTTCAAACGGGTCATGGACATGAACGACCGCTGTTTGCGCAACATTACCGTCGGCCAGGGACGGCCGCAGGACGGCGTTGAACGCCCCGACCATTTTATGATTTCAGTCGCCAGCGAAGTAATGGCGATACTGTGCTTGAGCGAAAACATCGCCGACTTAAAAAAGCGGCTGGGCAACATTATTGTAGCGTACAACACGGCCGGCGAGCCGGTGCGCTGCCGCGAGCTGCGCATGCAGGGTGCTATGACCGCGCTGCTGCGCGACGCCTGCGCGCCGAATCTCGTCCAGACACTGGAACACACTCCGGTACTTATTCACGGCGGCCCCTTTGCGAATATTGCCCACGGCTGTAACTCATTGCGCGCAACGCGCCTGGGACTGAAGCTGGGCGACTACCTTATTACCGAAGCCGGTTTCGGCAGCGACCTCGGCGCCGAAAAGTTTTTCGACATAAAATGCCGCGTCGGCGGCCTGCACCCCGACTGTGCGGTTCTCGTCGCCACGGCGAGAGCGCTGAAATACAACGGCGGCGTGCCCAAAGACAATTTAAAGACGCCCGACGTCGCGGCGCTGCGCCGCGGCGCGCAAAACCTGGCAGCGCACATCGCCAACTTAAAAAAATACCGTGTACCGGTGGTAGTTGCCGTCAACCGCTTTGCCGACGACAGCGACGCGGAGCTTGAGGCAATTGCCGCTTGCTGCCGCGAGTGCGGCGCCGACTTTGCGCTCAGCGAAGTCTTTGCCCGCGGCGGCGACGGCGGGCTGGAACTCGCGCGCAAGGTGCGCGCCGCCGCGGACTCAGCTCAGGCCGATTTTGCGCCGCTTTACGACGCCGCTTTGCCGCTGCGCGACAAAATAGAGCTCGTCGCCCGCGAAATTTACGGCGCGCGCGGCGTCGTGTTCGAGCCGCAGGCACTGCGCGAACTTGAAACCGTCGAACAGTGCGGCGGCGCCGGCTTGCCGGTCTGCATTGCCAAAACGCAGTATTCCCTTTCGGACGACCCGAAATTGCTCGGCCGGCCGCGGGATTTCTACATCACCGTGCGCTCACTGTCGCTGAGCGCCGGCGCCGGTTTCGTTGTCGCAATAGCCGGCAGCATAATGACCATGCCGGGACTGCCGAAAGTGCCGGCGGCGGAAAACATCGACGTCGACGACGACGGCAGAATAACGGGGCTGTTTTAATATGAGCGAGGTTTTTACCAGCGGCAGCGAGCCGCAGACCGAACAACTGGGCGAAAGCTTCGCCGCGAACCTGCACAGCGGCGACGTTGTGGCGCTGCGCGGCGAGCTGGGCGCCGGCAAGACCGCCTTTGCACGCGGAATTTTGCGGGCGCTGGGCTGGCAAGGCGAGGTTACCAGTCCCACTTTTACAATTCTGAATCTCTACGACACCACCCCGCCGGTAGCCCATTTTGACGTCTATCGCCTTAACGAGGGCGAGCTTTATAATACCGGCTTTTACGACTACTGCGGCGGCAGCTGCATCACTCTGGTCGAGTGGCCCGAGCTCATTGACGGCGCTTTGGGCGAGTGCTGGTGCGTGGCTATAGAGCGCAGCGGCGACGACGCTCGCAAAATAACAATAACTTCACCGAAAGGAATTGCCGGCGCGCACTGAGACGCCCGGCAGCCATGCGATGTATATTTTTGCTCTTGACAGCAGCGGCGCCGCTTGCAGCGCCGCAATACTTGAAGACGAGCGCCCGGTAGCCTCCGCTTACCTTGACGTTGGACTTACACATTCGCAAACTCTCTTGCCGCTGTGCGAGCGAGTTTTTGCCAGCGCGGGTCTAACACCGCGCGACGTCGACCTTTTTGCCGCCACCTCCGGCCCCGGCTCTTTTACCGGTCTGCGCATAGGCATGGCGACGATAAAGGGCTTTGCCTTTGAAAACAACACTCCCTGCGCTGCGGTGCCAACCTCGTTGGCAATGGCGAGCGCCTGTCGGGATTTTGCCGGCTGTGCCGTATGTGTAAGCGACGCCCGCGCCGGCAGAGTCTATGCCGCCGTCTGGCGCTGCGGCGCGACACAGGCGCTGCTCAAAGACGACACTGCGGTGCCGCTCGCCGAACTGCCGGCGCTGCTCGAAAATATCACCGAACCGATCATTTTTGTTGGTGACGCCGCGCTGATGTGCTATAATGACCTAAAGGACAAGCGGCCCTGCCGTTTAGCCTGCGCCGCAAACCGATTGCCGCGCGCCGAATATGCTGCACAAGCAGCAATGGACATGTTTCGCCGCGGCGAATATTGCGAGTGCGGGCTGCTGACCCCCCGCTATTTGCAGCTGCCCCAGGCGGAACGTCAACTTCTGCAAAAGCAAAACAGCGTTAAAAAGTAAAGGAGTATGTCATGTCGAACGAACCCTTCATCGCCAACCACCCGCTAATACAACACAAACTCGCCCATTTGCGCGACGTCTCTACCGGTACTAAGGAGTTTAAAGAACTGGTCACCGAAATCGCCATGCTGATGTGCTACGAGGCGACACGCGATTTGCCGCTGGAAGACACCGACGTGACGACGCCCTGCGGCGTTGCCCACTGCAAAGTCATTTCTGGACGCAAGCTCTCGTTTGTGCCCATTTTGCGCGCCGGTCTTGGTATGGTCGACGGCATGACCCGCATGGTCCCCAACGCAAAGATAGGCCATATAGGCCTTTACCGCGACCCCGAAACACTAAAGCCGGTCGAATATTACTGCAAACTGCCCTCCGACATCGGCGAGCGGGAAGTTATAGTTCTTGACCCCATGCTTGCCACCGGCGGCAGCGCTATCGACGCTATTTCTCAAATTAAAAAACACGAGCCCAAAAGCATAAAATTCGTCTGCATTATCGCCGCGCCGGAAGGTATTGCGGCGCTGCGCAAGGCGCACCCCGACGTCAATATCTACTGTGCCGCCGAGGATGAGAAGCTTAACGAGGCCAGTTATATAGTTCCCGGTCTCGGCGACGCCGGCGACCGCATTTTCGGCACGAAATAAGTTGTATTTTTATACCGGCGGGCGTCTTGCGCCCGCCGGTTTCGAGGTTTGAATGAACTTTCTTCACGCAAAACCCGGCGAGCCGGCACACCGGCTGCGCTACAGAATAACCCGCATGGCAATCTCGTCAGTCGGCGCGTTTTTTGCTGTCGGCTTCGCGGGGTATATTTTCTATTATTTTTTCCGCGTCGCCTATCTGGCGCTCTGGGTAAAAATAATTATCCAGACTCTGTGCGTTTTATTTGCGCTCGCTGTCGGACTGGTGCTATATAAATACATTCGCGATATGGACTATGAGTACTGCGTCTACTACAATTTGCCCTTACCGACAGAGCCGACGCCCGGCGAGAACGAAAACGAGGATGTTGCCGAGGACGCTCAATACCCCGCTGCAAATGACGCAACCTTACCCGACAGCGAGACTGCCGGCGAAGACGCCGTCCCGGTTTCTCCCCCAGACGGCGGTATGCTGCCGCCGCAGCAGCCCATAACTGCCGCCGCTGCAGGTGAAGGCGTTTTGAACGCTCCGGCCCAGTCAGACGCCGGAGGTGAGAATTTCCGCCAGCTACTTGGCTTTGTGCCGCCCGAAAACAACGCACAGCCTATTCTTGACGACACAAATCCTAACGCCGCACAGGTCGCTCCGGTTGTACAAATGCCAACTCAGTCTTTGCCGTTGCAAGTCGAGACTCCGCAGCCGCAACCGG
>CAYZIL010000010.1:0-4435 GCA_964478515.1 uncultured Faecalibacterium sp. | reverse complement strand
CCTGCTCCCGACGTTTTTGCCGCGCTGGCCGCTCAGGCGCAGCAGCTGCAAGCGGAAACTCAGCAGGCGCAGCCGCAACCGGCACAAAGCAGTGCTCCTGCTCCCGACGTTTTTGCCGCGCTGGCCGCTCAGGCGCAGCAGCTGCAAGCGGGAACTCAGCATGCGCAGCCGCAGCCGCAACCGACGCAAAACAGCGCTCCAGCTCCCGACGTTTTTGCCGAGCTGGCCGCTCAGGCACAGCAGCTGCAAACCGGAGCCCAGCAAGCACAAATACAGCCGCAACCGGCACAAAACAGCGCCCCGGTTCCCGACGTTTTTGCCGCGCTGGCCGCTCAGGCACAGCAGCTGCAAGCAGGAGCCCAGCAGGCGCAGCCGCAGCCGCAACCGACGCAAAGCAGCGCCCCGGCCGACGCAGCTTTTGCCGCGCTGGCCGCTCAGGCGCAGCAGCTGCAAACCCGAACTCCTCAGCCGCAGCAAAACAGCGCCCCGACCGACGCCGCTTTTGCCGCGCTGGCCGCTCAGGCACAACAGCTGCAAACCCGAACTCCTCAGCCGCAGCCGCAACCGGCGCAAAGCAACGCTCCGGCTATGCCGACGCCAGCTCAGGCAATTGACCAGGCGCGTCAGGCGCAAGCACGCGCGCTGCAGATACAAACACAGGCACAACAAGCGCGCCGTCCTCAAAACCAATTGCCGCCACAAACACCGCAGCAGCAAAACGAGCCGCCGCGACCGTTTAATCCTTTCGGCAGCAGCGACAATAACAACCGCTGAGAAATGTGTTGGGCGCCGTGAAAATTGCCAAACGCCGCTCACAAAAAAATGTGTGACAAAAGCAAGGCGCCGCCGACTAAAATCGGCGGCGCCTTTGATTCTGTTTTTATCCGAACTTCGGCGCTGTTTTGGAACATTCTCTTTTCCAAAATGCAGCAGCCGCACGGCAGGTTTTTTTCCTTCGCCGTGCAGACAATCTCAAAGCAGTATTTGTGAACATAAACCCGGTAATTTTAGGTTGAATATACCGGCGTGCTGGTCCGCAAAATCTTTGCGCTTGGGTGCTTATTTTCGCAAAGCCTCACACGCGGCTGCCTGTGCCGCAGTTTTGCAACAGGCGCCAGCGCGTCAATGTCGGCCGCCGAGCTATTCCGTACGCAAATTCCGCAGATTATCCATCCGAATTTTCCTCGGGCAAAACGCCGCTGCTGTATTGCTGCGCACTTTGTCCGCGGTGTCAGAATGTTTTGCGGCGTTACAGAGTTTTACACATAAATATTTCGGCGCGCGCGCTGCCGTCACTGAGCCTGAACGCGTCGGGGCGCTCGCCGACCGCGGCAAAGCCCTCTTTTTCGTAAAAGCGGCGCGCCCGCTCATTGCCCTGTATATATCCCAGCTCAATTTTTTCCGCACCGCGGCGCCGGGCCGTCTCAAACAGCACGGCAAACATTGCGCTTGCCGCGCCTATGCCCCAACAGCACTGCCGCACCGCCACCGCAACTTGAGCGCGGTGCTTGGTCTTTCGCAGCGGCGAAAAAACTATCTGGCTGTTCGCTATTACCCGAGCGCCGTCAAAGCAAGCCAACATCAGCGCGTGCGGTGAAATTCGCGCTGACTCTACAAATGCTTCTTCCTCGCTGACAGTTGCCGGGCATTCGTCAGCATATAGTAAAATATATTCTGTTTGTGCCGCGCACACACGCACAAAATCCAACATCTGTGCCGCGTCGCCGACCTCGGGTGTGCGCAGCACATACTCCCGAGCGTCGCGCAGCAATACGGTTTTTGCTTCAGCTTGCATTATTCTCCTTCGTAAGCTCAGCGTTTCTTTTTATCCGCCAGGCTCTCCACATATTCTCTGTTTGGCGTCACATACGCGGTGTGGTAGTCGCGATAGACGACCATACCCGCCCGGCCGTCGGGCATTTTTTTGACATTTTTGATTTCTGTGTAGTCGACGGCGGCCTGCTGCCCGTTGACGAACTCGCTGTTGAACGCCGCTATCATTGCCGCGTCGGTCATTGCCGCGTCACTGGGCTGCCGTGCGTCGCAAATCAGCACGACGTGACTGCCAGCGCCGTTTTTTATGTGGAACCATACGTCGTGCTTGGCGGCGGTTTTCAAGCTCAGCCGCTCGTTTTGCAAGTTGTTCCTTCCCGCCAAAATCTCGAACCCGTCGGCGGTATGGTAGCGCAGAAAAGTGTCGTTCTTCTTAAGTTTTTGTTTTGGGTCGACGTGGCGGTTGCGCAGATATCCGGCACTTTTCAACTCGGCGCGAATCTGGCTGAAATCGTCGTCAGAAGACGCGCGCGTCAGCGAATAGGCGACCGAGTCGAGATATTCAATTTCCAGCCGGTCGCTTTCCAACAGCTTGCCGAGCATTCGCTGCGCCGTCACCGCTTTTTTGTATTCTTTAAAGTATTTTTGGGCGTTGGCGTTGGCAGCGAGTTTTTTGTCAAGCGGTATAGTTACCGGCTCGCCGGTGTAGTAATTGAGCACTTCCACGCTCGCAGCGCCCTTTTGCACCAGGTGCAAATTCGCGGTCAAAAGCTCGCCAAAAAGGCGTTTCTCGTCCGCTTTTTCGCTGCGCTCGCGCTCCGCCAGGCGCGTCTCGTGCTTGCGGCGCGCACGCTGCTGCAGCTTTGCGACCTGCCTTGTGAGATTGTCCGAGCGGGTCTGCCGCCGTGCCGCCTGCTCGCGCTCGGCAAAACAAAAATCGAGCAGCTGCGAGGCGCTGTCGAAATATCTCAAATTCTCCTCGCCGTATTGGCGCAGGGGGATAAACGAGAATTCGGCGACCCGCTCACCGTCAAGCACGCAACACAGTTCGGCCGGCGACGTCTGCACCGCTTGCTGCACCGCCGCGAGCGACTTGCTCAAGCGGAGCAGTTGGGCGTCGTCAAGCTCGTCTATATCTCCCGACAGGCCGCTGTCGAAAACAATTTCCCGACAGACAACCGGACCTATGCCGCTCAGCGCCGCGAGCAGCGCCGCCGCAATTTCGCCGCCGCGCTGCCGCGCCGCCGCAATTGCAGTTGCCGGCTCGCTGTAGACAAAGCTCAGCTTGTCCTGCGGCGGCGGCAGCGTAAACTCCACTCCCGGCAGCAGTACGCGCAGCTGCGACTGCGACGGGTCTATGCGCTTGAGTGCGTCAACCACCCGCTTGCCGTTTACAAGCACCAAATTGCTGTAGCGCCCCATCATTTCGGCGCTGAGCACTATGTCGAGCAGTTCCCCGGTCTCGGCGAGGGCACTGAAGTGCAGCAGCAACACCCGCTCGCCGCGCACGGCCTCAACACTATTGAGCCGCGCGTGGCCGATATACTTTCTGAGCAGCATACAGAACCCCGGCGGCGTCGCCGGAAAGTCAAATTCCTCGTTTGTCAAATGCACGCGCGCGCCGCCCGGGCGCGCCGACAACAGCAGTTTAAATGTCTTATTGTCGCGCGTGCGCAGTGAGAGCAGCGCCTCGTCCCGCGACGGCATATAAATTTTGTCTATTCTCGTGTTTGCGAGCTTGCCGTCAAGTTCGCGCGCCAGCACCGCCAACATCGCCGCATCGAGCGCCATGGTATTCTCTCCGTATTTTTTTTCGGTTTATTTACATATGGTATAACCAGTTGTTTTGATACTATTGAGTATAACAACTTGCCGGGACAGTGTCAAAATATTGTATTATGGGCCTTACGTACGCGCTGCACTTACAGCCACGCACCGACAGTGCCGCGGTGTTGCAGAATATAAAAGACTTCTTTATCAAGAGTCACTTAGACCTACGTTTAAGTCGGCTCTTTTTGCTTACTAAAACAGACGGAAGGAGGATGAGCGATAATGAGTCAAATTAAATACACAGCTTTATATGAGCGTCTTAGCCATGATGATGAACTGATGGGCGAGAGCAACAGTATTTCCAATCAAAAGATATTACTTGAGGAATATGCGGAGCGGAACATGTTGTCAAATACAAAACACTTTACGGATGATGGTATCTCTGGAACACGTTTCGACAGACCAGGCTTTCAAGCAATGATTGAAGAGATTGAGAATGGAAATATATCGGCAGTTGTGATAAAAGATATGAGCCGATTAGGACGTGATTATCTGAAGGTAGGAATGTACATGGAAACCTTCAGAAAATTAGGAGTACGTCTGATTGCAGTAAATGATGGTGTAGACAGTGCTAGGGATGATGATGATTTTACTCCTTTTCGTAACATCATGAACGAAATATTTTCATAAAGAATGGTAGAACATTTACGGCAAGCCAGGGTAGTATTATTGAATAAAAATAACCGACAGCCATCACTCAATTCACTCAGTTGCTGTCGGTTATTTTGTAAATCAAAAAGTTCACTACGCTTATCTATTTATATATTCCATAGACCTTATTAATATTTTGAATATAAATAATACCCTTCCCCGGATCGTCAATTTTTAACTG
>CAYZIL010000009.1:18625-67006 GCA_964478515.1 uncultured Faecalibacterium sp. | reverse complement strand
AACCGGCGACCTGCTGATTACGAATCAGCTGCTCTACCAACTGAGCCACAGTAGCGCGCCGTTATATAATATAGTTTTTTTTGCCGTCAGTCAATAGCGGCAAAACAAAAAGTTTTGGCTTATAGGGAAAACTCGGAGGGGTCGCGCTTGGGCGGGGTAGGCATGGGCTTAGGCTCGCGGCGCACCGGCGAATATTTGAATTTTTTGCAGCGGAAATAGGGCGACACGACACCTTTGAGTTTGCAAAGGACCATATCGTTTGAGTCGCGCCCGTATTCGCAGTACTCACAAGCCGGGCTGATGTTGTTATTAAAATATTTTGAATTCATAACAGTGCCCTATCAACATTTTTTCTAATTATATTATAATTCCCGTCAATAGTCAAAATTTGCGCTCGTTACCCAGAGCCAACACCAAAAATACGCTGAAGAGAAACAGCAGACAGCTGAACAGCGGCCCGGCGCTGCTCAGGCGCACCGATTGTGCCTGTGTGCCGGCAAATGCCCAATGTGCGCTATTGCTAAGGTGCAAAAGAAGCGTGCATATTGCGACGCTCAGCGGCAGATGAATAAGGCGTGAGAGCAAAAAGGAGCGCAGTGTAATGCTGCTGCCGGCGAGCATGGCGCTGATTTGCAGCAAAATAGACACCGAGCAAATACTCATAGCTGCAACCGCGCCGGCCGGACCGACAAGAGTTACGCTGTCGCGGCACGCGCCGCTGACGTCGCACAGCGCACTGAGCGCAAATTCGCACAGCGGCCCAAAAGTCGCAAACAGTGGCCGGATATAAGCGACGATAACGGCAAAAAGCAGACAGTTGCCGCATATTCTGGTTATTGAATTTACCGCAAAGCTCAGCGAAGAGACAAAACTCACCGATTTTTTTACACTGACGTCGGCGAACTTGCAGCCGCGGGGAAAAAACAACAGCAGCGTTACAAGGGAGGAAGAAAACAGCGCCGCGAGCATAAAAAGACCTATGGTACTGCTGCCGTACATGGCGGCGCCAACGGCGGACAAAATGAAAGCCGGCCCGGCGTTGACAGTGCCGCAAAGCAGCCGCGACGCCTGCGCGGGAGTAATTGTGCCGCTGTCGACAAGGTCCCGCACCGCTTTGGCGCCGCTGGCAAAGCCGCCGCAAAAGCCAAACAGCACAGCAGCGGCAATAAGCGCACGCGACGAGCGCAGTCGGTTGAGCAGCGTGCCCATTAAATAGTCCGTGACGAACAAAAAAGGGAACAGCGCCGGAATAAGCGCGCGCGCGCAGGTGCCGAGCGCCGTTTTTACCGCGTCGGCGGCAAGCTGCGGCGCAGAGCACAGCGCCGCGGCGAAAGCTGCGCAGAGAATTATTTTGAGAACAAACCCTAAATCGCATTTTACGACTCTGAACAGTCCGGTCATAAAAAAATCTCCCGTTATTATATTACCGCGTCCGTAATAAATATATTTAGGGACGGTGATGATAATGTCGAAGAAAAAAAACAAGGCGGGTCTGTTTTCGCCGCTTTATGAGTTGAGCGCCGCGTCGGACGCCGCCGCAGTACATATTTACGGCAGCGACTACGCGGAGGTGGAGGGGGCAAAAAGCATTTTGCAATACAGCGGGCAAAGGGTTGTCTTTAACATGGGCGCGGAAAAAATGAGTATTGAGGCCGAAAATATCGTGCTGGAAAAATTGACTCGCACGGCGCTGACAGTGCGGGGGAAAATAAGCAAAATAGAGTTTGTGCAGCGGACGCGGTCAAATGATAAATAAACTGCTGCGACACTGCAAAGGAATTGCTTATGTGCGCTGCACGCGCGGCGCGCAAGCACTGCTCAGCGAACTTATTGACAGCAATATGTGCGTGTACAGCGTCAGACACGAGCAGGGAGCGACAGTAATAACAATGCCGCTGCGCCAGTATAAAGACATTCGCGCCGCGGTGAGAAAGACCCATGCCAAAGTCAAATTAGTGCGCCGGCGCGGCGTGCCGGTGGCGCTGAAAAACGACCCAAATATTCTGCCGCGCGCCGCTATGGTGCTGGTGTTTGCGGTCTGTTTTGCGCTGCTTAGCACGCGGGTTATGGCAATAGAAATTAGCGGCAACAGCACGCTTATGCGCAGCGAGGTACTGGAAACCCTCTCGCTTTGCGGGGTGCATTTCGGTGTGGCGCGCGACGAGGTCGACGCCATATTGGCGCGCAACGTGTTGATGTTGGAGCACGAATGTTTGGCCTATGCCTCACTAAATGTATTGCCCGGAATGATAAAGGTGCAGCTGGCCGACAAAACTCAAACCCCGCAGCGCCAGGACGGCGTCGCCGGCAGCGTAATAATTTCCGCATATGACGCGGTAATAACGCAACTGGATGTGTACTCCGGTACGGCACTAGTGAGCTGCGGCGACACCGTCAGCCGCGGTCAGCTTTTGGTAATTGCCGGGCAGACGCCGGCAGGCAATTCTCACGTCGCCAACCCGCTCGCGAGAATAACCGGCTATGTGCAGCAGAGTGCCAGTGTGCAGCTGGGCGAATATGCCAACAGCGAATTTTTAACCGGCGAGCGCCGCAATTTTGACTATTTGCAAATTGGTCAATACGAATTGCCGCTTTTTTTGGGAACGCGCGGTCTGAGCGGGAACTGGCGCGAGCGGTGCTACCGGCTGCCGCTGCGGCTGTTCGGTATCCATCTGCCGCTGTGCGTAGTGCGCTGGCAGTGCAGCGGTTACTCGGTAGTGACTACACAAATAACCGCGGCCAATGCGTTGCTGTTTGCCGAGCCGCTGATAGACGAACTTGAGCGGCAGAATTTTGCCGGCGCCGTCATTCACTCGCGCGCGCTTACGCTCGCGCAGCAGGACGACGGTTGGCGCGTGGACATTGCTTATCGCTGTGAGCTCGACATAACCGCGGTCATATCGCCGAATATGTGACAGTCTACTTTTATTTTTTATATTTTATGGTATAATAAATAACTGAATTTATTTATTATCACTATTTTTGCGAGGTTAGCAGATGGCTCAAAGCGAGATCACTGTTCCCGACGAACGGCGCGCCGCGCTGCTTTTCGGAAATTTTGATTGTAACTTGCTGGCGCTGGAAAAAGCTTTTTTGGTCGAAATTACCGCGCGGGGCGACAAACTGACCGTCAGCGGTGAGCAGAGTGCAGTCGACGCCGCGGCGAGGGCGGTAACGGCTATGCAGAAGGTGCTCGATTTCAACGACGCGCTGGATGACCAGTCGGTAAACTACTGCATAAACCTTGCCCGCGACGGGGAACAGGACGATGTCGCCGTGCTCGACTCCGGCTGTGTGCTGATAACGCCCAAGGGCAAGCCGATAAAGCCGAAAACGCTCGGACAAAAGAAGTATCTCAGCGCCATAAAAGACAATTTTATCGTGCTCGGTATCGGTCCTGCCGGCACCGGAAAGACCTACCTTGCGGTAGCTATGGCCGTGAGAGCGCTCAAGGCGCACGACGTGCAAAGAATAATTCTCACAAGACCTGCGGTAGAAGCGGGCGAAAAGCTGGGCTTTTTGCCGGGAGACTTGCAAAATAAGGTCGATCCCTATTTGCGGCCGCTGTACGACGCGCTGTTCGACACCATGGGCCTTGAGGGTTTTCAGCGCGCTCAGGAGCGCGGCGCGCTCGAAGTGGCGCCGCTCGCCTATATGCGCGGACGCACGCTCGACAACGCCTTTGTTATTTTGGACGAGGCGCAAAACACCACCCGTGAGCAGATGAAAATGTTTTTGACGCGACTGGGTACCGGCTCAAAAATGGTCATTAACGGCGACGTCACGCAAATTGACCTGCCCGACCGGCGCGTGTCGGGACTTTCCGACGCGGCGCGTGTGCTGCGCGGCGTCGAGGGCATCGGCACCGTTAATTTGACCGAAAAAGACGTCGTGCGCTTCAAACTTGTAAGTGATATTATCAAAGCATACGATAAAGCAAACTCTACGAAAGGCGGAAAGAACCATGGCAAACAAAGTACTGATAAATAACAAGCAAAAAGAAGTCAAGGTGCCTTCCGGTACCAGGCTGCTGATAAGGCGCTGCTGCAACGCCGTGCTGCTGGAAGAAAAATTCGAAAAGGGCGCAGAAATCAGCGTCTGCTTTGTAGACAACGACGAGATAAGACAGCTGAACCGTGAGTTTCGCAAAATCGACTCGGTCACGGACGTGCTCTCGTTTCCGGCGGCAGACGACCTCGATCATCTCGAACAGGACGAGGAAACCGGGCTTTACCTGTTGGGAGACGTCGTAATTTGTATGCCGCGCGCCGTGGAGCAAGCGGAGAGTTTCGGCCACTCCCTGCAGCGCGAAATAGCTTTTCTTACCGTGCACTCGGTGCTTCATTTGCTCGGCTACGACCACGAGAGCGGCGGCCTTGAGCAGGTGCGCATGCGCGAAAAAGAGGAGCTGGTACTTACTCAGATAGGCGTTCCCCGCGGCCTAAATTACGTTCCGGAAAAGATAGAATAGCCGATGGACGAATGCTCTGTATTTGCCGCGCTCGTCGGCAAACCTAATGTCGGCAAGTCGACGCTGCTCAACCGTTTTGTCGGCGCTAAAATAGCAATAATCTCGCCAAAACCGCAGACGACGCGCAACAAGATAATGGGCGTGCTGACCGAGGGCGAATGTCAGTTCGTCTTTCTCGACACGCCGGGGCTGCACCTGCCGCGAACCCGGCTCGGCGAGCACATGATGCAATCCGTAAAAGACGCGACCGACGAAGTCGACGCCGCGCTGTTTTTGACCTGGCCCAAAAGTGATTTCGACGAGACCGAGCAAAAGCTGCTCGGCGACCTTTTTAACCGGAAAATACCGGTAATACTTGTTGTCAACAAGGCGGACACGGCGCAAAGCAAAAAGAAACTGGCGGAATACCTTGAGCAGTTGAGCGGTAAATACCGTTTTGCCGACGCGCTGGCAGTCAGCGCGCTTGACGGCGACGGCTGCGACGCGCTGCTGGCCAAAATCCGCGAATATGCCCAGACCGGCCCGCATTTTTTCGACGACGACACGCTCACCGACCAGCCCGAAAGAACAATAGTCTCCGAGCTGCTGCGCGAAAAAATGCTCACAAACCTGCGCGACGAACTGCCGCACGGCTGCGGCATATCCATTGAACGCTATTCGCCGCGCCAAAATTCCGACATTACCGACATCAACGCCGAAATACTCTGCGAGCGCGAAAGCCACAAGGGCATGATAATCGGCAAGGGCGGGCGCATGCTGAAAAAGATAGCCAGCGAGGCGCGCGTCGAAATGGAGGATTTTCTCGGCTGCCGCGTCAACTTGCAGTGCCGTGTCAAGGTGCGCGAGGACTGGCGCAACAAGGAACAGGTAATAAAGTACTTGGGATATTGAATTTTCCCGCTTTCCCCGGCATATATCTTGTACCGTAAGCCAACACTTGCAGTACAAGACGAAAGGGAGAGCGAAAATGAACAGGGACGAGCTGTGGGAAAAGTTTGCGAACACCGGCGCAGTCAGCGATTATCTGGCCTACACAGACGCCGTGCACTCGCAGAAGGCGCAGGATGAAGCTGTCGACGAACGGGATAGTGATATGGCAAGTCAAGACCGGTGACGCGCACCGGGTAATAACCATTTTGTCGCAAAATGGCCTTATTACCGCGTTTGCGCGCAATTCGCTGCGGCCCGGCAACAAACTCGCCTCGGCCACAGCGCTGTTTTCCTATTCCAGCTTTGAACTGTTTTCCGGCAGCAATATGTATAACGTCGACGACGCGGGCTGTCTTTCCCGTTTCATGTCGCTTGCGAGCGATGTGGACGCGGTGGCGCTCGCGTCCTATTTTTGCGAGCTGATGAAGACGCTCGCACCGGTAGACGACAATGCCGACGATTATTTGCAGCTTATGTTGAATTCGCTGTGGGTGCTTAACGGTAAGCGCCGGCCGCTGCGGCAGGTGAAAAGCGTTTTCGAGCTGCGGCTGATGGCGCTCGCCGGCTATATGCCGGATCTTATCGGCTGCGGCGAGTGCGGCCGCGGCGAGTGCAGCAGCGCCTTTTTTGACACTGCGGGCGCCGAATGGTTTTGCGAGCGCTGTGCCGGCAAGCTTAACCGCCGCGTAAATTGCGAGTACGACGTGATAGAGGCTATGCGCCATATTGTCTACTCGCCGGCAAAAAATATATTTTCGTTCACGGTGGCAGACGAGCAGCTAAAGACGCTGTGCGCACTCAGCGAGCGCTATGTGCTTGAGCGCCTTGAGCGCTCGCTGCCGACGCTGGAGTTTTTCAATTCAATTTGTTCGCAATGATCGGAGAAAATATGCACGCTTTGCTTAAGTATTCAAAACAACTGGAATTTGACAAGGTGCTCGCCAGAGTCAGCGCACTTGCTGTGTGTGAAAAGTCCCGCGAACGGCTCAGCGAGCTGTGTCCTTGCGACAACGTGCCGCAAGCGCGCGCGGCGCTGGCGCTGACTGACGCTCTGCTGCGCATGGTGGTACATAACGGCGCGCCGGCCGTCGTCGCCGTGAGCGAAATAGACCGGCTGGCAATGCGCGCTGAAAAAGGCGGGGCGCTTTCTATGAGCGAGCTGCTCACAGTGGCAAGAATGCTGAAAAACGCCCGCGTGTTAAAAAGCTGGTACAGCGAGGGCGGCGAGAGCGACTGCCCAGGCGCCGAGCAGCTGTTTTTTGCCCTCTATCGCAACGACGGTTTTGAGCGGCGCATAGACGAGTGCATTCTCAGCGAGGACACAATGGCCGACGGCGCCAGCACGGCGCTTGCCGACATCAGGCGCAAAATTGCGCGCACCGAGTCGTCAATAAGGGACAAGCTGGACTCTATAGTCAAGGGAAATTCGCAGAAATTTCTGCAAGAGGCTATTGTCACCATGCGCGGCGGCCGGTTCGTGGTGCCGGTAAAATCCGAACACCGCGGCGACGTCAAGGGCCTGGTGCACGACGTATCGGCCAGCGGCTCCACTTATTTTGTCGAGCCAGCCGCCGTATTGGAGGCAAACAACCATATAGTGGCGCTAAAGGCGGACGAACAAAAAGAGATAGAGCGCATTCTATACGAGCTTACCGCCGAAATTGCCGGCTTTGCCGAACAACTAAACGCCAGCTACGCGGCGTTCATAGACATAGACATGTCTTTAGCAAAGGCGAGATACGCGCTGTCTATCGACGGCGCGGTCCCCGAGTTCAGTGACGACGGCATAATAGATTTGAAAAAAGCGCGCCACCCGCTTATAGACAAGAACAAAGTCGTGCCAATAGACATAGCTGTCGGCAGCAATTACACCACACTCGTAATTACCGGCCCCAACACCGGCGGCAAAACCGTAACGCTGAAGACTGTCGGCCTGCTGTCGCTTATGGCGGCGTGCGGCATGCCGGTGTCGGCGGCAGCGGGCAGCCGGCTGTGCCTGCTGGACGGAATACTTGTCGACATTGGCGATGAGCAGAGTATTGAGCAGTCGCTGTCCACCTTTTCGGGGCACATAACCAATATCATAGAAATATTGAAGCAAGCCGACAGCGGCTCGCTGGTGTTGCTTGACGAGCTCGGCGCCGGTACAGACCCTGCCGAGGGCGCGGCGCTGGCAGTCGCCATTCTCGACGAGCTGCGCGCGCGCGGCTGTCTGGTAATTGCAACAACCCACTTCGGCGAGATGAAGTTGTATGCGCTCGACACCGACGGTGTGCAAAACGCCAGCTGCGAGTTTGACGTGGCAACTTTGCGTCCCACTTACAGAATCCACATCGGTGTGCCGGGCCGCTCCAACGCCTTTCTTATCGGCGAGCGGCTGGGACTGCCGGAAAGCATAATTTCGGCGGCGCGCGAGAACATGAGCCACGAGACGCGCAGCTTTGAGGATGTGCTCGGACAAATTGAACAGATAAAGAGCGAAATCGGCACAAAGAGCGAGGCTGCCGACTCGGCGGCCGCGCAAGCGCGCGAGGAACTGAAAAAAGCGCGCGAGGAGGCACAGCGCATCCGCAGCGAGGCGCAAAAGGAGCTTTTTAGGGCACAGGAACGCGCAAAGCAGCTGGTCGCCGACGTCAGCGCCCGCGCGGAAACACTTAACCGCGAGCTGCGCGACGTCGAGAAAAACGCCGCGAAGGATTCCAAAGCCGCGGTGGCGAGAGCGCGCGCCATCGCCCGCAGCGACTCGGCAAAGCTTTACGACTTGACCGAGCCGGTAACACATATTGACCAGCGTGAGCTCAAGCCGTTAGAGTCGGCAAAAGTCGGCGACGAAGTCTTTATCCGCGCGCTGGGGCAGGTGGCAAAAGTTGTAAAAGCCGCCGACGCCAAAGGACAGCTGGAAGTCGCGGCCGGAAACCTGCACACACGCGTCAAGCTCAGCGAGCTGGCAGCGCTGCCGCAGGACATGCCGCACAAAAAAAAGAAAGCCAGCGAATATATTCCCCAAGCGCCGGGCGAGGGCAGAAAAGCGCAAAACGAAATAAACGTAATCGGCCTGGACACCGAGGAGGCGACTTTGGAAGTTGAGCGCTTTTTAGACGACGCGGTGCTCGCAAAGCTCAACACGGTGTATGTCATTCACGGACGGGGTACCGGCGCGCTGCGCGGTGCTATACAAAGGCGACTGAAGCAGCTGAAATTCGTAAAAAGCTTTCGACTCGGCGCTTTCGGCGAAGGTGAGGACGGCGTGACGGTGGTCGAACTGAAATAGTTCCCAATGTCTGCTCGACGCAGATACTTTACCACGCATATACGTTGTGAAATGCACAGGGGCCAGTAGGAGCGAAGCACTGCCGGCGCTTAAAGACGCGTTCTAAAACGGCAAGCAAATGAGCATAAATTAAGTAAGAGAGTGCGGTTTTCAAAGCACAAAAACGTTTTTTATGGAGCCAAGATACCGTTGTGCTGCGTCCCCATAAGTTTCCCGCTCTCTTTAACAATTTAACGGCAAGAGAAAAATCTCTAACTGCCCGAGCCTCGCGCCTGCGGCGCGAGGCTCGTTTTCTTTGCCGGTGCTTTTGCGCCCGGTTATTGTTTTGTGTTTGACTAAGCGCCTGAGCGTAGCGTCCAGCAACTGATTTATAATCCTGTGCTGCAGTAAAAACTCAATGCAAAAGCAAAATTAAAGAACAGAGCTCTTTTTGGTCGCGACAAAAGAGAGCTCTGTTCTTACTGTGAGCGGCACGCGCAGTCAATATGCGCTGCAGCTGAAAAACTATTCGAACTTTGCGTTCATAAAGACGGGATACATACCTATTTTGTCGGGCGTGTGTTCCGGCAGCTGGTAGATGTCGTGTCCGGGAAATTCATTGGCCTCTATAAACACCGGCCCCGCGTCGGTAACGGCGACATCCCAACCCGTAAAACTCATCTGCGGAACTATCAGCGCCGCACGCCGGCACATGGCGACTATCTGCGGCCATTGCGGTACCTGGTAGCCGAGTATTTCGGTGCCGGTGACCGGGTGTTTGGTGAAGGTCTGTTTGCGGCGGTCGACTGCGACGCTGCGAACGCGTCCGGTCGCCATATCTATCGGCGCTGCCAAACCCTCCTGGTGAAAATTGTCGACCACATGTCCGCCGCTGCCAATGCGTAAATAGGCGGCGGGGCAGGCAACCTTGCCGTCTTTCTGGATAGTGAGAAAGCGCACGGTGTTAACGGAATAGGGGTAAAGGCGATTGAATTCGGCGCACTGCTTTATTAGCTGCTCAAGCACATACGAGCGGCCGTCGGCAGTCAACCTGTCGAGCACGGCGTCGACCGATTCCTGTTCGGCCATGTCGATTATTTCGACTCCGCGTCCGCCGCCGCCGTCGCGCGGCTTGGCGATAAAGTGACTGTTTTCGTTTATCCATTGGCGCGCCTGCTCGCGCGTGTCGGCGCTGGCATAGACCCAGCTGCGGCCGAGAAAATCGGCAAAGATGGTGTTGAACTCGTCCTTGTTTTCCAGACAGTGGAAGTAATCCTTCTGGTTGTATTTTTTGACGAAGGCGTTGTTGCGCCCGCGAGTCATAACAGTGTTGCGCTGTGCCGGTGTCATGGCGTACATCTCGTAAAGCTCATAGTCGGCATAACCTGCACCGTAGCGAACGGCGCAAATTCCCATGTCCAACAGCACGCCCAGGCGGCTGCGGCCGGTCTTTTCGCTGATGTATTTTGTCATTTCGGCAAGCTTGTCGTAGTGCATGTCGCCCAAGCGGCGAAAAATATAACTTATATAACCCATTTTTGTCTCCTGATGAAGAATACAGTAATTATACTATTTTGTCCGGGTTTTGCAAACTGCTGCTTTTCGGACCGGTAGTGACAAATTGCGGTGACGCCGGCGCATATACTTGTTGAAGGGTGATGCAGGTGCGTGTTATATATATTGACTTACTGCTGGCGGTGAATTTTCTCATCGACTGCCTGCTGCTGCGCGCCACGGCGGCGGTGTGCGGGCAAAAACTGTCGCTCGGACGACTGCTGGGGGCGGCGGCGCTGGCGGCTGCAAGTGCGCTGCTGATACTGCTGCCGCAAATAAAGCCGTTGCCGCTCGCTGCCGTAAAGCTGTGCTGCCTTGCGGCGGTCACGGTTGCAGCTTTCGGCGCCGCATCATGGGCACGCTTTGCCCGCGATTTTATCTGCTTCGGCGCGGTAAATCTTGTTTTCGGCGGCGCGGCATATCTCGCAGCAGAGCTGCTGGACGCGGGCGTTATTTACAACAATACGGCCTTTTATTTTGACAGCCGTCCGCTGATGCTCGTGGCGCTGATGACGGCCGTTTATTTAGTTGTGCGCGCCGTGTATGCCTGGTGGCGCGGGCGCGCGCCGCAAGCGGCGGCGGCGCAGTTGAAACTGTGCGGAGAAAAAGGCGTCTACCGCTGCACGGCGCTGGTAGATACCGGCGCCAAGGTGTGCGACGCGCTCAGTGGCCGGCCGGTAATACTGCTTTCGCCGCAAGCGGCGGCAAGGCTGTTTGACAAAAAACAGCTGGAATTTGCCGCAAACTGCGCCGGCGACGGCAGCGGGCTGAAGTTCAGGCTCATCCCCTACGACTCGCTCGGCGGACAGGGGCTGCTGGTCGCCTACGCGCTGCGCAGTTGCGAAATTGAGTATTCCGGAACAAAAAAACAGATAGAAGAACCGCTCGCAGCTGTCTGTACGCGGCAAACGGGCTTCGAGGCTATTATCAGCTACGACGCCATTAAGGAAATGTGAGGTAAATATGTTAAAATTCATCCACTATTATTTGTGCAAGTTGTTGCAATTATTTGCCAAAAAGACGATAATGTATATAAACGGTCCGGCCACGCTGCCGCCGCCGCTGAGCAAGCAGCAGCAGTGCGAGGTCTTCGAGCGTTTGAAAGCCGGCGACGAGCAGGCAAAGCAGATACTTATTTCCCACAATCTGCGTCTGGTAGTTTACATTGCGAAAAAATTTGAGAGCTCCGGCATTAATGTCGAAGACCTCGTTTCTATCGGCGCTATCGGCCTAATCAAGGCGGTAAACACCTTTTGTCCGGACAAAAATATTAAGCTGGCTACCTATGCGTCACGCTGCATAGAGAACGAAATTTTGATGTTTTTGCGCAAAAGTCAAAACCGCCGTCAGGAGATTTCTATTGACGAGCCGCTGAACACCGACTGGGACGGCAATGAACTGCTGCTGTGCGACATTCTCGGCAGCGACGCGGACACAGTGTTTCGCGGCGTTGAGCGCGAGTCGGAGCACGACCAGCTCGGCAAGGCAGTCGCGCTGCTGTCGGCGCGTGAACAGCAAATAATCGAGCTGCGCTTCGGGCTGAAAAGCGGCAGCGAACACACCCAAAAAGAGGTGGCCGACATGATTGGCATCTCGCAGTCCTACATTTCGCGGTTGGAAAAAAGAATAATCAAAAAACTGCGGCTGACAATGGCGACCCCTCAGTAAATTATTAAAACTATGTTAATTTGGTTTTAATAATTGGACTGTTTATATATAATATAATTCTAAAGATAATATCGCTTAGCCAGCGGAGGTCTGCGCATTGATTGAAGTAAAAAATTTGACCAAAAAATACGGCGAGCATGTCGCCGTCGACGATCTTTCCTTTAGGGTGAAAGACGGACAGGTTTACGGCTTTCTCGGCCCCAACGGCGCGGGAAAAACGACGACGATGAACGTCATGACCGGTTACCTTGCCGCCACAAAGGGACAGGTGCTTATTAACGGACTGGACATTTTCGAGCAGGCCGAGCAGGCAAAAAAGCACATCGGCTTTTTGCCCGAGCAGCCGCCGCTCTACCCGGACATGACGCCGCGGGAATATCTTGATTTTGTCGCCGAGCTGAAAAAGGTGGACAAGTCGCAAAAGCGCGAGGAAATTAAAAAAGCCGTCGCCGCCGTGCGCATTGCCGACGTTCAGGACAGACTGATAAAGCAGCTTTCCAAGGGCTACAAACAGCGCGTCGGTCTTGCCGGGGCGCTTATAGGCGACCCGGAAGTGCTTATTCTCGACGAGCCGACCTCCGGACTTGACCCGAAGCAGATAATTGAGATGCTGGCGCTGATAAAAAAGCTCAGACGCAACCGCACAATAATTCTCAGCAGCCACATTCTCAGCGAGGTGAGCGCCGTGTGCGACACGGTGCTGATAATTAACAAGGGAAAGCTGATGGCCTGCGACACGCCGCAAAACCTCAGCAATAATATGGAGGGCGCGAACATCATAAAAGTCACCGTCAAGGGCGACAAAGAGGTGGTGCGCAGCGCACTCAGCGGCTGCAAGAACGTAAAGAAAATACAGGTCAAAGGCAAAAAGGACGGCACCGCCGAGGCGGTTATTACCGCGCGCGGCTCTGTCGATATTCGCGCCGACGTGTCGGGCGCTCTTTACAAAAACGGCTGCGCCGTGCTCGGCATGGAGACCTATACCATGTCGCTGGAGGACGTTTTCCTGCAGCTGACCGCCGACAGGGAGCCGGCGCAGGAAGAGAAAAAGCCGACTCGCAGCAAGCGGCAATACGACATGAAAGCCATCGGTGAAGAACAGCCGGCGCCGCCGCCGGCAAAGCGCACGGACAAGGATTACGCGCTGTCGCAAAAATCCAAAGCCGGCGCCGCCGAAAACAGCGGCAAAACTGCCGCGACTGCTAAAAACAGCAAGCACGCCAAAAAGAAAACCGGGGCGGACAAAAAATGAAAGCAATTTATAAAAGAGAGTTCAAATCGTATTTTCAGAATATGACAGGCTATGTTGTCGTCGCCTTTACGCTGCTGATACTCGGCGTTGCTATGACGCAGGTCAACTTGAACCAGAGCTATGCCAACTTTGAATACGCAATAGAGGTTTCAAGTTTTTTGTTCATCGCCGTCGTGCCGATGATGACGATGCGCATTCTTGTCGAGGACAAGCGGCAGCGCACCGACCAGCTGATATTTACCGCGCCGGTGTCCATGTCAGAGATAGTGACCGGAAAATATCTGGCGACGCTGTCGGTTTTCCTTATTCCCTGTGCGGTAAGCTGCCTGTATCCGCTTATACTGTCCATGTACGGCAAAGTGGAGCTGACAACCGCCTACCTGGCAATTTTCGGCTTTGTTCTGCTGGGCGCGGCGCTGCTGTCTGTCGGACTTTTTATTTCGTCGCTGACAGACAACTACATCGTCTCGCTGGTCGTCTCGTTCGGTGTTATGCTGGCGATGTACCTAATACCGCTTTTGGTGTCGAACATGTCCGACTCGGCACTGGCGTCGCTGGCGGGGCTTACGGTAATTGCGCTGCTGGTGGTGGTAATAATCCGGTTTATGACGGCCAGCACCTTCGCCGCAGTTTTCGTCGGCTGCATATTTGAAATTGCCGCGGCGCTGCTGTATATATTCCAGCCGGCGTTCATTGAAGGCACGCTCGGCGACGTGCTGTCCTGGCTGGCGGTGTTCGGTAAATTTTCCAACTTCAATTACGGCCTGCTTGACATAAACGGCATAGTTTATTATCTGTCGGTGATATTCTTCTTCATCTTCCTCACCGTTCAGTCACTTGAAAAAAGGAGATGGAGCTGATGAAATTCGACGACGAATACTTTCGCAAAAAGCGCGACACAGACGCCGACGCGGCGGCTGAGGACACCGAAGACGCTGCCGAAAACAAAAAAGAGAGCAAAAAGCAATACCGCACGCCCCGCGAATTTTTCCGCGACTTAAAGCTGTCCTTTTCGGGGCGAATATTCCGCAGCGGCGGACTGAGCCTTATTTCGGTCGCGGCGGCACTTGTTGTTGTGGTGCTGATAAACCTCGTGGTGAACGCGCTGCCCAGCACCTACACGAAAATTGACCTGACCCAAAGTCAGGTTTACAACATCAGCGACCCGACGCGTGAATTTCTCGACACGGTCGACATCCCCGTAACCATTTACCTCGTTTGCGGAGCCGGCAGTGAGGACTCGCTCATACAGGACTTTATTCAGCGCTACGCCGACGCCTGCGAACAAATAAGCATAAAGACGGTCGACCCGGTGCTGCAGCCGGACTTTACCGCGCAGTACACCAACTTGACGCTCAACGACAACAGCCTTATCATCGTCAGCGAAAAGCGCGCCAAAGCTATAGATTACAACGACATTTACACCATAACCTACACAGTCAACGAAGAGACCTACAACTATGAGGTTGACACCATCACCTTCAACGGCGAGGACGTAGTCACCTCGGGCATAAAATACGTCACGACCGACACGCTTCCCACCGTAGCGCTGATAACCGGCCACGGCGAGGCGGAGCTTTCGGACGAATACGCAAACTACCTCTCGCTTGAAAATATTGCCATGCAGGAGCTCAACCTGCTTACGGACGAAATATCTGTTGACAACTACGCCTGTGTTATTATTATTGACCCGACGAGTGACATCAGTGCGGACGAAATGCAAAAGCTGATGAATTACCTCGACGCCGGCGGCCGCATGTTGGTTTATACGGAGTATTCCCAAACAAAGGACCAACCGAACTTCGCCGAACTGATGGCATATTACGGGATGAAATCCGTTGACGGTTATATAGTAGAGGGCGACAGCAATTATTACTATCAGTCGCAGTACTACCTTATGCCGGAAATATGCGAGCACGACATTACCCAACCGCTTATTGACAGCGGCTATTATGTGCTGTGCCCGCTGACTCAGGCGATTGAGGCGACCGGCTTGTACCGCGACACAATAACGCTGACCCCGCTGCTGACCACGACGGACAACGCCTGGATAAAACAGACCAGTGAAATAACCACCACTGCCGACTACGTGGAAGGCGAGCCCCACGGACTTTTCAACGTCGCCATGCTTGCGGAAGAACCCACTGCCGACGGCGATACGCGCGTTATCTGGTACGGCGCGTACAGCCTGCTTGACGGCGACACCGACCAGTACGTCTCCGGCGCCAATTCTGACTTGTTCGTAAACTCAGTCGCCTGGCTGTGCGAACAGGAAGAGTCGGTGTCAGTACACGAAAAAGACATGTCTTACAATTATGTGACGATGGACAGCAGCCAGATAAAATGGTGGACCGCCGTCGTCACGGCGATAATCCCGCTGGCGGTGCTGTTTGTCGGCGCTGTCGTAATAGTTAAGAGGAGAAGCCGCTGAGGATGGAAAATACCCGCGCCGAAAAACAAAAGCGCAACTTGAAGATGCTGGGCGTTTGCATAGTTGTTTTGTGCGCGCTGTTTGCGGTGCTAAAATTGTGGCCGTACTCGCAGCAGGACGGTGAGGCGAGCGAAGACCAGGGCGAGTCAATCCTCGCGCTGGAAACCGCCGACGTCGTCGCCCTAAGCTACGAGCACGAGGGCTACTCGACCTCATTCTCGTTAAAAGACGGCGTCTGGTACAGCGACGCCGACGCCGACTTTCCGTTGGCTCAAACAGCGATAAGCGATATGCTCGACGCCGTGTGCACGCTGAGCACAAAGCGCATACTTTCGTCGCCGCCGCAGCGTTACGGCACGGACGAGCCGCAAATCAGCGTGGAAATAACGCTGAAAGACGGGACCGCCCATAAGGTCTGCCTGGGCGACCAGAATCTGACCACCTACGACTATTACTGCACGGTCGACGGCAGCGAGGATATCTACATGGTCATTGACGACGTGGCCTTGCCGTTTACGGCGGTGCTCAACGACCTAGCCGACCTTGAGGGCGTGCCGGCGGTGCTGACAGCCAACGTGCTCAGCTTCAGTGTAAAACAGCGCGGCTCTGCGCTGACGGCGGTGCGCTATGCCGACGGACAGCCGGCTGCCGACTATACCGGCGAACTCGTCTGGTTTGTCCGTTCAGGCAACAGCTATACCGGCCTTGACTCGTCGCGGGTGTCGTCGTGGATAAATTCATTCGCGTCCACTGACTATTCGGCGCTGGCAAGCAGCAATTGCAGCGCCGCCCAATATGCCGACTACGGCCTTGACTCGCCGAGCGCGACTATCACAATGGAATACAACGAAGTCGACAGCGAGGGCAATGTCACCGGCCAAAACGAATTTGTATTGCTCTGCGGCACGGTGACCGACGGCGGCTATACGCCGGTGTGTGAGCCGGGCTCGCGCTGTGTCTATTTTATGGACTCTGAGACGGTGCAAGCACTGCTCGGGACCGAAGCCAGCGACCTTGTTTACGAGCAGGTGTGCGGCATTGCGCTCGAGGACGTGCAGAGCATGGCAATTAATTGCTTTGGGGACAGCTACAATGTGGAAATAGAGCGCGAATTGACCCGCGATGACGACGGCAACACCGTTACAACCTCTACTTACACAGTAAACGGTCGCGAGGTGGACAGCGAGACCTTTACCGCATTTTACAACTTTTTGGTGGGACTGTCGTACCAGTCGACGCTCGAAAGCAATTACAGTTTGGCCGACGCGGACATTACAGTCACGTTTGAGCGCGACAACGAGTATTTTCCCAGCGTTACGCTGAGCTTTGCGCCCTACGACGACAGTTTTTATGCGAGCAAAATAGACTCACAACGGCCGCTGCTGATAAATTCCCGCAATATCGAAACGCTTGCCGCCTACATAAAGGCGCTGAGCTGACGGCAGCGCGGCCCAAAAGGAGAGCAGTATGGACGAACAGATCCAAAAATTGCAAAAATTGACCGACGCCGCGCACAAGATCGTCTTTTTCGGCGGCGCCGGCGTCTCCACAGAAAGCGGCATACCCGACTTCCGCTCGAAGGACGGTCTGTACAACCAAAAGTATGCCTACCCGCCCGAGACTATTATCAGCCGCTCTTTCTTCGACTCAAACCCCGAGGAATTCTACCGCTTTTACCGGGAGAAAATGCTTTATCCGGACGCGCAGCCCAATGCGGCGCACCTGAGACTTGCCGAACTTGAGCGCGCCGGCAGACTGCTTGCCGTCGTGACGCAGAACATTGACGGCCTGCACCAAAAGGCAGGCAGCCAAAACGTCTTTGAACTGCACGGCTCAGTCAAGCGCAATTACTGCATGAAATGCCATAATTTTTTTAACGGGGAATACGTGCGCGCGTGCGAGGGTGTGCCTTACTGCGACAGCTGCGGCGGGGTGGTAAAGCCAGACGTCGTGCTGTACGAAGAGCCGCTCGACACGACGGTTATGGAGGGTGCAATAAGCGCCATATCCGCTGCGGATATGCTTATTGTCGGCGGCACCTCGCTGAGCGTCTATCCCGCCGCAGGCCTGCTGCGCTATTTTCGCGGCAGTCACCTGGTGCTTATTAACCGCTCGGTTACGGCGGCCGACGCCAGCGCCAATTTGGTCATTCGCGACAAGATAGGCGAAGTGTTCGCCCAACTCGAGGTCTGAAACGCAATACACAAAAACAGCTTGCTGCAAAAGCTGCCCTGCGCATTTCAGCGCGTGGGGCAGCTGTTTTTTGCTTTAGCATGGTGCTCTTTGCCCGGCAAAGGGCTCAACAGCCGCTGCTGTGCGGGCTTGGCTAAACAAAAAATTACCTGAACACAAAGGCGCCGCTAACAAAAACGAGCATCGCGCGCCGGCGCGAAGCTCACAAGCTGGCATATGTTCTCACCTTGCCGCCAGGTGTTTAATTTGGGGTCATTGAGAATTAATCAGCACAGTAAAGTGAGTTAAATCATCTTTCCGTGTCAATACTTCAGGGGAGAAACGACACGGAGGGACTTCTTTGAACGACAGTAAAGTGGAGATATGCGGCGTCGACACCAACCGGCTCGAGCTGCTGCGCGAAGAGGAAAAGCTGCGTCTTATTGCCGCGGCGCGCGGCGGCGACAGCGCAGCGAGAGACCGCCTGGTCAAGGGAAATTTGCGGCTGGTGTTGAGCGTTATCCAACGCTTTTTGAACCGCGGTGAGCCCGCCGACGACCTATTTCAAGTCGGCTGTATTGGCCTTATGAAGGCGATAGACAATTTTGACCTGACGCTGGGAGTGCGTTTCAGCACCTATGCGGTGCCGATGATAATAGGTGAGGTGCGCCGCTTTATGCGCGACAGCAGCCCGATGAGAGTCAGCCGCTCAATGCGCGAACTTGCCTACCACGCAATGCAGTGCCGAGAAAAACTGCAAAACGAGCTGTGCCGCGAGCCCTCTGTCGGAGAGATAGCGCGGGGGCTCGGCTGCGACGAACAGGATGTAGTCATGGCACTGGAATCGGCGGTTGACCCGGTTTCCCTGTATGAGCCGCTGTACTGTGAGCGCGGTGACACGGTATATGTTATGGACCAAGTCGGCAGTACGGAGAGCGAGGGCGACTGGATATGCGAGCTGTCGCTGCGCGCGGCAATGCATGCGCTCGGCGAGCGCGAGCGGCGCATATTGTCGCTGCGCTATATGAAAGGCATGACACAAACACAAGTGGCGCAGGCGGTCGGCATAAGCCAGGCGCAGGTCTCGCGCTTGGAAAAATGCGCGCTGGAAAAGATAAAGTCGCAGCTTTAACTGCGTGCTTTTTTGTGCTGAAAGGCATATAATTATCTGAGGTGATTAATTATGCTTTTCGGACAATTGCGGGAAAAGGAAGTAGTGGACGTGTCCTCCGGCGCCAAAATAGGTTATATTGACGATTTGGTGTTTGACGAGCGCGAGGCAAAAGTGCAAAAAATAGTCATCTACGGCCGGCAAAAGCTGCTCGGTCTTATGGGACGCGAAAACGACATGGAAGTCGAATGGAAGGATATTGAGAAGATAGGGAACGATACTGTGCTAATAAATATAAGAAATAAAGAAAACCACTTGCAATGACAGTGGTTATTATGGTAAAATAATTCGGAAATTCGCACGCGTGTGTGGACTTTGGCGTTTGCCGGCGGTCGTTTTACCGGTGCTTCAAGTCCCGAGCCCACGCGGAGGATTAAAAAATTGGAGGAAAATATTATGTCTGTTGTTTCCATGAAGCAGCTGCTGGAAGCCGGTGTCCATTTCGGACATCAGACCCGCCGCTGGAACCCGAAAATGGCGCCCTATATCTTTACCGAGCGCAACGGTATCTACATCGTTGACCTGCAAAAGACCGTAAAGATGCTTGACGAGGCCTACAATTACGTTCGCGACGTTGTGGCCGCCAAGGGCACTATCCTGTTTGTCGGCACCAAAAAGCAGGCTCAGGAGTCTATTAAAGAAGAGGCTGCCCGCTGCGGCATGTACTATGTAAACGCCCGCTGGCTGGGCGGCATGCTGACCAACTTCCGCACCATTCGCCGCCGCATTGACCGTCTTGAGCAGCTCAAGACCATGCGCGAGGACGGCACGTTTGACCTGCTGCCCAAAAAAGAGGCCAGCAAGCTCAACCAGGAAATAGAGAAGCTGGAAAAATTCCTCGGCGGCGTCAAGGACATGGACCGTCTGCCGTCGGCTCTGTTTATAGTCGATTGCCGCAAAGAGCATATCGCCATTGCCGAAGCGCGCAAGCTCGGCATACCCATTGTTGCTATTGTCGACACCAACTGCGACCCCGACGAGGTCGACCACATTATTCCCGGCAACGACGACGCCATCCGTGCCGTGCGGCTTATTTCCGCCGCCATGGCCGACGCGTGCATTGAAGGCCGCCAGGGCGACCAGTTTGAGGCCGAGCCCCAGGCTGTCGAGACCGCTCCCGCCAGCGAGGAAGACGCTGCCGCAGCTATTGACAGCGACAAGCTCGGCAAAGAGATGGAGAAAACCAGCGCTACGGAGGAAAAGTAAATGTCATTCACAGCTATTGACGTTAAAAATCTGCGCGAGGCAACCGGCTGCGGCATGATGGACTGCAAAAAGGCACTGACCGAGGCCGAGGGCGACATAGAAAAAGCCACGATTATTCTGCGCGAAAAGGGACTTGCCGCGGCGGCGAAAAAATCCGGCCGCATCGCTGCAGAGGGCATGGTTTTTGCCAAAGTCAGCGGCAATGTCAGCGCTATTATCGAAGTCAACTCCGAAACCGACTTCGTCGCCAAAAACGAGTCGTTCCGCGATTTCGTCGCGCTTTGCGCCGACACTATTATCAGCGCCGCGCCCGCCGACGTCGACGCCTTGCTCAAATGCAAGGCCGGAGCCGGCGACATTGAGTCCGAGCTGCGCGAAAAAATCCAGACCATCGGCGAGAACATCAAAATCCGCCGCTTTGTCCGCTACGAGGGCCCGGCCGTTTCCTATATTCACGGCGGCGGCACCCACGCGGTTCTGGTACTGTTTGACGCCGACGCCGCGCTGGCCGCAAAGCCCGAATTCCAGGTTTTCGGCAAAGACGTCGCCATGCAAATAGCCGCCGTCAACCCGCAGTACGTCTGCAAGAGCGAAGTTCCCGCCAGCGCTATTGACGAGGAAAAAGAGATACTCACTCAGCAGGCGCTCAACGAGGGAAAACCCGTCGCCATCGCCGAAAAGATGGTCATGGGACGCATTAATAAATATTATAAAGAAGTTTGCCTGCTTGAGCAGCCGTATGTCAAAGACGGCGAAATAACTGTCGGCAAATACATTGAAAACACAGCCAAAGAGCTCGGCGGCAAAATAGCCGTTAAGGCCTTTACCCGCTATGAAAAGGGCGAGGGTCTTGAAAAGCGCGAGGAAGATTTCGCCGCTGAAGTTGCGAGCATGCAGAAATAATTTGTTTTCGAAGGAACACAGGACGGTCTGCCGTTTTGTGTTCCTTTTTTGTTGCGCCGGCCGCTATTTTGTGTCGCGCTATCCTTTACAATGCAGCCCGGTGAATGTTAATATATAATATATGATTGGGGGTCATAGGTATGGTAAAATATAAAAGAGTTTTGCTTAAGCTCAGCGGCGAGGCGCTTGCCGGCGAGCGGGAGATGGGACTTGATTATGATGTGGTTTACGATATTTGCAAATCAATTAAGGAGATGCACGATCTCGGCGTAGAAGTCGGAATAGTCGTCGGCGGCGGTAACTATTGGCGCGGCCGCGAGAATCCCGAAATGGAACGCACCCGCGCCGACCAGATAGGCATGGTGGCAACGGTTATTAACGCGCTGTCAATTGCCGACGCGCTGGAAAAGCTTTCCGTGCCTGTGCGGGTAATGACTGCGCTTACAATGCAGCAGGTTGCCGAACCCTACATTCGCGGCCGGGCGCTGCACCACCTTGAAAGGGGCAGAGTTGTCGTTTTTGCCTGCGGTACCGGCAGCCCGTACTTTTCCACCGACACCGCCTCGACACTGCGCGCGGCCGAAATTGGCGCTGACGTCATCTTCAAAGCCACAATGGTCGACGGCGTCTACGACAAAGACCCGAAGAAATTCGCCGACGCGTGCAGATACGACTCGCTGTCGTTTTTGCGCTTGTTGACAGAGGACCTAAAGGTCATAGACAGCACGGCGGCGACCATGAGCCGCGACAACCACATTCCCATACTTGTGTTCGACATTAATGATCCCAAAAACCTTGTGCGTGCGGTGCAGGGTGAAAATATCGGAACTCTGATTGCGGAGGAATAGAAAATGGACGAAATGCTAACTCACTACAGCGAAAAAATGGACAAGACCGTAGCGCATCTAAAAAGCGACTTTGCCGCTATTCGTGCCGGCCGCGCCAATGCCGCCGTGCTCGACAAGCTTAATGTCGACTACTACGGCACGCCCACGCCAATTAACCAAATGGCGGCGGTTTCCGTTGCCGAAGCGCGCGTGCTGGTGATTCAGCCCTGGGACGCGTCGACTATCAAGGCGATAGAAAAGGCAATTCAGACCTCTGACATCGGCATTAACCCGCAAAACGACGGTAAGCTTATTCGGCTTGTATTTCCGGCGCTTACGGAAGAGCGGCGCAAAGATATTGCAAAGAAAATAAAAAAACTGGGCGAAGAGGCAAAAGTGGCGCTGCGGGCGATTCGCCGCGATGCGGTTGAAAAGTTTAAAAAGCAGCAAAAGGCCGCCGAATTGACCGAGGACGATCTCAAGTCTCTTGAAAGCGACATCCAAAAGCTGACCGACAGCAAGAGCACCGAGATCGACGAGACGATGAAGAGCAAAGAAAAAGAGATTATGGAGATTTGACTTGGAAGCGTCAAACAGCGAAAAACAGATAGTGATACCGCGCCACATCGGCATAATTATGGACGGCAACGGCCGCTGGGCGCAAAAGCGCGGACTGCCGCGCACCGCCGGGCATGTTAAGGGCGCGGACGTCTTTCAAAAAATTACCCGTTACTGTGAAAAAATTGGCGTCAAAGCGGTTACGGTATTCGCCTTTTCCACCGAGAACTGGAAAAGACCTCAGGACGAGGTCGACTCCATTATGAACCTGCTGCGCCAGTACATCGGCAACGCATTCTCCTTTAAGGGCGAGAACATAAAAATTACTTTTTGGGGCGACCGCAGCCGGCTGCTGCCGGACATCGTTTCCGAAATGGAGCGCCTTGAGAGTGTTTCCGCCGCCAACGACGGTCTGTTTCTCAACATCTGCGTCAACTACGGCGGCCGTGACGAAATTGTCATGGCCGCCCGCAGCATTGCCCAAAAGGTCGCCGCCGGCGAGATGACGGCGGAAGATGTTGACGAGAGCTCCTTTTCCGCTTTTTTATATTCGGCAGGCCAGCCGGAAGTCGACATGATTTTGCGTCCGAGCGGGGAACACCGCATTTCAAATTTTCTGCTCTGGCAGTGCGCTTACAGTGAATTCGTTTATATGGACACTCTCTGGCCCGATTTCACGCCTAAAAAGCTCGACAAGGCCATCGAAGAATTTTCGGCGCGGAAGAGGCGCTTTGGGGGTATATAATGAAACAGAGGTTTATTTCCGCGCTCGGCGGGTTGGCAGTGCTGGCGTTGGCGATGGTGCTTTTTGACACCTACGCGCTGAACATACTGTTGCTGGCGATTATACTGCTGTGCGAGTGGGAACTTTTCGGAGCGCACAAAGCGCGCAATGCTGTCGGACTGATGGTGCTGTGTGCCGGATATGCGGCGCTGCTCACACTTCTTTCCACCGCGACGCTGCTTGAGCATTTGGCGGCGCTGATGATACTTTTCACAGTGCTGTTTTTCTGCGTGGCAATGCTGTACCACAAGGCCGTCAACATTGGCGACGCGGCCGTAATTTACGCTATGACTATGCTGTACGACATGGGCATGTTCTGCTGGCTGTATATGCGCGTGCATTTTGCCGACAGCGGCAGCGACATGCTGTTTATCTTCTTTGTATCCATAGCATTTCCGCTGCTGGGCGACCTGTTTGCCTATTTTGTCGGCAGGGCATTCGGCAAGCGCAAGCTGTGCCCCGAAATTAGCCCCAACAAGACCGTTGCCGGCGCGGTGGGAGCAGTGGCCTTTGCGCCGCTGTACAGTTCGCTGTGCCTTTTTATTTACTCGCTTTTTCCGGCGTTCAAGCTCGGCAGACTGGCACAGGCAAATGCGCTTGGCCTTTATTCCGCAGTTATTTTGCTGGGAGTGCTGTGCGCCGGCGTCGGTATGCTGGGCGACTTGAGTGCCTCGGCTGTCAAACGGCGCTGCGGCATTAAAGATTTCGGCAACATCATGCCCGGACACGGCGGCGCAATGGACCGCCTGGACAGCGTCAGCTTTTGTATCCCCGTAACGGCGCTGTATTTTGTCTATCTTTTCAGGTATATGATGTAGCATAAAAGGCATAATTTTATTCGAGGCTGTCAATGACTGAAAATCTCTGTCTGCTCGGCTCAACCGGCTCAATCGGCACGCAAACGCTGTCGCTGGTCAGCAAGCTGGGCATAAACGTGAGCGCCATATCCGCCCACAGCAATATTGATTTGCTGGAGCGGCAGGCGCTCGAGTTCAAACCCGCGCACGTCTGTGTTGTTGACGAAAACGCGGCAAAGCTGCTGAAAATAGCGCTGGCGCCCACCAGCATAAAAGTTCTTGCCGGCGCCGAGGGCCTGTGTGAGATAGCGAGTTTACCCGGGTGCGACACGGTACTCAATTCCGTGGTCGGCATTGCCGGGCTGTCGCCGACGCTCGCAGCAATAGACGCGGGCAAAGATATTGCGCTTGCCAACAAGGAGACACTTGTCGCGGCCGGCCGCATCGTAACCGAGCGCTGTCGCGAAAAGGGCGTAAAACTGCTGCCGGTGGACAGCGAGCACAGTGCAATATTCCAGTGCCTTCAGGACCCGCACAGCGCCAAGACGCTCAAAAGGATTTTCTTGACGGCTTCCGGCGGACCTTTTTTCGGTTACAATCGCGCGCAGCTTGCCGCGGTGAAAAAAGAGGACGCTCTCAAGCACCCTACCTGGAAGATGGGTCGAAAGATTACCATAGACAGCGCCACGCTGATGAACAAGGGTCTCGAAGTTATTGAGGCAATGTGGCTTTTCGGTCTGGGTGTTGAGGACATTGTTGTTACAGTGCACCGGCAAAGCATAGTCCACTCTATGGTGGAATTTGCCGACAATTCGGTGCTCGCGCAACTTGGATTGCCGGATATGCGCTTGCCGATACAGTACGCGCTGACATACCCTGAGCGGCTGCCGTCGCCGGAAAGCCCGCTGAACATCGCGGCGCTGGGCGAGCTGACGTTTGCCGACGCCGACGAGCAGACATTTGCCTGCCTTGGCGCGTGTAAAAGGGCGGCTGAGACCGGGGGGCTCGCACCGTGTGTTGCCAATGCGGCTAACGAAGCGGCCGTGGCGCTGTTTCTTGACGACCGCATAAGTTTTCTCGATATAGGCGCCGTAGTCGGCGCGGCGGTGGACTCGGCGCCCAAAGCGACCGACTACACGCTTGCGGACGTTCTGGCGGCCGACGCCGACACCCGTGCCGCTGTGGCGGCAAGATACAACTGAACGGAGAGAATATGTCTGTACTGACGACAATAATAGCCTCGGTCGTAATATTTGGGCTGATTATATTTCTGCATGAGCTGGGCCATTTTTTGGCTGCCAGGATAAGCGGCGTTGCGGTCAACGAATTTGCGCTCGGCATGGGGCCGACAATATTCCGTTTCAAGAGCAAAAACGGCGAGACCTGGTATTCCTTGCGCGCGCTGCCTATTGGGGGCTTTTGCGCCATGGAGGGCGAGGACGAAGACTCCGAGTCGGAGCACTCGTTCGGCAAAGCGCCGCTGCTCAACAGAGTGATTATTATAGTGGCCGGCGCCTTTATGAACCTGGTGCTGGGCTTTACTGTGCTGTGCATATTGGTTTGCTCCGACTCCGCTATTACCAGCAAGACTGTCAGCAACTTTTACGACGGCGCAGTTACCCAGGAATCGGGCTTGGAAGTGGGCGACACGTTTTACTCAATAAACGGCCGCAGGCTCTATGTTGCCAACGATATTATCTATGAGATGATGCGCGTCGACGACGGCGTGGCCGACGTCGTTGTCATTCGCGACGGCGAGCAAGTCGAGCTGAACGATTTTCGTTTTGGTACCGTCACGGCTGAAGACGGCACGACGTCGATACAAATAGATTTCACTGTCTATCCAATTGCCAAAACGTTCGGCACTGTGCTGGGCGAGGCGCTGCGCGAAACCCTTTCAACGATGCGGCTGATATATGTCTCAATTTTTGACCTTATCACGGGTAACGTCGCTTTTAACCAGCTTTCGGGACCGGTGGGCATAGTTTCGGCTATCGGCACCGCGGCGTCGTACGGTATAAAGAGCATTGCGAATTTAATGGCGTTTATCTCAATCAACCTCGGCATAGTCAACCTGCTGCCGTTCCCGGCGCTTGACGGCGGCCGCCTTGTGCTGCTGCTGGTAGAGGGAGTGACGCGCAAAAAATTGCCGCAAAAATACGAGGGCCTAATAAACATAGCAGGTCTGGCGCTGCTTATGCTGCTGATGGTCGCGGTAACATACAACGATATTACCAAACTTTTCGGGTGAGTGGAATGACAAAACAAGTAACGGTCGGCAGTGTCAAAATAGGCGGCGGCGCCGACGTCAGCGTACAGTCCATGCTCAACGTCCCGGCACACGACATTGAGGGAAATATAAAACAGGCGCTGACACTGCAAAGCGCGGGCTGCGAAATTATCCGTGCCGCAGTGCCCGACATGGAGTCGGTAAAACTCATCAGCGCGCTGAAAAAGTCGCTGAGCATACCTGTCGTAGCTGACATACATTTCGACTACCGCCTGGCGATGGAAAGCGTCGCTGCCGGCGCGGACAAAATCCGCATCAACCCCGGCAATATCGGCGCAGACGACCGAGTGAAGGCCGTTGCCGACTGCTGCCGCGCCGCCGGTGTGCCCATTCGTGTCGGCGTCAATTCCGGCTCGCTCAACAAGGACTCGCTGGCGAAATACGGCAGAATATGCGCTGCGGCGCTGGTGGACAGCGCTCTATATGACGTAGCCCTTTTGGAAAAATTCGGTTTTGACGACATTGTAATTTCTATAAAATCATCAGACGTGCGCATGATGGTCGAGGGGTACGAGCTTATTTCGCAGCGCTGCGCCTATCCCTTGCATCTCGGCGTAACCGAAGCGGGCACGCTGCGCAGCGGCACGGTAAAATCCGCGGTGGGCATTGGCGCGCTGCTGCTGCGTGGTATAGGTGACACAATTCGCGTCTCGCTCAGCGGCGACCCGCTTGAGGAGGTTGCCGCCGGACGGGAAATACTGAAGGCTGTCGGCCTCAACAAAGAGGGCGTGGAGATAATATCCTGTCCCACCTGCGGGCGCACGCAAATTGACCTGGTGTCAATAGCCAACGAGATTGAGCGGCGCACGGCGGGCATAAAGAAGAAATTGAAAATAGCCGTGATGGGCTGTGTAGTAAACGGTCCGGGCGAGGCCGGCAACGCGGATATTGGCATAGCCGGAGGCCGCGAGTGTGCGGTGCTGTTCAAAAAGGGCGAGATAGTCGGCAAAATAAGCGGTGACATTGTCGGCCAATTGATGAGTGAGATAGAGAAAATGGTGTGAGAGGCAATGTCGGCATACATAGAGGAGCTTTTTGAAAACATTCAAAATGAAATAGACGAACTTGAGCCGCGCAGCGTAAAGGTGTGCGGCGTTGAGCTTGACAAAGCCGCAAAATGCCTGCGCATAAAACTTTGCGGCTCTGTTTTTTTGACGCACCTGCCGGACAAGATAACCAGCAACCTGCGCCGCCGCTGCAACAATTACAGCGTAGAAATGCAGTTCAGCTTTGATTGCGAGCCGCCCGAACGCGAGGCTTTTGCGTACATAATTGACCTGCTGACCCGTCAGGGCGTGCCGATAAACGGCTTTTTCAACGAGTGCTCACTAAACTGCTTTAACGACCGCTTTGAAGTAGGCGTGCTGCCGGGTGTGGTGAACATACTGAAGAAAATGGACATTGAGAGGATGTTTGCCCAGCAGTACGCCGCAGTTTTCAAGAGCGGGCGAGTGCTGGTGCTCGTCGGCGACGAGTCTGTCAAAATAAAGCCGGCGGTGCTTGAGCCGGCGTCTGTCGGCGCGGCAAAACCGGCCGAACATGCGGAAAAAATGCCGCCCAAGGCGGCAAATAAGCCCGCTGTGCCCCAAAAAGCGGTGGAAAGCGTAAAGACCGGCGGCGGCAAAAAGCTCAATCAGAGCGATCTTTCCAGCAAAATTATTGAACTTGCCGGCGACGGATATGTTCCGGTAATAGGTAAAAAGCCGTCGCTGAAGAGCGCCCAGAAGATTGTCACACTGGCCGGCGAGCCGGGAAAATACACGGTCATCGGCGTTGTTTTTGCCTGCGAGATCACCGAAACGCGCCGCGGCAACAAGATTTTCACAATGGAACTCACCGACTACAGCGACTCAATTTCGCTGCGGAAATTTGTCGACGCGGCGGAATATAAGGCGCTGAGCTCCATAGCTGTCGGCGACACGGTATGTGTGTGCGGCGACTACATGTTTGACCGCTATTTAAAAGACCTTTGCATGACGCCGCGCGACATAATAAAAGTCGAGCGCAAGCGGCGCAAGGATACGGCCGCGGACAAGCGCACCGAGCTGCACCTGCACACCAATATGTCGCAGATGGACGCGCTGCCGGACGTGGAGGACGTTATTGAAACGGCGCTGCGCTTCGGGCACAAAGCGGTGGCAATAACCGACCACGGCGTGCTGCAGTCCTTTCCGAAAGCGCAAAGCGTGCTTGAAAAAAAGCGCAAGGCGGGCGTCGACTTTAAGGTGATATACGGCTGCGAGGCCTACTATGTTGACGACACCACGACGGTGGTTTACGGCAGCGCAGACGCCGCGCTGACAGGCGAAATAGTCGTGTTCGACCTGGAGACGACAGGCCTTTCAAGCCGCATGGACCGAATAATTGAAATAGGCGCCGTCGTTGTCAGCGGCGGCAAGACAGGCGAGAGTTTCTGCACCTATGTCGACCCGCAGCGAAATATACCGGAAAGCAGTACGAAAATACACGGCATTACCAACAACGACGTGCGCGGCGCGCCGCACGAGCGCGAGGCGCTGGAAAGCTTTTTAGCTTTCGCAGGTGACCGGCCGCTGATGGCGCACAACGCCCATCTTTTCGACGCCCTGTTTATTGCCGCCGCGCTCGAGCGGCAGGGAATTGACCGGCAGTTGACATATATAGACACGCTGCAGCTGAGCCAAACGCTTTTTCCGCAGGCCAAAAAATTCACCCTTGACGCCGTGACAGAACTGCTTGAACTGCCGAAATTCCACCATCACCGCGCCAGTGACGACGCCGAGGCGCTCGGGCGCATTTACAATAAAATGATTCCGATGCTGCAAGAGCGCGGCATTGAGACTATCTCGCAGCTCAACGTCAAACTGACCGGCCGCGGCTTTGCGCACCAACGACCCTACCACATGATACTGTTGGTCAAAAATGCCGCGGGACTTAAAAACTTATATCAGCTCGTTTCCGACAGCCACTTGAAGACGTTCAGCCGCAAGCCGCGCATGACGCGCAGCAACATCCGCGCCCACAGCGAGGGTCTGCTGATAGGCTCGGCGTGCGTCATGGGCGAGCTTTACAGCGCCGTCGTCAGCGGCGTGGCTCAAAGCGACATTGAGCGCATTGCCGACATGTATGATTACCTTGAGATACAGCCGGTATCAAATAACGATTTCCTCATAAAAGAGGGGACGGTGGCCGACGAGGAGTCAATTCGCAGTTTTAACCGCCGCATTTACGAGCTGGGCAAAAAGCTCGGCAAGCCGGTGGTGGCGACCGGAGACGTGCATTACCTTGAGCCGGAGCAGGCGCTGTTCAGACAGATACTGGGCTTCGACGACACGGAGGAGCAGTCGGGGCTCTATTTTCGCACCACTGACGAGATGCTGGCCGAGTTTTCCTATCTCGGTGACGCCGCGGCGCGCGAGGTCGTAATAGAAAATCCCGCCAAAATTACGGCGCTTATTGGCGACGTTGAGCCAATACCGAAAGGGACGTATACACCGTCAATAGAAGGCGCGGAGGAGCAGCTGCAACAGCTGGCCGCCGAAAATATGCGCAATAAATACGGCGAACAGCCGCCGGCGCTGGTCGTTGAGCGCAAGGACAAAGAGCTTAACTCAATAATCAAAAACGGCTTTTCAGTGCTTTACATAATTGCCGAAAAGCTGGTAAAAAAGTCAGAAGAGGACGGTTACCACGTCGGCTCGCGCGGTTCGGTAGGGTCGTCGTTTATCGCTTATCTAATCGGTATATCCGAGGTCAACCCGCTGCCGGCACACTATGTTTGCAAGGAGTGCGGCTACATAGAGTTTGCGCCGCAGCTTGCCGAGTCCGGCTTTGACCTGCCCGCCAAAAACTGCCCCGACTGCGGCTGTTTGCTGCGCGGCGACGGTCACGATATTCCCTTTGAGACTTTTCTCGGCTTTCACGGCGAGAAAGCGCCGGATATTGACCTGAACTTTTCGTCGGAATACCAGGGACGGGCGCACCGCTATACCGAGCAGCTGTTTGGCAAAAGCAACGTATTTAAAGCCGGTACGATTACCGCGTTGGAACAGCGTTCGGCCTATGGTTATGTAAAAAAATACCTCGAAAACAACGGCCTGACGGTAAGCAAAGCGGAGGAGGACAGGCTGTGCCTCGGCTGCACCGGCGTGAAAAAGAGTACCGGACAGCACCCGGGCGGAATGGTCATAGTCCCGCAGGGATACGACGTCACCGACTTTACCCCAGTTCAGCACCCCGCGGACATGCGCGACAGCGGCGTCATAACCACCCATTTCGACTTCCGCTCCATGCACGACACGCTGCTAAAGCTTGACATGCTCGGCCACAAGGTGCCGACTATGTATAAGTACCTTGAGGATTTCACCGGCATGAGCGTTGACGATGTGCCGATGAACGACCCGCAGGTGTTTAGGATGTTTACGTCTACCGAACCTCTGGGCGTAAAGCCCGAGGATATTGACACCGAAATAGGCACCTACGGCATTCCGGAAATGGGCACTGCATTTGTCGGCGGCCTGCTGAGCGAGTCTAGGCCGGAAAAGTTTTCCGACCTGCTGCAGGTTTCCGGACTTTCCCACGGCACCGATGTCTGGAACGGCAACGCGCAAGAGCTTATCGCCAACGGCACATGTACTATCAGTGACGTTATCGGCACGCGCGACAGCATAATGCTGTATCTTGCCGACAAGGGCGTGCCGCCGGCAATGGCTTTTGAAATAATGGAATTTACCCGCAAGGGCAAAGCGGCGCAGAAATTTACCCCTGAACACCTGGCCACACTGCGAGAGTGCGGTGTGCCGGAATGGTATATCGAGAGCTGCAAAAAGATAAAATACATGTTCCCCAAGGCGCACGCCGCCGCCTATGTTATTTCGGCAATACGGCTCGCCTGGTTCAAACTGTATCGGCCGATAGAGTTCTACGCCACCTACTTTACGGTGCGCGGACAGGACATTGACGTCGAGGCCGCAACCGGCGGCAAACGAGTAGCGCGCGCCAAGTTGAACGAATTGCGCGCCAAGCTTGACGCCGCCAACAAGGGCAACAAGACCAAAACCAAGGACGACGACGCCTACGTAGCTTTACAGATGGTCAACGAGATGCTCTGCCGCGGGTTTGAATTTTTGCCGGTAGACCTGATGCGCTCACACTACAAAAAGTACCTGATAGAAGACGGAAAGCTGCGCCTGCCTTTCGACGCGCTCAAGGGAGTTGGCGAAACTCAGGCACAGGCTATTTACAGCGCCGCGCAAAAGGGCGGCTGGGTCAGCGCCGACGAGATGCTCGGCGAGCCCGGCATCAGCGCCGGCATAATAGATATGCTGGACGGCTGCGGCGCGCTCGGCTCGCTGCCGAAATCGCGCCAGTACACGTTGTATTGAGAAAAGATAAAGCAATCGCCGTAAAGGATAAAACCTTTACGGCGATTGCTTTAGGGATTTGTTCACTTCGCGGCACCGCGCAAATAAGGCGCAGTGGCGCGCAAAGGCAGAAAAAACAGCAGCAAACCCGGGCATTTTCTACTGGTAAACTTGCTCAGTCGCCGCGCTCGTTTGTAAACAGTTGGTCGACAAACCAGACGTCGGGCAGCGAAAACTCGCGCTGGTCCAAGTAGGCGAGCAGCGGATAATTGTCCCGCGCAAAGTTGAAGTGCAGCTTCCAGGCGCACAGCGCCTGCCGTGACAGTCCGTAGCGGCGGTTGACGTCGCCGCGGCCGTATTTGCCGTCGCCGAGCACCGGGTAACCGAGATAGGCGAGGTGGGCTCTTATTTGGTGCGTGCGGCCGGTTACGAGCTCGACTTCCAGCAGCGTCAGCTCGCCGCGCCGCCGCAGCGGGCGAAAACGGGTGATTATCTCTTTGGCGCCGGGGCGGGGGGAGTCAAAGACGCTGACGCGGTTCTTTTTTTCGTCTTTGAGAAGAAAGGCGCGCTTTTCCGCCGCGGCGGTCACGCTGCCGAGCACGGCGCAAAGGTAGAATTTTTGCACGTCGCGCCGCTTGACGGCGGCGTTCATTTCCTCAAGCGCGGCGCGATTTTTGGCGGCGATAACTATGCCGAAGGTGCCGCGGTCAAGCCGGTTGCAAAGCGCCGGCGTAAAGCTTTCGTCGGCGCGCGGGGCGTACTCGCCCTTTTCAAAAAGATAGCGCAAAAAACGGTTCAGCAGCGTGTCGCTGTTGCCGGTGTCGTCGTCGTGGACCGAAAGCCCGGCGGGCTTGTACAAAAGCGCAATATTTGCGTCCTCAAAAACCACGCTCAGCGCCTTGCCGGCCGCCATAAAAGATTCACGCGTCGGCGCGCCGACAAAGAATTCGTCGCTGATATACAGTGCAACAACGTCACCACGGTGCAGCCGGTCGCCGGCGGCTGCCCGCTTGCCGTTGAGCTTAATGCGCTTTAGCCGCAAGTAGCGGTACATCATCGCTCCGGGTAAAGCCGGCGCAACGTCGGCAAGCCAGCGGTTGAGCCGCTCGCCGTCGTCTTTTTCGGAAACTGTAAACTCTTTCATGCGCTGCCGGCGGCAAACTAATGTTTACAAATCTGCCGCAAACCCTTTTAATTTAATATATTTTAGTATATAATATGAGAACTGAGTTGTAAAGGAATTCAAAAGTCGATGAGCGGCACGCACGACGGTCACAGAAAAAGGCTGAAAGAGCGCTTTTTACAGACAGGTCTGCGCGGCTTTGCGCCGCACGAGGCGTTGGAGCTGCTGCTGTGTTATGCCATACCGCGCAAAGACACGAACGGCATCGCCCACCGGCTGATTGATACTTTCGGCAGCTTTGAGCGGGTGCTCAACGCCGACTACGAGGCACTAAAGCGTGTAGAGGGTGTTGGCGAAAATTCGGCGCTGCTTATTAAACTCACTCTCGAGAGCTGTAAATATTACCTCGCAAGCCAGCGTGACGAGCGCTTTACGGCGGCGTCCACGACCAAGACGGCGGAGTTTTCCGCCACTCTTTTTGCCGGCGAGGTGAACGAGGTCAGTTATCTGCTGTGCTTCGACATGCGGCAAAGGCTGATAAACTGCACAAAGCTTGCCGAGGGCAGCGTCAACGCTACCGAAATTTCGGTGCGGCGCGTTGTGGAGCTGGCGGCGCTGCACCGCGCCGCGACGGTTATTTTGGTTCACAACCACCCCGACGGAGTCGCAATGCCCTCGGCGGCGGATATTTCGACGACAAAAAGAATTTTTGCGGCACTGGCCGAAATCGGCGTGACGCTGGACGACCACATTATTGTCGGCGCCGGCGGCGAGACCATCTCATTTGCTGAGAACGGCGGAATGCTGCGCATAAAGGGTGAACTTGGCAAACTATGAAATTTGAACTTGTGTCCGATTACCGCCCCTGCGGCGACCAGCCCGAGGCAATTGAAAAGCTCACGCAGGGCGTGCGGCGCGGCGACCGCGAGCAGACGCTTATGGGCGTTACCGGCTCCGGCAAGACGTTTACAATGGCAAATATTATTCAAAACGTGCAAAAGCCCACGCTGGTACTGGCGCACAACAAGACGCTGGCGGCGCAGCTGTGTTCGGAATTTAAGGAATTTTTTCCGCACAACGCCGTTGAATACTTTGTCAGCTATTACGACTACTACCAGCCCGAGGCCTATATACCCAGCACTGACACCTATATTGAGAAGGACAGCGCCATCAACGACGAGATAGACAAACTGCGCCACTCGGCAACGTCGTCGCTGTCCGAGCGCGAAGACACAATAATCGTCGCCAGTGTCTCGTGCATATACACTCTTGGCAACCCCATTGACTACCGCAGAATGGTCATCTCGCTGCGTCCGGGTACAAAAATCAGCCGCGACGAGCTGCTGAAAAGACTCGTCGAGATACAGTATGAGCGCAACGATATAGGTTTTGACCGCAACAAATTCCGCGTGCGCGGCGACGTGGTCGAGGTCTTTCCGGTATATAGCGGCGACGAGGCGGTGCGAATTGAGTTTTTCGGCGACGAAATAGAGCGCATAAGCGACATCAACGTCGTTACCGGCGAGCGCAAGAACGTGCGCAACCACGTCGCAATTTACCCCGCCAGTCACTATGTGGTGCCGCGCGAGCAGATGAACTCAAAACTCGGCGAAATCCGCGCTGAAATGGACATGCAGGTGGAAAAGTTCCGCACCGAGGGAAAACTAATTGAGGCGCAGCGCATTGCCCAGCGAACGATGTATGACATAGAGATGCTCGGCGAGATAGGCATGTGCAAGGGAATAGAGAACTATTCGCGCGTGCTGTCGGGGCGCGCGCCGGGCAGCAAGCCCTTTACGTTGCTCGACTATTTCCCCGACGATTTTCTCATGTTTGTCGACGAGTCGCACGTTATGCTGCCGCAGGTACGCGGCATGTTCGGCGGTGACTACGCGCGCAAAAAAAATCTGGTCGACTTCGGCTTCAGACTGCCCAGCGCCTTCGACAACCGGCCGCTGACGTTTGACGAATTCTACGCGAAAATACACCAGGTCGTCTACACCAGCGCCACGCCCGGCGAGTTTGAGCGCGGCAATTCGACGCAGGTCGTAGAGCAGGTCATAAGGCCGACAGGGCTGCTTGACCCGAAGGTCGTAGTCAAGCCGGTAGAAGGGCAGATTGACGACTTAATATCTGAAATAAACGAGCGCATCTCCCGCCGCGAGCGCGTGCTGGTAACTACGCTTACTAAGCGCATGGCCGAGGACCTTACCGACTACCTTGACAACTACGGCATAAAGGTGCGCTACATGCACTACGACGTCGACACTATGGAGCGCATGCAGATAATCCGCGACTTACGCCTTGGCGAGTTCGACGTGCTTGTCGGTATTAACCTGCTACGCGAGGGACTGGATCTGCCCGAGGTCTCGCTGGTTGCCATACTTGACGCCGACAAAGAGGGCTTTTTGCGCAGCGAGACGTCGCTGGTGCAGACAATCGGCCGTGCCGCGCGCAATGTAGACGGTACGGTGATTATGTACGCCGACACGGTGACGCCGTCAATGGAAAGAGCAATAACCGAGACTGAGCGGCGCCGCAAGATTCAGGACGAGTACAACCGCAAAAACGGCATTACGCCCACGACCATAGTCAAAGAAATACGCGACGTTATTGAGATTTCCGCCGCGGCGCCGTCTGAGAGCGGCAAGCGGCTCAGCGCCGCCGAACGCAAGTCGCTTGTCGAGCGCATGACCAAAGAGATGCGCCATGCCGCCGAGCTGTTGGAATTCGAATACGCGGCCCAGCTGCGTGACAAAATAGAAGAACTGAAAAAACAGAAGTAAGGATAAGAAATTGTCAAAAGACCAGATAATTATTAAAGGCGCCCGAGAGCACAACTTAAAAAATATCGACATCAAGCTGCCGCGCGACAAGCTTATTGTCATGACCGGACTTTCCGGCTCGGGCAAATCGTCGTTGGCGTTTGACACAATTTATGCCGACGGCCAAAGGCGGTATATAGAGAGCCTGTCCTCTTATGCGCGCATGTTTCTCGGCCAGATGGACAAGCCCGATGTCGACTACATCGAGGGACTGTCGCCCGCTATCTCTATCGACCAGAAAACTACGTCCAAAAACCCGCGCTCGACGGTCGGCACGGTCACCGAGATTTACGACTACCTGCGCTTGCTTTGGGCGCGCATAGGTGTGCCGCACTGCCCGGTGTGCGGCAGAAAAATAGAGATGCAGACGGTCGACCAGATGGTCGACCGGGTAATGGAACTACCCGAGGGGACAAAGTTCTCCGTGCTCGCGCCGGTGGTGCGCGAGCGCAAGGGCGAGCACCAGAAAGAACTGGACGGAGCTCGCCGCTCCGGTTATGTGCGTGCTCGCGTAGACGGCATCGTCTACGACTTGGACGAGGAGATAAAGCTCGACAAAAACAAGCGCCACAGCGTGGCGATAATTATTGACAGACTTGTTGTCGGCGCGGGAATAGAGTCTCGGTTGAGCGACTCTATAGAGACCGCGCTGCGCCTTGCCGGCGGTTTGGTAATTGTGGCGCCGCTGGACGGCGACGATATTCTGTTTTCGCAGAACTACGCCTGTCCCGACCACGGCGTCAGCGTCGAAGAGCTGGTGCCGCGGATGTTTTCGTTCAACAACCCCGCCGGCGCCTGCCCGAAATGCACCGGACTCGGCAATTATCTGCGCGTTGACCCGCAACTGGTGATACCCGACCGCAGTCTGTCAATTGCAAAAGGCGCGGTCAAGGCCAGTGGCTGGGGCTACAACGACGGCTCAATTTCCCGCATGTATATGGACGCGCTGGCCGAGCACTATCACTTTTCGGTAAAGACGCCGCTGAGTGAGTTGTCCGACCAGGTAATAGAGGCGCTGCTCTATGGCACAAAGGGCGAAAAACTTCACATGCGCCGCGAAAATGAGTTTGGCTCCGGCAGCTATAACGCCGAGTTTGAGGGCGTAATAAATAATCTGGAGCGCCGCTTTCGCGAGACCGGCAGCGACTATATTCGCGACGAGTTGACCGAATACATGAGCAGTGTGAATTGTCCCGATTGCCACGGCCAGCGCCTAAAGCCGACGTCGCTGGCTGTAACCGTGGGAGGGAAAAACATCATTGAGTTCTGTAATATGCAAATAGACGACGAAATAGCTTTCGTCAACGGTCTTGAACTCAACGAGCGCGAGCAGCATATTGCCGAGCGCATTTTGAAAGAGATTCGCTCACGGCTGGAATTTCTCAAAAACGTCGGGCTTGATTATCTTACACTGTCGCGCAGTGCCACAACGCTGTCCGGCGGCGAGGCGCAGCGCATAAGATTGGCGACGCAGATTGGCTCGTCGCTCGTCGGCGTGCTGTATATACTTGACGAACCGAGCATTGGTCTGCACCAAAAAGACAATGCCAAGCTCATTGAGGCGCTGAAAAGACTGCGCGACATAGGCAACACGCTTATAGTCGTGGAGCACGACGAGGAGACTATGCGCAGCGCCGACCATATAGTCGACATCGGCCCCGGCGCCGGCATCCACGGCGGTTATGTAGTTGCGCAGGGGACGCTGCAGGATATTATAGACTGCAAGCAGAGCATAACAGGGCAGTACTTGAGCGGCGCGCGCCGTATACCGGTGCCGCAGCAGCGGCGCGAGGGCAACGGCCACGCTCTGGTGGTCAAGAACGCGGCGCTCAACAATCTGAAAAATATTGACGTGCGCTTTCCGCTCGGCGTGTTTAACTGCGTCACCGGCGTTTCCGGTTCGGGAAAATCGTCGCTCGTAAACGATATTCTTTACAGCACGCTGGCAATAAAGCTCAACCGCGCCAAGGGGCGTATTAGCGGCTGCGACAGTATTGAGGGGTTAGAATACTGCGACAAGGTAATTGGCATTGACCAGTCGCCTATCGGCCGCACGCCGCGCTCGAACCCGGCCACCTATACGGGCATGTTTACGGCCATACGAGAGGTCTTTGCCTCCACGGAGCTGGCAAAAATGCGCGGCTACGGGCAGGGGCGCTTTTCTTTCAACATTCGCGGCGGCCGCTGCGAGGCCTGCGAGGGCGACGGACTGGTAAAAATAGAGATGCATTTTTTGCCAGACATCTATGTTCCGTGCGACGTCTGTAAGGGGCACCGCTACAACCGCGAGACGCTGGAAGTAAAGTTTAAAGGCAAAAGTATTTACGACGTGCTGGAAATGACAGTTGACGAGGGTGTTGAGTTTTTTAAGAACCACACCAAAATATACTCAAAGCTCAAGACGCTGCAGGACGTCGGTCTCGGCTATATCAAAATCGGCCAGTCGTCCACAACGCTGTCCGGCGGCGAGGCACAGCGCGTAAAGCTTGCTTGCGAACTGTCCCGCCGCGGCACCGGAAAGACGGTCTACATCCTTGACGAACCGACGACCGGACTGCATACCGACGACGTCAACAAGCTCGTGCAGGTGCTGCAAAAGCTGGTCGACGCCGGCAATACGGTAATTGTAATTGAACACAATCTCGACATTATTAAGACCGCCGACAATATAATCGACCTGGGTCCCGACGGCGGCGACCGCGGCGGCAATATTGTCGCCGAGGGCACACCCGAACAGGTGGCGGCAAACGCGGCCAGTTATACCGGGCAATTTCTGCGGAAGGTGCTTTGAGCATGAATGAAAACGACGCCGCGGCGCGCAGCTACGCCGCAAACAGCGAAAAATTGAGCGGGCTCATTACGGAACGCTATGAGCGCGCGCCGCGCGTATATGTGCGCACCTACGGCTGCCAGCAGAACGTCAACGATTCCGAGCGCATCAAGGGCATTCTCGTCGCCGCGGGCTTTGTTGTTGCCGACGCCGAAACTGACGCGGACATGATAGTATTCAACACCTGCGCCGTGCGCGAGCACGCCGAGGACCGCGTTTTCGGCAACGTCGGCGCGCTCAAGCCGCTGAAAGAGAAAAACCGCAAGCTGATAATAGCGCTGTGCGGCTGCATGGTAGAGCAAAGCAGCGTGCTAGAAAAAATTAAGCAGCATTACCCCTACGTCGACCTCGTGTTTGACACCAACGCGCTTTGGCGGTTGCCGCAGCTGCTTTGCGAGCGCCTGGAAAAGGGTAAAAGGGTGTTTGACACGCTCGGCGCCGAAAGCGCGCAGATAGTCGAGCAGCTGCCGCTGCGGCGCGACGACACGCTAAAGGCCTGGCTGCCGATTATGTACGGCTGCGACAATTTTTGTACATACTGCATCGTCCCCTATGTGCGCCATCGCGAGCGCAGCCGCCGAAGCGGCGACATTCTGGCAGAGTTTAAAGAGATTGTTGCCGGCGGCGCCAAGGAGATAACTCTGCTGGGGCAAAATGTCAATTCCTATGGCAAAAACAGCGGCGAGGGACTCGACTTTGCCGACTTGCTGGCCTTGCTGGCGCAGCAGCCCGGCGATTTTACCATTCGCTTTATGACCTCGCACCCCAAGGACGCCAGCCGCAAATTAATAGATACTATCGCCGAATACCCGAAAATATCTCGCCATTTTCACCTGCCGGTACAGTCGGGCAGCAACGACATATTGCGCAAAATGAACCGTGGCTACACTGCGGAAAAATATCTTGAGCTGGTAGAATACGCGCGGAAAAAAATACCCGACCTGTCGCTGACAAGCGACATAATTGTCGGCTTTCCCGGCGAGAGCCGCGCCGATTTCGAGCAGACACTCAAGCTGGTCAAAAAAGTCCGCTACCGCTCGCTGTTTATATTTATCTATTCAAAACGCACAGGGACTTCTGCGGCGCGGCTGGCCGACGAAACGCCGCACGCCGAAAAGGCGGCGCGGCTGCGCGAACTGACTGCCGTGCAGGACGCTATTTCTGCCGAAACGGACAGCGCGCTTGTCGGCCGCACGCTGCGCGGGCTGGCGGAAAGCTATGCCGACGGCTGTAATTCGGTGCGGCTTGACAGCAACGCCGTCGTCTTTTGCCCCGGCGCGCAGCCGCTGCCGCGCGGCACATGCACGGTGACGGTAACGTCGTATGAAAACCGCAAATTATTCGGTAAGGTGTGAGTGATGGAAATAGACCGCAGCAAGCTCTCTCCGATGATGAGACAATACTTTGAAGTCAAGGACACTCTCAACGACACCATTCTCATGTACCGTCTCGGTGATTTTTACGAGATGTTTTTTGACGACGCCGAGCTTGTCTCGCGCGAGCTGGAGCTGACGCTGACCGGCCGCGACTGCGGTCTTGAGCAGCGCGCGCCCATGTGCGGGGTACCCTACCACAGCGTGCAGGGCTACCTCGCAAAATTAATTGCCAACGGCCACAAGGTTGCTATTTGCGAGCAGACCGAAGACCCGGCCAAGGCCAAGGGACTTGTGCGCCGCGAAATTATCCGCGTCGTCAGCCCCGGTACGGTAATTGACGACGACATGCTCAGCGAGGCGAGCAACAATTACATTGCGTCGCTTTTTGTCGGCGACGGCGGGTACGGGCTGTGCTTTGCCGACATTTCCACCGGCAGTGTCGACGTCACAGAAGGCGACTTTGACGCCGGTGTAATATTGGGCGAATTTTCCCGCTTTGCGCCCAGCGAGGTAATATACAACGCGGCGTCAGTCGCCGCCGACCCACAGCTGTCGGCGCTGCTGCGCGAGCGCGCTAAAATATTCGGCGAGCAGCTCTACGACGGCTATTTCCAGCTGGAAACGGCGAAGAGTTTTATTATGAAACAGTACGCGGCGGCGGAGCTGAAAAAAATTGCCGCGATGAAGCGCGGACTTGCGGTGCGCTCGCTCGGCGCGCTAACGCGCTATTTGCAGGAGAGCCAGAAGACCGGCGCGGCGAGGATGGTTGAGCTGTCCGGATACCGGCCGCGCCAGTATATGGGCGTTTCCGCAGCGGCGCGGCGCAACCTGGAACTGACCGAGACAATGATGGGCCGTGAGCGCCGCGGCTCGCTTTTGTGGGTGCTGGACCGCACCAAAACGCCAATGGGCCGCCGGCTGCTGAAAACGTACATAGAAAAACCGCTGCTGGACGTTGCCGAAATTGACGCGCGGCTCGACGCCTGCACCGAGCTTTTTGCCGACAGCGTGCAGTGCGCCAAAATACAGGACGCACTCGGCGGGGTGTTTGACCTTGAGCGGCTGATGACCAAGGTGGTTTACGGCACCTGCACGCCGCGCGAGCTGCGCGCCCTTGCCGCCAGCGCGCAAAATTTGCGGCTGGTGAAAAACTTTACCAAAAGCTTCAAGTGCGCTTTTTTGCGCGGCGCCGACCGCCGCATCGACGCTTTGGACGACATTCGCCAGGGCATAGAAAAAACCATAGAAGAGCAGCCCCCGGCACTTATGAAGGAGGGCGGCTATATTCGCGGCGGCTGTGACGCGAATGTCGACGAGCTGCGCGATATTGTCCGAAACACTAAAAAGTATTTGGCTACTCTCGAGCAGAAGCTTCGCGACGAGACGGGCATAAAGCAGCTGAAGATAGGCTACAACCGGGTTTTCGGCTATTATATTGAAGTTTCGAAAGGCAGCGTGCCGCTGGTACCGCAGAGCTTTGTGCGCAAGCAGACTATTGCAAGCGGCGAGCGCTACATAACCGAGGACCTCAAACAGCTTGAGGACAAAATAAACGGCGCCAGTGAGCGACTGCTGTCGCTGGAGCGGGAAATATTCGAACAGCTGCGTGAGCAGATAGCCCGTCAGCTGGCACTGGTGCAGCAGACGGCGCGCGCCGTGGCGGAGCTTGACGTCGCCTGCGGCTTTGCCGACGTTTCGCTGCGCAACAATTACTGCCGGCCGCGAGTCAACGACAGCGACCGCGTGGAAATAATCGGCGGCCGTCACCCTGTCGTGGAGCGCTTGCAAAGCAGCGAGCTTTTCGTGCCCAACGACTGCCTGCTTGACGGCGTGGAAAATCTAATAAATATTGTTACCGGCCCGAACATGGCCGGAAAATCTACATTTATGCGGCAGACGGCGCTGATTGTGCTGATGGCGCAAATTGGCTGCTTCGTGCCGGCTAATTCCGCCAATATCGGTATTGTGGACAGCATATTTACCCGCGTCGGCGCCTCAGACGATATATTTTCCGGCCGCAGCACATTCATGGTCGAAATGAACGAGGTTGCCGAAATACTGCAAAACGCCACGCCGAAAAGCCTGTTGATTCTCGACGAAATAGGGCGGGGCACGTCCACATACGACGGCATGAGTATAGCGCGCGCCGTGCTGGAATATATAGACTCAAATCTAAAGTGCAAAACGATTTTTGCCACGCACTACCATGAGCTTACCGACATGCAGTCGGAAAGCGCGCACATCAAAAATTACAATATCGCCGCAAAGAAACGCGGCGACGACATATTATTTCTGCGGCGCATCGTTTGCGGCCCGGCAGACGACAGCTATGGCATTGAAGTCGCCAAGCTTGCCGGCGTGCCGCAGCCGGTCATTGACCGCGCCAAAGAGATACTTGCAAGGCTTGACAGCGACACTGGCGCGCCGCGGGCGCCGCGGGTGTATAACCGTGCCGAAATAAGTGAACCCGAACGCGCGGCGCTCAGCGAGCTGAAATCGCTCTCGGTGGAAAATCTGACGCCTATTGAGGCAATGTACAAGCTGGACGAACTCATCAACAAGGTGAACGGTGAATCATGAAAATTAACCTTCTCGACAAACACACAAGCGAGCTTATTGCTGCCGGAGAAGTAGTGGAAAGACCGGCGTCGGTGGTTAAGGAACTGGTGGAAAACTCCGTAGACGCCGGCGCCACAAAGGTGACAGTGGAACTTGTAAAAAACGGCATTTCGTCAATTCGCGTTACCGACAACGGCTGCGGCGTTGCGAGCGAGGATGTGCCGACGGCGTTTTTGCGCCACGCCACGAGTAAAATAAGCTCGCAGAGTGATCTTGAGCGCATTGAGACACTCGGCTTTCGCGGCGAGGCGCTGCCCTCTATCGCCTCGGTTAGCCGGGTGGTTTTTTTAAGCAAAACGCCGGGCGCGGTGGCCGCAACACGCTTGGAGCTTAACGGCGGCGAGCGCGTCAGTCTTGGCGAGGCTGCGGGGCCTGAGGGTACGACAGTTGTCGTAAACGATATTTTTTACAACACGCCGGCGCGGATGAAATTTCTCAAAAAAGATGTCTCTGAGGGAAACGCAGTGCAGACAGTGCTCGAACAGCAGGCGCTCGCCCACCCCGAAGTGGCATTCAAATTGGTTCGCGACTCCCGTGAGGTGCTGTCGACGCCCGGTGACGGCAAGCTCTTTTCGGCCGCGTTCAGTCTTTTACCGCGCGAACTGTGCGACGCGTTTATTCCCGTTTGCGGCGAGCAGCGCGGCATGGAAATCAGCGGCTATATTTGTTTGCCGCAAGCGGCGCGTGCCAGCCGCGGCTTCCAGTACTTTTTTGTCAACGGCAGGTTTGTAAAAAATAAAACAGTCATAGCCGCGGCGGAAGAGGCCTACCGCTCGCTGGCGCGCAAGGGCGCGTATCCCGCCTATGTGCTCATGCTGAAGGTGGACCCATTTTTTGTCGACGTCAACGTTCACCCGGCAAAAATTGAGGTGCGCTTCACTGACGAGCGCGCGGTGTTTACTCTGGTCTACGCGACGCTCAAAGCGGCGCTGTTTGAAAAGGTGAGCGAACCAGCGGCAGCAAAGAACGCTCAAAACGAGCCTGACTTTGCGGTCGGCGTTTCGCAAAAAACTGCGGAGATTGCCGCGACAAAACCAAAAGTAACGGCCGAAAGCGAGCCAGCATCAAGTAGCGTGTCGCAGCCCACCTTTTTTGAATACAGCGGCGCCTACCGCGGCGACGAACTAAGCGAGTGGGATATTCTCGGCCGGCTCAGGCAGCAGCAGGAAAGCAGCGAGCCTGCCGTACCGGAACAGCGCGCCGGCACAGGCGTTAAGCGCGACACTGCGAGCGGCGAAGAGCAAGCGGCACCAGCGCCGCCGCTGCGCGTGTGCGGCGAATTGTTTTCGACGTATATCATTGCCGAACTCGGCGAGCGCGCATTCGTAATAGACAAACACGCGGCGCACGAGCGTCTTCTCTTTGAGCGCTTTTCGCAGCTGGACGTGGCGTCGCAGCGCCAACAGCTGCTCGAACCGCTCAGTGTGCTGTTGGGCTCAGACGAGGCCGACGCGCTGCTGCAAAACGCCGACGTCGCCGAAAAGTGCGGCTTTGCAGTGGAAGATTTCGGCCGCGGCAGCGTAATTGTGCGCGCCATACCCGCGTTTATGAGCGCGGCGGCGGCACGCCTGGCAATAATAGATATCGCCCGGCAGCTGGCTGACAACAAAACTGCGCTAAAGGACGAAAAGACAGCGTGGCTGTTTCAGTCGCTGGCCTGCCGCGCAGCGGTAAAAGCGGGCGACCGCAGTTCGTCAGAGGAATTGCTGGCGCTTGCGCAGCAAATAATCTTCGGCTGGCTGCCGAAGTTTTGCCCCCACGGCAGACCGGTTTATTACGAACTGAGCGAAAAGGAGATTGAGAAGAAGTTTGGCAGACTGTAATAATAAAACGCCGCCGGCGCTGGTGATATGCGGCGCCACTGCCACAGGCAAGAGTGAATTTGCCGTCGCGGTAGCGCGCAGATTGAACGCGGAGATAGTCTGTGCGGATTCCATGCAGATATACCGCGGGTTGGACGTCGGCACAGCCAAACCTACGCCGGAGCAGAGGCGCGCGGTGCCGCACCACCTGGTGGATTTTCTCGACCCGTCGCAAAGCTACAGCGCCGCGGAATTTGCCCGCGATGCCCGCGAGGCAATCAGGTCAATAAGGTCCCGCGGAAAAACGCCGATAATATGCGGCGGCACGGGACTGTATATCAGCACGTTGCTGGACGGCATAGAGTTTACCGATTCCCCGGCAGACCCGACAGTGCGCGCTGCGCTGCGCGAGCGCTTTGAGCGCGAGGGCGGCGCCGGATTGTACGAGCAGTTGTGCCGCTGCGACCCGACGGCCGCTGCGGCTATACACCCCAATAACGTTAAGCGAGTCATGCGCGCGCTGGAGTTTTTTCTCTGCGAGGGCTATAAAATCAGCGAACAAAACGAGCGCTCGCGGCACGCGGCAAACCCGTTGGATGCAGACGTGTATTGCCTTGAGTATACCGACCGCGCCGAATTGTACCGCCGCATAGACGCGCGCGTCGAGCAAATGGTCAAACATGGTCTGGTCGACGAGGCGCAAGACGTCTGGCGCAGCCGCGCAGAATACGGCGGGGTACTGCAATCAATCGGCTACAAGGAGCTTTTTGCTTATTTTGAGGGAGACAGCAGTCTTGACGAGTGCATAAACGAACTAAAGACGGCAACCCGGCACTATGCCAAGCGGCAAATGAGTTGGATTAACAGCAAAATAACGGCAAAAAAGCTGCCGGACGGAACGGTTGACAGTGAAGAGTTTGTAAAATCACTTAAAGTTTGATGTTTTTTTCTACAATATATGGTATTATGTTTTTATAAAAAAGGGAGGGCGGACTAAATGAAGAACGTTAACCTTCAGGACTATTTTCTCAACCAGGCGCGCAAGGAGAAAATACCGCTGGCGGTATACCTTGTCAACGGCTACCAGTTCCGCGGTGTTGTTAAGGGATTTGACAACTTTACCGTCAATCTGGTGGACACGGACGGCAGGCAGAATATAGTCTACAAACACGCCATCTCGACAATAATTCCCTCAAAGTATATCCAAATCGCCGACTGCGACGACGACAACGATGAAGAAAAAGCGCTCAAGTGAATTACTGTCCGTACTGGTAATTGTGGCAATAGTCGGGTATGTCTGCTTTCAGGTAATAAGGGCGCTGAGCGTCGACTATAAAACGGAAATAGCGACAGTCTACAGCGTCAGCGACGAAATAGAAAGCGTCGGCATTGCCGTTCGCGACGAAATAGTCGTCGAGACCAGCGAGACCGGTGTTTTTGACTACCGCATTAGCGACGGCGAAAAAATTGCTAAGGGCGCCGTAATTGCCTATGTTTACGACAGTGCCCAGTCTGCCAAGGAACACCATCTGCTCGAAAGTCTGCAGCAGATGTGCGCGACGCTTGTACAGCTAAGCAATTCCAGTGTGAGCACAACGGAGTTTTCGCTCGTTCGCGACAACCTTTACGAGGCGCTTTCGCAACTGGCGCTGTGTGCCGGCAACGACCGCCTGCCCGAGCTTTCAGCGGCTTGTACCGACGCGCTTCGCGAGCTGAGCTCCGTCTACATATATACAGACAACGACAGCGATTTTACCGAGCGCATAGCCGCGCTGACACAGCGTATAGAGGAACTTTCTGCGGCCGTTGTGCCGGCAACAAGCAGCATCTACGCGCCCCAGACCGGTTATTTTATCACGCATACCGACGGGTTTGAAACGCTTATTAACAAAGACGCGGCGCTGGACATCTCGGTCGGGGATATGGTGTCACTGCTGGAAACACTGCCGGTGACGACCAATCAATTTAAGCTTGTGTCCGATTACGAGTGGTATTACGCGGCAATAATTGACTCGCAATATGCCGACCGCTTTTCGGAAGGGGTAAGAGTAGACCTCGATTTCAATTATGCCGGCGTCACAGACTTACTGGCGACGGTGGAACGCATAGTTACCGACGAGTCTTTGAACCGCACGTTAGTGATATTCAGCTGCGACTATTTTAACAGCAGCACGGCGTCACTGCGGCTCGACAACGCGACTATCCGTTTCAGCGAGTACAGCGGTATTAGGTTGCCGCGCGCCGCGCTGCGTTACGAGGACGGCGTCATGGGAGTCTACATAAAATACGGCGACGTCGTGCGCTTTCGCGTAGTTGAGCCGATATACGAGACAGACGAATACGTAATTTGCTCCGACAGCAGCACTACGAGCAACGCTTTGGAACTTTACGACGAAATAATTACCGAGGGCAGCGACCTTTATGTCGGTAAGGAACTTAACTGAGTGTTGACATGTAACCACTCAGATATTAATATTTATTAGAAAGGGAATTGAACGATGAGCTTTTTTGATAACATAGCCGATATGCTGGGTTTTGGCGTAGACGAGGAGCAGGACGAGCAGGAGGAACTTCAGGACGAGGACGTTATGCCCAAGCCCAAGAAGGAAAAAACACCCAAAAAGTCTGCGCGCGAGGACAAGGTAGTAAACATCAACACCACCACTAAGCTGGAAGTTGTGCTGGTCAAACCGGAGAACTACGAGGAGTCGCTCGGCATCGCCGACAAGCTTATAAGCAAGCGCTCTGTCGTGCTCAATCTAGAGTCGACCAACAAGGACGTCGCTCGCCGCATGGTCGATTTTCTCGCCGGCGTTGCCTACGCGCTCAACGGCAACATCAAGCGCGTCGCCAACTCAACCTTTATTATTACCCCTTACAATGTGGCGCTTGAGGGCGAAGAGATAATGGGCGAACTCGAAAACAGCGGGGCGTTCTACTATTAATTACCAAAGCGAGGAAAAGCGCGCGCTGGTAAGCAGAGCGCGCGACCTTGCCGGCGCGGCCCTTAACGGCAAGGTTCGCTTCAGTAATTTTCTGGACGAGAGCGACCGGCAGATGGTCGTAAACACCGCGCGGCGCCTCGGTGTAAGCTGCGGCGAGTTCGGTGGTTACGAAAAAGCCGAAAGACAAGTCGTGGCGTTCAGCCCGCCCGAAATACAAGTGGCGAGCGAGACTTATCCGCTGGCGGCGGTGCGCATAGACAACCTTGCGCGCGCGCCGCTTTCGCACCGCGACTATTTGGGCGCGCTTATGTCGTTAGGCATAAAGCGCGAGCTGGTCGGCGACCTGGCAGTCGACGACAGCGGCTGCACGCTTTTTGCGCTGCGGCAGGCGGTGCGCCTGATAACAGACGAATTACATACGGTCGGCAGGTGCGGCGTTCGCGTCAGCGAGACGAGCTGTGACACTGCAAAAATAGCGACTTCCGAACCGGAACGTGTTACTGTAAACGTAGTGTCGCTGCGGGCCGACTGCCTTGTGGCGGCTGTACTGCATAAAAACAGGGCGTTTGCCAAGGAGCTTATCCAGTCCGAGACCGTGAGCGTCTGCGGCGAGTTGCTCACGTCAGCCGCGCGGCAAATCGCCCCGAAAAGCACGCTGATTATTCGCGGGTACGGCAAATTCGGTATCGGTGAAATCAGCGGTAAAAGTGCCAAAGATCGGCTTTTTGTCGATATTTTTAAATATTAACGGAGGTCACTATGATCACATCAAAAGAGATCCGTGATGCGGAGTTCAGCAAGATAATGCGCGGCTACAATCCCGACGAGGTCGACGCTTTGCTGGAACGCATCGCCGATCAAGTCGATGTAATGACGGTGGAGAAAAACGAGCTTGAGCAGAAAATGATGTTTCTTGCCGGCAAGCTCGAGGAATATCGCGGCGACGAGGACAAAATCCGCAACGCTCTGCTCGGAGCGCAGAAGATGGGCGACTCTGTTTTGCAAGAAGCGAAGCAGAAAGCTGAAATCCTTATGCGTGACGCGAATATTAAGGCGGAAAAAATTGTTGAGTCGGCGCATTCGCGCGTTGAGCGCGAGGAGCTGAGTCTTGCCAAGCTGCGCGCGGAGGTGGCAAAATTTAAAACCGAGATACTCAGCCTTTATAAAGAACATCTCGATTTAATCAGCGCGCTGCCCGAGCCGGAAATGCCGCAGCAGGACATTGCTGCGCCGGCAGAACAAGCGCCGCAGCCGG
>CAYZIL010000009.1:0-18525 GCA_964478515.1 uncultured Faecalibacterium sp. | reverse complement strand
GCGCCGCAGCCGGCCGAAAACGCGAGCATTGGCTCACAAATGTCGTTCATGGAAAACATTTCCGTGCAACAGCCTGCCGTCCAGCAGATAAGCTTCGGCAATCTCAATGCCCAAGCGCAAGCGGCAGAAGTACCGCAGAATACTCAATTTGAGGCGCAAACAGTGCAGCCGCAAGCTGAACCGGCGCAGACACAACCGAATGCGTTCCCAATAGCTCAGCCGCAGCAAATGCCCGCAGCAGCTGAACAGCCGCAGGATATTTTTACAGCCAACGCGCCGGCACAGCCGCAGGACAGCGACGAGCCGGCCATACCGGAGAAGTTCCAAAATCTCGATTTCGGCGAAAACTTTAAGTTCTGATTGATATTGCGAGGGGTAAACAGAATTGGCGCAGGATTATAATAAAACACTGAATCTTCCCAAGACAGACTTCCAGATGAGAGCGTCGCTGCCTGAAAGAGAGCCACAGATGCTCAAGGAATGGTACGATGAGGATCTCTACCACAAAATAATTGCCAACAACGACGGCAAGCCGCTGTGGGTCTTGCACGACGGACCGCCGTATGCCAACAACGGCATACATCTCGGCACGGCGATGAATAAGGTCATTAAGGACATACTGGTGCGCTACAAGAATCTCAGCGGTTATAAAGCGCCCTATGTGCCCGGCTGGGACACCCACGGACTGCCCATTGAACTCAAGGCGATGAAAAAGATTGCCGCTGAAAACGGCAGCCGCGACCCGCTGTCAGTACGCAAGGCCTGCAAGGAATACGCGCTGCACTATGTCGACGTTCAGCGCGAACAGTTTAAGCGTCTGGGCGTGCTCGGAGAGTGGGACAACCCCTATTTAACGTTGCGCCACGAGTTCGAAGCGCAGCAGATTCGCGTTTTCGGAGAGATGGCGAAAAAGGGGTACATTTACAAGGGCAAAAAAGCAGTCTACTGGTGCGCCGACTGCTGCACCGCGCTGGCCGAGGCCGAAATAGAGTACAGCGACGACCCGTGCGATTCTATCTATGTGCGCTTTCCCGTTTGTGAAGACAACGGGATATTCAAAAAGCTCGGCGTCCCCGCAGACAAGTGCTATTTCATTATTTGGACCACTACGACATGGACTATACCCGGCAACGTGGCAATATGTCTCGGCCCAAAGCTTGAGTATACCGTCACCAAGGCGGGCGACGAATACTATGTCACTGCCACGGCGCTGCGCGACGAGACCATGGCTGCGGCCGGAATAACCGAGTACGAGACGGTGGCTACTGCCGACGGCAGGGATTTTGAGCGCTGCAAGGCGCGCCATCCCTTCCTTGAGCGCGACTCGCTCGTAATTCTCGGCGACCACGTCACGCTTGAAAGCGGCACCGGCTGCGTGCACACCGCGCCCGGACACGGCGTAGAGGACTTTGAAGTGTGCCGGGACTTTTATCCCGAACTGCCGGTCATTGTTCCGGTAGACGAGCACGGCCGGTTGACAGACGAGGCCGGCGAAATGTTTGTCGGACTGACTACCGCGCAGGCTAACGAAAAGATTGCACAGCACATGAAACAGACCGGGCACCTTATGGCTATGAAGCGCATAGTCCACCAGTACCCGCACTGCTGGCGCTGCAAAAAACCGATTCTCTTCCGCGCCACCGAACAGTGGTTCTGCTCGGTTGACGATTTTAAGGATGAGACCGTCAAGGCTATTAACGAAGTTAAGTGGACGCCGGCGTGGGCAAAAGACCGCATCACCGGCATGGTTCGCGACCGCAGAGACTGGTGCATTTCGCGTCAGCGCACCTGGGGCGTGCCGATACCGGCGTTTTACTGCAATAAATGCGGTAAATACCACATCAACGACGCCATTATAAACAAGGTAGCCGACCTATTTGCCAAAGAGGGCTCTGACGCCTGGTTTAAGTACAGCGACGAGGAACTTGTTCCCGAGGGACTTGTCTGCGAGTGCGGCGGCCGCGAGTTTACCAAAGACGACAACATTATGGACGTCTGGTTTGACTCGGGCAGCACTCACTTCACCGTGCTGCGCGACTGGCCGGACATGAAATGGCCCTGCGACATGTATATGGAGGGTTCCGACCAGTACCGCGGCTGGTTCCAGTCGTCACTGCTGACGTCGGTAGCCTGTAAAGGCCGCGCCCCTTACCGCGAAGTGCTCAGCCACGGCTGGGTCGTTGACGGCGATGGCCGCAAAATGAGCAAATCGCTCGGCAACGGTATTGTGCCGGAGGAGATAATTGACAAGTACGGCGCGGATATTCTGCGGCTTTGGGTTGCGTCGTCCGACTACCAGACAGATGTGCGTATCTCCAATGAAATACTAAAACAGCTCTGCGAGGCTTACAGAAAAATACGCAACACAGCCCGCTTTATTCTCGGCAATCTCGGCGATTTCGACCCCAAAAAGGATATGGTCGCGCTGAGCGAGCTGCACGACATCGACCGCTGGGCGCTCAACCGGCTCAACGAGGTGCGCGCGCAGGCGCTGGCTGATTACGACGCTTATGAGTTCCACGGCGTGTTCCATGCGCTGCACAATTTCTGCGTTGTGGATATGTCAAACTTTTATCTCGATATCATCAAGGACCGCTTGTATGTCGAAAAAACAGACAGCGTTACCCGCCGCAGCGCCCAGACTGCAATCTACCTGGTTTTGAGCGCCATTACCAGACTGATGGCGCCGATATTGGCGTTCACCTGCGAGGAGATTTGGAAGTTCCTGCCGATGGACGGCACGCTTAACGCTGGGTCTGTCATGCTCAACAGCATGCCCGAGCAGCTTGACGTCGCTTTTGACGACGCGCAAAAACTGCGTTTCGAGCGGCTTTTGAACCTGCGCGCAGACGTACAAAAAGCGCTTGAAGAGGCGCGCGGCGCCAAGGTTATTGGCGCGTCTTTGGAAGCGAAGCTCATTATACACGCCGAGAACGAGACGTTCGATTTCCTCAGCGGCGAAAAACAGCTGCTGCCGCATATACTGATAGTTTCGCAAGTTGAAATAGAAAAGGGCGGCGTCGGCAAGTATAAATCTGAGGACGCGGCGACGTCTTTTGACGTGGCCGTGGCAGACGGAGAAAAATGCGAGCGCTGCTGGAGCCGCAGCACTACTGTCGGCAGCGATGCGCGCCACCCCACGCTGTGCGCGCGCTGTGCGGAAATAATCGGCTGAGCTTAAAATCAGCAAAATGTATATTTGCGGCGTATGCCTGCATACGCCGCAAATCAATTTTTTTATTTATTTGTTTTGGAGGGCGGCGTGATAAAGACACTACTGGTCGTTTTGCTGCTGACGGCGGCAGACCGGGCGCTGAAAGTGGCGATGACCGCACTGTTGGCCGACGGCCCGCTGACATTGATTGGCGGTTTTCTCGGTCTGCGCTATGTAGAGAATACCGGCGCCGCTTTCGGCATATTTGCCCAAAAGACGGCGCTCTTGGCGATATTTACAGTGGCCGTAATGTGCGTATTGCTGTATATTTTACTGTTTCGCAAACCGGAGCACTGGCTGGTAAGGGCGGGACTGATTCTTATAGTTGCCGGCGGTTTCGGCAACCTTTACGACCGGGTCTATATTGGCTATGTCGTAGATTACATTGAATTGCTGTTTGTGAATTTCGCCGTGTTCAATTTTGCGGACATGATGATAAATGTCGGCGCCGCGGCGGTTATCGTCGGTATTTTGTTCTTCGACAAAAAGAAACCTGCCGGCGAGCAGTCGGCATGAGCGCCGAATATTTATTCAATGTGAGCGACGCCGACGCCGACGAGCGCGTTGACAGATTTGTAAGTGCGGCAATGGCAAAGGAGTCGAAGCGCGAGCTGTCGCGCACATATATTCAACAGCTGACAGAGCAGGGGCTGGTTCTTGTAAACGGAAAGGTCGTCGCGAAAAACAGACGTCTTGCAGCAGGCGAGAATGTTTCAGTAACTCTGCCGCCGGCCGCAGTTCTGCGCGCCGAAGCGCAAAATATTCCGCTTGAGATAGTTTTTGAGGACGACGACGTTATAGTCGTAAACAAGCCCAAAGGGATGGTCGTTCACCCGGCGCCCGGCAACGCAGACGGTACACTGGTAAACGCGCTGCTTTGGCACTGCGGCTCGTCGCTTTCGGGTATAAACGGCGTGCTGCGGCCCGGAATTGTCCACCGTATTGACAAGGATACCAGCGGATTACTGATAGTTGCCAAAAACGATTTTGCGCACCGCTCGCTGGCGCAGCAATTAGCAGAGCACACCTTTACGCGGCAGTACGAGGCAGTGGTGCGCGGTCTGCTGAGCAGCGGCGGAGTTATTGACGAACCGATAGGGCGCAGCGAAAAAGACCGAAAAAAATTCTGTGTTACCGGTAAAAATTCAAAAGAGGCCGTCACAAATTACGACGTTATAGCTCCCTTGTGGGGCTTTACCCATATAACCTGCCGACTGCAGACCGGACGCACCCACCAAATACGCGTGCACATGGCCTATATTGGCCACCCGCTTGCCGGCGACCAGGTGTACGGCCCGCGCGGGTGCGAGCCGCAACTGCACGGACAGTGTCTGCACGCGCGCACGCTCGGTTTTGTCCACCCGCGCAGCGGCGAGCGGCTGGAGTTTACTTCACCCTTACCCGACTACTTTACGAAATTTATTAAAACTATATCGGAGTAAAGAATGCAAGCAGATCTTTCCGGAGTGCTGGTTGTCAGCGACATTGACGGCACTTTTTTGTCGGCCGAAAGAGGCGTGCCCCAAAAAAATATTGAGGCAGTTGAGCGCTTTGCGTCTTTGGGTGGCAAATTTACTTTTGCCAGCGGGCGCACGGCGGAGTCTGTGTCGCGCTACTTAAACAACATTGCCGTCAGTGCGCCGGCAATAGTATATAACGGCGCCGCGATATACGATTTTGCCGCCCAAAAATTCGTGCGCGTGCACTATCTTGACGGTGTAGTGCGCGAACTTATTGCTGAGATAATGCGGGAATTTCCCGAATGCGGCGCCGAGGTCATGTTTGAGGATAAGCTGTGCGTTGTGCGCATGAACGAACAGACCGAATACCACATAAATATTGAGCGCCAGACCTTTACCAGCGGCGCGCTTGAGCTGCTGCCGCAGGGGTGGCTGAAAGCGCTTTTTGCGGCTGAGGCTCCAGTAATTACGAAAATATTGGACTATGTCGCGTCGCGGCAAAAAAGCGACCGCCGTTGGCGCAGCGTTGATATATACCGCACAAACGACATTTACTGCGAGCTGCTGCCCCACAAAATAGGCAAAAAGAGCGCGCTCGCCGAGCTGGCGCAGTACCTGCAAATTAAAAAAACGCACACCTGCGCGGTGGGCGATTACTACAACGATATTGACCTTCTTGACGGTGCGGCTTTTGCCGGCGCCGTAAGTGAGGCGCCAAACGAAGTGAAAAAACAAGCCGACATAGTAGTTGCCGGCTGTATGGAAGGCGGAGTCGCCGAGTTTTTGCAGGCGGTTGAAAAAAAGTTTGCCTGAAACTGTTTATTCGCTGTGCAGCGTTACCGCGACAATTTGCGGATAGTTAAAAAGACGCAGCGGAAAAACGCTGTTGCCAAGACCGCGGCTGACGACCATTTCACTGTTGTCAAGCCGGTAGACGCCGTCGGTATATTTGGGGAACAACCCCTGTCCCGGCGCTGCTAGGCCGCCGATGAACGGCAGGCGTATTTGACCGCCGTGCGCGTGACCGCAAAAGGTCAGCGCCGCGCCTGAGCGGTCGTAGACGTCGGCAAGTTCGGGCCGGTGGGTCAAAAGGATAACCGGGTAGTCGTTTTCGCACTGCGCTTGCCGGCACAGTTCATCCAATCGCTGGGAAAACAGCGTGCGTGCCGTTTCAAGACCGCTGTTCCAGTCATTAAAATCATTTAAATCTGACATGCCTATTAAATTGAACGAGCCGTTAGAAAATTCGACCGACGTCAGTTCGTTGCGCAGCACCACGGCTCCGGCGCGCTCGACAAGCTCACAGATAAAATCGGGGGCGCTTTCTATTTCGTGGTTGCCCAGGGTATAATATACTGGACACAGCGCGCACAACTGCGGCACCAGAGTGTTTATGTATTCGGCAGCGTCCTCAAGCGACGTGTGCGCGTCAATAAGATCGCCGCTGAGCATTATTATATCGGGAGAAAGAGCGGCAACTTTGTTTACCAGCCGGCTGTTTTCATTTCCGAAAGACTTGGTGTGCAGGTCGCTTAACTGGACAATAACACAGCCGTCCGGCGCGCCGGCACAGGAAATATCATAGCTGTCAACCACCAAGTAATTGTTTTGATAATAGACGAAAACAGCGCCTAAAACGAGCACAATCAGAATGGTCAGGCAGTTTTTTATCAACTTATTCATAATTTCTCCAAACTCATCCCAATAATTATACTATAATTAAAAGAACTGACAAGTATCATGTTTTCGATTTAACCTATTGTTCAAAAAGACCCGGAGGTTACAAATGAAAAAACTCATAGCATTGCTGATTGCCGTCTGCTTAGTATTTTGCTCCTGCGCCAAAAGCAGTGAAGACGAGCTGCTGAATGCCGAAGATTATAACAGTGCCGACGTCTTTTCCCGCAGCGAAAAGGTCAACGGCATATTCATGAGTTATCTCGACTTGACAAATATCCTTACCGGACGCACGCTGGAAAACTACCGCGCTAACCTGGAAACGGTGTTTTCCAACCTTCGCTCACTCAATATTAACACGGTGTTTTTTCAAGTAAGACCTTTCAGCGACGCGCTGTACACCTCGACAGTTTACCCGGTGTCGCGCTACGTGACCGGCGACTATGCCAAAACGCTTCCGTACGACCCGCTGCAGGAGTTTATTACCATGGCCGCGCAGGACAGCATTACGGTTTTTGCTTGGGTCAACCCTTACAGGATTGCCAACGCCAACAGCGGCGAGTATAATTCCACATTCTGCGATTTTCTCCGCTCGCAGGACGAGCGCTCTGTAATAGATTTTAACGACAGTGTCTACCTTAATCCGGCCAACGCAACTGTACAGAAAATGGTGGTGGCCGGAGTTGAGGAACTTGTCAACAATTATGACATTGCCGGAGTAATTTTCGACGATTATTTTTACCCGACGACCGAGGCCTCTTTTGACAAGACCGACTACGACGCCTACGTTACCGGCGGCGGCACGCTGGACCTCGCCTCGTGGCGGCGGGAAAATGTCAGCACGCTGGTGTCGGCAGTATACAGCGCAATAAAGTCGGCGGACGCAAATAAGCTTTTCGGCGTCAGTCCCTCCGGCGTTATTGCCACCAATATCAATAATGATTATGCCGACGTCAACACCTGGTGCAGCGAGAAGGGCTATATTGACTTCATCATTCCGCAGGTGTACTACGGCTTTGACAATACTGCACAGCCCTTTGCGGCAACTGTCGAACAGTGGCAGGCGATAATTACCGAGGACAGCGTCAATATGCTGGTCGCCCTGGCCGTTTATAAGGCGGGGACTGAGGACAGCTATGCCGGCGACGCGGGGCTCAGCGAGTGGACAAGCAATACAGACATTATTGCGCGGCAATACACCGCGATGATGGACGACGATAATTGCGCCGGCGTCGTATATTTCCGCTACGGTTCTTTTTTCAACCCGGCAGAGGATGTTGCCGCGAGCGCAATGGCCGAACTTGACAACCTGCAGCAGGTAATCGAATAGGAGAGCTAATGTACACAGTAATAAGCAACGAAAAACTCAACAGCAGCAATATGCGCATGAAAGTACAAGCCCCGGCTGTGGCTGCTAAGGCGCTGCCCGGGCAGTTTGTGATTATCCGCACAGACAAGTACGGCGAGCGCATACCGCTGACTATAGCCGACCACAGCACTGCAAACGGCAGTGTAACCGTAATATACCAGCCGGTGGGCTTGACGACTATGAAACTGGCCGCGCTGAAAGCCGGCGACGAGATTTGCGATTTTGTCGGGCCGCTCGGCCACCCGACGGAATTCGGCGACATAAAAAGCGCCGTAATTATCGGCGGCGGCGTCGGCTGTGCAATAGCTTGCCCGTCGGCAAAATATCTGCACGAAAAAGGTGTAAAGACCACCATGATAGCCGGGTTTCGCAACCGCGACATGCTAATGCTGGAAGACGAAATGCGCGCCGGCTGCGACAAACTGATTATCACCACCGACGACGGCTCGTATATCCGCCGCGGCTTTGTTACCGATGTGCTGAAAGAACAGATTGACGCCGGCGAAAAATATGACCTTTGCGTCGCCATCGGCCCGGTACCGATGATGCGCGCTGTGGCAAAGCTTGCCGGCGAATACTCTCTGCGCACGCTTGTCAGTCTTAACCCAATTATGATAGACGGCACGGGCATGTGCGGCGGTTGCCGTGTGCGCGTTGGCGGCGAGACCAAATTTGCCTGTGTTGACGGACCCGATTTCGACGCGAGCGAGGTCGATTTTGACGACCTGATGCGCCGCAATTCTGCATATAAACAGCAGGAAACAGCCGCGCGCGAGCACGCCTGCAAACTGTTCGGAGGTAACGAATAATGAACAAGCAGGCAACAAAGACGCCTATGTCGCACCAGCCCGCGCAGCAGAGAAAAAATAATTTCGACGAGGTCGCGCTGGGTTACAGCGAGGCCGACGCGCTAAACGAGGCGTCGCGCTGTCTCGATTGCAAAACTCAGCCCTGCATGCAGGGTTGCCCGGTAGGAGTACATATCCCCGACTTTATTCGTGAGTTGGCGCACGCAGACGCGCAAGCGGCGCTGGATGTAATAAAACAGAGCAACTCGCTGCCCGGCGTCTGCGGCAGAGTGTGCCCGCAGGAAAGCCAGTGCGAGAGCCGCTGTGTGCGCGGCAAAAACGGCGAGGCGGTGGCGATAGGCAGACTTGAGCGCTATGCCGCCGACCACGCACAGACGAAACAGGACGCCAAAGCGAAGAAGGGCGGCCGCGTTGCCGTTATTGGTTCCGGCCCGGCGGGCTTGAGCTGCGCGGGAACACTGAGCGCGCTCGGACACGACGTCAGCGTTTTTGAGGCTTTTCATGTTGCCGGCGGCGTGCTGATGTACGGCATACCAGAGTTCAGACTGCCGAAAAAGATAGTCCAATCGGAAATAGACAACCTGAAAAAGCAGGGCGTCAAAATAGAACTCGACAGCGTTGTCGGCCGCATAGTTACGGTTGACGAGCTGCTGGAGCAGGGATTTGACGCTGTCTTTATTGGTACGGGAGCGGGTTTGCCGCGCTTTATGGACATCCCCGGCGAAAGCGCTGTCGGCGTCTATTCTGCCAACGAATACCTCACCCGCGCCAACCTGATGAAGGCATATCTCGACGAATATGACACGCCAATTAACCGCGGCAACCGCGTTGCCGTAGTGGGCGGCGGCAACGTTGCTATGGACTCGGCCAGAACGGCGCTCAGACTCGGCGCGGAGAAAGTAAGCATTGTCTACCGACGCAGCGAAAAAGAAATGCCTGCGCGCGCGGAAGAGGCGGAGCACGCAAAGCAAGAGGGAATAGAATTCTGCACTCTTTGCAATCCTACTCAGATATTGTGCGACGAAAACGGCCGCGTTAGCGCGATGAGATGTCAGCGCATGGAGCTCGGCGAGCCCGACGCTTCCGGCCGGTGTGCGCCTGTGCCGGTTGCAGGTTCCGAGTTCGACATGGACGTGGACACTGTAATTATGGCGCTTGGCACGTCGCCCAACCCGCTCATAGGGCGCACTACGCCGGAGCTTGAGCTCAATCGCCGCGGCGGCATTGTTACTGACGAAAACATGCGCACGTCAAAAGCGCGCGTCTGGGCGGGCGGCGACGCAGTAAGCGGCGCCGCGACAGTAATTCTGGCAATGGGAGCCGGACGCACGGCGGCGGCGGATATTGACAAGTATCTCGCACAGCAATAAAATCAGAACATACAGCGTTAATGTGCCGGCTGAACTTAGTCTCAGCCGGCACTGCATTTTGTAATTGTAATACAAGCTGCCTCATATTATTTATTGAATTAAAAATAAGGTGGGCGGCGAGGATGACGGAAGAAAAGCCGAAAAAAGTAACGAAGTTCGGCGACTTTGAGCGCTTTCAGCTATTTCAGTTGAAGACGGCGGCAGTTATGTTGCTGCTGGCGGCGGCATTCAATTTTTTTGCCCGCGAGCGAGCGCTGGAGCTGTATGAAAATTATGTCCTGCTTGGAGAGCAGACGCAGCAAGTGTACAACACTGTGGTGGAGCAGGAAATATTACCGAGCTTCAAGCATTTTTGCGAGACTGTACGGGAAAAATTGACGGAAATATCCGGCCGCGAGGCGAGCACTGCTTTTGCTTTTTCCAAAACTGCGGCTCTCGACTGTTACGTTTTTTCGCCGCCGCTGACCCGGCTGGACGTCACTTCCGCATACGGCTTTCGGGAGGATCCGATAGACGGCGGGACATCCTTTCACCGCGGCACGGACTATGCCGCGCTGCAGGGCCAGACAGTTACGTCCATTTGCGCCGGCAGGGTGCTGTGGAGCGGCGATTACGGCTCGTACGGCACCTGCTTGCTGCTGAAACACGACGCACAACTGTATTCACTTTACGCGCACCTGAGCGAGATATATGTTTTGCCGGGTTGTTTTGTTACGGCCGGACAGGCGGTCGGCGCCGCCGGCAGCAGCGGCAGAGCGACGGGGCCGCACCTGCATTTGGAAATTATATACTGCGGCTACAGGCTGGACCCTGCCACACTTTTGGAGCAGTATGCTGTCGTTTGAAATAGGTAATACACGCGTTAGTGTCTCGGTGTTATTCATGGCCTTGCTCTGCGTGGCGGCCGCCGCGGCGCCGACAGGTGCGCTGCTTGCCGGAATCTGTGCGGCAGCGTCACACGAAGTCGGCCATATCCTGGCACTGCGCAAAGCGCCGCAAAGTATTGTATTCAGCGCCGGCGGAGTTTGTATGCGGTGCGGCGAAAGGCGCACACCGCTGCAAATGGGGGCGGGAATACTTGCGAATCTAGCCCTTGCGGCGCTTTTTTTTGCGCTGTGGTGCATTACCGGCGCAGCGGTGTTTTGGCCGTGGTTTGCCGCAAACGCGGTTTTAGCCGCGCTCAACGCCGTGCCCGCCGGGGTGTTGGACGGCGCGGGTCTTTTGCAGCTTTTTTTGCTGCGCTTTTTCTCGCCCGGCGCAGCAGCCCGTATTGGCAAAATTATTTCATATTCAGCGGCGGCGGCGCTGCTGTGTCTGGGAATGTTTTGTTTACTTGAATACCGCAGCGCAATGATGCTGGTTTTTGCAATTTATGTGCTGCTTTCGGTGGTAAAAGGCTCGTGAAATGTGGTATGATATAAAAACTATGGATAATTTAACACTTGAAAAAATGCTTGACCGGGTACAAAAACCCGGCCGCTATACCGGCGGTGAGCGCAACGCCGTAATTAAAGACAAGAACAGCGTCAAACTGCGCTTTGCCTTTTGCTTTCCCGACGTCTACGAGGTTGGCATGTCACATTTAGGCATGCGCATACTCTACTCGCAGGCAAACGAGGAAAAGGACATCTGGTGCGAGCGCGTCTTTGCGCCCTGGTTTGATATGCGCGAACAGCTGGCAAAAAACTCGCAGCCGCTGTTTGCGCTGGAAAGCAAGGACCCTTTGAGCGACTTCGGACTAATAGGCTTCACGCTGCAATACGAGCTTAGTTACACAAATGTACTTTATATGCTGGACGCCGGCGGTGTGGCGCTGCGCGCAGAAGAGCGCGGCGAAAACGACCCGATAGTCGTTGCCGGCGGGCCGTGTGTCTGTAACGCCGAGCCGATGTGTGACTTTTTCGACTGTTTTCTTGTCGGCGAGGGTGAATACCTGAACCCGGAGTTTTACCATGCGCTGATAGACGGCCGCGAGAAAAAACTGCCGCGCAAGCAACTGCTGCGCCGACTTGCCGAAATAGACGGTGTATATGTGCCGTCTTTGTATGAAATAGAATATAAAGAGGACGGCACCGTCCGCTCAATATCCTCTGCCGCAAATGCACCGCTGCCGGTCAAAAAAAGACTGGTACCGGACATGGATAAGGTATATTTTCCGGAAAAATTTGTTGTGCCGCTAATAGAAATAGTTCACGACCGCGCCGTAACCGAGGTGCTGCGCGGCTGTATTCGCGGCTGCCGCTTTTGTCAGTCGGGCTACATTTACCGACCGTTTCGCCAGCGCAGCGCGCAGGTAATAGACCGGCAGGCACGCTCGCTGTGCGACAGCTGCGGCTACGAGGAGGTTTCGCTGACCTCACTTTCCACCAGTGACCACGGCGAGCTGGAACAGCTGCTGGACAGGCTTTTGGAATGGACGCCGCAAAGGCGCATTAATCTTTCGCTGCCGTCGCTGCGCATAGATAATTTCAGCGAGGAACTTATAGAGAAAACGACCAGGGTGCGCAAGAGCGGACTCACCTTTGCACCCGAGGCCGGAACACAGCGACTGCGCGACGTCATAAATAAAAACATTACCGAAGCGGAAATATTCAAGGGCTGTTCGGTGGCGTTCAGCAACGGTTATTCTGCCGTAAAGCTGTATTTTATGATGGGGCACCCGACAGAAACTGACGAAGACATTACCGCTATAATTAAACTTGCCGAAGATATTGTTTCACTGTTTTACCATACCGAAAACCGCTCAAAGCAAAAGCCGGTCAATGTTTCGGTCAGCGTCGCTTGTTTCGTGCCGAAGCCGCACACGCCCTTTGAGTTTTGCGCTCAGGACACTGTTGCGGAGTTTCGCCGCAAGCAGCGTTTGCTTATTGACGCGACCCATAACCGAAAAATATCACTGCACTGGCACGACGCCGAAACGAGCTTTGTAGAAGCTGTGCTGGCGCGCGGCGACCGGCGCTTGGGCGCGGCTATAGAAAACGCCTACCGTGACGGCGCTATTTTCGACGGTTGGGCAGACGGATTCAGCTATGAGCGCTGGCTGAACGCCTTTGCCAAAACCGGACTTGACCCGGCGTTTTACGCCAACCGTGCGCGCAGCTTTGACGAAATAAACCCGTGGGAAACAGTGGACTACGGCGTAGACAAAAGCTATCTTGAAAAAGAATACGAAAAGGCGACGCGGGAACAAACCACCCACAGCTGCACACAGGGGTGTGCCGGCTGCGGAATAACCAAACTTACCGGGAGGCGCTGTTTTGAAAAAAGCCAGGATTAAATTCAGCAAAACCGGTCTGGGCAAATATATTTCTCATCTCGACACCAGCCGCGTTTTTTCCCGGGCGCTGGAATGCGCCCGTGCGCCGGTCTGGTATACCGAGGGCTTCAACAGCCGTATATACATGACCTTCGCGCTGCCGCTGGCGCTGGGAATAGAAAGCAACTGCGAGCTGATGGATTTCCGCTTTGCCGACGATGATTACGACGGCAGCGCGCTGCCGCAAAGGTTAAACGAGTATTTACCGGACTGCTTGCAAGCACACAGCTGTTATGAGCCGCAGCTGAAACCGGCGCTGATATCATGGGCGCGCTATTCTGTGTCAATTGCCGACACCGACTCGCAGCAGGCGGCCGCCGCGCTGCGTCAGCTGCTGGACGCAGAGAATATTGAAGTGATGAAGCGCACCAAAAGAGGAGAAAAACTCACAGACATAAAACCGCTGGTTCGCGAGTGCGACGTAATTGAGAACGGGGAAAGCTGCGACTTTGAAATAGTCTGCCGTGCCGGCAACGAGGTCTCGCTGAATCCGCGTTTGTTAGCGCAAGCGGCCGAAGCAAAACTGGGCCGCGAATTTGACCGCGTGAGCATACTGCGCACTGCCATGCTCTGTGCCGACGGCAGCGAATTCCGTTAAGAAGGAACCATAACTGTTCTGCGTTGATGAGACTGCATTTTGCCTTGTGCCGCAGCGAAAAAAACGGCAAAAACCGGCCGCGCACACTAAAAAGAAAAAGTCAGCGAACGACGCCGAAAATATTGACAAACGCCGATATTTATGATAAATTATTAAAGCTGCATGCGGATATGGCGGAATTGGCAGACGCGCTAGATTCAGGTTCTAGTCGGGGCAACTCGGTGGAGGTTCAAGTCCTCTTATCCGCACCATGCCGGAGCAAAGGTTACTTTGCTCTGGCATTTTTTTATATATTCTTGCGTTACTCTCACGCCAAGTGCCGCCGTATTGCGCGCTCGCAAAAGCCAATGAGCAAAGCCCTCGGCGCAAAAGCTGTTTCGGTGCTGCCAAGCAGTTGACAAGAGGCTGCGCCGACGCGTATGCGGGTGACGACGATAATAATTATTTAGGTATCTCTTTCTGCGAGACCGGGCAAAGTATAATTAACACTTACAGCCTTGTAATTGTTTGCAGGAAACCTATAATATAAGTAATAAATAAATAGTAAGGAATTAATAAATGTCAGATAAAAAGTCCGATTCGTTGCGGCAGATAATTATGTACGCGCTTTTGGGCTGTGTTGCGTCTGTTGTCGAGCTGGCTGTTTTTGCACTGTGCAATTACCTGTTGTTTTCCGACCTTAAGTCGGTCGATTTCAGCTGGGGGATGTTTGCCTATACGGCAGACAACGGTGGGCTGTGTTATTTTTTGGCGCTGGCCGTATCTTTTATTGCCGCACAGACTGTCAACTTTATTTTGCAGCGCAAAAAGACCTTTGCCGCAGACAACAACCCCGTTGTCAGCGCGGTGCTGTTTGCGGTGATGATGCTGGGCATTTTTCTTTTGCAACTGTGGCTGCCTTGTGTACTGCGCGCCTCGCTTAGCGCGTTTGTAGGCGCCGACACTGCCGAACTGCTGCTGAAAATACTGTGCATGTTTCTTGGCTTTGTAATAACATACCCGCTCAATAAATATGTTATTATGCGAAAAAAATCGACAAGAAAATGAGATAAAAGATATGAGAATAAAATCGCGGAGTATAAGTATCGTTTACAAGTGCCTGCTTGTGGCGCTGTGTACCGCCGGAATTGCTATTCAGACCGGTCTTTTCAGCGGCGCTTTTCAGCCGTCCATGCTCCGATATTTTACTGTTTTGAGCAATATTCTCGTCGCTTTATATTTTGCCGCCGATGTAGTCTGGCTGTCAGTACAGAAAAAAACCTTTGCGCCGGCGATAAAAGGCGCGGCGACAATGGCAATTACCGTCACCGGCCTGGTTGCGCATTTTATGCTCGGCATGGGTTTTTCCATGGGCGGACCGATGGGAATATCTATGCTGCTGCTGCATTACGTTGTGCCGATTATGAGCGTGTGCGACTGGCTGCTGTTTGACGAAAAGGGGAAAATAGCAAAAACCGCGCCGCTGCAGTGGCTGCTTTTCCCACTTGCATATTTTGCGTATATTTTATTTACCGCGCCCGGTATAGCCGCCGACTCGCAGCTGGTGCGCTATCCCTATCCATTTATTGACGTCGACATGCTGGGGTTGCCGAAAGTGCTGCTGACGGCGGCGCTGATGTGCTTGGTTTTTGTTGTGCTGGGATATTTGATATATGCTCTTGATAAGTTGGCGAAAAGAGCCGCAGCAGACTGTAAGAAGAGGTGAGCAGATGGAAAAAACAAAAATTAACAACGGACAACTGAAGAAGTATTTTCTTATAGCGCTGGCTTTGGCTTTGACAGCGCTGTGCGCTCACAGTATTGTCTGGTCGCTGACGTCTTATAAAAGCTATATTGACAGCGCGGGGCTGAGCGCGAGCGAGACAGGTTCGGTGATGATATACCTTTTCGGCCACTCGCTGAGTATGCTGTGGAAATATTACGGCATAGCCGTCTGCGCGGCAATGGCGGGGCTGATGCTGCTTTGGCTCAAAGATTTTGAGCAAAAGCGCGATGCCGGAAGTTTCGAGACTCTAACGCCCGACGAACAGCGGCAGACCAAATTCAAAGCCGTGGCGGCGCTTTTTTTCCTGTTGCTGTTTGCGGTAGCTGCGCTGACGTCGTCGGCGCGCGCCATAGCCGCGCTGATTAACTATTCAGCCATTGACCCTGACGGACTCTATGCGGCCAGTTTGCTGCGCGGCGTGCTGCTTGCCGGCGCGGCGTATTACGGCGTGCGCCTGCTTGAGCGTAAGGGTATTGACATAAACAAAAAATGCGAGGACAAAAAGCTGGCAGCGCGCGCGGTTGTAATAGTGGCGCTGAGCGTGGCTATCGGCACGGCGCTGATGATGTACTATCTGCTGAGCGGCTACGAGTCGACCAATACCGACAGCGTAAAAATATATTATGCTCTCGCAGCGCTGACAGGTCTAATTGAAAGCTACTCCAGCGCAGTGTTTTACTGCGTCTTGCCGCACAGTTTGTGGAACCGCTTTTTTTCAAACGAGAAGACCGACCGCAGCAAGACGCGCGTAGAGCCGACAATGCTGCTGTCGGCGATAATGACTTTTATGCTTTGCATATCCGTAACCCTGGCGCCGTTTTCCATAAGCTATTTCGGGTCGGCATTGCTGTCGGCAGTAGTGACGCTGGTGGCGGCGGGAATTTATAACCGCCGCTGTGGACTGCTCAGCTGTATTGCCGTATACGCAGCCGTCGGCGCGCTGCCATGGCTGGTGATGATAGTTGCGCTGTCAGTGTAGATTTGAGCGGTTGGAATAATATTGTGAATCGTCAAGTAGTTTTAGCCGTGGGTGATAAGATATGAAATATAAATTACTTATTGTGGACGACGAAAAAGACATTCGCACGATGCTGGGTGAATATTTTACACTTAGCGGTTACGACGTCTGCCTTGCCGGCGACGCGGAAAGTGCGCTCAAACAGTTGGGCTACGGCGCAGACCTAGTGCTGCTGGACATAAACATGCCGGACGTAAACGGCATTGAGCTTTGTGAGCGCATTCGCAAGCACGTTGATTGTCCGATAATATTTTTGACCGCGCGCACCGATGAGCAGGACAAGCTGCACGGCTTTGCGGCCGGCGCGGACGACTATGTGGAAAAACCGTTCAGTCTCGACGTTCTCGGCGCGCGTGTAAACGCGCACCTAAAGCGTGAAGACCGGCGCGCCGAGCGTCACCGCTCCAAATTTGAGGGTGACCTGACGGTAGATTATGCCGAAAAGGCGGTTTACGTCAACGGCAACAAGGTGCCGCTGGTAAAAAAAGAATTTGAGATACTCGACTTTCTGTCCTCTAACGCCTGTCAGGTTTTTGACAAAGAGCGCATATACGAGCGTTTGTGGGGCTACGACAGCGAGGGCAACAGCGCCGTAGTTGCCGAGCATATCAGACGCATTCGCACAAAACTTGCCACCGCAGGCTGTCGCAACCATATTGAGACGGTGTGGGGGATGGGATACAAATGGGTGCGGTAAGAAAAAAAATCAGGCGCTGGTTGCCCATCAAAGCGTCTTTTATGATCTACATGTTAATATTTATCCTGATAGCTGCGCTGTTTTTTGCGCTGGAATGCTATCTTGCATACATGCTTGAGGACCGTATTGTCGACAAATATATTGCAGATTACAGCGGTTTCATGGGCTATTCGACAAAGTATATTTATTTCGAAGATGGCATGTTTGTACCTATCAGCGAGAGCGACGGCAGCATGCTGTCCCTTCTCGAAAATGTACCGACGATTTGTCTGCCGGTGAATTTTATTATCTGCACCGTGTTGGCGGGATTACTGTTTTATCGCAATTGTCTAAAAACACCGCTGCGGATTTTGAAAAACGCGTCGGAAAGAATTGCTGCGAGCGACCTTGACTTCAAAGTGGAATACAGCAGGAAAAACGAAATGGGAACGCTGTGTGATTCTTTTGAGACGATGAGACTCGCATTAGTCGACAACAACACACAGATGTGGCGCGCAATGGAAGAGCGCCGGCGAATGAGCGCTGTTTTTGCGCACGATTTGCGCACGCCGCTGACGGTACTGCACGGATACTGTGAAATACTGACTAAATACGCCCGCAACGACGAGTATTCCTACGAACAGGTGGTAAATACCGCCAAGACCATGTCCCGTTCGGTCGAAAGACTGGAGCGGTACGTTGCTGTTGTCAGCGAGCTGAGGAAAATAGAAGATTCCACCTGTTTTCCGGTAGAGTGTGACGGCGGTGAATTGTGTGAGGAACTTCGTTCCGGCGCCCAAATACTTTGCGGCGAAAAATTGGAACTTGTTTTCAGCGGCAAAATGCACAATCGGGTTTTTATAGACAAAGCGCTGGCGATGCGCGTTTTTGAGAATATGGCGAGCAACGCGGTTCGCTTTGCCACGAGCAAAATTTGGGTGAAGATAAAGCAGGAGTCAGATATAATTACCCTGCGAATTGAAAACGACGGCCAACTGTTTACAAAAGAACAGCTGTCGCGCGCGTTGATGCCGTATTATTCCACCGGCGAGGGTGAAGAACATTTCGGACTTGGTCTTAGTATTTGCAAGGCGCTTTGTGAAAACCACGGTGGTTCGGTTAAGGTGTTTAACAGCAACGGCAGGGCGGTAACCAGCGCGCAATTGCGCAGCACGCAGCACATATCAATTTTAGCACCGGAGAATATTTGAGTTTTGACACTTCGCTTTTATTCTGTTACTATGCAGCTATAA
>CAYZIL010000008.1:0-73140 GCA_964478515.1 uncultured Faecalibacterium sp. | reverse complement strand
ATATGAATTTTTGTTGCCAGGTCATATTTATGAAAACCGAAAAAACACTGGGAAACCCGGAAGCTTATGTTACCGTGGCATATGGCAGGAATTGGTTGCAAATGAATCGCGAGCCCTTAATGAATGGGTGGAAACCATTTTAAGTTAAAACGAGAACATACTAAAAACCGCACCATCCGGTGCGGTTTTTTTGTTTTCCTGCCAAATTTTCAGTGCGGCATTTGAGGTTGAAAGTTTTAAGCTTCCCAATTGAGGAACAGAAGCAAGCTGCTTTTCGCTGCCGGTCGCGCACCATATTCGGGGCACACCTTATTTTATAATGAATCCATAAAACTGAGAAAAGAGGAAACGATTTTGAGCGCATTTGACAGAATAATCGGCTACTCCGCAATTAAAGAAGAACTGATGCAGATAAGTGACACACTTAAAAACCGTGCGGCCTATGACCGGCTCGGCGTGAGCGCTCCAAGAGGGCTGCTGCTCCACGGCGAGCCCGGCGTAGGAAAGTCTTTAATGGCCGGTGCTGTAATTGAACAGAGCGGGCGCAAGGTTTTTACCTGCCGCAAGGATCAGCCCAACGGCGATTTTGTGAAGGTAATTAAAACAACCTTCCGCGAGGCTGCCGAAAACGCCCCGGCCATTGTGTATCTGGACGACATGGACAAGTTCTCAAACGGCGATGAAAGACATCCGGATGCGGAGAAATATGTTACCGTACAGTCCTGTATAGACGCTGCCAAGGACAAGCAGCTGTTTGTGTTGGCAACAGCCAACAATATTCGCTGTTTGCCCCACTCGCTGTACCGCGCGGGACGGTTTGACCGCGTTATTAATGTTGAAGCTCCACGCGGTCGCGACGCAGTAGAAATTATCTCGCACTACATCAAAAACAAAAAATTTGTTAAGGATGCCGACCCGGCTGTGATTGCCAGTATTATGCATAATCATTCTTGCGCTGAGCTTGAAACGGTAATCAATCAAGCAGGCCTTTATGCCGGGTACGAGCAGGCGGATGTAATTACGATGGAACATTTTTTAAAGGCCTGTATGAAGGCAATTTATAATATATCTGATTTTAGGATCTCCGCCGCAGAACAGGAAGACGACGAGCCACTGCAATGTGACGAAAACAGTGTCAGTGCGCAGACAATATATCACGAGTCTGGCCACGTTGAAGTGTCGGAAGTTTTGTATCCGGAAAGCGTCGCCTTGGCCACAGCGTATGGAGATGGCCAAAGACGCAATGGCTTTGTCGATTGCGGCGACGACGATGATAATGACGAGTTACTGCAGCACAAGGAGCAAAGACACATTATTGTGGCATTGGCCGGTATGGCGGCCGTTGAGAAGAAATTCGGTGTTTTTGATAGCGGGTGTGAAATCGACCTTAATAGAGCGTTTAGCAGAGTTGAGCTTCTTGTCGGGGGCAATTGTGTTTGCGGATTAGACCTGCACATTAACGATATTTTAGACGATTCCCAAACTCTCAAGTCCAAACGTGAGATGGTAGTATCTGCCGAAATGGAAAAGTATTACCGAAAGGCAAAAGAGATTCTCGCTTTGAATAACGAATTTTTTGAGAAAGTCGCCGCGGAGCTTGCCCGCAAGTCGCTGCTGTCCGCAGCGGACATAAAAAAAATAAAGAGTGAGTGTAAAATTGTGTCTGTGGAACTGTAACCGGGCTGCAGCTAAAAAAATACAGGTGATGGAGATTCAAAAGCTCACAGTCGACAACTTCGGCAGTATTCGGCATTTTGAAGTCCGGCTTAGCCCGAGCGTTGCTGCCGTCAGCAGTCCTTACGCTGAGGAGTTGTTCTGTGCGATGGCAGTATTGCTGAAGAATAAAGCGTATCCTTCCGTGCCCGTTTCCTGGGTAAGGAAGGATACGAGATTTGCTGCCGATGTTAATATTGGCGGTGAAGAATGGACGGTCATCGCGGCGCCGAATAAATACCAATTGCTGACGCTGAAAGTATTTGACTTGTCCGGCGCAGAGCGTGGCAACAGATACAAAAGATTGATTAATTGCTGTATTGAAGAGGACGACGCAAGCTGTTTCAGCCACAGCAGCTATGCGTTTCAAGCGCGGCTGCGGCACTATCTCAACGAGGGAAAATACTATCCCAATGGCACACTTTTCAAACTAACCGACGGCTTTTCTTCAACAAGAGCGTTTCGGGCATACTTAGGCGATTTCATCAACAATTTTTGACCGAAGCGCTTCGCAAGCGACGCAGCTTATACTTTCAAACTCGGGAAAAGCGGCAGATTCAAGCTAACGGATATGACAAATCGCACTTGCTGTGCCGGTAAGCTGGGCATGCCTCGGGAACCCCTTTTCAAATACATGTGCTTTCTCAATGTCGGGAATTTTTGGAGCGGATTTGAGGCTGTACGGGATTTTAACAATATAAAAAAGCCGTTGGTTGTTAAGGATTTTCTGAAACATTTAAACGAGTCTGTTATTGACTCTGACGTCATTGTCAGAATGGCTCGCAACTTGGACCGGCAGGTCATTATGCTGAAAGTTCCGCCCGAACAGAACAGCAACTGCTTTTCTCTGACGAAAGGAGAAGAATGGGACGATTTTCAGATTTAGCAATAGAAAAGATAGAAAGCGATGAGGACAGGAGCTATCCGTCACCGGAAAGACAGTTGCAGTGGCGTCTGGAAGAACTTTACTGCCGGCGCGAAGAACTCACTGCGGTTAAGCATTTATGCGAAGAGGAATACATTTTTACAGATGACGATATCCATTACGCGCCGCAGGGGTATCTTAATTCCGTACGTGACATTAACAGGGCAATAAAACTCGCAAAAGAGGACCAGAAAAAAGAACACGGCCCTGCCGGCGGCGACAATTTCGCCCTGCTTGAAAGTAATGTGCAAAATGACAACGGTGCCGAACAAACGTCAGTTTTAGCTGACATGAAGTTTTTGGCTGCGGCCGCAAGAACTCAGGAAGATGTCGCATAATAAAAAGCAGGGGGAAACATCCCCTGCTTTATATATATGTTTTGTGGCATTGCCGCGCTATTAAGCGCGGCTGCGTGGGGCGCAGCTTATTCGGGGCGCAGGACGTTCAGAACAATCTGCACGGCGGTGTCCATGGCCTGAACGGAAATGTACTCGTAGCGGCCGTGAAAGTTATAGCCGCCGGTGGGAAGGTTGGGGCAGGGGACGCCGTGGAAGGAAATTTCCGACCCGTCGGTGCCGCCGCGCACCGCTTCCGGCTGCGGGGACTCGATGCCGGCGTCGCGCATCGCCTTTTGTATGCGCTCAATTATTTCGGGGTGTCCGTCAAGAATTTCGCGCATATTGCGGTAACCGTCTTTGAGCGTAAGCTCGACGCTGTTTTTACCGCGCCGCTCGTTTATTGCCGCGGCGACGTCGCGCATGGTCTGCTTTTTGCTTTCCAGCTTGGCGGCGTCGTGGTCGCGCAGAATGTACTTCATTGTGCAGCTCTCTTCGTTGCCGCAGATGCTGCCGATATGGAAAAATCCCTCGCGTCCCACGGTGTTTTCCGGGCGCTGGTCGCTGGGCAGCAGGGCGTTGAATTCCATTGCCACAAGCACGGCGTTGCGCATTTTGTCTTTGGCGTCGCCGGGGTGAATATTTATGCCGTTTATTTTTACGACGGCGGAGGCGGCATTGAAAGTTTCAAAGGCGTATTTGTTTATGTCGCCGCCGTCCAGAGTAAAGGCAAAGTCGGGATTGAATTTTTTGAAGTCCAGGTGAGCGACGCCGCGGCCAATCTCCTCGTCGGGTGTAAAGCAAACGCAGATGCGGCCATGCTTTGCGCCATTGGAAAGCACGGTTTCGACGGCGGTCATTATTTCGGCGACGCCCGCTTTGTCGTCGGCGCCGAGCAGAGTCGTGCCGTCGGTGACGATAAGGTCCTGACCGTAGTGTTTTTTCATATGGGAAAATTCTGCCGGCCGCATTACTATGTTTTGCTGCTCGTTGAGCACGACGTCGCCGCCGTCGTAATTTTTGACGATGCGGGCTTTGACATTTGCGCCGCTTATGTCGGGCGAGGTGTCAACGTGCGCGCAGAGCCCTATGGCGGGCTTGCTCCCGCAGCCGGCGCTGGCGGGTATACTGCCGTAGACATAACCGAACTCGTCAAGCTCTGCGTCGGCGACGCCGATAGCGCGAAGTTCTTCGGCTAACCGCTCGGACAGCGTCAATTGTTTCGCGCTGCTGGGGGAAGACTCGGAGTCGGGGTCGGAGGCCGTGTCGTATTTGATGTACTCCAAAAAACGCTGATGTGCTCTCATTGCGCTACCTGCCTTATTTCATATAGTTTGTAACTGCCGTCCTCTTTTTTGAGGATGTATTCCATCGTCTTGACGACGGTGTCGCTTTCGGGATTGCGAATACCGCTGAAATATCCGGACGAGTCGGCGCGCATATAAAGTACCGTCAGCGTGCGCGTGTTGCCAAGCGTGGAAATGCTGTCAACGACGGGGTAGAAGGAGTCAATCAAACTTGTCAGCGGCAGCGTATAGGTCTGCGATTCCTCGTCGTAGGTAAATTCCATATCGACGTCGGTAAAGCTGTGGTGTGTCAGTGTGTAGCCGTAATACATTCGGTTGGCGTAGGTCTGCACGTCGAGCGCCGGCAGTATCAGCGCGCCCTCGTCACTGCGCTGGTAATTATTCGTGTCCTCGTTGCTGACAACGGCCCAAATGGCTGCCTCGAGCAGCAGGTCGTCCGGGACGGTCTCGCCGTCCATGGTAAACGGGGTCGGGTCAAGAGCGACGACAGTCTCAAAAAGCGACTCGTAAGCTGCCTTTTCGTCGCTGTCATCCATTGCCTTGACTACCAGCTGCGCGCCGAATATCACCACTGCGACCACACCGATGGCAGCGAAGATGGTGAAGACGGCGCCGCTGAGTGTGCGGCGGATGCGGCGGTTGCGTCTGATTATCTGTTCTTTTGTAAGCTTGGCCATTTTATTCTCCCTAGCGGTAGATCACTGCGGTGTCGCAGAGCATGTCGTGAAAGCCGCGGTGGCGCGAGTCGAAAGCGACCACAATATAGCCGATACACAGCAGCGAACTGATGAAACGGCCGACTGTCTCGCGGTAAAGCGCGTCAAAAAAGCTGACCTTGCCGCCGGCGCTGCGCAGTGAGATGACCCGCAAGCGCAGCAGCAGTTTACCCGGAGTGGAGCCGAAAAAATGGGTAAAGAGAACAAAATAAACTGCGATAAGCAGAAATTTGGCGACGTCGAGCAAGGAGTAGTCAAAGAGAAACGCTGTGTTAGCGAAAGAGACAAACCGCAGCGGCAAAGTAAGGCTCAGCGCCAGACCGCCCGCGAGCAGCATGTCGAGCACAAAAGCCGCCAGCCGCGGGAAGAAGCCCGCGTAAACGACCCGCCCTTGCCAGTCGCCCGAAGTATAGCTGGGCTCGCCGGTCTGCACGTCGAAAACGATATTGACTCCGGCATCAGAATTCGGCATAATACATCACCGTCTGGTCGTCGGCATTTTCAATAAAATCGAGCGCCGACTGGGTGTCGCTGCGCGGCAGCAACGCCGCCAGCTGCGAGGTGAGCGAGTCGAGCCAGCTGACCGACTCGCGCGGCGCATACATACTTGCGGCGCCGCACTCGCTCATTGCGCGCGCGCAGGCCTCGTCGTAGGTTTCTATGCCGTCAATAAGGCCGTTTTCAAGCCCCTGGTCGGCGGTGTAGACGCGCCCGTCGGCTATCGGCAGCAGCTCGTCGCGGCTGTAACCGCGCGCGTCCATGACAATGCCGAGAAACTGTTCGTAGGCGGAGTCAATAAGCGCCTGGTAAATTGCCAGCTGCTCTTCGGTGAGCGGCGTGTAGATATTGCCCATGGCTTTGTTTTCGCCGGTTGTGATATAGGTGACGTCAATTCCGAGAGAGTCAATCAGTGCCGAGACGTCGGTGTGCTGAACGTAAACGCCTATTGAACCGACCCAGCAGTTGCGGTCGGCGGTAAACTCGTCGGCGGCGCAGGAAATATAATAGGCGCCGGAGGCAACGGTGCTTGCGCCCCAGGCATAGACCGGGTTGCCGGTCTGCTGCTTGTAGTCGAGCAGCGCGCGGTAGACCTCGTCTGTGCCGTAGACCGAACCGCCCGGCGAGTTGAGATAGAGCATTATGCCGCGGCAGTCGGCGTCGGCGGCAAAGCTTTCAATAAGTGCCAGCGGCGAGCCGCTGATAGCCTCGCCGGCAGAATTGTAGGTGGAGGCAATGCTGCTCTCTATGGCCAGCACGCCGATGTATGCCTCGCTCGGCGCGGTGCTGGACTGGACGCCGGAGTCGATAACGGCGCTGCTCAGCGAGCCGACGAGCGCTTTTGACATAACGCTGCTCACCCCGACGGCAATAAATGCCACGGCGGCGACAACAATGCCGATTATTTGCTTTTTAGTCATTAAAATACCTCTTTTGGCAGCGACAGTGCGCTGATGAATAAACATAATTAATTATAATCGTATTATAACCGTTTGTAAACGCGTAAATATTAACTTTTGTGCGCCGCGGCGCGAGCGAGGGCGCATATTCAAAGCAGGGCGGCAGAAAATAAGCTTGAGGTGAAGTTATGGAGTATCTTATCGCTTTTTTGGTCGGCGGCGCTATTTGTCTTGTGGGACAGGTGCTAATTGATTACACAAAACTAACGCCGGCGCGCATTCTTACCGGCTTCGTTGTAACGGGGGTGATACTGAGTGCATTGGGACTGTACGGGCCGCTCGCAGAATTTGCCGGCGCCGGTGCAACGGTGCCTATCGTCGGTTTCGGACATCTGCTCTATACCGGCGTCAAAGAGGCGGTTGCCGAGCGCGGACTGCTGGGCGTGCTTACGGGCGGATTTACCGCCGCCGCGGCCGGCATTGCCGCCTCGCTCATGTGCGGACTCGTCGTCGCGCTGATATTCCGCTCAAAAGACCAAAGCTGACGTCGCTTAAAGAAAATGAGCCGCAGACCGGTGGTCTGCGGCTCGTTTTGTGTGAATCACTCAGCGCTCTTAACTGCGGATGCCTTGCGCGCAAGCGCCGCTTTGCGGCGATTGGCGGTATTCTTTTTGATAATGCCCTTTTTGGCGGCTTTGTCAACAGTGGAAACTGCTGCGCGCAGCACGGACTCTTTGTCCTCGGCATTGTCGGCGATGGCAACGTCAGCCTTTTTGAGTGTGGATTTGAGATTGCTCTTGACCGCCTTGTTGGCTATTGCCGCCTTGGCGGAAGTGATTACGCGCTTTTTCTGAGATTTGATGTTCGGCATGGTCCCACCTCCTTTGCGCTGCCGTACAGCAAGCATAATCATACCATTACAACCGCCAAAAATCAATGTTTTTTTTATTTTGATTTTGTTATTGCGGGCGTGAGCGCCGCATACAATTATCACAGTTGAAAGCGGCGCGGCGCTGCGGGAGGTGTACCGTGAAAAAACGCGAAAAAAAAGGACATGACCTGTCGCTGGCGGCGGTGGCGCTGTTGAGCGCGGCCGCGCTGGGCGCTGCCGCGCTCAACCTGCCGCGAGCTGCCGACACGCTCGCGGCGCTTGGGTTGAGCGTGCTTTTTCCGGCGGCGGCGCTGAGCGCCGTAACCCAACCGCAGCCGCTGACGGCCTCGGTCAACGACGACAGCACGCCGGGCTTTGAAAACTGGTATGTGGAAGCGCAGCCGGAAACGGCGGCTGACGCTGTGGCGCCGACAGATAACAGCGGCGCCGAGAACATACCGGCGGAAAGTCGCGGCACAATAGTTGAAACCTCGTATTCTCCCGGCAGTTCCTCGGCTTATTTCTGGCGCGGCAGCGGCGCGCTTTACAACAAGACCGAAACGGACAGCGACACCCTGGCGGCAGCCGCGGCGCTGACGCCGGAAATAACTATTGAGCTCAATTCTGACGAGCCGCAGGTGTTGATATACCATACCCACGCCACAGAGTGTTACGACCGCTATGACGTGGGGTATTACGACTATTCCTACTCTACGCGCAGTACGGACAATTCTCTCAACATGGTCAGCGTCGGCGCGGTGACGGCGGCGGTGCTCAACGCCAACGGAATTTGTACGGTGCAAAGCGACGTGCAGCACGACTACCCGGCCTACAACGGCGCCTATTCGCGCAGCAGACAGACCATAGCGGAGTACCTGGCGCTTTACCCGAGCATAAGTGTGGTACTGGACCTGCACCGCGACGGTATAGAGTCCGACGGCGTGCGCTACAAGCCGGTGGTGGAGATAAACGGGCAAAAAGCGGCCCAGTTCATGATAATATCTGGCATTGACGACGGCACAATGGAAATGCCCAACTGCCTTTACAATCTGCGTCTTGCCGGCCTAATTCAGGACACGGCGGCGCAGCTCTACCCGGGGCTTGCCCGACCGGTGCTGGTCGATTACCGCCGCTATAACCAGAACATGAGCACCGGCGCGCTGCTTATAGAAATAGGCTCGCACGGCAACTCGCTGGCGGAAGCGCAGTATACCGGCCGACTGCTGGGCGAGGTGCTTGTGGCGGCGCTTAAACAACTTGCATAAAATTGTTGAAAATAATTCTACCCGAAAGCCCCGTGCAAACGGGGCTTTTTTTGGTCAGTTCGGCGGCTGGTATGCTATAATATTTCAATAAAGACCACAGGAAAGAGCAACACATGCAGGAAAACATCCGCAACTTTTGCATAATAGCCCATATTGACCACGGCAAGTCCACGCTGGCTGACCGCATACTTGAGCTGTGCTCGGCCGTGGACGAGCGCACTATGACCTCGCAGGTGCTCGACGACATGGAGCTTGAGCAGGAGCGCGGTATAACAATAAAAGCGCGCGCCGTCACTATGAGTTACCTGGCGCGTGACGGCAAGACCTACGAGCTTAATTTGATTGACACCCCGGGCCACGTCGACTTCGGCTACGAAGTTTCGCGCTCGCTCGCGGCGTGTGAGGGCGCGGTGCTGGTTGTCGACTCGACCCAGGGCGTAGAGGCGCAGACGCTGGCCAACACCTATTTGGCGGCCGACCACGGTCTGGAAATAGTGCCCGTGTTGAATAAAATAGACCTAAATTCTGCCGACCCCGAACGCGTGGCCAAGGAAATTGAGGACGAGATCGGCATTCCCGCAATGGACGCGCCGCGCATTTCCGCCAAGCGCGGCACCAACATTGCCGAGGTTATAGAGCGCGTCATCAGCGACGTGCCGGCGCCGCACGGCGACGAAAAAGCGCCGTTCAAGGCGCTGATATTCGACAGCGTCTATGACAGCTACAAGGGCGTTATAATTAATGTGCGCGTCGTCGACGGCACAGTAAAAAAAGGCGAGCGCATTCGGCTTATGCAGACCGGTGCCGAGTTTACGATTGTTGAGCTGGGTCATATGGGCGCACAGCGGTTGTTTGAGTGCGAAAGCCTTGTTGCCGGCGAAGTCGGCTATATAACGGCGAGCATAAAAACAGTGCGCGACACCCGCGTCGGCGATACCGTTACCGCGGCCGAGCGGCCGGCGGCCGAGCCGCTGCCAGGCTACCGCAAAGCGGTGCCGATGGTCTTTTGCGGTATCTACCCGGCCGACGGCGCCCGCTATGGCGAGCTGCGTGACGCGCTGGAAAAATTGCAGCTCAACGACGCCTCGCTCTCGTTTGAGGGCGACACCTCGGCGGCGCTGGGCTTCGGTTTCCGCTGCGGCTTTTTGGGCCTTTTGCACCTGGAAATCATTGTCGAGCGCCTGGAGCGCGAGTTTGACCTCGACTTAATAACCACCATTCCCAGCGTCGTCTACCGCATAACCAAAACCGACGGCACGGTGATGATGGTCGACAATCCCACCGCCTACCCCGACCCTTCGGTAATTGCCAAGGCGGAGGAGCCCTTTGCCGCGACGCATATCTACACGCCGTCGGAATATGTCGGCACTATTATGGAGCTTTGCCAGGACCGCCGCGGCGTGTTCGTCGACATGAAATACCTCACCGCCGAGCGGGTGGATCTTCACTACGAAATGCCGCTCGGTGAAATAATCTACGACTTTTTCGACTCGCTCAAAAGCCGCAGCCGCGGCTACGCGAGCTACGATTACGAGCTTGACGGTTTCCGCGAGAGCAAACTGGTGCGGTTGGACTTTCTTATAAACGGCGAGGCGGTCGACGCGCTGTCGTTTATAGTCCACACCGACAAGGCCTACAACCGCGGGCGCACGGTCGCGCAAAAATTAAAGGACAATATTCCCCGCCAGCTTTTTGAAGTGCCGATACAGGCCGCCGTGGGCGGGCGCATAATAGCGCGCGAGACGGTTAAAGCCATGCGCAAGGACGTGCTGGCCAAGTGCTACGGCGGCGACATCACCCGCAAAAAGAAGCTGCTGGAAAAGCAGAAAGAGGGCAAAAAGAAAATGCGGCAGCTCGGCAGCGTACAGGTGCCCAGCGAGGCATTTACCGCAGTGCTCAAGCTCGACGAATGAGTGCCGGCGTATACGTCCATGTCCCTTTTTGCGCGCGCAAATGTCCCTATTGCGATTTTTATTCCCTGGCCGCAAACGGCACTGCAAAAGAGACTTATGTCGCCGCGGCGCAAAACCAAATGCGCGCACTGCCCGCGCCGGCGGCCGACTCGCTGTATTTCGGCGGCGGCACGCCCTCGCAATTGACGCCGCAGCAGATAACCCGCTTGGCGCGCGCCGCTTTCGACAACTATAAAATAGGCGCTGACGCCGAGGTCAGCTGTGAGCTGAACCCCGCCGACTGTACGGCAGAACTGCTCGGTGCGCTGCGCGCCGCCGGCGTCAACCGGCTTTCGCTCGGCGTGCAGTCGCTGGACGACGGCGAACTCGCAGCGCTCGGCCGCCGACACGATTCCGCCGGCGCGCTTAAAGCGTTAAGGCTCGCCTTTGCGGCCGGTTTTAACAATGTCAGCGCCGACGTCATGCTGGCGATACCGGGCATGACTGCCCGGTCGCTGTCGCGCACGCTCGCCCGGCTCGCCGCGCTGCCGTTGACACATATTTCCGCTTATCTGCTGAAAATAATGCCGGGCACTCCCTATGCGCAGCGCTGGCCCGACGGTCCAATAGACGACGACACCGCCGCAGACCTCTACGAGCAGTGTGTCGGGGAGCTTGCCGGCTACGGTTTTGCTCAGTACGAAATTTCAAATTTCGCCCGCGACGGCAAGCGCGGCCGGCACAATTTGAAATACTGGAATTGCGAGGACTATATTGGCATCGGCCCGGGCGCGCACAGCAGCATTGCCGGCCGCCGCTACAGCTGCGAGCGCGACCTTGCGCAGTTTTGCCGGCTTTACAGCGAAAATGTCCCTGACGGCGGAGTGGAATTGCTGCACGACGAGGGCGCTGTTGACGCCACCGACTACATTATCTGCCGTATGCGCACAACAGAAGGTTTATCGTTAGAAAAACTATACAAATTGTATAACTACCGCTTCAAAGAAGAAAAACTGACCGTGATGAGAGAACTGGCCGAGGCGGAATTCTTGATTTTTGACGGCGACGTCGTCCGTTTTACCGTGCGGGGTTTTCTCGTCTCCAACGAGATACTTGCGCAAATGATTTGAGCGGCGCCGCGGGAAAGAGGCTGCAATGAAATACGAATATTCGTGCGGCTGTGTCATTTTTGCCGCTGACGGCGGCTGGAAGATACTGCTGACACAAAACCTTAAGGGCGGCCACTGGTCGTTTCCGAAAGGACATATTGAGAGCGGCGAGACCCAACTGCAAACCGCCAAAAGAGAAGTCCTGGAAGAAACCGGACTGCGCGTAGAACCCGAACAGGGCTTCAGCGCCACGGTCAAATACTCGCCCAAGCCCGGCTGCATGAAAACGGTGCGCTATTTTGCGACTGTGGTGGACATTGACAGCAAGCTGAGCTTGCAGCCCGAGGAGGTCAGCGCTGCGCGCTGGCTGCCGCTGGATGACGCCGGCACGGCGCTGAGTTACCGCAACGACCGCAAGGTGCTGCAAAAGGCGCGTGAATTTATAGAGAGCCGCTCGGCGTGCTGAGCGCGGCGCAGTTTTCGCAGCGCGCGCAGCAAATAAGACTTATAGTTGCCGACATGGACGGCACGCTGCTCGACTCAAAAAAGCGCTTGAGCGCGGCAACATGCGCCGCGGCCGCGGCGGCGCGCGCCGCCGGGGTACACTTTACCTTTTGTACCGGACGGGTCTGGTCAATGCTCGGGTACTTTGTGCGCGAACTGAATTTGAGCGGGCCGGTAATAACCGCCAACGGCGCGCAGATATTCGACGCCGGCAGCGGCGCGGTTGTGTATGAGCGACTGCCAGAGCCCGGCGCGGCGCTGCGGTTGCTGGCCTACTGTCAAAGTCTCGGCGCCGACGTTGTGACGCTCAGCGAGCAGCAATCCCTGTTCGCGCGCGACAGCGAGCGCATAGAGAAATTTCGCGTTTACAACGAGTCCGCGCGCGCTGCCGGTCTTGCGCAGATGCGGCTTGAATATTACGGCGACGCCGACGCCGGCGCGCGCAAAATTACCAAGTTTCTCGTTCAGCGCCGCCGCGGCGAGCCGCGCACAATCCACGAAAAAGTTGAAGCTTACCTGAAAACAAAAACGGAGTTCGACTTCTTCTTCTCCGACCCGGACTGTATGGAGATAGTCGCCGCCGGCGTTAACAAGGGCGACGGCGCCCGCGCGGCAGCGCGGATATTGGGACTTGAAGACAGCGCCGTTTGCGCCTTCGGCGACTTTTACAATGACCTGCCGATGTTTGCCGCCGCGGGTCTGGCGGTGGCTATGGACAACGCCCCGAACGACGTCAAGCAGCGCGCCGACTTCGTCTGTGCGAGCAACGACGCCGACGGCGTGGCGTTGGGCGTCGCGAAAATATTACAGTGCATAAATAAAGAGCAGATATAAAAGGAGCGAAAAATGCAGCAGTACAAGGGAAACCCAGTTTCAAAAGGAATCGCCGTCGGTCCGGTATACCGCTACGAGCCTTTTGACCCGAAAATAACCGAGAGCGAGATTGCGAAAGAGGCGGTCGACGACTATTTGGAGCGCTACCGCGCCGCCAAAAGCGCAGCGCGCGCCGAGTTGGACGCGATTATTGAAAAGCTTTCACAAAACGACCCGGACAAGGCAAAAATATTTGCGGCGCACATTGAGATACTTGACGACGAGGCCATAGACGAGGAGATTACCGAGCTCGTCAGCGAGGATCTCTGTTGCCCCGACTGGGCAATATTCAAAACCTACGGCAAGTTCGTCAAGCTTATCAGCAAGACGAAAGACCCGCTTATTGCCGAGCGTGTCGCCGACTTGTTTGACGTGCGCAACCGGCTTTTGCGCAACTGGGTCGGGCGCATAGAGCGCAACCTTGCCTCGCTGGAAAAACCCGTTATTGTTGCCGCGCACGACCTTTTTCCCTCTGACACGGCGACGCTCGACCGCAGCAAAGTGCTGGCGATTGTCACCGAGGTCGGCGGCGCCACCTCACACTCGGCAATTATTGCGCGCAGCTACGAAATACCGGCGCTGCTGGGCGTCAGCGGCCTGATGGGCTTTATACAAAACGACGCCGACGTAGTTGTCGACGCCGTGAACGGAAACCTGTTCTGCGAGCCCGACAGCGCCATGTGCGCCGAATACGGCGAAAAGCGCGCCGCTTACCTTAAAAAAGCCGCGGATGTTAAAAAATATATTGACAGCGAGCCGGTAACGGCAGACGGCGCGCGCATAGAGCTGGGGCTGAACATCGGCTCGGCCGACGCGACCGAGCTTGAGGGCGAAAAGTACGTCGACCTTGTCGGACTGTTTCGCACAGAGTTTCTCTATATGGGCCGCGATGTGCTGCCAACCGAGGACGAACAGTACGATATTTACAAAAAAGTGCTGCAGCGCTTCGGCGAGCGTCCGGTGACGCTGCGCACACTCGACATCGGCGGCGACAAGACACTGCAATGCATGAACCTGCCCAAAGAGGACAACCCCTTTCTCGGCAAGCGCGCGCTGCGGCTGTGCTTCGACGAGATAGACATATTCCGCACCCAGCTGCGCGCCGCGCTGCGCGCGTCGGTGCACGGCAACTTGTGGATAATGCTGCCGATGGTCGGCAGTATGGACGACATCCACCGCGCAAAGCAGATAATTGACGATGTAAAAAAAGAACTGGACGCCGACAACATCCCCTACGCGCCGAACGTCAAGCTCGGTATAATGATAGAAATACCCTCAATAGCAATTATTGCCGACATAGCCGCGCAGGAGGTCGACTTTGCCAGTATAGGCACCAACGACCTTTGCCAGTACTCCACAGCTGTCGACCGGCTCAACCCGGCCGTCAGCAGCTATTACCAGAGCTACCACCCGGCAATGTTCCGGCTTATCGGTTACGTTGTCGAACAGTTCAACAAGGCCGGCAAGCCCATTTGCGTGTGCGGCGAGCTCGGCGGCGACGTGCTTGCGGCACCGGTACTTATTGGTCTTGGCATGCGCAAGCTGAGTATGGGGCTCGCGTCCGTCGCGCAAATAAAGCGCGTAATTCGTGGACTGAGCACGCAAAAGGCCCGCGAGCTTGCCGACACGGCCCGCTCGCTGCACACAGCGGCGCAGGTCGAAGAATACTTAAAAAATTCGCTCAGCGAATTGATTTAGGAGGATTGTATTATGTACAGCAAAGTAACGAAGGTAATCAACAAAAGCGGTCTGCACGCGCGCCCGGCGTCTGATTTTGTCAGCGCTGCCAAGGGCTACGAGAGCAAAATCACAATTCGCAAGACCGCAGAGAGCGAGGATGAGGCCGTCAACGCCAAATCAATCGTCATGCTGCTGTCGCTGGGCGTCTGTAAGGACGAGGAAGTGGAGCTCTGCGCCAAAGGGGACGACGAACAGCAGGCGGTCGACGCGCTGTGCGCGCTTATTGAAACAGGTTTCGGCGAGGACTGAAAAAAGCGCGCCGTGCGGGAAATCAGGAAAACCACAGAGCGCATGAAACCATGCGCTCTGTTTTTTCGCCGCAGGCCGCGCCGCGCAGGACATTACTGTTGAAAGGAACACACTGCCATGAAGAATCTCAAGAAATTGACACTGCTGCATTCCAACGACCTGCACGGGGACTTTCTCGCCGAAGAGGCAGACGACCGACTGTTAGGCGGTGTCTCAATGCTGTCGGGGTATGTCAGCGAGACCCGCCAAAAAGCACCAAACACTATTTACGCAATAGCGGGAGATATGTTCCGAGGCTCGGTTATTGACAGCGAGTACAAGGGCATTTCGACCATAGAAATAATGAATCTGCTGGCGCCGGACGTGGTGACTATAGGCAACCACGAAATTGACTACGGCATTTCCCACTTGCTGTTTGTCGAAAAGTGCGCCAAATTCCCGATAATTAACGCCAACTTCTTTATCCGCACCAACCACACGAGACTGTTCAAGCCCTGCCAGATAATTGAGCGCGACGGCATGAAGATACTGTTTATCGGCGTAATTACCGAGGAGGTGCTCGCGCAGACCAAGCAGGACGGGCTGATAGGCTCGTTTGTGGACATTGACGCGGCGGCAGCCGAAGTGGGCAGAATATGCAACACATACAATGCCGTCGACGTCGACTTGACCGTTTTGCTGACCCACATAGGCATAGAGGAGGACAAAAAGCTGGCCGCCGCGCTTGACCCCGCCTGGGGCGTGGATATTATTATCGGCGGGCATTCCCACACCATTCTCGCGCAGCCCGAAAAGGTCAACGACATTCTGATAGTTCAAGCCGGCACCGGCACCGACCAGATTGGCCGTTTTGACATAGTTGTCGACACCGAGCGCAACGCAATAGATTCTTACAAGTGGCAAACAGTGCCCATTGACGACTCGCACTGTTTGCGCGACGCCGGCTTGGAAAACCTGATTGCCGGGTATAAAAACATTACCGACGAAAAGTACGGCCGCATAGTTACGCGTCTGGCGCGGCAGCTGACCCACCCGCAGCGCAACCGCGAGACCGAGCTCGGCGACCTTTTTGCCGACATTTTGCGCGACTCGCTCGGGCTGGACATAATGCTGCTGGGCTCGGGCAGTGTGCGCATAGAGAAAATTGGGCCGATTATCACCTACGGCGACCTCGTGGAGGCCTTCCCCTACGACGACGCGGTGACGTTGCTCAAAGTAACCGGCGCGCAGCTAAGGCGCATGGTGCTGTACATTCTGCGCGACGAGGCTTTTGCCGGACACACGGAGTTCTACCAGTTTTCGCACGGCGTCAGTATAGACTATGCCCGCAGCGAGAAAATATTGCGGGAATTTACGTTTGAGGGCGAGCCGGTCGCCGACGACAGACTTTACAGCGTCGGGCTGCAGGAATTTCATATTGTAAATTTGCAGGACTTCCTTGCGGTGACGCCGCAGGAAGTTGAGCAAAACGCCAAGCCGCGCGTTGTCGCCACCTCCTGCCGGGAGATATTTGACGAGTATCTGACGGCAAACAGCCTGCTGGAGCGCACTGCCGGCGACAGACTAAAAGTGAGCGAATAAGCGGCGCGTTTGGCTCAAAAAAGCCGACCGGAGCCGCTGCCGCCCGCACGGGTATGTTTAACGCGCCGCTGTTCAATTAGAACAGCGGCGCGTTTGTTTGTGTTTGGACTTTCGGCCCCGTGTCCGGCGAAAGCTACCGGTTCGGTTTGCGCTTGACTGCCAGCAGCAATTTCAGGTCGCCGATATCGGTTTGCGCGTCGAACATTACCCACTTGCCGTCGTGGTAGGTCGGCGCGGCGTCGTATGTGTTCAGAGCGCGCTCGCTCAGCTCGCTGCGAATAGTTGCGATTTTGTCACGCTCTTTACTTCCGAAAATAAGCATAAAGCCCATCGCGTCGCGCTTGGCGTAAAAAGCGCACAGCGTCTTGCCCCCGCGGCGGTATTTGTACTCGTAAACCCATTTTTTGCCGCCGTCGTTCCATTGGTGATTCATATCGTACAACCGGTCAATTTCAGCGCGCAGAGCGTTCCAGTAGCCAAAATCTTTTTCGCCGATAAGCGAGCGTATTTCCTGCGCTGTTGGTTCTGCAGGTAAAGTCGGCATATTCTGTCCTTTCCGCCGCGGTAAAAAACTTACCCGCGCTGCGGGAATTTGTCCGCTTAAAAACGAGCTGCGGCGCGCTTGAGGCGGGCAAGTGGTTGGCGGCTCGGTGGGGCGCTCGCCACTTTCCCAAAAAACGGCCGCCGAAAGATGTCCTTCAGCGGCCGTTAAAAAAATGCTTATTTTGCGGTGTGGAAATAGAGAATACCCAGGCAATTGGGACCGCAGTGGTTGGAGATGGTGCAGCCGGACTGAGAATAAAGTATCTGTTTGAAGGGGCCGCACTCTTTTACGGTCTCGGTCACCGCGTCAATAACATCCTGCGAAAAGCCGGAGTCGGTAATAAAGATGCGGCCGTAGTCGATGTCGTCGCGTCCCTCAAGCCGGTCGCGGACATAACTTTGCAGCACCTGTACCATTTTGCCGCGGTATTTTTTGCCGACGCCCATAGTGCCGTTGACTACCTCTATGCAGGGCTTTATTTGCAGCAGCCCGGCGCTGAGTGCCAACAGTGAAGAACAGCGCCCGCCCTTGGCAAGGTAGGTGAGAGTGTCGAGAATAAAACTTACGTCGAGCAGTTCTTTGCGCTCCTCGGCGGCTTTGAATATCTCATTGGCGGACTTGCCGTCCCGGGCGAGTTCGGCGGCGTCAATAACCAACTGCCCGATGCCGGACGAGAGATTGCGAGAGTCGACAACATAGACGTTCTTGAATTTTTTTGCTGCCTCGCAGGCGTTGTGGTAGCAGCTGGACATCTCGCTGCTTATTGTAAAGTGGACTAATCCGTCGTGGTCTTTAAGGTTGCGGGCAAATACCTCGCGGTAATCCTCGGTGTTGACGGCGGCTGTCTGTGTCAGCTTGCCGGTTTTTTCAAAATAGGCGAAAACATCGGGGCGGGTGATATCTATCGTATCGCGGTAGGCCTTGTCGTCCATCATAATATATAATGGAACTATTTCGATGCCGTATTTGGCAACAATTTCAGATGGAAGATCGCAGGTACTGTCGGCGGTCACTTTTACATTCAATTAATAATACCTCCATGGTCTGCAAACTACACGAATTATAAACTATTGGCGCGGCGATTTCCAGACGTATTGCCGGATTTTCGGCAATTGCTACACATTGAGCGACACCGATGATATAATATTTGGGAATTAGGCGTTAAGAGGTATTTTTTATGAGCGTCAATATTGCAATAACCGACATTGGGGACTCCACCGAAAGGTACGAGCAAAAGTTGGCTGCTGCCGGAGCGCAGGCGGTCAGATTCAAATATGTGGACAGTGACGAGGAGGCGACCAAGATAGCGGCCGGCTACGGCGGACTGCTGCTGCCGGGCGGCTGCGATGTCAACCCGGCGCTGTTCGGCCAAAGCGTCAAAAGCTGGTGCAAAAAGATTGACGACGACCGCGACCGGCTTGAATACCGGCTCATCCGCGCGTTTTACGAAGCGCGCAAGCCAATGCTGGGCATATGCCGCGGCGAGCAGATTCTGAACATCTTTTTCGGCGGCGACGTCTACCAGGACACGCTCAAAGAGTGCGAGGGCGCGCTTGACCACTGGCACGACGACCAGACCGACAAACCCTGCCACAGCGTCACGCTAAAAGAGGGCTCGCTGGTGGCGTCAATATACGGCGCGAGCGAGCTTGAGGTAAATTCCATCCATCACCAGGCCTGTGCGCGCACGGTGCCGCCGCTGCAGATAACCGCAAAGGCGAGCGACGGCGTGAGCGAGGCGGTGGAGATGCCCGAGTACGGCCGCTTTTTCCTCGGCTTGCAGTGGCACCCCGAACGCATGCCGCTCGACTCCGTGCACCTGCGCGTGTTCCAAGCCTTCGTCGCCGACTGCGCGCGCGACTGAGCTTGCCGAAAGACAGCAAAGCGGGCTGCCGTAAGGGAGCTTGACAATATAACTTTCAGGGCGGCGCCGCTATTCAAAACGGCGCCGCCCTGTTTTTGTGCTTTGGCACAGATTCCCTTCGCGAAATTCACACGAGCCTAACCAGACGAACCGAAACGCCCCGTTGGCAGCTGACAAAAGGCGTTTTTGCGTTCAGAGCACACCGCGCTTATCGTTAAGGTGGGGCGCGGTTGTCTGTTTCGGCAGCGCGCAATTACATTGTCAGCGCGCTGCGGCAGTCGCGGTCGAGTTTTTTGCAGGCGGTTACGATAATAATTTCTTCTATTGTGGATACCAGTGCCGCCGCGCAGAAGACGACGCCCGCGGCGGTTATGCCCGCAATGTGAATAAGCAGCGGCGCCGCCACGAGCAGAGCGCCGGTAATTTTGTTGGCGTAGGTGTGTATTGCGGTAAAAGTCCGGTATTTGCGCCAGCCTATCAGATAGCCGGTGCAGCGAAGCAGGGCAATGCCCGCCGCGCACCACCACAGCCACAGCGGCACCAGGTTGCTTTTGGCGGCGAAAACGGCTATTGCCAGCGCGAAGAGCACGTCCGCAGCGCTGTCGAGCTTTGCGCCGGCGTCGCTCTCGCTGTGCAGTTTTCTGGCGACAAATCCGTCTGCCAAATCGCTGAGCACCCCGCAACAATAGGCCGCCCAGAACAGCGGCGAGAACGGCGCGCTGACAATGACGGCGAGAGCGAAGACAAATCTTGAGCAGGTAATGACGTTTGCAAAATTTTTTATGTTAGTCTCTCCCTTGGAGGTTGAAATTCAGCACGAGAGGAATTTCTCAGCCTTAAACACCCGGCTGCTTTTGATTTTTCGTACGGTCGCCCCGGTCGAAAGCGCCGTGTGGTTTTTCGCCGTAAAACGCGCAGCTGGTATCGAAAGCGTTTTCCCGGCTCTTTTCCCGTTCCACCTGCACCGGGCCCATGCCGGCGGTATATTTACAGTGCCTGGCCGTTGACGACCAGAGTATAGCACAGAGTCAGCCAACCGTCCACAAGGTAAAAAAATGGGCCGCGACAAATTGTCGCGGCTCGAGGTTATAAGGGGTAACAGTAATGAAGAGGAATAATTCATGTACTTTGCATGCGGTAAACTCTTACAATCACATTATATAATCGGCCGCAGGAAAAAGTGTTAAGCCTGTATGAATAAATGTTAAATAAATTAGCTCGCAAATAAATTGCGTAAGATATTGTTTTTTTGCGGCGGGTTTGCTATACTGGTTTTATAAAACAAACGTTTGGAGCAGGGATATGAATAAGAATTTGAAAAGCGAGATTTTACAGTATCTTGTCGACAATTCCTTCAATACGCCGCCCTCGGTGCGGGAGATATGCGCCGCGCTCGGTATAAAGTCCACCGCCACAGTCCACCGCTATTTGCACGAGCTTGAGGACGACGGCGCTATAAATATCGACACCGGCAAACGCCGCAATGTTTCGCTCAACCGCGAGTCGGCGACGCTCAGCGTGCCTATTGTGGGCACAGTCGCCGCCGGCGCGCCTATTTTGGCGGCGGAGAATATTGACGGCTATATTGCCTTCGACAATTTGCGCTACAAAAGCTCCGAGCTTTTTGCGCTGCGCATACAGGGCGAGAGCATGCGCGACGCCGGCATACTAAACGGCGACTACATTGTCGCGCGGCGCACACCGTCGTGTGACGACGGCGACACAATTGTCGCGCTTATTGAAGACGAGGCTACCTGTAAAAAGCTCTATCACACCGACGGCAAAATAGAACTGCGCCCGTGCAACCCCGACTACCAGCCGATAATGTGCGAGCAAGTCGCTGTACTCGGCAAAGTTGTCGGTGTGGTGCGCTACTGCGAATAGAATTCACCGCGCCAAAAAAGCGCGCCCCGCAGCTGTGCGGCGGGTGCGCTTTTTTATTGCGCTTTTGCGCACTAGCCCAGAAAACAGCAGTTGCGTTTGCCGGAATGCTGAGCGTTTAAGCCACCGGGAAATAAAAAATGACGGGTAAGCTTTTATAGTTCGAAAAATTACTGAGACAAGACATTTTGTTAATAATAATAGCAGCGCCGCGCCGCTAAAGCGGGGACAGAGCGAAATAAACAAATAATTTGCAGAAAAATTGTTGAAATAACAAAAATTAATTACAAATTCAATTAAAATGTTGACTATCAATTTCGGCTATCTATAATAGGTAGAAGAAATAACCGCGCAGCAGCGCGCAAAGATTATTATGCTTGGAGGTCAGTAACATGGCGAAAAAGAATCCCGTAACTTTGCTTACAGGTCAGTGGGGCGACCTGCCTTTCGAGGAGGTCTGCAAGCTCGCGCACGAAATGGGCTACGACGGACTTGAAATCGGCGCCGGCGGCGACCACATGGACGCTGTCAAGTGTGCCAACGACAAGTCGTACGCAGAGGAAAAGAAGGCTATTCTCGAAAAGTATGACCTAAAGGTCTGGGCGCTTTCCAGCCACGTCGCCGGTCAGATTGTCGGCGACGAGTACGACATCCGTCACAACAACCTGGTTCCCGAGTCGGTCAAAGGCAAACCCGACGAGATGCGCGCTTGGGCAATAGACCAGATGATGCACATCCCGGCTGCTTGCAAAAACCTGGGCGCGAACGTTTCGACCAGCTTTACCGGCTCGCCCATCTGGAACTTCTGGTATTCCTTCCCGCAGACGACCGACCAGATGATCGCCGACGGAATGGGCAGACTGAAAGAGCTTTGGACGCCGATTTTCGACGAGTTTGACCGCCAGGGCATAAAATACGCGCTGGAAGTCCACCCCACCGAAATCGCCTACGATATTTACACCTGCAAGCAGTTCCTGGAACTGTTTGATTACCGCGAAACTGTCGGCTTTAACTTTGACCCCAGTCACCTGCTGTGGCAGGGAATTAAGCCGCACATGCTTATTCGCAGCTATCCCGACCGCATTTACCACGTCCATTTCAAAGACATATATATCTCCGACGAGGACTGCGCGAGCATTCTCGGCTCCCACCTTGTTTTCGGCGACACGCGCCGGCGCTGGAACTTCCGCAGCATAGGCCGCGGTCAGGTCAATTTCGAGGACATAGTCCGCGAGCTCAACGCCGCCCGCTACGAGGGGCCATATTCCATAGAGTGGGAAGACAGCGGTATGGACCGCATTCAGGGCGCGACCGAGTCGTGCAAATATGTCAAGGACCTGCGCATAAAGCCGTCTGACGTCGCTTTTGACGCCGCGTTGAAAAACTAAAGACTAAGGCGTATTCAAAAGGAGATATTATTTATGAAGAAGTACAGAAGTGCCGTAGTCGGCGTCGGTTTTATCGGCGTCGCCCACATTGAGGCGTTGCGCCGGCTGGGAAACGTTGACGTTGTCGCCATTGCCGACCCGGTTGACGGCGACAAAAAAGCCGACAATTTGGGTGTTCCCAAAGCCTATGCGGACTACAAAGAGATGATCGCCAAGGAAAATCTCGACGTTTTGCATATCTGCACGCCTAACTTTACCCACTGCGACATAGCGCTTTATGCCATGGACCACGGCGTCAACGTCGTCTGCGAAAAGCCGATGTGCGTCACGCTGGAAGAGGCTGACAAGATGATAGCCAAGGCCAAGGAGAAAAACCTGGTCGGCGGCGTCAACTACCACAACCGCTGGTATCCCATGACCGCGCAGCTGAAGGAAATGGTCAAAAAGGGCGAGTTCGGCAAGATTCACGCCGTATACGGCGAGTTTGTCCAGGACTGGCTGCTTTATGACACCGACTACAACTGGCGTGTCGAGGCCAAAGAGTCCGGCGCCACCCGCGCCGTGTCTGATATCGGCACCCATTGGCTTGACACTATTGAGAATATCACCGGTCTCAAGGTGAGCGAGGTTTGTGCCGACTTTATGATACTGCACCCGCAGCGCAAAAAACCGCTCGCGTCCAACAGCGAGACATTTACCGGCTCGGCCGGCGGCGCTGACAATTTCCAGGTTATTGACGTCACTACCGAGGACCACGCCAACCTGATGTTCCGTTTGTCCAACGGTGCACTCGGCAGCGCGGTGTTCAGCCAGATAATTCCCGGACGCAACGCCATGCTCGAGCTGACCGTTGCCGGAATGAAGCAGTCCGCCACCTGGTGCTGCGACACCTGCAACGAGGTGCGTTTGGGCCGCCGCGGCGAGTACAGCTGCCTGTTTGAAAAGAACCCCGGCATGCTCGACGAGTCGGTACGCGTAAACGCCGCTTACCCCGGCGGGCACGGCGAGGGCTTCCCGGACGCGTTTAAAAACAGCTTCCGCGCTATTTACGCCGACATCGGTCATCCGTCGGAAAACCCGCCCTATGCAAATTTCGAGACGGGTCGACACGAGATAGTTCTTTGTGATAAAATATTAGAGAGCGCAAAAGAGCGCAAATGGGTCACCGTAGAGTGATAACGCCGTTTTAACGGCAACTGAATCCGGTTAACACCGTCACAACGACGGTTTAACAAAATATTAGGAGGATATGTAAATGAAAAAGGTTCTTGCAATCGTACTGAGCCTCGTCCTTGTCTTCGCGCTTGTCGCGTGCGGCAACGGCGGTTCAGACACCGACAGCGGCGACAAGCCCCTGCTGGTAGTCTTCATGCCCAGTGCGGACCACGGCTTTACCGCCGAGTCCATCGAGCAGTGCGTTGGCGCTCTCGAGGTCACTTCTGCTGAAAAGGGCTTTGAGTACAAAGTCTATAACACCGACGACGCCGGTGAGCAGACCGACCAAATCGCCACCGCTCTTGAGATGTACGAGATTGACACCGTTCTTCTTTGGCCGATCGACGGTTCTCCGTTGACCAACGCCGCCCAGTCCATCATGGACGCCGGCATTCCCCTGGTAGTTTATGACCGTCTTATACCCGACTTCACCCCGACCGCCGAGATGACCGGCGACCAGGTTGCTGTCGGTACCGAGGCTGCCAACTACTTCAACACCTATTTTGAGGAAGATATCGCCGCCGGCGAGACCATCCACGTACTGATTTTCGAGGGCGACACCTCTGAGGCCGCTGTCGAGCGTACGTCCAGCTACAACGACAACATCGACTCCGCTTTTGTCACCGACCAGACCTTCCTGACCATGTGGTCCCGTGACACCGGCTACGAGCAGATGACCGACTGGCTGTCCAACTCCACCCAGGAAGCCATCGACCAGGTCCGTGCCATCTACACCCACGACGACGAGCCTTTGCTGGGCATCCTGCAGGCTCTGCGTGAGTACGGCAAACAGACCAATATCGAAGTTCTTGTCGGCGTCGGCGCCCAGAAGGCCGTCCTCGACGAGATGCAGCCCGCTCTTGACGAGCTCGGACTGAACATCGTCACCAACACATACGCGCCCGGCATGATCCGTCAGGCTGTCGACCTTGCTGTCGGCATCATGTACGGTTCTGGCGAGACCGGTCTGCACCTTGTCCCCGTGGAGCAGGTCCGTCTTGACAACGCCGACGAGTACCGTCAGTCTGACGAGTACAAATACAGATATCCCGACGAGGCATAATCTGTAAGCAAAAGCGCAAGTAACGCTAATTGTCGGTGGCCGGTAAGATATTTTTACCGGCCACCGCTCAATAAGTAATCAGCCAAGGGGAGCAGAACTATGTTTTTGGAAATGAAACAGATCGTGAAGAATTTCGACGCGGTCCACGCGCTGGAAAACGTCGACTTCTCCGTAGAAAAGGGAGAAATTCACGGCCTGCTGGGAGAAAACGGCGCAGGCAAGTCGACACTGATGAATATATTGGGCGGCGTTATTAAGCCCACAAGCGGTACGGTTGAGCTGGACGGCCAGGACATAACCGGACTGGACGAGCGCCGCGCAACTGAACTCGGCATACGTTTTATCCACCAGGAACTGAACCTGGTAAATGACCTGAATATTTACGAAAACCTGTTTTTGGGCGAGGAGTTGACCAAATACGGTCAGTTGACCCGCCGCAGCGAGATGAAGGACAAAGCGACAGAGGTGCTCAAAAAGGTCAACCTGGAAAACCTTGACCCGGCCACCGTTGTCGACGAACTGGACACCTCCAAAAAGCAGCTTATAGAAATAGCTAAGGCGCTGCTTTTTGAGTCAAAGCTGATAATAATGGACGAGCCGAGCACGGCTCTTACCGACGAAGAGATCAAAAACCTGTTCAAAATAATGCGACAGCTTAAAGAGAGCGGGGTCAGCATTATATATATTTCCCACAAAATGCCCGAGCTGTTCGAGATATGTGACCGCTACACGGTACTGCGCGACGGCCAGGTCGTGGGCAACGGGTTCATAAAGGATATAGATGAAATGCAGGCGACCGCCATGCTTGTCGGCCGCAATATTAACGACGTAATTGAAAAGGAACAGCACGGCGAGGGCGTTTCGTTAAAAGCGGAGCATCTGAGCTGCGAGAAATACTTCAGCGACGTTTCCTTTGAGCTGCGCAAGGGCGAGGTGCTGGTCTTTACCGGGCTTGCCGGCGACGGCCGCGGCGAATTGGCCGAGGCGCTTTTCGGCGCGCGCAGGTTTACCGGCGGTACAGTCGAGCTGGACGGCAAGCCGCTTAAGTTTAAAAGCATCCGCTCGGTCATGCGCGACGGCGTTGGTATGATTCAGCGCAACCGCAAGGAGCGCTCAATAATAGTCAACATGAGCGTTCTGGACAACCTTTCAATGGCAAAATTCAACCACGACAAAAAAGGGTTCGTCGTCAAAAAAAGCGACCAGATGGCACTTTACGACGACTGCAAAAAGACGCTGGACGTAAAAGTAGGCGACCCCGAAGACGAAATAACCTCGCTTTCGGGCGGCAACCAGCAGAAGATAATTATCAGCCGCTGGCTGGAACTCAAGTCGCGCGTTTATATTTTTGACAACCCGACGCAGGGCGTCGACGTCGGCGCGAAATTCGAGATATACAAGCTGATAAACAAATTGGCGCAGCAGGGCGTTAGCATAATAGTGTTTACCTCTGAATACCCCGAAATAGCGAAGATAGGCGACCGCTGCATCGTTATGTACGACGGCGAAATCAGTGCGACATTCGACCGCAAGGATTTCGACGAGAACAAAATAATGTACTATGCCACCGGATCAGACAGAAAGGCGGAGTAAGTCAAAATGAAGCAAACCATCAAAATGTTCAAGGAGAAGAATTTTAAGGGGCTTTACGGCAAGTTCAGCTACCTTATCTCCTTTATTGTCCTCGTAGCCATTGCGCTGTATTTCAACCCGCGCTTTCTGCGCATTTCCAGCCTGTCCACGCTGCTCGCCAACTCCACAATCACCGGAGTTATCGCCTGCGGCATGACGCTGGTCATCATTACCGGCCTTATCGACTTGTCGGTGGGCTCAATTGTAGCGCTGGTGGCCGGTTTTGCAATAATGGTGCTAAACTATACACACAGTATATTGCTGACGCTGTTTTTCTGCTTGCTGTTCGGGCTTATTCTCGGCAGTGTCAACGGTGTGCTGGTGGCGCGCGCGGGCATGGCGCCCTTTATTGCCACGCTGGCAACGCAGTGCGCCTACCGCTCAATAATTACTCAGATAGGCCAGGGCGGCCCGTTTGCAGTCGACAAGGATATTCTGGCCAAGTTCGCCTCGCTGACCACCACCAAGCTTTTCGGCGGCAGCGTTTGGATACTGCCGGTATATTTCATTTTGATTGCGCTGTTGACGGCGTTTTTGCTCAACCGGACGAAATTCGGCCGCTATGTGTTTGCGACCGGCTCCAACGAGCACGCCTCTGAGCTTGCCGGTATCAACACCAAGCGCGTAAAGATGGTTGTTATGTGCTACGTCGGCATGCTCGCGGGTCTGTCCGCGTTCCTGCTCGCGTCGCGCATGTCCTCGGTCACCGCTTCCAACGCCGGCAACGGTTACGAACTTGACGCCATCGCCGCGGTGGCGGTCGGCGGCACCTCAATGGCAGGCGGCCGCGGCCACCTTATCGGCACCTTCTTCGGCGCTATAATGATGCAGATGATCTCGACCATCCTGATAGCCGCCAGTGTGCCGCCGTTCCTCAACGGTCTTGCCAAGGGTATTATAATTGTCGCCGCCGTTGTGGTGCAGAGCATAAACAAGAAAAAAGCATAAGTAAAGGAAGTATAAACAATGTTTGAAGTCAAGGCTTCCGGACTGCCGGTGTGGGCCGACGAAAAAAGCGGCGCTCTGGAGTTCCGCGACGGTCTTACCTGCGAGTCCAGCGGCAGCAAAAATGCCGGCGGATTAAAGGGCTTGCTGTACAATGAAAACGGCATAGACGAAAACGAGCACTGCTACGATTTTTACCGCGACGTCGCCTTCGAGCGCGACCGCGAACTTTACCGCAAGTACGATTTTCGCTATGACATTACCACTATTATGCCCGGCACGGTCGGCGGCGAGTACAAAAAGACTTCCGGCCATTACCACGGCTATATAGAAGGTCAAACCTACACCTACCCGGAAGTTTACGAGGTTATCTCCGGCAGCATCCTTTACATTTTGCAAAAGTGCAAGAATTTTGACAAGGAAGAGCAGCCGCAGATAGAGTGGGTCAAGGCCGTGCGCGTCAACGCCGGCGAGGCCATAATTATTCCGCCGTTTTGTGCCCACTGTTCAATAAACACGCTGGATGAGCCCAGCATGTTCAGCAACATTGCCGTTGTCAGCTGCCCGATGTGCTACGCGCCCGTCAAGCAGCGCCACGGACTTAGCTATTTTGCCGTCGAGGACGCCGGCAAAATAAAATACGTGCAAAACCCGAACTATGCCGACTTGCCGCCGATTGCGGAAGTGCGTCCGGCACAATGCGCCGAACTGGGCATAACCTTCGGCAAACCCTGTTACGCGGAGTTTGTCGCCGCGCCCGAAAAATACGACTTTTTGCTCAATCCCGGTCCGTATATGGACAAGATAGGCAAAATGCTTTGAGCGCACAGTATTGACAAGTCAAAATAACGGCGGTACCGGCGGAAGTTCCGTTCGCCGGTACTGCCGCACGAAATTCTAAGGAGAAGACTGTAACAATGAAACTGCAAATGGCAATAGATTTTCAGAACACTCAAGAGGCTCTGGAAATGGTCGAAAAGGTCCACGACATTATCGACATAGTGGAAATAGGCACCCCGCGCATAGTTGTCGAGGGTCTGGTGCCGGTACACGCAATTAAAGAAAAATACCCGCATGTCACGGTGCTGGCCGACACGAAAATTGTCGACGGCGGCGACGTTGAGTGCGAGGACGCCTGCGACGCCGGCGCCGACATAGTTACCGTCCTTGCGGTAGCCGACGACGCCACGGTAAGCGCAGTGGTAAAAGCGGCGCACGAGCGCGGCAAAAAAGCGATGGCGGACCTCATCAGCGTCCACGACATTAAAAAGCGCGCCGGTGAGCTTATAGCTCTCGGAGTAGATTATGTTTGCGTACACACCGCGCTTGACGTGCAGCAGCAAGGGCGCACCCCGCTGGGCGATTTGCGCGAACTTGTCTGCGCTATCCCCTGCGAAAAGTCTGCCGTTGCCGGCGGAGTATCGCTGAAGACTATTGACGAATACAAGGCGCTCAACCCGGCAATAGTCATTGTCGGCGGCGGTATTACCAAAGCCGACGACGTTCGCGCCGCGGTAAAGTCCTTTAACGAAAAGATAGCGGACTGAGGAGACGACAAACATGAAAGTTAAAGAAACAACGCTCGCAATTCTTGACGAGCTTAAAAATGTGCTCAGCGGCCTTGACGACACTCAGACCGAGGAGATGGTCGACAGCATTCTCAAAGCAAATAAAATCTTCGTCGCCGGCGCCGGCCGCTCGCTTTTAATGATGCGCGGCCTGGCTATGCGCTTAATGCACATGGGCATTGACTCTTTCGTAGTCGGCGAGACCGTGACGCCGGCCATACAGCCGGGCGACCTGCTCATAATAGGCAGCGGCAGCGGCGAGACCGGCACACTGACCGTTATGGCCAACAAGGCCAAGAAGGTCGGCGCCGAGCTGGGGCTGATAACCATTTTCCCCGACTCTACCATAGGCCGCCTTGCCGACCACGTGCTGGTTATTCCCGCGTCGACAACCAAGGGAGACCGCTCTGGCGCAAAGTCCATTCAGCCGGGCGCAAACTCGTTTGAACAAAGCACCCTGCTTGTCGGCGACGCGCTCGTTATGCGCGTTGTCGAAAAAGCCGGCATTGACAACGTCAACGCCGACTTGATGAAAAGACACGCCAATCTCGAATAAAATACAACTGGCAAAGGAGCTGCAAAATGAAGTACATTGCCGGCATTGACCTCGGCGGTACCAACATTAAGGCGCTGCTGATGGATGAAAAATTTGCCGTTAAGTGCCGCAAGAGCGTGCCAACGCCCTACCTGCAGCCGCCCAAGGCGACATTTGACGCGATAATTGGTGAAATAGAGGACATGCTCGCGGAAAGCGGCCTTGGCAAGGGCGACTTGCTCGGCATCGGCATCGGCGTACCGGGCCTTACGGACTGCCGCACCAATATCACCTACAGCGTGGCGTTTCTAAAGTGGAAGGACACGGACGTCGGAAAACCGCTGCACGACCATTTCGGCGTGCCCGTCTACGCGGAGAACGACGGCAATGTCAACGCGCTGGGCGAAATGTATTACGGCGCTGGGCGCGGGTACAAGGATATTGTTCTGCTGACGCTGGGCACCGGTCTCGGCTGCGGCATAATATGCGACGGCAAGCTGCTGCGCGGGTCCAAATACGTCAGCGGCGAGTCGGGACATATAATAATAGAAAAAGACGGCGAGCAGTGCGCTTGCGGCAAACGCGGCTGTTTTGAGGCTTGCTGTTCCGCGCGGGCCATGGCGCGCGACGCGCGTCGGTTTGCTTTGGAGCACGAGGACTCGCTGCTGTGGGACTACTGCGGCGGCGACCTGCGCAAGGTCGACGGACAGATGATTGACCGCGGCTACGACGCCGGCGACCCGGCATGCTTGCAGACTATGCAGCTTTACACTACCAGACTGGCCGTTGGCATTAACAGCCTTATAAATGTGCTGAATCCGGAGATAGTAATTATCGGCGGCGGGGTTTCCCGTTCCGGTGAGCGCATACTTGCGCCGACGCGCAAACTTGTCGAGCAGAACCTTATGCACCCCATTCAAAAGTGCGAGATAGTGGCCGGCGAGCTTTACACCGACGCCGGGGTTATGGGGGCCTGTTCGCTGGTAGCGCAGGGACAGGGGCTGGATTTCAATAACTGACAAGGACGTTTTCCGGAGGTAAGGGATGGGTCTCGGTAAGGACAAAGTTGAACGGCGGCGCAACGCGATTTTGTCGCTGTTAAACAGCAGCGACGCAGTCGCAATAGCGGCGTTTTGCGAAGAGTTGGGCTGCAGCGAGTCCACTGTTCGCAATGACCTTGCCCTTATGGAGCGGCAGGGCCTGCTGCGGCGCACTTTCGGCGGCGCTGTCAAAACCGAGGAGACGCCGTATAATTTAATAAGGCTCACCAGCCGCGAGGCTATTTACCACGACGAAAAAAAGCGCATTGCCGAGTATGTGGTGCGCAATATTATTGAACCCAACACCACAGTATTGCTCGACGCCGGCAGCACCACCGCCGAGATAGCAAAAAAGATTACCGAGTACAAAATACCGCTGACTATTCTGACGCCGTCGCTGCTGGCGGCATCGTCTCTCGTTGCGTCGGAGCGCGTCAAGCTCTACATGTTCGGCGGCTTTTACAACGACGACCAGGGCTCTTTTTTTGACGAATACACGCGCACGTGTATCGAGTCCATGCGCGCTGACCTGTTTTTGATGGGCATAAACGGCATATCGGCAGACGCCGGCGTCAGCATAACGACCCAGACTGAAATAACCATGAAGACAATTTTCATGAATATTTCCACCCGCACGGTAGCGGTGGGCGACCACTCAAAAATAGGCCGCAACCTGCTGCGCGTTATTGCCGGTTTTGACGAGGTGCCGCTTTTCGTCACCGACAGCGAGGCGGAACCGGAACAGGTGCAACGGCTGCGCGAAAAGGGATTGGAAGTAGTTTTGGCCGAGTGAGCGGCGTTTGCAGAAAAAAATTAAATTGTCCGCCGCGCAGGATTATTCCTGCGCGGCGGACGTTCTTTTTTTGCGTTGTCATTGGATTTTTTGCCTCAGCTAAGCGCTAAGCCCGAAAGGCTCAAGAGCTTTTCTGCGACGTTAAGTGGCGGTGGTGTCGGTGGGATTAAGGGGACGTCTTAGAACTTTACTCTGACTCAGAGAAAGTGTATTTATGTTTTGAGCACAACACTTCTTATATAACTTAAGCTCTATTCGTTTGCTGCTGCCGTAAGCGCCTTCTGGCGCCGGCAGGGTTTTGGTTTTGCTGGGCTTGTGCAGACCACGCCTTTGGAGCGCGATAATAATTTTATGCATCTGTCGCAGAGGTGCGCTCGCAGCATCCGGTTATCTGAAAAAGCGGTAATGCGCGCTGCGGCGCAAGCTGAGCGCTTCGCAGCTTAGTTAAACATCCACGCCGCGAATGAATTGCGCTGTCCGGCGCAGCGGGGCGCGCGACTGCTACATTATTTCGCTGCGGTCAATATTGACGACGGCATAGTAGTCGCCGTCAAAGCCGGCGACGGCGGCGTAGATGTGCCGGCGTACCTCGTCGTCCGAAAGCGGGCAGGTGAACGGGACCAGCGCGTCAAACACGAGGTTTGTGTGGGTGTGGCCGGGCACAATGCGAAAATCGTGCATTGTTATGTCTGCGGAAATACCCTTAAGCACCTCGTTTAGCCGCTCGCGCAGCGCTGCGGTGCGAGCGTCGTCCTTGACGACGGGGTCCATGTGGATAACAGCGGTGCAGTCGGCAAATTTGCTCAGCCGCCGCTCAATATTGTCTATTGTGTCGTGCATGGCGACAAAGTCACAGTCAGCCGGCACTTCGACGTGCAGCGATATCATTGTGCGCCCGGGCCCGTAATCGTGTACGACCAGGTCGTGCAAACCGACTATATTCTCGTTTTCCAGCACAAGTTCTTCAATTTTTTTCACAAATGCTGCGTCGGGAGTCGCGCCCAGCAGCGGGCTGATAGTCTCGCGCGCGGCGCGAAAACCCGAATAACAAATAAACAGCGCCACTCCTACGCCGCACCAGCCGTCTATATTGACGCCGAAAAAGCGCCAGACGAGGGTGCTTATAAGCACCATTGACGTGGCGGCGCAGTCGCTAAGAGAGTCTATGGCCGTGGCGCGCATAGCGGCTGAATTTATCATAGTGCCAATGCGGCGGTTGTAAAGCGACATATATGCCTTTACGGAAATAGAGGCTATCAGTACCGCGACGGCGGCTGTGCTGAAAACGAGAGAGTCGGGCGTGAGGATTTTTTCAACCGAGCTTTTGGCAAGCTCAATGCCCATGACTATGATTATCAGCGATACGATTAAGCCGGAAATATATTCGTAGCGACCGTGGCCGAAAGGATGGTCGCTGTCGGCGCGCTTGCCGGCCAGTTTGAAGCCGACGAGCGTCACGAGTGAGCTGCCTATGTCCGACAGGTTGTTAAGCGCGTCGGCTGTAATCGCTATGGATTTGCTGAGCGCGCCGACAATCAGTTTGCCGGTGCACAGCATCAGGTTGAAAAAAATACCGGCAAAGCCGCAGAGTATGCCGTAAGCGCGGCGGGTCGCTGGCGAGTCGGGCTCGCCGCGCTCGCGAATAAATAATTTTGCCAAAAGCTGCATCATACTTTCACCTTTGTTTTTTTGCCGCGCTGAATTAGCCGCGCACATAAAATCTGTGCCAGCACGCCGAGCAAACAAAAGGCGATTATTATCAGCGCGCAGTGCAAGAAGTATTTGTCGGGAAGAATCTTTTTTATGGGATCTAGTCGGGTGTCGAATATCCAGTTGTTGCTGCTGAAAAAAACTTTATGAAAGGCGATAAAAGCGCGGTCAAAGTCGACAGCGGCAAAAAGGGCAATGCCGACGGGCAGCAGCACCCCGGTGAGAGCGCCGACATACAGCGTCTTACTGTTGCGGTGCCGGCGCAGCAACAACAGCGCCAGGCCGGACGCGGCGCCGGCAATATATACGCCGCGCATCAGCGAGCGGCAGTCGGCAAAATGCGCCGCGCCGTCTGCCGACCAGCGCAGCGACGGCAAAGAAAATTCAGCGCCGCTGAACGGCGACAGGTAGGTCATTACTGCGCGGTAGTTTTCCAATATTTTTTCGCGCGAATAGCCGCTGGTCGCGGAAATATCAAGAGTGTCTATATCGGCCAGGAAGGGCTGTTCGCTGATATGGATAAACGCCAGACCGAGCGCCGCACACAGCAGCAGCACGCATATGCCGCGCACTATCCCGAAAAATACATTCTTCATATAAATATGCACTCTTTTGTGATTATTTTCCCGCTGCGCGGCAGCCAAAACGCCGATGCGCGCTGACTCGGGCGCAGAATTTAAAACTTGCCGACCGACGGCGGCCGCGCGGCGCTGTTTTGCAAAATTACAGATACGACAGGCGGTGCCGCTCTTTTTCGGCGTACAATTTTGCGTCGGCGCGGGCAATGACAGCATCGGGTTTTTCGCCACTGCCGGGACTGAAGGCGCTGGAGCCGACGCTCAGCGACAGCGCGTATTTTCGGTCGTCGCCGTGGTTGAGTCGCAAAAAGTTTTCGTCGACCGCGTCACAGATTGAATTGACGGCAGCCTCGGGGCCGCTCACCACTATTGCGAACTCGTCGCCGCCGTAGCGAGCGAGAAACGCATTGCTGCCGCAGCAGGCTTTTTTGAGCGTTTGCGCCACAGTCTGCAGCGCCCGGTCACCCTCAAGATGGCCGAACTCGTCGTTTATGCGTTTGAAAAAATCCACGTCGAACAAAAGCAGCCAGGCGGCGTCGCTGCGGCGCTCGTCGTGCAGCATATTATGCAGGTAATTGTCAAATTCGCGGCGGTTGTTGAGCGTCGTCAGCGAGTCGGTGGAAATTTGCAAATCCTGAATGTTTGTGTATACCAGCAGCAGCGACATCGTAGTAGCCGGCCACAAACAGGGCAGAGCGGGGAAAAGCGCGGTGACTAGGCCACCCAGCGAGGGAAACAGGACGAAGACCAGCAGCGTGTGCAGCCCGTCGCGCTCGCGGCGGCTTGCTGTCTGCTTGTAGCAGAGCAAGACCGACACAAAAGCGACAAACATATAGCCGCACAGTATCATCAGCAAAATATAATAGAGCCGGCCGCGGTGGTAGAGGTTTGACGCGTCAATAAAAAACAGCAGTCTGTTCCAGGGCGCGCTGGCGCAAAGAAGTGTCAGCGCTATTTGCGGCAGCAGCGTTAATGCTTGCACCCGAACTGAAACAGGCGTGCTGCGGCGCAACCGCAGCCAGACGTATCGCAGCCAGAAAAAGCTGACAAACCCGGCAGCGGCAAGGTAGGCGGCGCTGAAAACCGTGTTGAGCACAAACGCCGTAGTTCCCGGGTGCATATTAAAACAGCTGCGGGCTATGTCAAAAATCATGACCAGTGCAGTTACTAAGACTACGCGGTTAAAGCAGATATTTTCCAGGCGTTGGTCTATATTTTTGCGCCCGCGCAAAAATATATACAACAGCATCAAAATACAAACAGCGTTTAATTCAATATAAATTTGCCGGTACATACCGCTCTCCCCTGCTCAAAAAATTTTTGTGCCGAAGGACAAGAGTAGAATGACAAAAAAATTATATCACGAGTACGGGCTTGCGACAATATGTTGTCCTTGATAACCTGCACTGCGCGCAAAGCGCTTATAGCGGCTGAACAACAAAAGCGCGCTCCCTCAAACTTAAGGGAGCGCGCCGCAACCAGCGAACGTTGAGCTTTATTTTATAGTCCTATGAATATCGCTATGCTCGCTGTGGCTGCCAGAATACTTACCAGCGAGCCGACTATAAGCTGGGGGAGCGTATGCCGCTCCAGCCGCAGCGAGGACGAGTAGACCGCCGCTATTAGCAGCGCGCACGCGGGCAGCACTACCCAGCCGTAACACAGCCCAAGCAGTACGAGCGGCGCGGTAGTTGAACAGGCGTGTCCGCTGGCCTTAAAGCGGCAAAGACGGTTGAGAACGACCAGCACGAGCACACTGATTATGTAGGAAGTGAAAAGGACCTTGACGAGCGGTGACCAGCGGCGGCAATGTCAAAATACGCAGCAGTTTTTCAAAGCGTGCCATGACGTTTCCCGTCAGCATTCAAAACCGACGAGGATGCCTCCCCTCTCGGCATAGTAGCTGCAAAGCCCGCGCAGCTGGCGAATTTTGACGTCGGCTTTGCCGAATTGGCTGAGAATGTCCGCTTTGAGCTGCACGGCGCCATCCTCATTGAAGCAGTGGGCAATAATGACGCGGCCGCAGTGATACCCCATCTTTTTCATCTGTTCAATAAAACCGGCCAGCGTGTGCTTGGCGCCGCGGCATTTGGCTAAAAGCTCCAGCGTGCCGTGGTCGCTGGCCTGACCAAGAGCGCGTATGCCCAGCACCCCGCAAGCGGCTGCCGCGACCTTGCTAACGCGGCCGTTCTGGGCAAAATTGTGCAGCGACTCCAGCGCGAAAAGCAGTCGGGTGCGTTCCTGGTAGGCAGTGACCCAATCGCGAATAGAGTCGAAATCAGCGCCGTCGGCCGCGAGTTCGCAGGTCTTTTCGACCGCCAGCAGTATTTCCGGCCCGGCGGAAAGCGTGTTGAAAATGTGGATTCGCCGGCCGGGATTTTCTTTAATTATCATGTCTTTTGCGGCGACTGCAGCGTTGTAGCTGCCCGACAGGCCGCTGGTAATTGTAAAAGCGAAGACCTCGTCGGCTCCCGCAAAGGCGTCGTGCCAGGCGCCGATGCTCGGGCAGGATGTGCCGGAACGCCCCTTATAGTGGCGCAGGTCTTCGACCATTGCGGCAATGTCCAAAGCGGCGTCGTCTACATAGTCCTTTTCGTCGCTGCAGATTGTCAGCGGCACGTTTACAAAGTCGACTCCCGGCAGTTCGGTAAGGTCACACGAAGAGTCGGCTACAATGCGAATACTCATACTTCACCTCAGAATAATGATTAACTTGTTACCAGTTATTGAAAAACTCTAATGTCGCCTATTATACAGGAATTTCGACACCTCGTCAACAGATTAGGGAAAACCTTAACAAAATAAACAAAATTCGGTTGACGCTTTTCGAAAACCGATGTATAATTATGGTATGGAAAAGCAAATGCAACAAAAAATGGCACGAATTGTCGGCGATTTTCACCTGCCGCGCTACGACGAAATTACGAATGTCGGGCTCTATTTGGAGCAGACGGTGAAATTCATCAACTCGTACCTGGCGCCGCTGGGCGAGCCGGATATCACCTCGTCAATGGTGAGCAACTACGTAAAACAAAAGCTGGTCGCCAACCCCGGCAAAAAGCAGTATTACACCGACCATATCGTCTATCTTATTTTTATTGCGGTGGCGAAGACGGTGGTCTCTTTGGACGATATTCGCATGCTGATGTCCTTGCAGCAAGAGCAATATTCGCTGAAAAAAGCCTATGATTATTTCTGCGCCGAGTTTGAAAACGCGTTGTTCTCAACATTCGGTATCGCCGAGCTCAAAAAGGATATAGGCGAGTCCGATACCGAAACGAAGGATCTGCTGCGAAATACAATTATCACGGTCGTGCACAAAATATATCTCGACCACTATCTGCGGGCGTTTCGCGACTCACGCGGTACCGCGCCGGACAGCGAGCAAAAATAGTCAGTTTACTGTCGCCAAAGAATTAAAAGGAGCGCCGATACCGGCGCTCCTTTTGCGTATGTTTATTTTGCCCGCGAGCGCCGCAATAATATGTATTTATTCGCCGCGCTCACAGTGAGAATCTGCCGCCGCCCGCCGCAGGGTATTTTAGGGAAAAACAGCCATACCGGCTTGCCGAATCGGTTTCATAAAAATACGTCAACTTTCGCCGACGTCTTTGTTTTGAATTGCCGCAAAAAACGACATTGCCCCGCGCTCGCAAATAGAACACAAAATGCCCGAATTTCCCGCCGCAGCGCAGCGATGGCATTTTTTCGCAAAAAAATGTCGGAGCAAAGCGAACTTTGCTCCGACATGGTGCGCCAGAAGGGACTCGAACCCCCGACCTACTGGTTCGTAGCCAGTCACTCTATCCAGCTGAGCTACTGGCGCAGATGAATTTTTATGCAGCGGGCGACAAAACATATGGCCGCTTTTGCGGCTGCCTAATAATAATAGCACAACCCATTTTGCCTGTCAATATTAATGCTTTCAAGAAATTTATATCTGTGCTATACTTTAGCCATAAAACTACGGGTGGTCTGAATATGAAAAAAATTATTGTTATTGCAGTTTGCGCCGCGCTCGCTTTTACACTTGCAGCGTGCGGCGGCACAACGTCTCAAACGCCGGCGCTGCTTGCGGAAAACGGTGTACTTTTCACTATTGACGGCGAATATGAAGTCAGCCGCGACATGCTGGAATACTACGTCCTGACAGATAAGTTGAGCGCCGATAGCGGCAACAACGACTACTGGCACAACCGTGCCGACCAGGCGCAGGCCGTAATAGACGGCGCGGTGGAATCTTACCGCTACCAGTACGCGCTGCTGTGCTGGGCCGACGAGCTGGGTCTGGGCGTCAGCGACGCCGACGCGGCCACCGCAGCGCAGCTGTGCGAGCAGGCGGCTGCCGCAGCGGGCGGCGACGAGGCCTTTGCCGAACAGCTGGCGGCGCAGTATCTTACCCGCGAAAGCTACGAGCGCGGGCTTAGCGAACAGTGCGCAGTCGACCGTCTTAACGCTTACCTTGCGTCTGACGAATGCGAACTGCTGAGCTACACTGACGCCGAAGCACAGCAGTACATTGCCGACAACAGCATAATGGCCGCCAAGCACATCCTAATAAAGAACGACAGCGGCGAAAGCGCGGCCGACAACCTTGCAATTGCCGAGCTGCTGCTCCAACAGATTCAAAACGGCGCCGACTTTGACGCCATAATGAACCAGTACAGCGAGGATACCGGCCTTGCCAATTATCCCGACGGCTACACGTTTACGGCGGGAACCATGGTCGCGTCGTTTGAGGACGCCGTGGCGGCGCTTGAACCCGGAGAAATCAGCGGCGTGGTCGAAAGCGAATACGGCTACCACATTATTATGCGTTTGCCGGTCAGCAGCGATTATGTCGCCGCCGAAATGAGGCAGCTTAAGTACGACGAATATGTCAACGGCTATATGGACGCCCAGCAGGTGGAATATGCGGACGGCTTTGCGGAGCTGACATTGACCGACTTCAAGTGGGCCTATTAATGGAGAAGTTAATGGATTACGATTTTCCCAAAGTCGAGCTGCACTGTCACCTTGACGGTGCGGTGTGTCCGCAAACGCAAATGCGGCTCGCCGCCGAGCAGGGTATTGGACTGCCGACTAACGACCCGGACGAATTTCTGCGCTACGCCACCTATTCGCCGGACTGCCGCACGGTCAACGAGTACTTGGAAAAATTTGCGCTGCCGCTGCGGGTAATGCAGGATTTTGAGAGCATAAGCACCATTACTGCCGAACTTGTGTCGACGCTGGCCGCGCAGGGTGTGCGGCTCGCGGAAATACGCTTTGCGCCGCAGCTGCACTGCGAGCGCGGTTTGTGCCAGCAGGACGCGGTAGACGCCGTAATTTGCGGCGCGGCGGCCGGTATGAGAGACAACCCCACGCTAAAAGTGGGAGTGCTTTTGTGTATGATGGCGCTCGGACCCGACCCCACGCAGAATTTTGCCGCCAACCGCGAAACAGCGGCGCTCGCCTACAAAAACCTCGGCAGCGTGGTGCGCGGTCTTGACCTTGCCGGGGCCGAAGGTCTGGCGCCGCTGAGCGCCTACGCCGAGCTGTTTCGCGAACCCTTTAAGCAGGGCGTGCCGTTGACCTGCCACGCCGGCGACAGTGTCGGCGCCGACACGGTGCGCGACGCACTCAGCTTCGGCGTCAGCCGCATCGGTCACGGTCACCACATTGCCGACGACATGCAGCTGTGCGAGCTGGCAATAGAGAAGGGCATCACCTTTGAGATGTGCCTTTCCAGCAACATTCAGTGTCACACGCAGCCCTCTTTCGAGCAGCACCCAATAAAAAAGCTGTACGACATGGGTATGCACACGACGCTCAATACCGACAACATGGTAATAGCCGGGGTTACGCTCGACTCGGAATACGACATAGCGCTCAGCCGCTGCGGTTTTACGCGCGCAGACCTGATTAAGATGAATATCTATTCGCTGCAAGGCGCGTTTACCGACAGTATCTACCGCCAACAGCTTATTGACGAACTGCAAGCATATTTACAGAACTGCTGACAAAATACCTTGCACAGCGAGTCCCGCAGGTCTTGCGACCGGCGGGACTCGCTGTGCACCTAAAACGATACGGGTGCATTGGCTTTTAGAAGGATAAGAGCGCGGCGGGGTCAATATAACTGTCGCCGCTGAGTATTTCAAAATGCAAATGCGGCGCGTCGGCGGCCTCTATGACCGAGGAACTGCCCACAGTGCCAATCTGGTCGCCGCGCTCTACACGGTCGCCGGCGGAAATTTCGCCGACTGAGCCGAGATTGCCGTAAACAGCCGTGTAACCGGAGTCGAGCAGCAGCACGACCTGCCAGCCCCACAGCGAGTCTTTGCCGGCACTCACTACTTTGCCGCCGTAGACGGCAAAAACGCCGGAACCGTCGGCGGCGGCGATGTCGACGCCGTTATGCGTGCGCCAGTCGCCGAGCGTCTCGTTTTTTACCAGCACGCCGTTGCTGAAAGCGGCGCTCACGCTGCCCTGCGCCGGCAGGACATATTGCGGCTCGACAGGTTCGATAACCTGCGACGATGCCGCCGAGACTTCGGATGTATCTGACGCTTGCGGCGGCTGCGAGTCCGACTGCTGCGGCTGCGAGGATTGCGGCGGCTGCGATATTTCCACATCGTCCTGCGTGTTTTCTGTCGGCTGCCATTCGTCCTGCTCGCTTTCGTCTATTGTGTTTATTTCGTCAATAACGCCGCTGACAGCGTAGTAGCTTGCCGCGGCAACGCCGGCGACGCAGACAAACAGAACGAGATACACCCCGTATTTTGCGAAAAACTGCTTTGCTCTGTGCATCTTTACACCTCCGCAGATATTGTGGACGCGGCGGCGGCAGTTTATTCAGCACTTTACAGAGAGATAAAAATAATATATCATTTATATGCTCAACAATTTGCCGGATATGAGGCGATGAATTTGGCCAACAATAATACAAAAGAGCAAAGAGGCGCTTACGTTGTCGGTGTCGGCGCGGCCAATGTCGACGTGCACGGCCGCAGCCGCCGGCCGATAGTTATGCGCGACAGCAACCCCGGCCACATGAACACGTCGGCCGGCGGCGTCACGCGCAACGTCTGCGAAAACCTTGCGCGACTGGGCGCCGACGCGCGGCTGATTACCGCGGTGGGCGACGATGTTTACGGCGAGAAGATAATTCGCGACAGCGTCGCGGCCGGCGTAGACGTCAGCGCGGTCTACCGCACCGCCGCGCACGCATCCTCGACATACATCTCCATTCTTGACGAGCGCGGCGACATGCTTGTGGCGCTGTCGGATATGTCGGTACTCGAACTGTTGCCTAGCTCGCACCTAAGCGCAAACAGCGCGCTGATTAACGGCGCGCAGCTGGTTACTTGCGACCCCAGCTTGCCGCCCGACACAATGCGGCTGCTGCTGGACATTGCCGAAGTACCGGTATATGTCGACCCGGTCTCCACGAGCTATGCGCGCACCGTCAAGGACTTTATCGGTCGTTTCGACACCGCCAAACCCAACCGGATGGAGGCGGAGATACTCAGCGGCGTGAGCATTGACAGCGACGCTACGCTCGCCAAAGCGGCCGACGCACTGCTGGCACGCGGGCTTAAGCGTGTGTTTATCAGTCTTGGCGGCGACGGCTGTTACTATGCCGACCGCGGCGGGCTGTGCATGAAGCGCGCGCTGCGGCCGCTGAAACTAATGCGCAACGCCACCGGCGCGGGCGACGCGTTTATGGCGGCGCTGATCTTCAGCACCCTGCGCGGGTATGACGCCGCGCAAACGCTCGACTTTGCGGCGGCGGCGTCAATAGCCGCGGTTTCGGCCGACACCACAATCAACCCGGAAATCAGTGAACAACTGGTAAATAAAATTCTCAAGGAGCACAGACAATAATGAAAATCGAAAAGTATCTCGAAATAAGCCCAGTAGTAAAGCAGGCGCTTGACGCCGGCACGCCGGTAGTGGCGCTGGAAAGCACTATACTCAGCCACGGCATGCCCTACCCGCAGAACACCGAATTTGCCGCAGAGGTCGAAAAAATTGTCCGCGCCGAGGGCGCGGTGCCGGCAACCACCGCCATTATCGGCGGCAAACTGAAAGTCGGCCTGACGGCGGACGAGCTGCAACTGATGTGCAAGGCGGACGGCGTCGGCAAGGTCAGCCGCCGCGACGTGGCGGTATACCTCGCCACCGGCCGCACCGGCGCGACGACTGTGGCGACGACGATGATGATAGCCGCTATGGCCGGCATTCGCGTGTTTGCCACCGGCGGCATTGGCGGCGTGCACCGCGGCGCCACCGAGACTATGGACATCAGCGCCGACTTGCAGGAGCTGGCCGAAACTCCGGTCGCGGTAATTTGCGCCGGCGCGAAGTCGCTGCTCGACCTCGGCTTGACGCTTGAGTATCTCGAGACCTACGGTGTGCCCGTAATCGGATACAAGACCGATTATCTGCCCGCTTTCTACTGCCGCAGCAGCGGTTTCAAACTCGACTACAACGCGCCGTCGACCGAGCAGATAGCCGCAATAATGAAGACAAAATGGGAGCTCGGTCTCAAGGGCGGTCTGGTAATCGGCAACCCGATTCCGGAAGAATACGCGCTCGACTACGGCGAAATGGAGAAGGTCATTACCAAAGCGTTGGCGCTGGCAAAGCAGCAGGGCATTCGCGGTAAGGATACGACGCCGTTCTTGCTCTCGCACATTAAGGACATGACCGAGGGCGTCTCTTTCGCCAGCAATTTGCAGCTGGCCTACAACAACGCCCGCGTCGCCGCGCGCGTTGCCGCCGACTACGCGAAAATAAAATAAGTGGACATTACAAAACGACACAGCGGCGCCGCCCTAAAGCGGTGACGCCGTGTTTTATTGTGCTTCGGCAAGCTTTCGCCGCGGCACATAACTCAAAAAAAACGGCCGCCGCGCGGCGAATAAGCGCCTGAGCGAGCGCAAAAGTACCGGTGACGAAATGAACCACGCGCCACCGCAAAAGGCAAAAAAACGCCCGCTGAAACTCAGCGGGCGGAAAAGCAGTTTTTCAGACCGCCGACTGGCGGCGCTCAATAACGGTGCGCTCACCGCGCGGCGCACTCGCGAGCAGGTCGCCGAAGAAGAAGGTTTCAAATTCACTGTGGGCGCGGCAGCGCTCACTCACAGCGAGCTCGTCGTCGCCAAAATCACTGTTCCAGTCGTAGTCGCTGTCCAGCCCGCACACAAGGGCCGCGAATTTGTCCATAGCCGCACTGATTTTGTTTAACATGTCACCGCACTCCTTTACTGTCTCCATCATAACAGGAACATTGTCCCATTGAACGGACAGCGACCGCAATAATCCTTACAAAACGATTGTTTATGAGTTCATTATACACAAACAATCGTTCAATGTAAAGAGATTTGTGAAAATTTGTTCGTTTTTTTAATGTGGTCTACGCAGTTGCCTTACCGCCGGCGCACGGCGGCAAAAAAGCGGCCGCCGAAAGCACAGCCTTCGACGGGCGCCGCCCGCGCCAAAAAAACGCGCGTTTGCCGATTTTCAGTTGCTGCCGACTTTCGGCAGCATAGCGAAGGAGGCCTGCAGCTGCTCGTCGCTGGGCACGGTGCTGCTCATTTCGCCGTTGTTGTATTTTTCATAGGCGTACATGTCGAAATAGCCGGTACCGGTCAGGCCGAAAAGAATAGTCTTGCTCTCGCCGGTCTCTTTGCAGTGCAGCGCCTCGTCAATAGCGGCGCGGATGGCGTGACTGCTTTCGGGCGCGGGCAGAATGCCCTCGACGCGGGCAAATTCTTCGGCGGCAGCGAAGACGGACACCTGGTCGACACTGCGCGCTTCCATAACACCGTCGTGGTACAGCTGCGAGAGTATCGGGCTCATGCCGTGGTAGCGCAGGCCGCCGGAGTGTTCGGGCGAGGGGATAAAGCCGCTGCCGAGCGTGTACATTTTTGCCAGCGGGCAAACGCGGCCGGTGTCGCAGTAGTCATAGGCGAAAACGCCGCGAGTGAAGCTGGGACACGAGGAGGGTTCGACGGCTATTATGCGGTAGTCGTTCTCGCCGCGCAGCTTTTCGCCGGCAAACGGGGCAATAAGTCCGCCGAGATTGGAGCCGCCGCCGGCGCAGCCGATAATTATGTCTGGCCGCACGCCGTATTTGTCGAGTGCTGCTTTTGCCTCAAGGCCGATTACCGACTGGTGCAGCACAACCTGGTTTAGCACGCTGCCAAGTACATAGCGAAAGCCCTCGTTGTTCACGGCGGCCTCGACAGCCTCGGAAATGGCGCAGCCCAGCGAGCCGGTCGTGCCAGGGTGCTCGGCGAGAATGCGCCGGCCGACTTCTGTGGTGTCAGAGGGGCTGGGTGTGACGTTCGCACCGTAGGTGCGCATAACCTCGCGGCGGAAGGGCTTTTGCTCGTAAGAGCACTTTACCATGTAGACCAGACACTCAAGACCGAGGTAGGCGCAGGCCATTGACAGCGCCGTGCCCCACTGGCCGGCGCCGGTCTCGGTGGTGACGCCGCGCAGCCCCTGTTCTTTGGCGTAATAGGCCTGGGCGATGGCGGAATTGAGCTTGTGGCTGCCGGAGGTGTTGTTGCCCTCAAACTTATAGTAGATTTTGGCCGGAGTCTGCAGCTTTTCTTCAAGACAGTAGGCGCGCACCAGCGGCGCGGGCCGGTACATCTTGTAGAAATCGCGAATTTCGCCGGGGATGTCAATAAAACGGTCGGTGTCATTTAGCTCTTGCAGCGCCAGCTCACGGCAAAAGATGTGCGAAAGAGCCTCGACCGTTACCGGCTTGCCGGCACTAGGGTCGAGCAGCGGCGCCGGCTTGTTGGGCATGTCGGCGCGCAGGTTGTACCAAGCGCGCGGCAGCTCGCTCTCGTCGAGATAGATTTTGTAAGGAATGTTGCTTTCTTTCATTTTTCATACCTCTCTTTGTCCGCGACAGGTAACAAAAAAGGCCCCCGTCCCGGAAAATATTCCGGGACAAAAGCCTTAAAAAGCTTCTGCGGTACCACCCGAATTGACGAATAAATCGCCCACTCTGCGACGCACCATCATGCGTCCTTCCCGGTAACGCGGGAAAAGCGTCGGAGCATACTCGGCCGCAGCCTTTCCGCCCGCCCTCATCAGTCCATTCGGCACAAAGCGCTGTGCTGCATTCCCACCACCGGCAGCTCTCTTTGACAGCGATTGCTCGTGCTTACTACTCTGAATCATCGGTTTGACAGAGATTATACATCCCCGCCGCGCTGCTGTCAAGCGCTAAATTCTGATGTTAATCAGGTGGGCGACGGCGGGGATTGTCTCGCCTTGCTGGTATAGCGCCGTGCTCATCAGCGCGCCGGTGGCCATAAACAAAATATTGCGGCTTTGCCCGGCGAGCAGCTGCGGCAGCAGACACTTGCACAATACCGCCGCCGAACACCCGCAGCCCGAACCGCCGGCGCCGACGTCGCTGCGGGTCGTGTCGTATATTATGCACCCGCAGTCAAGGTGGTTGCGCAGCTCTATGCCGCGCTGGGAAAGCAGCTGGCGCAGCAGCTCGCTGCCGACGTTGCCGAGGTCGCCGGTAACGACGGTGTCGTAGTCGTCTGTGCGCGTGCCGGTGGCGGCGAGGTAACGCGTGAGCGTGTCGGCGGCCGCCGGAGCCATTGCCGCGCCCATGTTGTTGATGTCGTTGACGCCGTAGTCAATTACCCGCCCGACGGTGGCAAAATGGATATAGGGGCGCCCCGGCGTGCTGCGTCCCACAATGCAGCAGCCGGCGGCGGTAACTGTCCACTGCGACGTGGGAGTGCGCTGGCCGCCGTATTCAAGCGGGAACCGAAACTGACGCTCGGCGGCGCAAAAATGACTGCTGGTCAGCGCGCCGGCGGTCTCGGCGTAGCCGCCGTCGACAAAAGCGGCGGCGCCGAGCAGCGACTGCGACATTGTCGAGCAGGCGCCGTAGACGTTGTAAAATGGCCGGCCGACGGCGCGCGCCGTGTAGCCGGAGGCGGTGCACTGCGCTTGCAAGTCGCCGCCGAAAACTACGTCCAACTGCTGCGCGTCGCACCCGGCGCCCTGCAGTGCCGCGAGCAGAGCGCGGCGCTGCAATTCGGACTCGGCCTGCTCCCAGGTCGGTTTTCCGAGCGTAGTGTCGGCCTCTACCCGGTCAAAATAGCGTCCCAACGGCCCCTCGGACTCTTTTTTGCCAACGACCGCGTCGGCGGCAAGTATACTGGGGCGGTTTTTGAAAACCAAAACTTCTCTCATACCAGTGCCTCCAAAAGCCAGTTTATTACACCGGCAACTATTGACGCGGCGACGCCGTAAACAATAACCGGACCGGCGATAATGAACATCTTCGCGCCGGTACCGAGCACGTAACCTTCAGATTTGAATTCCAGCGCCGGAGAGACAACGGCGTTGGCAAAGCCGGTTATCGGCACTAGGGTGCCGGCGCCGGCGCGCCGCGCCAGCTTGTCGTACACGCCTATGCCGGTGGCCAGCGCCGACAGGGCAATAAGCGTTACCGACGCCAGCGTTGCCGCGGGCTTTTCGCCGAGACCGGCGGCGGCATAGACGTTTATAAACAGCTGCCCCAGCGCGCAGATGGCGCCGCCGACACAGAACGCCCAGGTAAAGTCGCGCATTTTTTTCGACGGCGGCGACGCCGCCTCATACATTTTCTTATATTCGCTGTTTTTGTCCTTCATAGGTTCCTCCAGTCGGAGAGTTTACCCGCCTATTGTTTGCCGCGCAAGCGCGATTATGCCGGACGTTGCTTTTTTTTGTCGCCGCTGATATGATTTATAAAAACATTAAGACAGGGGATGCGAACTGTGGCGAAAAACCCCAACTCAAAAGCTAAGCTTGTTTATTTAGCGCAAATACTTCGCGCCGGTACCGACGAACAGCAGGGAATGAGTATGGCACAGCTGCTCGCGGCGCTTTCGAGCCGCGGCGTAAATGCCGAGCGCAAGTCGGTTTACGCCGACATTGAATTGCTGCGGGCCGCCGGTATGGACATAGAGCTTGTCGGCCGCGAGTACCGGCTGATGTCGCGAGAGTTCGAGCCCGTCGAGCTGCGCATGTTGGCCGACGCAGTTTGTGCGAGCCGGTTTATCAGTCTGAAAAAGAGCCGTGAGCTGCTGAAAAAGCTCGGCTCGCTCGCGAGCGAGCGACAGTCGCTGGAGCTGCGCCGCAGCGTGCATGTTGACAACCGCGTCAAGACGATGAACGAGAGCGTGTATTACAATACCGATGCCCTGCACGCGGCAATAAACAGCGCCCAAAAAGCGCAGTTTCGCTATTTTGACTATAGCGCCGACGGCAAGTCTCTGTTTCGCCGCGACGGCGGCAGATACACGGTCAGCTTTGCCGGACTGATTTTTCGCGACGACAATTACTATGCGGTGGGCATAGACGACGCGACGGGGACTGTGCGCAACTACCGCGTCGACCGCATGAGCGACGTCAGCGTTACCGACGAACCCGCTGCGGCGGCAGCGGTCGATTTAGACGTTTCCGAATATGCGGCAGCGCAGTTTTCCATGTTCGGCGGCGAGCGCGTCTTGGTAGAGCTGGTTTTCGACGACTCGCTGCGCAATGTGGTAATTGACCGCTTCGGCAAAGACGTTATGATGCGCCCGCGCGGCGAGGGGAGCTTTGCCGTCGCTGCAGATATTGCGGTGAGCGACGTCTTTTTCGGCTGGCTGCTGCAATTCGGAACCGGTGTGCGCATAGTTTCGCCGGCTGCTGTGGCGGCGCGGTATGCCGCGCTGCTCGACAGCGTCAGCGGACTTTATGCGGCAGAGAACTGATGTTGTTTTCTCGGTGTCGATAATATATAATTGATGGCAATACGACAAAATTTAAGTGAGGCGCTTTATGGACAAATTGCTGAAGATTCTGGAAAATGACTGCCGCGTCAGCGACGCCGACATAGCCTCTATGTGCGGGTGCAGTGAACAGGAAGTAACAAGACATATCAGCGACTACGAGAGCCGCGGCGTAATTGTCGGCTACAAGGCACTGGTAGACTGGGACAAGACCGACCGCGAATACGTCAGCGCCTGGATAGAGCTCAAGGTTACCCCGCAGCGCGACCGCGGCTTTGACAAGGTCGCGGAAAAAATATACAACTATCCCGAGGTGCAGTCGGTCTATTTGATGTCCGGCAGCTACGATTTGGCGGTGCTCATTGAGGGCAAGACCATGAAAGACGTGGCCTTTTTTGTCAGCAGCAAACTGGCGCCTATGGACAACATCCAGTCTACCGCAACGCACTTTATGCTGAAAAAATACAAGGATAAGGGCGTTATTTACGAAGCGCCGGAAGTCGACGAAAGGGAGCAGACTCTCTGATGGATTACGACAAGCTGCTTTCCCGCACGGCGAGCGAGCTAAAGCCGTCCGGAATCCGAAAGTTTTTCGACCTGCTCGGCGACATGCCCGACGTAATTTCGCTTACCGTCGGACAGCCCGACTTTGTCACTCCCTGGCACATTCGCGAAGCGGGTATAGAGAGCCTGGAGACCGGCAAGACCTACTACACCTCCAACAGCGGTATTTTGCCGCTGCGCGAGGAGATATGCGCCTATTTGAAGCGCCGTTTTGCGCTCAGCTACGACCCTAAGGACGAGGTGCTCGTCACTGTCGGCGGCAGCGAGGCGGTTGACCTTTGCATGCGCGCGCTTATAGAGCCGGGCGACGAAGTAATAATCCCCGAACCCTGTTTTGTCTGTTATGACCCGCTGGTGCGACTGGCGGGCGGCGTGCCGGTAAGCGTAAACACCGAAAAAGACGCTTTTGTGCTCACTCCCGCGGCACTGCGCGCGGCGATAACGCCGCGCACCAAGCTGCTGGTATTCCCGTTCCCCGCCAACCCCACCGGCGCGGTGATGAGAAAAGAACAGCTGGAAGACATTGCCGCCGTACTGCGCGGCACGAATATCGCCGTTTTGTCGGACGAAATTTATGCCGAGCTCAGCTACGGGAATAAGCACGTGTCCATTGCCGCGCTGGACGGTATGCGCGAGCGCACCGTGGTGGCGAGCGGCTTTTCCAAAAGCTACGCCATGACGGGCTGGCGGCTGGGTTACGTCGCGGCGCCGCGCGAGCTGGCAAAAGTTATGCTGAAAATACACCAGTTAGCCGTCATGTGCGCGCCGACGCAGAGCCAGTACGCTGCGGTAGAGGCCATGCGCAACGGCGACGACGATATTGCCGAAATGGTCGAAGAGTACGACCGCCGTCGCCGCTATCTGGTCGACAATTTGCTGCGACTGGGGTTTGAATGTTTTGAGCCGGGCGGCGCTTTCTATGTTTTCCCCAGCATTAAGAAATTCGGCCTGTCGTCAGACGAGTTTTGCCAAAGACTTATGCGCGAGGGAAAAGTCGCGCTCGTTCCCGGCACGGCTTTCGGCGAGTGCGGCGAGGGCTATGTGCGCATCTCCTACGCCTATTCTCTAAAACACATCTCGGCGGCTGTCGCCGGCATTGAAAACTTTCTCGCGACCCTGTAAGAGCGCGGCTTTGCGGCCCTTGCGCCCGAAGACAGGCGCGGCGCTTGTAAAAAACATATCCGGCGCGGCAATTTGCCGCGCCGGATTCTTTTCTGTTTTGGCATTGCGCTCTTTGCCGCAGCAGGCGGTTAAAAAACCGCCAACTGTGCGGCTGCGTTAAGCGCTTATGTAAGCACAAAAGCGCAGGCAAAGAAAACGAGCTTCACGCCGCGGGCACGGGGCAAAAAACGGCCCTTTACTTGCCGATATGAGGCAAATTGAGCGCCGTGAGCCTAAAAAGACGAGTCAGAACATTTCTTTTGCTCTTTTCAAAAGGCGTCCTTGCTTTTCGAACGCAAGCACTTTTTTACTAAATTTTGCACGGTGCGTTTGCCCTTACCGCAGCGTTTTCAGACGCCGGGGTATTTGCGCTTACAGGACTTGCGCATACCGCGCTTTTCAGGCATGGGATGAATATGGGCAGAAAAACAAATTGCCGCGGCGGTTGCGCCCGGCCGGTTTTGCGGCTATACTTTTAGGTGAAAACCGGCGCATAAAGCCGCCCGAGTGTCGGCACAATAGACAGCATGGAAAAGATTATCAGTATGCGCGGCGTGTCAAAGGTCTACCGCTCGCAAAGCGGCAGTGTGGCCGCCTTGCGCGGCGTCGGTTTTGACATTAACAGGGGCGAGTTTGCGGCCGTCTGCGGCCGTTCCGGCTGCGGCAAGTCGACGCTGCTGGCCGTGCTGGGCTGTCTTGATATGCCCGACGCCGGCAGCTACGAGCTTGACGGCAGCGACGCGCTCGGTTGCGGCGAGCGCCGCCGCCGCGAATTGCGCGCCCACGCCATTGGCTTTGTGTTTCAGAATTACAGCCTGATACCGGCGCTGACAGCGCAGCAAAACGTAGAGCTGGCGCTGCGCTACGCCGGAGTGGAAAAATTCCGCCGGCCGCTTTTTGCCGACGCGGCGCTGCGCCGCACCGGAATTGCGGTTCGTGCCGGCCATGTCCCGGCTGAGATGTCGGGCGGGCAGCAGCAGCGCGTTGCCGTCGCCCGCGCCATAGTCACCTCACCCGCACTGCTTTTGGCGGACGAGCCGACCGGCAACCTGGACGCTGCCGGCACCCGCGAAATTCTGGCGCTGCTGCGCTCGCTGTGCGCGCAGGGTATGACGGTCGTAATGATTACCCACGACCCGCTCGCCGCGGCCGCGGCGGACAGAACAATAAAAATGGAGGATGGCAGGATTGCAGTATCTTGAAATTGCCGTGAGCGTGGCAGTCGCCGACCGCGACACCACCTGCGATATTATGAGCTTTGTCGCCAAGGGCGGCATAGCGGTGGAGGATTATTCCGACTTGCTCGAACAGGCGCCGAAAGTCGGCAGGGTCGACTATTACGACGCGGCGCTGCTCGCGCAGGACCGCACCCGCGCCACCGTAAAAATTTATCTTGACGACTATACCGAGCGCGAGCAGGTGCTCGCTTATATTGACGAGCGGCTGACGGCGGCGGGAATAAAATACACCGTCGCGACGTTGCCGGTGGATGAGAGCGACTATGCCGAGGCCTGGAAAAAACATTACAAGCCCGAGCGCATGGGCGAGCGGCTGGTAGTTTGCCCGAGCTGGATTGATTACGCCGCGCAGCCGGACGACCTTGTGGTGCGCATTGACCCCGGAATGGCGTTCGGCAGCGGCACGCACGAGACCACGCGGCTGTGCGCGCGGGCGCTGGAGCGCGCCGTCACCCCCGGCTGTGCGGTGCTGGACATGGGCTGCGGCAGCGGCATATTGACGGTATGCGCCGCCAAGCTCGGCGCGGGAAAAACGGTCGCCGTCGACATAGATCCCGTCGCCGTGCGCGTGGCAAAAGAAAATACGGCCGAAAACGGCGTTGCCGCGCAGCTGTATTGCGGCGACGTACTTGCCGACGCGGCGCTGCGCGAGAGTGTGGGCGGCGGCTTTGACGTCATCGCCGCCAACATAGTTGCCGACGTGCTTTGCGCAATGGCGCAGTATTTTTACGCGGCGCTGCGCGACGGCGGCACGCTTATTGCCAGCGGCATAATAGATTTTCGCGCCGACGACGTGCGCGCGCGCCTGAGCGAGAGCGGTTTTGCAATCAGCTTTGCCGAAACCGACGACGAATGGCTGGCGCTCAGCTGCGTCAAGCAGCCGCGCAAATAATAATGAAATTTTTTTCGCCGACACGGCGAACAAATAAAAGGAGGGACGCACAGCAATGAGCAACATATTCACCTTTGCGCTTAACGACGGCGGCGCGCTGCCGAAATTGGGTTACGGCACCTGGCAGGTAAACGGCGCCGACGCCGACTTCGGCGTCACGCAGGCCATACACGCCGGCTACAGGCACATAGACACGGCGCGCTATTACCACAACGAGGCCGACGTCGGCCGGGCGGTCGCCGCGAGCGGCATTGCCCGCAGCGAGCTGTACATTACGTCTAAAGTCTGGTATACCGATATGCACGGCGACAACGCCGCCGACTGCCTTGAGGGCAGCTTGGCCGCGCTGGGTCTTGAATATCTCGACATGTATCTGCTGCACTGGCCGTTCGGCGAGGTCGCCGCGAGCTGGGCGGCGCTGGAGGACTGTCAGCAGCGCGGTCTGGTGCGCCATATAGGCGTGAGCAACTTTCAGCCGCATCACCTTGAAGAGCTGCTGAAGACGGCCCGCGTCGTGCCGGCGGTCGACCAGTTTGAGAGCAATCCCCACTTTGCTCAGCCCGCGGCAGTGGCGTACTGCCTTGAGCACGGCATAGTGCCGGTTGCCTGGGGGCCGCTGGGCAAGGGGCGAGACCTCAGCGACGCGACACTGCAGCGTATCGCGCAAAAATACGGCCGCAGTGCGGCGCAAATTGCGCTGCGCTGGCAATTGCAGCGCGGCGTTGCCGTAATTCCGAAGTCACTCAACGCCGAGCGCATTCGCGAAAATGCCCGGATTTTTGACTTTGAGTTGGCCGACGACGACATGGCGGCGATTGACGCGCTCAATACCGGCGTGTCCGGGCGCAACTATCCCGAGGGCTACGAGTTTTGAAGCGCATATAAAAAACGGCGCCGGCAAGCTGCAAAGCTTGCCGGCGCCGCCGTTTGTTTATCTATAGTGCCGCGACAAAGTCGAGCACGAAGCGCAGCGAGCTGCGGCAGTAGTCGCCAAGGTCGAGCTCCAGCGAAAACTTGTCGCCGGCGACATTCTCGTCGGCATTGTCGGACATAACGCGCACTACGAGAAAGCGCACGCCGTTGCGCGCCGCCACATGGGCGATTGCGGCGCCCTCCATTTCAAGACAGCTGCAGTTGGTGCGGGCGATTATGTCCCGCTTGCGAGCGCTGTCGCAGACGAATTCGTCGCCGCTGGCAATGCGCGCGGTCTTAAAGCGCGCGCCCTCGCGCCGGCAGCAGCTCTGCGCCAGCGCGACCAGGTCGGGGTCACAGGCGAAGCTTTCGGTAAACGGGGCGTAGTGCGAGGTAATGACCATATCGGCGTCGTGGTAAACGAGGTCGCTCGCTATCACCGTGTCGCCGACGCCGAGACTCGGGTCGGTGTTGCCGGCAACGCCGGTGTTGAGAATAAGCTCGCAGCCGAAACGGTCAATAAGCAGTTGGCAGGCGGCGGCAGCGCAGGTCTTGCCGACGCCGCAGGTGCACAGGCAAACTTTGCGGCCGCTGAGCGTGCCGCTTATAACGGTGACGCCGGCAAGCTGCTGTTCGCTGCGCTGCGCGAGTTCGGCGGCAATAAGTTTTGTCTCGTCGCTCATGGCGCCGATTATTCCCAATGTCATAAACCAGTTTCCCTTTCTCAGACGTTAAAGCGGAAAAGTGTGACGTCGCCGTCGCGCATGACGTAATCTTTACCCTCGCTGCGCACAAGACCCTTTTCTTTGGCCGCGCTCATGCTGCCGCAGGCAATAAGGTCGTCGTAGGCGACAATTTCGGCGCGGATAAAGCCGCGCTCAATATCGGAGTGAATTTTGCCGGCGGCCGCCGGCGCTTTGGTGCCGTTGTTAATTGTCCAAGCGCGCACCTCGGGCTCGCCGGCGGTGAGAAAGGAGATAAGTCCTAGCAGGGCGTAGCCGGCTTTAATGAGTTTGTCGAGTCCGCTTTGCTCAACGCCGAGCTCCGCGAGAAACTCTTTTTTTTCGTCGGGCGACAGCGAGGCGATTTCGGCCTCGGCCTGCGCGCAAATGGCGACGGCGCCGGCGCTCTGGGCGGCGGCGAGCTCGCTGACGGCGCGCCAGCCGGCGTTGTTGTCGGCACCGGAGAACAAATCGTCGTCGGAAAGGTTGGCGACGTAAATAACCGGCTTTGCCGACAGCAGCGGCATGTCGTCGAGTACGGCGCGCTCGTCGTCGCTGTTAAGCGCCATCTCGCGGGCGTTTTTGCCGGCGCTGAGATGCGCTTGCAGCCGCTCAAGAAATTCTATTTCGGCGGCGAGCTTTTTATCGCCCTTCATCGCCTTTTTGGTGCGGTCTATGCGCCGCTCAACCAGTTCAAGGTCGGACAGAATAAGCTCGTAGTCAATAATTTCAATGTCGCGCACCGGGTCCACGGACCCCTCAACATGAACGACGTCGCCGCGCTCAAAGCAGCGTACCACGTGGACGATGGCGTCGACCTCGCGGATGTGCGACAAAAATTTGTTGCCCAAGCCCTCGCCCTTGCTGGCGCCGCGCACCAGACCGGCAATGTCGACGAATTCCATTACCGCGGGGGTTATTTTTTTCGGCTTGTACATGTCGGCGAGCACATCCAGACGCTCGTCCGGCACGGTGACCATGCCGACGTTTGGTTCAATAGTGCAAAAAGGGTAATTGGCGGCGGCGGCGCCGGCGTTCGTTATTGCGTTGAAAAGGGTGCTCTTGCCGACGTTGGGCAGCCCGACTATTCCGAGTTTCATACCCGCTCCTATAATTAATTTGTTTCCATTTAACTGATTATATATTATAATATTGCTAACATCAAGTTTATAATTTCTTAACTAAGAACAGCGGGTGGGGCGGTATACTTGAATTAACGTTCCGGCCGGAAAGGTGAAAATATGAAGACACAAAAAATACTCGTCGTCGACGACGAGCGCAACATCTGTGAACTGCTGCGGCTTTATCTCGAAAAAGAGGGCTTTGTAGTCAAGCTGGCCTACGACGGCCAAAGCGCGCTGGAGCTGGTGCGCAGCGAGTCGCCGGATATGATTTTGCTCGACATCATGATGCCGGTAATGGACGGCTGGGAGGTCTGCCGCAAGATTCGCGAGAGCAAAAACAACTGCCCGATAATTATGCTCACAGCCAAGGGCGAGACGATTGACAAAATACTCGGGCTGGAACTCGGCGCCGACGACTACATTGTCAAGCCCTTCGACACCAAGGAGGTCGTCGCGCGCATAAAAGCCGTGCTGCGCCGCACCGACAAGGACGACGACGAGACCGAGGTCCACTACGACAAAATGTCGGTCAACATTGCCAATTATGAACTGAAGGTCAACGGCGTCACCGTCGACTGCCCGCCCAAGGAGCTGGAGCTGCTGTTCCACCTGGCCAAAAACCCCGGGCGCGTTTTCAACCGCGACCAGCTGCTCAACAAGGTCTGGGGCTTTGAATACTTCGGCGACAGCCGCACGGTGGACGTGCATATTAAGCGTCTGCGCGAAAAGCTTGAGGGCGTTTCCGACCAGTGGGAACTCAAAACAGTCTGGGGCGTGGGCTATAAATTCGACGTCAAACAGTAAGCGGCGCGCCTTATGAAGGACAGTCTGTTTCGCAAATATTTTACGTTTTACGCCCTGGCGCTGGTCATATGTACCTTTACGCTCGGCGTGGCGCTGCTGAACCTGGCAACGCAATATTTCAAGAGCGACCGCGAGAAGACGCTGGACGCCATCGCCGGCCAGGCGGCAACTTATACCGTGCAGAATTTTCGGCTCAACGGCGGCTATATTAACCGCTATTCCGTCGAAAACGTCTACGGCCTGCTCGGCGAGGCCACCGACAGCATGGTGTTTTTCGTCGATGTTTCCGGCACGGTGCGCATATGTTCCGAGAGCGACAGCGAGCTAGTCGGCCAGCAGGTGCCGGCCGAGGCTGTCAACGCCATACTCAGCGACGGCAGCTATACCGACGTCGGCTACATGAGCAACTTTTTCACTGACAGCGGCCGCTACACAGTCGGCGTGCCGGTAATGATCAGCGAGGGCGTTGTCGGCGGCTATGTCTTTGCCTCAACCCCGTTTGCCGGTCTGGTTGATTTTCTCACCAATCTTTTCGTCATGTACCAAATAGCGGCAATAATAATGCTGGCCATAGCGGGCGTAATAATTTACTATTCGACGCGAAAGATAACCGAGCCGCTGCGCGAAATGTCCAAGGCCGTGCAGAGCTTCGGAAACGGCGACTTTTCGGTGCGCGTGTCTGATTACGGCGGCGACGAGATAAGCGCGCTGGCCAAGGTTTTTAACCGCATGGCGGACAACATTGAGGAAATGGAAAAGGTGCGCCGCTCGCTGGTGGCAAACGTCTCGCACGAGCTGCGCACGCCAATGACCACCATCGGCGGGTATATTGACGGCATTCTGGACGGCACGATTCCGAGAAAGAGCCAGGACCATTATTTAACTATTGTCTCGGACGAAATAAAGCGCCTGGCGCGTTTGACAGAGTCCACGCTTGCCGTCTCGCGCATAGAAGAGGGCAAACTGACCATAAATATGGCGGCGAACAATATTTGGGACATTGTCTGCTCGGTAATGTTCAGCGCCGAGCGCCGCATAACCCAAAAGAATATCCGCGTGCGGGAATTTTCGCCCGACGAGGCCTACGTCATGTGCGACGCGGACATGCTGCACCAGGTTATTTACAACCTGGTCGACAACGCCATTAAATTTACGCCCGAGGGTGGCGAGTGGTCGCTGACAGTGCACAAGAACGAGAACCAGACGCTGTTTTCACTGCGCAACAGCGGCCCCGGCATCGCAAAAGAGGAACTGCCGTTTATTTTCGACCGGTTTTACAAGACCGACAAGTCCCGCGGCATGGACAAGACCGGCACCGGACTGGGGCTTTATATAGTAAAGACGCTGGTCCAGCGCATGGACGGGGACATAACGGTTGCGAGTGTTGAGGGCGAGTACTGCGAATTTACCGTAATGCTCAAAACCGCCGTTCAGGACACCTTGCAGCGCGACGTGAAGGTGACAAAACCCGCCAAACCGCCGCGCGCCCGCGCGGGCAAGAACAGCTTTATGGAGATACTGGGCAGAAGTATCCGCCCGCACGCGGCGAAAGGCGACGCCGGAAGAAAAACGACTGCCAAAAGCGGCAGCGGGCGCCGCCCGAAAGAGTGATTGATATGACAGACAATAAAAAAAAGAAAAGCGATTCTGACAGCCGTTCCGAATACCGCTGGAGCAATTCCGCCGGCTACGCGAAACCGGAGCAAAAGCGCACCAACACCGCGGTAGTGGTTACGGTTTCGGTCGTAATAGTCGTGCTTATCGGCGCTGTCATAGTAATGGGGACGCTGCTCTCGCAGGTGCTGTGGGGACGCCGCGCCGACGGCGAGCAGTTGAATATGCCGGAGGACAGCGTGGCAATGAACATTGAGGACCCCGACAACGTCACTTCCGACGACGGCGCGTCGACGGCGCGCATAGTGTCGTCGCTGACCCAAAGCGTCGTGCTCGTGCAGGGCTTCAGCTCCTCGGGAACGCTGATAAACAGCTTGCAGCGCATGGGCGTCGTGGTAGACGACGGCCGAATAGTTACCAATTCCGCACAGGAATTTGCCGCGGCGCAAAGTATAAAGGTGACGACCTACAGCGGCGGAGTTTTTACCGCCGAACTCGTCAAGACCGACGCCGGCGCCGACCTGACGCTGCTCAGAGTCGACGACGAGGCGGCGGAGCTGGTGCCAATAACGGCTTCGTCCCGGGGCTGCGCTTTGGGAGAGCGCGTGGTCAGTGTGGGTATGTATGCCTCGCTGCCCTGGAGCGTGGCGCAGGGTATAGTCAGCGGTACGGCCCGCAGCGTCACGACGCTGATAAACGGCGAGAGTTTTACCGCCGAATTTATCCAGACCGACATCACGAGCGTCGACGTCGGCTCTTTCGGCGTTCTCGCCGACTGTTACGGCGACGCCGTGGGCGTGGTTTTCGGCCCGCTGAGCGACGTGCGCTATACCTCGGTGTGTTTTGCGCTGCCAATTGAGTATGTCACCTCCTTTGCCGCCAGCTTGAAAAAGTGAGATAACACCCTAACCAACCGCCCCGAAGTTGCAGCCTTCGGGGCGGTGAATTATTGCCGCGCGCGCACAGCGGTTGATTTAGCGGGCGCGTTTTGTTAAAATATCAATGAATATATATAACGCATTCAAAGGAGCAAAAATGATTTATATATCTCCATCCATACTTTCGGCGGACTTTGCCAATCTTGAAAAAGAGTGCCGCGAGGTGCTTGCGGCAAAGGCCGACTGGCTGCATATAGACGTGATGGACGGCCATTTTGTGCCCAATATTACTATCGGCGCGCCGGTGCTCAAGTGCCTTTCGCGCCGCGTCGACGCATTTTATGACGTGCATATAATGATCAGCGAGCCGCAAAAATATGCCGCCGACTTCGCGGCTGCCGGCGCCGACCTGATTACGTTCCACGTCGAGGCGGACGGCGACCCGGCCGAAACGATTGAGCTTATTAAGAAGCTCGGCGTCAAAGTCGGCATTTCGCTGCGGCCCAACACGCCGACAGCGCAGCTGCTGCCGCTGTTGCCGCAGTTGGATATGGTTTTGGTAATGACGGTTGAGCCGGGCTTCGGCGGGCAGAAATTTATGGCCGAGCAGTGTGACAAAGTCAGCGAGATTCGCCGCGAGGCCGAGCGCATCGGCCGCAGCGACTTGCTTATTGAAGTTGACGGCGGCATAAGTGCCGAAACTATCGGCGCGGCGTCCGCTGCGGGCGCTGACGTTTTTGTGGCCGGCAGCGCCATTTTCGGCGCCGCCGACAGAGCGGCTGCAGTTGCCGCGCTGCGTGACGCGGCGGCGCGCTGAAAAGAGGAGACAATGGCAGAGCATAGAGAACTGCATACCTGTTTCAGACCCAGCAGAGACTACATAGTGTGCGCGGTGCCGCTAATAGCGCTTGCGGTCGCCATATACGGCTGGCGGCCGCTGATAATAGTCGTCATAGCTGTAATAACGGCGCTGGTATGCGACTTGCTAAACGCATTGCTGCGCCGGCAGCGTTTTGACATAAGCGATATTTCCAGCATTAATTTCGTTATTGTGTTTGTGCTTATGTTGCCCGCTTCGGTCAGCTACAGCGTGGTGGTCTTCGGCGCGGCGGCGACTGTGCTTTTAGGCAAGCACGCCTTCGGCGGCTACGGCTGTTATCCTTTTCACCCCACCGCTTTTGGTTTTGCGCTGACAAGCGTGTGCTGGCCGCAGCAGGTTTTCAACTACCCGGAGCCGTTTACGCAGCTGGGACTCGGCATAAACTGCACCGCGCTGCTTTACGAGGCGCCGGCCTACACGCTGAAGATGGGCGGCGTGCCCGACTATGACTTGACCGACCTGCTCATCGGCAACTTCCCCGGGCCTATGGGGGCGACCTTCTGTCTGATAATAATCGCGGCGTTTGTGCTGCTCGCCGAGCACCGCACTATGACGATGCACACGAGCGTCGCTTTTTTCCTTACCTGCTCGCTGTACGCCTTTGTTTTTCCGCGCATACCCGCGACCCGTCCCGAGTCGGTGCTGTACGAGATGCTTTCCGGCGCGCTGGTCTTCGGCGCGGTCTTTATTGCCAACGAGCCCTCCTGTTCGCCGAAAAGGCCGACGGCAAAGCTGGTATACGGGGCAATACTGGGACTGACGACAATGCTGGTGCGGCAGTTCGGTGTCTACGAGATGGGCTTTTGCTACGCCATTTTGCTGGTCAATCCGCTGGCCGGTTACCTCGACCGCAAATTTTCCTCGCCGGGCAAGCGCCTGACACAGCGAACGGAGGCGCAGACAGATGCGGAATAAAAATGATTACGCGCGCCTTGCAAGCAACTTTGAAGAGGTGCAGAAAAACGACCTTGTTGTGCTCAATAACCCGGTGCTGATTCAGGGCTTGGGCCTTTCGCCGGTAGTTATGGCGGCAACTACGCTGCGCAACTCGCTGATACTTTCGCTGGCGGCGCTGCTGTTAATTGTCGTCACCAGGGCGATAGCCGCCGGTTTTTTGCAGTCGGTCGCCTACCGGCTGCGCACTATGCTGTGTGTGCTAATAGCGGCGGTTGTCTACGCGCCGGTGCTGTTTGCAATGTACTGGCTGTTCGGGCACAACGTTGTTTATGTAGGTATATATCTGCCGCTGCTGGTAGTTGACCAGGTGCTGCTTTCGCGCTGTGAGCTTTTGCGCGCCGAGCGCTTCGGCGCGGCGCTGCGCACCTCGCTGCAAACGGCGCTCGGTTTTGCGCTGGCAATATGTTTTTGCGGCGCGCTGCGCGAATTTGTCGGCGCCGGCGCGCTGATGGGCAAAAAGATACTGGCCGAAGGGCTGCTGCCGCTGCTGCAGACGACGCCCGGCGGCTTTTTAACCGCGGCGCTGGCGGCGGCGGCGCTGCAGTGGTTTGTCAGCGTCTTTAAGAGAACCGCGAACAGGAGGACGGCGACAAGTGTTCAGTGATATTATTTCCGGGCTGGGAAGATTTTTTGCTATGGCGCTCGCCGCGGTCGCGGCGCAAAACGCCGTTTTGTCCCGGGCGCTCGGCGTCAGCCGCCTGTTGTCCCTGGTCGACGACACGACAGATACTTTTGTCTTTGGCATACAGCTGTGTCTGGTGCTGGAGCTCAGCACGGTGATGAATTATCTTATCGGGCTTTTTCTCGGCGCCTACGACTGGTACGAATATGCCGCCGTGTTCGGCATGGTGGTATGTATGTCCGTCGCCTATCTTGTGGTATTTACGCTCAGCGCTCTGCTCGCGCCGGCAAAACTGGTGCGCAAGGCGGCAGCGGAGCTGCCGCTGGCAGCGTTTAACTGTTTGGTGCTGGGCACGCTGCTGCTGTCGTCGCAGCAAAGGTGGTCGCTGCTGCAGCGCTGTGGGTTTGCGTTCGGCTCGGCGCTGGGTTACGTTTTGGCGGTGCTGCTGGTGACTGAAGGGCAGCGCAAGCTGCAAAACCGCAATGTGCCGGCGGCGTTTCGCGGCCTGCCGGCGACGCTGCTCTATCTCGCGGCGCTGGCGCTGGCCATTTACGGCATTACCGGCTATACGCTGTAATATAGACGCAGCCCCTGCAAGCGCTCAACATAATATTAATTTAAACACCGGCGCGCTGTTAACAGCGCGCCGGTGTTTATTTTGCCGTGCAAGTATTTTGCCGAAATAGCACCTGTCGCCGCGGCGGCTCAAAGGTAACGGCTGAAATTGTCCATACCCTCTTGCAGCGACGCCAAAAAGCTGCTGACATGCCAGCCGTCGGTGGTGGCGTGGTGGCAAGTGAGCGACAGCGGCATATATGTGCGGCCGTCGCGCTGAAAAAACTTGCCCGACTCGACCGACCGGAAAAAGTAGGGCTTGTCGCCGTAGCTGTGTACGGCAAAATGCTTGAACTCGACCCAGGGTAGGCAGGAAACGGTATAGGCGTTGGCGGGCGGCGGCGTTTGCGGCTGACACAGCACACCGTGGTTGGCGCCGAAGTTTTCCCGGTTAGCTATATACGCGCGGCAAAATTCCCGAAAATCGTCACAAAATGGCGTCCACATCAGTGAGAAGGTATGGTCGTCCTCGTGAAAACTGGCGTACAGCGGGGTAAGCGTGTCGTAATATCCCACGACCCCATCTTTCACTGCTACTTTGAACTCGGTTTGCCGGTTGAGATTTTTGGTGACGAGCCACAAGTAGGCGGGAAAGAAATTGACGCCGCTTTGTTTTACGGCTGATGTGAGCGCGCTCACGTCGACGTCGACGCTCAGCGAGTAGCCGGTGGGCGCCATCTGCGAAAAGTAGTGAAACATTTGGCCGCGCGGCCAACTTTGCAGGTCTATCTCGGTAAATATCATTGGTTTTGCCCCCTATTCTTTCAAAATAGTAACACGCAAACTACCATTTGTCAGTAAACGCTTGGTAGACTCGGCGGCGTGGCTGAAAAGCATAAAATGGACCCGAAAATATGTCCCCCAAAAAACACAAAAAAGACCCGACGCCGCAAGGCGCCGGGTCTTGTGTAGCAGCTGTCAGTTCGTGGACTCGACAGTGAAAGCGTCGGAGGCGAGATCCTCGTAGATGCTCGAGTAGGCGCTGTAATCCGCGAATCCGTCGGGAATGCTTTCGGAGACGACGCTGTTGACAACGCATTTGCTGCCGCCGCTGTAGGTACACATCATCGTGCCCCCAATAAGCCCGTTCGTATAGCAGGCAAGGTCGGTTGTCGTCAGCGTCAGCATCAGCGCTCTTACGCCGTCGTCCTGCTCATAATAGAAGTTGCGGTAGACAACCTCGTAGGCCTCAACCATTTTTGTAGTGGTCTCAACCGCAAAGTGGTCGCGCCAGACGCTGGGCACGACAAAGCGGAAACCGTCGCCGACGTAGTATTCGCCCGAAAGTTCCTCGTCGGTAGAGGTTACCGGCTGAGGCGCGGCGTCGCCCAGGCCGTCGCCGGACTCGCCGCTGCCGCCGTTGGAAGACGCAGCGCTGTCGTCGCTCTTGCCGGTAAATTCGCTGTCGGTCTTGTCGTAAATGGAGCAGCCCAGCAACGAGCAACAAAGTATTAAAATAAACAAAGTGAGAAAAAGTTTTTTCATATAACCACCGATACAAATTAAAATAGTCGGTTGCCCCCTCATTTAGACACGGCGAGGGGTAACCGACTACAATATTATTATACTGCCGCCCGGCCGGACTCTTGTAACTATTTTGTAAACATTTTTTTAATTGTGAGAGGCGTCAATAAGCGACGTGGCGGCCGAGTCGGCAAACACGGTAACGTGGCGGTGCAGCTGAAGTATAGACGCGGGCATTTGCGGGGTGATAGGTCCGCAGACGGCGCCGTAAAGCGCTTTGGCCTTGTTTTCGCCGGTGGCGATAAGGATTACGGACTTTGCCTGCATTATTGGGCGCACGCCCATCGTCACCGCCTGCTGCGGAACCTCGTCGGCGCTTTTGAAAAAGCGGGCGTTGGAGGAAATGGTCTCGGCGCTGAGGTCGACGACGTGAGTGTCGGCGGTAAAGTGGTCGTCGGGCTCGTTGAAGCCGATATGACCGTTGACGCCGATGCCGAGCAGCTGCATATCAAGACCGCCGTCAATGCCGGCGAGCAGCTCTGAGTAGGCAGCGCATTCCGCGTCCATGTCAGCGGCAGCGCCGCTGGGAATGTGAATGTTTTCGGGTCTGATGTCGATATTCTTAAAAAGATTGTCCTGCATAAAATAGCGGTAGCTCTGCGGATGGTCGCCGCTCAGGCCGACATATTCGTCAAGGTTGTAGCTTTTCACGTCGCTGAAAGAAAGGTCGCCGGCAGCGCACATTTTGGCAAGCTCTGAGTAAAGGCCAATGGGCGAACTGCCGGTGGCAAGTCCCAAACAGCAAGCGGGCGTCGCGTGAATAATGTCGGCAATTAAATTTGCGGCTTCTTTGTTAAGAGTGTTGCGGTCATCAATGCGAAATATATTCATGACACATCTCCTGAATTTAATAGCGTTAGCTATACAATTATATCAAGTACCAGCGCAAAGAACAAGATGTTTTGTGCAGCTGCCGGCGCTCAATTGACAAACGTCCGTGCAATAATATATAGTTGAAGAAAAGTAGCAAATTGCGGCGGCAGACCGCCGGCGGAGGCAGGATGAACGAAAAGCGCACAGCGACCGTGTTAAAAATGCTCAAGCCGGCAATCAACGCGGCGGTGAGCAAAAAGTTTAATTTTACGTTCGAGCCCTTTACCCAGGACGACGGCCCCTATTTAATTTTGCCGACGCACGCCTGGACTTTCGACGTGTTTATGGTCTCGCAGAGCTTTGCGCATCCACTGCGCTTTGTGGCCAGCGAGCACATCTTTCGCTCGCTGAGCTATGCGCCGCTGATAAAATTCATTTTTGACCCGATTGTCAAGCAAAAGGCGCAAAAAGACGCCGCCGCCGCGCTGGAAATTTTGCGGGCGCTGAAAAGGGGCGAGTGGGTCTGCCTTTACCCCGAGGGCAATTGCAGCCACAACGGCCGCACGCTGTATATTGCCGACGCTATCGGCAAGCTGATGAAGTCGGCGCGCGTGAACGTACTTTTGTATGTGCTGGAGGACGGCTATCTTGCCGCGCCGCGCTGGGCGAAGAACACGCGCCGCGGCGCTGTTCGCGGGTATGTAAAAAGAATAATCAGTAAAGAAGAGTGCGCGGCTATGTCTGCTGCACAGCTTACCGAAATAGTCCGCAGTGGACTTTTTCAGGACTGCGCCGCCGGCAACACGCTGCCGTTCAAGGGCAGGGATTTGGCCGAATGTCTGGAAAGGGCGATGTTTATTTGTCCCAAGTGCGGCGCGTGTGCGAGTGTGACCACTGCGGGCGACGGCGGCCGCTGCACCGAGTGCGGCTGGCAATTCGAATACACCGAAACCGGTCACATTGCGGCAGACGGCGTGGCGTTCGACACTGTTGCCGGCTGGGACGACTGGCAGCGCGAGCAGGTGTGGCGGCGCGACTACTCGGGCGACGGACTTATATGCGCCGACGACGGCGAGCATTGCCAAAACACGCTCAAGGCAAAACGCGACAGCTCGCTGGGCGAAGGGCGCCTGGCGCTGTACTGCGACCGGCTGGAATTCAGCGGCGGCGGCGGATTTTGCTGGTCGCTTGAGGACATCAGCGGCGTGTCGGTGGTGTTTGCGCAGAATCTGGAGATTTGTGCCGGCGGGCGGTTCTACGAGTTTTCCAACCCGCGCCCGCGCAGTGCAATCAAATATATGTATTACATCAACGCGGCAAAAAGAAAAAGAAAAGGGGATACTGATGACAAGTTTTTCGGCATCTAACGTTGAACTGTGGTCGCATGTTTTGCAATTTATGTATATTTCCGCAGCGCTGCTTGCCGGCAATTTTTTGCGCCGGCGCATACCGTTTTTGCGCAAGGCGCTGCTGCCGGTATCCATAATTGCCGGTTTCCTGCTGCTGGGCGTGCGTGAATTGGGACTTCTGGACGTCGATTTGGAGTTCATGGAGTCCATTACCTACCACGCCATAGCGATTGGCTTTATCGCGCTGGCGCTGCGCGTCGACCCGCCCAAAGCGGACGACCGCCAGCGGGCAATGGGATTCAAAAGCGGCCTGACCATTGTCGGCTCCTACCTTATCCAGGCGATAGCGGGTCTTTCAATAACGCTGTTGCTCAGCTATACGCTTTATCCAAACCTTTTCCGCGCTGCCGGCATTTTGCTGCCGATGGGATTCGGACAGGGCCCGGGTCAGGCAAATAACATCGGCACTACATACGAATACACCTACGGCTTTGCCGGCGGGCAATCGTTCGGGCTGGCGATTGCGACAATCGGCTTTCTCTGGGCCTGTTTCGGCGGAATACTCTACCTTTTGGCGCAAAAACGGCGCGGCAAGCTAAGCGACACGGACATACAAAAGAGCGAGGCGCGCAAGACTGTTGCCGAGGTGGAAAGCCCCGAGGAAATCCCGCTGGTTGAGGCTATTGATAAGTTCTCAATTCAAGTGGCACTGATTTTCGGCGTCTACCTGCTTACCTATCTGTTTTCTCTGGGGCTGACGAGTCTGTTCTCGGCAATATCCGAAGGGTTGGCCAATACGCTCAACGCGCTTATCTGGGGATTCAATTTTCTGATTGGCAGTTCGCTGGCGCTGCTGATAAAAAAGATATTGCGCCACCTTAAGCGCGCCAATCTGATGAAACATCAGTATCAGAACAACTATATGCTTAACCGCATCAGCGGCACGGCGTTCGACTTTATGGTAGTCGCGTCCATTGTGGCCATCCAGATTTCGGCGCTGAAGGAGTTGTGGGTGCCGCTGCTGCTGCTGACCACCGTCGGCGGCATAGTTACTATCTTTTTTGTCAGTTTTGTCAGCCGCCGCATCTACAAGGGCTATTATCTGCCCGGATTTCTGTCAATGTACGGCATGATGACCGGCACAATCAGCACCGGCGTGCTGCTGCTGCGCGAGGTCGACCCTGAGTTCACCACGCCGGCGTCAGACAACCTGATTATCGGCACTTCTACGGCGGTAGTAATGGCGGCGCCCATGCTGGTGCTCGTAGGTCTTGCGCCGAAAAGCGAGACGATGACCTTTATTGTGCTGGCGGCATGTATAGTGTATTTTGCGGCAGTAATGTTCTTTTTGCTCAAAAAACCGCGGATCAAAAAGAAATAGGGCGCTTTTCAGCGGGCGGCATGCGCAATGCCGCCCGCTTTGGTTCTGTTCACAGCTGAAGCGCACAAATTGTGTACGAATTATTAATCTCGCGGCGCAGGGCCGCTAAATATTGAAAACTCACCGCTAATATCGTATACTTTCAGTGGCTGTTAAATATATAACGGCCGCGGGTTGTCCCCCGCAAGGAGGGCTGAAAAATGCAGGACTATATCAGTTTCGTTTGGCTCGGGCTCGCGGTACTGTTCGTAATTTTGGAAGCCGCGACAGAGCAGTTAGTGTCGGTCTGGTTCATAGCCGGCGCGGTGGCGGCATTGGTGCTGTCGCTGTTTGAAACGTCGCTTTGGTGGCAGCTTGTCGCCTTTATCGTCGTTTCCGGCGTGGTGCTGGTGACGGTGCGGCCGCTGGCAATGAAGCGCGCGCGCCAAAAGCGGGTGCCGACTAACGCAGACATGCTTATAGGCGAGACTGCCGTTGTAAGCGAAAACATCGACAATGACGCCGGCGCCGGCCGTGTAGAAGTGGACGGTCTCGGCTGGTCGGCGCGCAGTGCCGACGGGGCCGCGCTGAAAAGTGGCGCCAAGGTGCGCGTGTGCCGCATAGAGGGCGTCAAGCTGATAGTTAAGAAGTTGGAGGAATAAAAAATGCTGTTTACAATTCTCGCGACCAATGTGGTGGGTCTGGCGGCGCTGTTGCTGCTGCTTATTCTCATTTTCGTTTTGATAGTCTCAAACATAAAAATTGTGCCGCAGGCGACGGTCTTTGTACTTGAGCGCCTGGGTGCGTACAGCCAAACCTGGCAGACCGGCCTGCACATAAAATGGCCGTTTATTGAGCGCGTTGCCAAGCGCGTGTCGCTCAAAGAGCAGGTCGTCGACTTCCGTCCCCAGCCGGTTATTACGCGCGACAACGTCACAATGCAAATAGACACTGTCGTATTTTTCCAAATAACCGACGCCAAACTGTTCACCTACGGCATTGAGCGGCCGATGACCGCAATTGAAAATCTTACGGCAACCACGCTGCGCAATATAATTGGCGACATGGAGCTCGACCACACGCTGACCAGCCGCGATGTCATCAACAGCAAAATAACCTCGTCTTTGGACGAGGCCACCGACAAGTGGGGCATTAAGGTCAACCGCGTTGAGCTGAAAAACATCATCCCGCCGGCCGAGATTCAAGACGCGATGGAAAAACAGATGAAGGCCGAGCGCGAGCGCCGCGAGGCGATACTGCGCGCCGAGGGCGTAAAGCGCAGTGCTATATTGGAGGCCGAGGGCCGCAAGGAGAGCCAGATACTCGTCGCCGAGGCCGAAAAGCAGGCGGCAATACTGCGCGCCGACGCCGTGCGCGAGCAGAAGATACGCGAGGCGCAAGGCGAGGCCGAGGCCATTCAGCTTACCCAGACGGCGCTGGCCGACAGCATTGAACTGTTAAACAAAGCCAACCCGCGCGACAGCGTGCTGTCGCTAAAGGGTATGGAGGCCTTCGCGAAAGCTGCCGACGGCAAGGCCACAAAGATAATCGTTCCCAGCGAGCTGCAATCGCTCGCCGGCATGGCGACGTCGTTCAAGACCTTCCTTGAGCGCGACGAAACCCCGGCGCTGCCGGCGCAAAAGACCGCCGACAACGGCAAAAAGAACTAAACCGCAGCTCAGGTATAAGGACCGCTGACTTCGGCGCGCCGCGGGCGCGCCGAAGTTTTGTCTGCCGCCCGCACGTTTGCGCTCGGCAAGCGCGGCTTGTTTGGGCGGCATACGCAAGCATAAATAATACTTGCTAAAAGGCTGAATAATATATATAATATTTGTGTATGTTTGATAATTATTTATCAGGAGGATATAAATGAACGTATTACTCAAAAAGTCCGTCGAGGACGTCGACGTAGCCGGCAAAAAGGTGCTGGTGCGCTGCGATTTCAACGTGCCTATCAAGGACGGCAAAATAACCAATGACAAGCGTATTGTCGCCAGCCTGCCCACCATAGAATATCTGCTCAAAAATGGTGCGAGAGTAATACTTTGCTCCCACCTTGGCAGACCTAAGGGCGAGTTCAATATGGAATTTTCGCTCGCGCCGGTCGCGGCGCGGCTGAGTGAGCTGCTTGGCAAAGAGGTCGTCATGGCGAAGGACGTTATCGGCGAGGACGCCAAGGCGAAAGCCGCCGCGCTTAAGGACGGCGACGTCATGCTGCTGGAAAACGTCCGCTTTCACAAGGAAGAGGAGAAAAACGACCCCAAATTTTCAAAGGAGCTGGCAAGCCTTGCCGAACTTTATGTCAACGACGCTTTCGGCACCGCCCACCGCGCCCACGCCTCCACCGCCGGAGTTGCCGACTATCTGCCGGCAGTTTGCGGCTACCTTATCCGCAAGGAAATAAGCATTATGGGCAAGGCGCTGGCCGACCCCAAGCGCCCCTTTGTCGCCATTCTCGGCGGCGCCAAAGTCTCGGACAAAATCGGCGTCATCACCAACCTGCTTGACAAGGCCGACACCATAATTATCGGCGGCGCCATGGCCTACACATTCTTCCGCGCCGAGGGGCACACCACCGGCACGAGTCTGGTGGAGGAAGATAAAATCTCCCTTGCCGCCGAGCTGCTTGAAAAGGCCGAGGCAAAGGGCGTAAAGCTGCTGCTGCCGGTCGACAACATCATCAGCGACGAGTTTTCCGAAACCTGTAATTACAAAGACAACGACGGCCGCGACATTCCCGACGGCTGGATGGGCATGGATATTGGCGAAAAGAGCCGCAAGCTGTTTGCTGACGCAATTAAAAACGCCGGCACCGTGGTCTGGAACGGCCCGATGGGCGTGTTCGAGATGGAGAAATTCGCCGGCGGCACCAAGGCCATCGCCGCGGCGATAGCCGACAGCAAAGCCGTGTCGATAATCGGCGGCGGCGACTCGGCCGCTGCGGTTGAGCAGCTCGGCTTTGCCGACAAGATGACCCACGTCAGCACCGGCGGCGGCGCCTCGCTGGAATTTTTGGAGGGCCGCGAGCTGCCCGGCATTGCCGTTCTCGACGAGCATGTTAAGGACAAGCGCGAGACCGTTATTGCCGGCAACTGGAAGATGAACGAGACTGTTAAGCAGGCCGGCAAGCTGCTTGACGACATGCTGCCCAAGGTGGCAGACGCCAAATGCGGCGTAATTGTCGGCGTGCCGTTTACCGACATCCCCGTAGCCGTTGACAAGTGCAAGGGCACCAACGTTCAAGTCGTCGCCCAGAACTGCCACTTTGAGCGCAGCGGAGCCTACACCGGCGAGGTGTCGGCCGCAATGCTCAAAGAGGCGGGAGTCAGCGGCGCCATAGTCGGCCACAGCGAGCGCCGCGCCTACTTCGGCGAGACTGACGAGACCGTCAACAAGCGCGCCCACGCCGTCGTCAACGCGGTTATGACCGCTATTGTCTGCGTCGGCGAAACGCTGCCGCAGCGCGAGGCCGGCGAGACCCGCAAGGTGCTGGAGTCGCAGACCGAAAAAGCGCTGGCCGGTTTTGAGGACTGGGAGCTCAACCGCATAATCATTGCCTACGAGCCCGTTTGGGCAATAGGCACAGGCAAAACCGCTACTGCTGAGCAGGCCGACGAGGGCTGCGGCATAATCCGCGCCAAAGTCAAAGAGCTGTACGGCGCCAAGGTTGCCGACGTGCTGACCATTCAGTACGGCGGTTCCATGAAGGCGGGCAACGCGGCCGAACTGCTGGCCAAGGCCAACGTGGACGGCGGCCTTATAGGCGGCGCGTCGCTCAAGGCGGACGATTTCGCGGCCATAGTCGCCGCGGCAAAATAAGTACGAATAATTGAAAGCAGCGCGGCAGCGGTGGAACGACCGCGAGCCGCGCTGTTTAAGAAATGCGAGGATATTAATTGAAACCACTAATGCTGATGATTCTTGACGGCTTCGGCCAGAGCAAGGAAACTTACGGAAATGCCATCAAGGCCGCCAACGCGCCGACGCTCAACAAAATTCTTGCCGAGTGCCCGACTACGCTCATTGGCGCGTCGGGACTGGACGTCGGTTTGCCGGACGGACAGATGGGCAACAGCGAGGTCGGCCATACCAACATCGGCGCCGGCCGCATAGTTTACCAGGAGTTGACCCGCATCACAAAGTCGATAAAAGACGGCGACTTTTTCAGCAACCCGGCGCTGTGTGCAGCTATTGACAAGGCTGTTGCTGCCGGAACTGCCGTGCACTTTATGGGGCTTTTGTCCGACGGCGGCGTGCACAGCCACAATAGCCACCTTTACGCGCTGCTGAAAATGGCGAAGGACCGCGGCGCCAAAGAAGTTTGGGTGCACTGCTTCCTGGACGGCCGCGACGTGCCGCCGCGCTCGGGTGCCGGCTATGTGCAGCAGCTTGAAGACAAGATGAAAGAGATAGGCATAGGAAAAATTGCGACGGTCATGGGCCGTTATTATGCCATGGACCGCGACAACCGCTACGAGCGCCTGGTAAAGGCCTACGACGCCATGGTCTGCGGCGAGGGCGTGCAGAACGCCGACCCAGTTGACGCGGTAGAAAAGAGCTACGACGCCGACGTCACCGACGAATTTGTGGTACCGGTGGTCTGCGCCAAGGGTGCGACTATCAAGTCCGGCGACAGCGTAATATTCTACAACTTCCGCCCCGACCGCGCGCGGGAGATAACCCGCTCGCTGGTTGACGACGACTTTGACAAGTTTGAGCGCCGTTTCGGCCGCTTCCCGCTCAACTTTGTCTGCTTTACCTGCTACGACGTCACAATACCCAACGTCTCGGTCGCCTTCGCGCCCGAGGAGCTGGACAACACCTTTGGCGAATATATAGCCGAAAAGGGTCTGACCCAGCTGCGCATAGCCGAGACGGAAAAATATGCCCATGTGACATTTTTCTTTAACGGTGGCCGCGAGGCGCAGTATAAGAACGAAGACCGCGCGCTGATAAAATCGCCCTCAGTCGCCACCTACGACCTGCAGCCGGAAATGAGCGCCTACGAGGTTACCGACAAAGTGCTGGAGTGCATTGCCGGCGACAAGTACGACGTTATTATTCTCAATTTTGCCAACTGCGACATGGTCGGCCATACCGGCGTTTTCGAGGCCGCTGTCGCCGCGGTAGAGGCTGTGGACAAGTGTGTAAAAAAAGTTGTTGACGCCGTCACCGCCAAGGGCGGGGTGGTGCTGATGACCGCCGACCACGGCAACGCCGACAAAATGCTTGACGAGGACGGCAAGCCCTTTACGGCCCACACCACAAATCCTGTTGCCTTTTCGGTTATAGGTAAAGACTGCAAGCTGCGCAGCGGCGGGCGTCTGGCCGACATTGCACCGACCATGCTTGACCTGCTGGGCTTGCCGGTACCGCCGCAGATGAAGGGCGAGAGTCTGATAGAAAAATAATCATTGACAAGAACGAAATAGAAGAGGTGCGGCAATGGGCAAAAAAGTAGTTATCATCGGTGCCGGCAGCAGCTATTTTTCCCAGAACATGATCAGCGACCTGCTCTGGTTCGACGACATGGAGATTGACGAAATAGCGCTTGTCGATATCGACTTGAGAAAACTCGAGCTGATAGAAAAGGTTGCCCGCCACATGGTGGGCGAGGCCAAAAGAAAAACGCGCATCACCGCGAGCGCCGAGCGGCGCGACGTACTGCCGGGCGCCGACTACGTTATTAACGCGGTCAGCGTCGGCGGTAGCGCGCGCTACAAAAAGGACCTCGACATTGCAGACAAGTACGGTGTAAACGAGAATGTCGGCGACATTCTCGGCCCGACCGGTATGTTCCGGCTCATCCGCGCCTATCCGGTGGTGCTGGGCATCTGCCGCGACATGGAGCAGCTTTGCCCCGACGCCTTCTTTTTCAACTACACTAACCCCATGGCCGCGTGCGTAATAGCGCTAAGCGACGCTGCAAAAATCAGTTTTGTCGGCATCTGCCACAACGTTCAGTCTACCTGGATACAGATAGCCGACTACCTGAAAGTCGACCGCGAGCGCGTCACCTACTGGTGCGCCGGCATAAACCACATGGACTGGTTTTTGAAGCTGAGACTGGACGGCGAGGACGCCTACCCGCTGCTGAGAAAAATAGCCGACGACCCCGAGGAGATAATGGCCTGCGCCGAGCGCGAAACTTACTATAACGGCGGCCGCGACGTCGTCAAGCTGTACGATTTTGTCCGCTTTGAGGTGATGAAGAAGCTGGGCTATTTCCCGTCGGAGTCGCCGTTTCACCTCTCCGAATATCTGCCGTATTTCCGCAAAAACAAGCAGCTGCGCAAAGAGTGGCTGGTCGACAACCGCTGGCATCTTAAGCACGAGATGTCGACGTCCGACGTCATGTTCGACGAGTTTGCCGGCATTTTGGCGCGCGGCGAGAATTTCGGCATTACCAAGTCGATAGAGTATGTGCCGGAACTCATCCATTCAATGGCCACCGGCAAAATATTCCGCGCCAACCTCAACGTCAGCAACGAGCCGGGCTATATCACCAACCTGCCGCGCCATGCCGCGGTAGAAATACCCTGTTTTGCCGACGCCGACGGCATTCACCCGTGCTACATCGGCGAGCTGCCCGAACAGCTCGCGGCGCTCAACCGCACCAACGTCAACGAGCAGATTCTTATGGCCAAGGCGGTCAACGAAAAGAAAAAGCAGTACATACGCCAGGCGCTGCTGCTCGATCCGCTGAGCGCGGCGCAGTGCACAATGCAGCAGATATGCGATATGGCCGACGAGTTTATTGTCTCGCACGAAGCCGAAGGCTACATGGAGGGCTGGACAGAGTAGCGGCTTGTGCGCAGCAGTCTTTTTTGAAAGCAATGTTGAATAATTCACAATTTATTTCTATAATAATATTATAGGTTAGCGAGTGCCGACACAAAAGGAGGAAGAGCTTATGAACCGGATATTTGCCATAGTGGGCGGGATACTTGTGGCGCTGGGCGCCATCGCCGGAGTTATAATCTACCTGCAAAAACGCGGCATAATAAATATTTGCTGCTGTGACGACTGCGATTTTGACGATTTCCAGCAAGACAAGCAACCGGAAGAAAACGAAACCAAGCTGTAAACATTCTTCGCAGCGCGGGCGGGCAAAACCGCCCGCGCACAATATTTTACACGAACGCGCGGTGACAGTTTTGTCTGCTTGACATATATTCAGTGTTAGTATATAATAATTAAGCGCTTCAAATAACGCGGGGTAGAGCAATTGGTAGCTCGTCGGGCTCATAACCCGGAGGTTGCAGGTTCAAGTCCTGTCCCCGCAACCATATTGTGCAAGTAAAAAAGATAACTTGCCGGAAAGCCCAGAAACCGCAACGGTTTCTGGGCTTTTTCGCGCTTATTTTTTTAAGTGCAAAAAAAAGATAACTCTGGCGGTTCCACCCCGTTGGTAGGGACTTGAACTAAATCCGAGGCATTTTTAAGCACTTTTTCGGAATGATTTTCCCGTTTATTCTCGATTGAGCAAAAATAATTTCTTAATTTTCTGTGTCTGTTTTGGTCTGTATCAAAATGTGATACAGACCAAAATATAATCAATACGTTTTTGAAGGTCGGCATTCAGTTATGAGTGCCGGCCTTTTTTGTTGTCAACTGAAAGGAGCAAAGCCAGATGAGCAAAGATAATCCAACCGCCTATTTCGATGAGCTGACCCAGCGCTTCCAGAGAGAACGCATCGCCTTCGCCCAACCCGAGGGCGACCGCCTCCCCATTCTCCTTGATGACCGAGAAATTGGTATTGTGACGCCCGGTGGATCAATGAGAGTTCGTGGTGAGTGTATTGATGATCCGGCAGTCAGTGACCTCTATCACCGTGCAGGAGCTGTAGCGGCGGAAGTGCATGAGTATATGGAGCTAATGAAAACAGCACCCTTGCTCAAAGCCTCCAGTCTCCCAGATCCATATAAGCAACTTGCGGATTTCAACGGATTTGTTCTCGGCGGCATGGAAAGTAAGCATGGTGTCCAATTTACGACATGGCAATGGTCATATGACAGGGATGGCTTGACCCTCGGCCATTACTGCGGAAACGACTATGCAGCAGCGAAGAAGGATTTTGC
>CAYZIL010000007.1:0-73478 GCA_964478515.1 uncultured Faecalibacterium sp. | reverse complement strand
ATATAACAATGGAATGCAACCACAAATGGCAGGGCGACTGCCGCGGCGTACACTGCCTGCTGTGCGGCGCGCTTCGAACGGCGCTCTTTACATGTGCATGAGCACATCGGCACTGACGGCAAACAGCTCGTTACCCGGCATTTGGCCGTTAAGAGATTCAATAAAACAAAAACCACAGCTCTCATACAGCCGCCGTGCCGGGAAATTTCCGCCGAGCACCTCAACGCTCAGCGGCCGCTTTCGGGTGTTGTCCAGCACATACCGCGTCAGCGCGCGGCCGACGCCGCGCCGCGCCATAAGCGGGTCGACATACAGCCAGCCGAGTTCGTCGGGCAAATACGCCACAAAACCGGCGACCTCGCCGCCCAGTTGGGCCACGCGCAAGTCGTAGTCGAAAAGGCCCTCGCGCTCGGCGGCAACCGCCAACGGCAAAAAGGCCTGCGGCAGTCCCGCCAGCTTCAGCTCATTCTGCCGCGCGGCGTCGTGTATGGCGCACAATCGCGGCCAGTCGTCGCGCTGATATTCCCTAATGTCCAGCGTTAGGTCTTTACTCATTGTTGTTTCTCCATTGCAGTAAACAAATTGTATTGTAGCGCTGCCAGCCGCGCCGGTAAAGCACCGGCCGGTTGTTCCGGTTCCTCTGCCGCAGAACGCAGTTTTTGCGGGTCTATACAGACAATGACCGCCCACCGCAATCTCTGGCCTGGTGGGCGATCATCTCAGTTAATTTTTTCAGCGGATTATTTCCGCGACCGGGTATTCGGGACCGACGCCGGCAAAGTCAATAACACCGGCGGCAAGCCGCGCCGCGCAATAGGCAAAAAGGTCACGGCCGTGGAAAATATCCGAGCCGGTACGCAGCCGGTTGACGGACTCGTCTATTACGCGCACCGCTTGAATGCCGTGCTGCGCCAACGTGTCTTCCAGCGAGCCGTTGTCGGGCGTTACAATATAGTAGCCGTCCTGCGTCTGGGCCACAACGGCGCGGCGGTCGGTGCCGACACCGGGGTCGACGACCGAGACAAACACCGTTCCCTGCGGCCAGTAGCCGAGCGCCTCGCTCAAATAGCGCGAGGCTGTCTTGGTGTCGAACTTGGGCACATTGTGGCAAAGGTCATACATTTTCAGCGAGCGGTCGACCAGCTTGCACACGCCGTACATTGACGCCACGCCGCAGCCGACGCCGAAATCCGTCTGCATGACTATGAAAGGCTTCGACATCATTTGCCCTCCTTGACGATGCTTATTTTCCATTCCGGGCCGTGGCCTATTGCATATTTCTGGGTAAAGTCGCCCTGATTCAACCCGACGCCGACAACTCCGGTTGAGCTATTGAACACTATCGGTTCGCCGACTTTGGCAAAGCCGAAAGACTTGTGGTAAAGTATTGGGCTGTCGTAGACGATATTGTCGCGGTATTCTATGCGCACTTGCACTATGTCGCCGTTCACTATTCCGGTTTTGGCAAAGTCGTCTATTTTAATGTTTGTCTCCAGGTTGCCGAAAGTGCGCATACTCTCGGCGACTACGCCCTCGGCGCGGCCCTCGCTGACCTCGGCTTCAGGTATGGAAAATGTTACTATCTCCTCTACCGGGTAGGCAGGGCCGACGCCGGCAAAGTCAATAACTCCGGCGGCCAGTCGGCCGGCGCAGTAGGCAAAAAGGTCGCGGCCGTGGAAGATGCTGACTTTTTCGGTGCCGTGGTAACGGTTGACTTTTTCGTCTATCTCGCGCACCTCCTGCACGCCGAACTCTGCCAGCAGGTAGGTGAGCGTGCCGTTGTCGGGCGTGACCACATAGCTGCCGTTGCCGAGTTTGGCAACGCAGGCGCGCCGTTTGGTGCCGACGCCGGGGTCGACGACCGAGACGAATACAGTGCCCTGCGGCCAGTAGGGTATTGTCGAGCGCAATGATGAGCTCGCCGCCGCTACGTCAAAAGTGGGAACAACATGGGTAAGGTCATATATTTCCAGCTCCGGGTCGGTCTGTTTGCAGACGCCGAACATGGCGACGCCGCCGCCGACACCGAAATCGCTTTGAAAAAGGATGCACGGTTTATCCATCTTTCTTCACTTTCCTCTGCGCTCAGATTTTCTCAATAGATATTTTGTAATCGCTGTAAAGTGAACCGGGCTCGAACACGCCGGGCAGATAGGTGTCGGCAAAGTGGCGCTTGTTAAGGCCAAAGCCCATTGTGCCGCTGCTGCCGTTAAAGAGTATCGGCGCGCCCTCGTCGACAAAGCCGAAGGACCTGTGGTAAAGCGCGTCGCCGTCAAACAGGGTCTCGCCGTTCTTGGTTATTACCACATGTACCATGTCGCCGTGGACGATGCCCGTTTTCTCAAATTCGTCGGTGCCTATATTCAAATTGAGGTTGCCGAACTGCTTGAGCGCCGAAATAAGCTCGCCGCTCGCCTTGCCCTTTTCTATTGCGGCCTTCTCTATTTTGTAGGTGACAATCTCCTCCACCGGGTAGGCGGGGCCGACGCCGGAAAAATCTATTACGCCGGCGGCCAGGCGCGCCGCGCAGTAGGCGAACAGGTCGCGGCCGTGGAAGGTGTTGGCCTTTTCGGTCCATTTTATGCGGTTGACGTTTTCGTCTATCTCGCGCACTTCCTCGACGCCGAACTGCTGCAGCGGCAGTGTCAAAGTGCCGTTGTCGGGCGTTACTATGTAGCAGCCGTTGCCCAGCTTCGCGACACACGCGCGGCGGTCGGTGCCCACACCGGGGTCGACGACCGAAACGAAGATGGTGCCCTTGGGCCAGAAGGGGACGTTGTTGCAAAGCAGGTTGCTGGCCTGGCGAAAATCAAATTCGCGGATTTGGTGAGTCATGTCATAGACGTTCAGCTCGCCGTCAACGCTTTTGATGACGCCGTACATGGCGCACACGAAGCCGGTGTTGAGGCCGAAATCGGTCTGCAAAACGATATTGGGTTTGGACATTTTCAAACACTCCTATGCTTTTTTTACTGTAAGTTTCCACTCACCGTTGAAGCCTATGTGGTTGTCCGCGGTGAAATTGCCCTGGTTTGTGCCGAGCATTACGGTGCGGGTTTCGGAACTAAAGACAAATTCTGCGCCCAGCGCCACATAACCGAACGACTTTTCCAGCGGCAGCGTTTTGCTGCACACTGTTTTACCGCCGTTCTCTATGAGCACCGCGACTCTGTCGCCGTACTGCATACCCTCGGCGGCGAGCCACTCAAAGGGAATGTTGCTGCTGACAAGTCCGAAATGCTCAGTAGCCTCGTTCACCATGCCCCAGACGGCGCCGTCGCCGTGGCCGGGTTCAATAAACGGCGCTTCCACTACCTCGTCGACCGGGTATTCCGGGCCGACGCCGGCAAAATCTATCACGCCGGCCGCAAGACGCGCGCCGCAATAGGCGTAGACGTCGCGGCCGTGGAAAATGTGGATATTCTCGGAGCCGGGATAGCGGTTGACTTTTTCGTCTATCTCGCGCACCTGCTCAATGCCCCAGTCGCGCTTGATGTAGGTCAGCGTGCCGTTGTCGGGCGTGACAATATATATGCCGCCCTTAAGTTTAGCCGCACAGGAACGGCGCGCCGTGCCCACGCCGGGGTCGACGACCGAAACAAATACCGTGCCGGCGGGCCAGTAGGGCAGGTTGTACATCAGCGCGTCGCAGGCCGCCAGCACGTCGAACTGCCGCACGGCGTGCGTCGCGTTCCATATGCGCAAATCGGGGTTGACTTTCATGCTCACGCCGATCATTGAGGAAACTGAAAGGTTGTCTGTGCCGAAGTCGGTCTGAAAAACAAGATTTTGCATTTGCTACCTCTGTTAATATCAGTTATTGTTTACTGCTTAACCGCGGAACCACTTCATAAAGAAGACGGTATCTATCGCGTTGGGAACGTTTATCTCGTCGTCGCTCAAAAACGGCACCCAGTAGCGGCTCGGGCCCGGGTGAAGAATAAGGTGGTAGACGACGTAGCCGATTATCGCCGCAAGCAGCAGCACCGAAAACACTCTGAAAAAGCGATCTGCCTTGGTCAGCTCGTGCTCGGCGTACCAACTGCGCTTTTTCAGCGTGCCGAAGCCGCGCAGGTCCATGGCGTTGGCGATATTGCCGACTTTGTTGAACGAAGAAAAAATCAGCGGTACAAGCAGCACCACGCTGTTTTTCAGTCGGCTCCATACCGACGCCTTTTTTGACATTTCCACTCCGCGCATCTGCATGCTGTTGCGGATGTCTATAAAGCTGCGCGCCACGTCGGGAATCGTGCGGTAAGCAAGCGAAATGATAAAGCATATTTTGTAGGGCACGCCGACAAAATTGAGCCCCGAGGCAAATTCCGACGGCGTCGTCGCCAGCACGAAAGCAATGCACACCGCAAAGGAAGTAGTACGCTTTACGAACATCACCAGCACGTACCACAGCCACTCAAGACTCAGATACACGTTTTCGGACGCCTGCCAGATTATCGTTTCGTGGCCGAGGTTGTTGTAGCCGGCGTCGGGCGAAATAAAGAACAGAAACACGTTGCCCACTAAAGTTACCATGAAAAACGAGAACAAAAACAGAAACAGTATCGGTTTGTAGTTCGGCTTCATTGAAATTATTGCCGCCAGCGCCAGCAGCAGCACCGGGAGGATTATTCGGATGTCGAACGACATAATGATAAAGACGGTCATCAGGATAAACAGCGTTACTTTGGTGCCGCCGGTGAGCTTGTGCAGCATTGTCGGACCCGGCACATAGTTTATTACCAGTCGGTTATTCATGCTCCTGCACCATCCTCTCGTACTCAATAAAGTGCCTGATGCAGTCCTGCGGCGGCAGCCCCAGCCGCACTGCCAACACATACAGCGAGGTCTGCTTGAGACTCGCGCGGCTGATAACGTCGTCGTTTGACAGCACCGAGAAAACCGTGTCGTCGGCTATTACGCGGCTGTCGGAAAAGACGATGGCGCGCTCGGTATTTTCCAGCGCCAGGTGCATGTCGTGGGTAATAAATATTATTGTCTTGCCGTACTCGCTGTTAAGGCGGTTTATAAAGCCCATTATCTCGGTGTAGTTGCGGTAATCCTGTCCGGCCGTCGGCTCGTCAAGAATTATTACGTCGGGCTCCAGCGCCATTATTGAGGCCACGGTGACGCGCTTTTTCTGGCCGTAACTTATGGCGTCCACCGGCCAGTTGCGCATAGTCCACAAACTGCAGGTTGTTAGCGCATCTTTCAAGCGCTGTTTTACCGTCTCTTCCGGCAGCTTGCGGATATCGAGCGCCAGACGAGTCTCATCTTTAATAATATCCTTTACCAACATCTGGTTGGGATTCTGCATAACGTAGCCGACTTTTTCGCCTATCTCTTTTATAGACATTTTAGCGGCGTCGGCACCGTCGACAAAAACGCCGCCGTTTTTCGGCCTCGCCACGCCGCAAATAACCTTTGCCGCCGTCGACTTGCCCGCGCCGTTCTTGCCTATTACCGCAACGCGCTCGCCGCGGCGAATGCAAAAGCTGACGTCATTGAGCACGTTCTTGTCTGTGTAGGCGTAGTCGACGTTTTTTAGCTCCACTACCGGCTCGCCGTACTGCCGCGGCGCGCTCTTTACCTCGCCGGCAAAGAATTTTTTCAGTTTTTTCTCGTTGGCGGACGAAAATTCTATATTGCGCACGTCGTTGAGATTTTTGTCGTTGAGATCGCAGCCGGCGTATTTCATCGCTGTAATGTGCAGCGGTTCGCGAATGCCGTATTCGGCAAGCAGCGCCGAGCGCAGCAGCTCGTCAGGCGTGGTGTCGGCAACTATGCGCCCTTCGGCCATAAGCACAATGCGGTCTACCGGGCGGTAGAGAACGTCTTCCAGTCGGTGTTCAATTATCAGTATCGTGTGGCCCTCGTTTTTTGACAGCTGGTCAATAAGGTCCACAGCGGTCATGCCCATTTGCGGGTCGAGCGAGGCGAGCGGCTCGTCAAAAATAAGAATATTGACGTCGTTGCCCAGCACGCCCGCTATGGCAACTTTTTGTTTTTGACCGCCGGAAAGGTCAAACGGCACCGCACCGAGAAAGTCCTGCATGCCGACAACGGCGGCGTGCTTGTTTACCGTGGGCACCATTTTCGGTCGGGGCACATTCTCATTTTCCATTGAAAACGCAATGTCCTCGCCGACGGAAAGGCTGACAAACTGCGCGTCGGAATCCTGCAGCACCGTGCCCACCGCTTTGCTCAACTTGAAAATGGACTCGTCCTGTGTTTTCATCCCCTGCACTGTCAGCTTGCCGCTGATTTTGCCGGCATAGGAAAAGGGTATAAGCCCGTTAATGCAGTTGACAAGCGTCGACTTGCCCGAGCCCGACGCGCCGAGGATGAGTACCTTTTCGCCCTCAAATATCTCCAGGTTAATGTCGTACAGCGTCGGCTTGGTCTGCACTTTATATTGAAATCCGAAATTTTCGAATTTTATAACCGATTTTTTTGCCATTGTTTTCCCCCAATCGTCGCTGCCGCGCGGCGCGGTAAGCGGCGGTTATTAAGAATACGGGGTTGAGCATCTCAACCCCGTATCAAAGCATTTGGACTTATTCGTCGTCCTCGGCCTCGGAGAGGTTCGAGCGGGCGGCGGCGCGCTTGGACAGGAGTATCAGAATGGGAATACCGATAACGACCAGTACCAACGTGTTGGAAAGCGTTGCATAGAAGGACTGCAGGAAGGTGATGTTGAGGTCGCTGCCGTAAAGCAGCCAGGAGAAGAACGGTGTGACGACGCCGAAGGCAAGCGCATTGCCGACAACACAGCAGACTGCGTAAATTACCGCATGCTTGGTGGTGAAAATACCCTCGTTGATGTTGGCGCCGTAAACGGGCAGTAGACCGACAAAGAAAGCCATAATGGCGTTGCCTATGGACCAGTCGAACCACATGCCCCAGCCGCCGATAAGATCGGCAATAACGTTGCCTATGCCGCAGCAAACCAGTGCCGGCAGCGGTCCGAACATCCCGCCGACAATTACGGGAATGATCATCGCGGTGGTGAGCGATGTGTTGGTGAATATCTGGATGCCGCCATAAACCATCAGCACGCCGAACAGCGCCGCGCCGACCGCTATAGTGACTATCGTCTTGGTATTCCACACACCGAAGAGCTTTTTACCGATACTCTGTTTTTCCATTAGATTACCCTCCGTTTTTTTGCGTCGGCCGATATTGAGCCGACTCATTACTTTAATTATAATATCTGAAATTTTAAGCGTCAATTATCAATAAAGATGGTTTTTCCCCGCTTTTTGTGACAGTAGTTATCTATTTTGTCATTGCGCGCGCACAACACCCTACTGCGGCAGACCCTCGACTTCGTTTTTCGGACCAATAGTCTTGCGCAGCAGCCGCTCGTCCTGCCCGGCGACGATGTAGTTTTTCAATTCGCCGACTACGGTGTAGCCGTGGCGTTCGTAAAACGACTGGGCGCGGGGATTTGCCGACGAGCAGAAAATAAATACATTCGCCGCTTGTGCAAACACCCGGCTTTCGGCGTGCGCCAGCAACTGGGCGCCGACGCCGCAAGAGCGAAAAGCCCCGTCGACACAAAGCGAGCGCACCAGCGCGCTGAGCGTACTGTGCATCTCCAGCATCAGCATGCCGGCGACTTCGTCGCCGGCGCGCGCGACATATATTTCGGCGTCGGGCAGCTGCACCTTTTTCAACGAATACTCGTAGCCGCGCCCCAGCGACAGCCAGGGCTCGTTTTCACTCAGCAGCCTTGCGCAGCGCTCGTAGTCGCGCGGCGTTTCGGCGCGGGTAATAATAATATCGTCAGCCATTCTTCGACCTCCTTGTATTTACTCTATTTTAACATGCCGCCTTTCTTTCTTAAAGCTTTCAGGCGAAAACCGTCTTTAATCGGTTGCTTTTTTTATTTCTCTACCCTATTATTTATTTAGCTGTCAATGTTAAATAAAAACGCGTTTGCCCTTTGTGCCGACGTTACCGGAGCATTTATGGATACCAAACTTTATTTAGTCCTGCCCTGTTACAACGAGGCCGACGCGCTGACGAAAACTGCGGCCGTACTCGCCGAAAAAATGCATGCGCTTATTGACACGGGCGAAATATCCTCGCAAAGCCGCGTCGTGTTTGTCAACGACGGCTCTACTGACACAAGCTGGCAGATAATTTGCGAGCTGCACGGCGCAGACCCGCTTTTCAGCGGCATAGACCTGTCGCGCAACCGCGGCCACCAAAACGCGCTGCTCGCCGGTTTGCTCAGCGTTGCCGACGCGGCGGACGCCTGCATATCCCTAGACGCCGACTTGCAGGACGACGTCAACGTCATTGACGACATGCTGGCAAAATACCGCGACGGCTGCGACGTTGTCTACGGCGTGCGCCGTGCCCGGCGCAGCGACACTGTTTTTAAGCGCACCACGGCAAGGGCTTACTATCGCCTGATGGCGGCAGCGGGCGCAGAGCTTGTTTACGACCACGCCGACTGCCGGCTGCTGAGCCGCCGCGCGCTCAAGGCGCTGGGCGAATTTCGCGAGGTCAACCTGTTTTTACGCGGACTTGTGCCGCTTCTCGGCTATAAGAGCGACGTCGTCTATTACGACCGCCAAAAACGCATTGCCGGCAAATCCAAATACTCGCTGCGAAAAATGCTCTCGCTCGCCGCCGACGGTATTACCTCGTTCAGTGTCGCGCCGGTGCGGCTGGTACTCAATTCGGGAGTGTTTGTTTTTGTTGCGGCACTCGCGGCGCTGGTTTGGCTCGCGGTCGTCGCGCTGCACGGCGGCGCCGTAGCCGGCTGGGCCTGGGTGCTCGTCTCGGTCTGGCTCGCCGCCGGGCTGATACTCAGCGCCTGCGGCATTCTCGGCGAATATATAGCGCGCACATACCTTGAAAGCAAGCAGCGCCCCCGCTTTATTGTGCGTGAAAACCTGAAATAGCTTTTTAGATATTTTGCGCGCCGTACCGGTTATACCGGTGCGGCGCATTTAAACATTTTTCTCTGCTTCACTCGCCGTTCACGGCAAACACGGCGACGGCGCTGTTTTGAAACACGGCGGTAAAATACTCGCCGTCCTCAAAGGTGAGCGCCTGCCCGTCTTGCCGGTGGACAAAAATATAATTTATTCCCGCCGAGCGCGCGATATTATATTTTTCCTGCTGCGCCGTACCGGCGGCATAAAGCGCGTTGTTTGTCTGTATGAGCTGACGCAGCTGAGCGGCGCTGACGCCGCAGCGGCCGTAATCGTAGTCGTAGCCCTCTAAAAAGCAGGCGCGCTCGCCGTAGGCGGAAACCAGAAAATAGAGATTGGTTCCGTTTTGACCCTCACTGCGCTTGTCAGTGGCAACCAGCGCGTCGGCCGGCGTTTCTTCGCGTATGTACATCAGCCCGTCGTAGAGCTCGTCCGATATATAGTCGCCGCCGCGCTGTGCGGTGAATATACTGCTTATCCAGGCGCGGCGAATCCCTTTTTCCGAGCGGTAGAGTCCGCCCGCAATACTCACACAAAGCAGCGCGACTGCGGCCGAAAGCAAAACTTTTTTTGCCCGCGCTCCCACATGCTTGCCAATACCGCGGCATTCGTCCACCGCCACAGCCGCCGCAAACGGCGCCGCGCCCATTAAAAAATACAGTTGGTTGGCATTGCCGAGCGTGAAAATATAAGCCGCGGTAATACCGGCCGCGGCCAGCATACCGAACAACATGCAGCGCTCGCCCAGGCGCCGCTTGCCGAGCACCGCGCGCAGCATTTGCGCAAGACACAACAGATAGCCGGCGCCGAACACGCCGAGATAATACAGCAGCGACGGCACTGCCATAACGGCGCGCGCTAAAAGCCCGCCGCGCGCCGCTGCCGCCGCTTGCGCCAGCGGCGCGCATAGCACCGCCGTGCCGAAAAGACCGTTAAGCGAAAACGACACCTCGGCGCTGCTCGCACCGCTGAGCAGCGGCAGGTAAACGGCCGCAAAGCCGGCAGCAACCGCGGCCAACAACAGCCAGCTGCGCCGTCCCGGGGCGTTGCCGCTGAGCACACACAGCAGCAAATACCCGGCGTAACCCGCCAGCAACAGCACTCCGAACGGTCCTTTCAGACCTGTCAGCAGCGCGGCGAGCGCCGCCAGCAGCACGCAGCGTCCGGCAAACAAGCCCGCTGTCGCTGCGGTCGGATCGCGCCGCTGCTGTTGCACGAGCAGCGCCGCGCAAATAAGCCCCGGCAGCGCCACGCCGACGCCATTGACGTTTGTGAACAGGTGCTGTTCGTAAAGGTCAAAATTGCCCAGCAGTGACGCACCGCGCATAAGCGCGACGCAGACCAATGTTTTCAGATATTTATTCTTAATGGTTATGAGTTCACTGAAAGCCAGCGCGCTCAGCAGCGGTACATACAGCACCACTGCCGGAACCACCGCCGTCCAAGCGCTCCAGCCGAATATGCGCTTGCCTGCAGCAAGCAGTAAATCGGCAAAATAGTGGTATTTAAAGCCGGCGCCGGCAATGTGAAAGTTGCCCAGCGGCTGTTCCGACGCCAGCGAGCCGACGTTGCCCATGTGCCAGTAATAGTCCTGAATCATGTAGTTTTGCGGCGACGCCAACTGTCGGCTGAAGCTGAGCACGGCAATGCCGAACGCGGCGGCAAACACCAGCAAAAAATCAAGATTTCGCTCCGGCACGCCGCTGAAACGGGCGCGCAGCGCGGTCGTTTTTCCGCGCAGCCGGCCGCGCGCCGCCGCCAGCATTACCAGCGACAACAGCGGGTTTACATAGGCGATAGCGTCCGGCGCACCGAACGCGCAAAGAAGATAAAACTCCCCTACCAGCGCGACCGCTCCGGCATAAAAACTCAGCAGCAGTCGGCGGCGCCAGCAAAGCACGGCGCGCGGAAAAAGAAAAACGCTCAACAGCAGCCCCGGCAGCAGAATGTACACGACAAGGTAAAGTAAAAAGGCGCTCAGCTCATACCGCACGCAAAAGAAAACTGTTCCGGCAGCTAACGCGCACAAAATAACCGTGCTCAAAACCGTCTCTGTTGTTTTTTCGCGTGTCCGATTGTTCCGCATGTCCCGCTCCAACAAATAATTACGTCTTATTATAACACGGCGGCGAGTTTTTCGCCTTTCGGCGGCATTTTTTCAGTTTTATTTAAGATTTGCACCCTATAATTTAGTCGGTGCTTGAAGAGAAACGGCGTTTCTGCATGGCGCCGGTTCATTTTTGCACCTGATCTCCCCGCATTCCATTATTGGAACAGCACAGTCTTTCCCACGCGATCTTCCCTGGCGGCGGCACAAAGTGTCGCCGCACTTTTTTGTGCCAGCAGATTTCAGTTGCCTCACCCTAAGCACGAATATCTTTTTCTGTTCGCGGCAATAGTACCAGAATAATTCTCTATGCCAAAACAAATATGTTAAGTTTTAACCAACTTTCACAATCCACCAATATACGCCAAAATACGACACCAAATAATGATATACATTGAGTATAAACACAAGGAGGTGTCAAGATGCCAAATTACAAAAGAATGTATACCACCCTTTGGCGTGGTATAACCGCAGCGGTTGATTGCCTTTACGACGGCAACAGCACAGCGGCCTTACGCCTTTTGCGTCACGCGCAACAGACGACCGAGGATATGTATATAGAATACGAATCCGGGTGCATCGACTTTCCCAAAGTAAAAGTAGACAAGCGTTCTGTCTAACAAAAAGCGCCGGCGTTCCTTACGGAACGCCGGCGCTTTTTTTAGCTCTTTCAGCCGATGTGCTTGAGAATATAAGAGGCGATAAATATTGCCGAAAGGATGTACAGCAGCACCGGAACCTGCTTGCCCTTGCCGCGGGCGAGCTTGATAACAGTCCAGCTGATGAAGCCGAAGCCGATACCGTCGGATATGCTGTAGGCGAACGGCATTATCGCCATCGTCAAAAAGCAGGGCAGCGCGACTTCAAAGTCGGTCCAGTCAATTTTGGTGGCGCCCTTTATCATATAGACGCCGACAATTATCAGCGCCGGGGCCGTTGCGGCCGAGGGTATAAGTCCGGCGACCGGGGCGAGGAAGCAGCTGAGCACAAACAAAATGCCGACAACCACGGAGGACAGTCCCGTGCGGGCGCCCTCGGCAATGCCGGTGGAGGACTCGACAAACGTGGTGACCGTGGAGGTACCGAGGCAGGCGCCGCTGCAAGTGGCAATGGCGTCGGCAAGCAGCGCGCGGTCGCCGCCGGGCAGGTTGCCCTGGTCGTCGAGCATGCCGGCGTTGCCGGCGGTGCCTATGAGCGTGCCGACGGTGTCAAACATGTCGACTATCGCAAAGCTGACAATTGCGGTCAGCAGCGGCATCAATCCCAGCGTGAGCAGGCCGGAAAAGTCCATCTGCATAAAGGTGTTGCCGAGCACGGAAAGATCGAAGCTCATCGGCGAGTAGACTGTGAGGCCAAAGGGAATGCCGATGATGGTGGTGGCGATTATGCCCAAAATTATTGCGCCCTTGACCTTGTAGGCGATGAGAATGCCGGTGATGATAAGGCCGATTATGGTCAGCAGCGGCGCACCGTGGGTGATGTTGCCGAGGAAGGAATAGTCGGTGGCGACCGTAGCGCCGTCAACGACCACGTCGCCGGACAGCTTAACGATGTCGGCGTTGAGCAGGCCGATAAAGGCGATAAACAGGCCGATGCCGGCGGAAATGGCGTTCTTGAGCGGCGTCGGGATGGAGGCAATGACCTTCGAGCGCAGCGGGCTGATGGTGATGGCCAGGAAAATAAGGCCGGAAATAAAGACAATTGCCAGACCCTGCTGCCAGGTATAGCCCATACCGAAGCAGACGGTGTAGGTAAAGTAGGCGTTAAGACCCATGCCGGGCGCCTGCGCGAAGGGGACGTTGGCAATAAAGGCGGTCAAAAAACAGCCGATTGCCGCGGAAAGGCAAGTGGCGATCATTACGGCATAGAAGTCCATGCCGGTCGCCGACAGCGTGTTGGGGTTGACGAAGATGATATACGCCATTGAGAAAAATGTTACCAGTCCGCCGATTATCTCGGTGCGGATCGAAGAGCCCCGCTCTTTGATCTTGAAGATTTTTTCCATTGAGACCTCCAAAAGTGTAATTTCAACATTACATTTCTGTCAATCAAAAAACGCAGTCCGACAGTGTCGAGCCGCGTCTCATTGGAAAAAATATCGCGCCTGATTAAGCGCAATATTAAGACCAATAGTCAGACGATTTGCGGCCGTCTGGTAGAGACGCTGGGACCATATTACCCAACTTATATTGGCAGAGTGTTTATGTTGTAAACCTATTATAGCAAATCGGTTGCGAACATTAAATTGATTTTTACCACAAACATTCACAAAACTGTTCACATTATTTTGGCAAGTTGGCCGGTGCGCCGCCGCTGACATAGAGCATATCGCATACAGGCTCGGAAAAATATTCGCTGACAGTAAAGTATTCCTGTGCCGCGCGGCGCAAACCGGCGCGTTCATAAAAGCCGTAATCGCAGCGGTCGTCTGTAATCAGAAAAAACTTATCGCCCAAAAAAGCGACAGCGCGGGCATACAGCTGCCGGCCTATTCCCTGCCCCCGGCAAGTTTTGTCAACCGCAAAATAGCTGAGCTCGCCGCCGCCGGCACGACTTTTGAGCAGACGGCGGTCGGCCGCGCTGTTGGCGCGATAATAGCGCAGCGCCGCAGCACTGCTCTTTTGCGGCAGCGCCGGCAGACCTTTTACCAGTGCCGACAACGCGGCAAAAAAATAGGGCCGGCGACGCGTTTTGCCGGCAGCCATGACGACGCCGACGGCACGGCCTTCGCGGCGGGCGACACAGACAAAATCGGCCGCAGCCAGTTTCAGCCCTATGTCCAGCAGCGCCAGGCGCAGCGACGCCGACTCGGGCGCGTTCAGCGCGTAGGGCCAGGTGTGCACCGCCGTCTGCGCCAGCGGCGACAGGTCGCCGCGCCGGTACTTACCGTAAACTGTTTTAGTGTCAGCCATTCTCTTCACCCGGCGCCGCCGGCGAATATTTCACCGACAGCGGCCCGTCTTCCGACGCGCTGTCTTGCCCAATATTTTTAAATCCGGCGCGCTGCCAGCGTCCGTCGGTGTTTGGCGCGGCAACCAGCAGCGCGTCGGCGCCGCCGCTGAACAGCTTTTCTGCCAGCAGCGACAGCGCGGCGGCGTCCCCACCGTCGGCAAAAAATTTCGGCTCGCCGGCAAATACCCGCGCCGTCACCGGCGCTGCGCAGCGCAAGCATTGCCGCGCGCAAAGTTCTTTTTCGGCCGGCGCGTATTCAATTGCCCCCACCGGCAAGCGGCGGCGCTCCACAATCAGCGGCGCATACTCTTTACCGCTCAAAGGAGCGTAACGCGCGCGCAGCTGTTTGAGCGTCGGCGTCTCGCCGCGCTGCGCAGCCCAGCGCCGCAGCAGCAAATAATCGCTCTTTTCGTCGCGCAGCAGCCGCAAGCAAAGCTCCCTGTCGCCGCAAAAAAACGAGTTTTTGCGCTTGACTAAACGGTCGTTTATGAATATACCTATGAGCCCCAACAGCCCTGTAACCGCAAAAATAACCAGCGCCGTCTGCCAGCGGCCGCTGCTCAAATTGCCGCCGACAAGCGTCGACGTCAGCACAGAGGGGACGCGCGCACTCAGCGATATTAACAGAAACTTGCCCAGGCTTATGTGTGTGAGGCCCGCCACATATGTCAGCACATCTTTGGGCGTTCCCGGCAGCAGAAACATAATAAATATAGTCGTGTCGCGGCGAGCGTCCGTTTTGAGAAAGGCAAGATTGTTTATGTCCTGCTGCTTAAAAAATCTTTTTACCAGTTTGCTACCGTAGCGCCGCACCAGCAAAAAAACAGCCGTCGAGCCGATTAGAATGCCGGCAAGGCAGACCGCCAGACCGCCGAATGCCCCGTACATTGTTCCCGCCACTATTTCCACCGGCTCGCCCGGTATAAAGGCAATTATTATTTGTGCTACTTGCATTGCAAGCAACAGCAGCACGCCGCCGAAGCCCATTTGGCGCACGGTGAGCGCAAACTGCTCCCGGGTGCTCTCGTCGGCCAGCGGCGCCACATAAGGGTACAGCAAAACACTCAGTCCCACTATTGCCGCGGCAATAAGCAGCCCGAGCACTATATATCGCGCCGGAATTTTATTTTTCTCTTGTTCTTTTTGCATGTCTCCCCCGCTTGTAAAACTATTTTACCGCGCGAGCAAAGAACATTTCAACAAAAGAATGTAAATATAGGTGTCGCACCCTTGCGCCGCGCCGTTGCCGCTGCTTATTAAAATTCTGAACAGGAATTGCAGTACCAACACAAACAGCGCCGGAAAATGCTGACGGCAAAGGCATTCGGCAAAGCACGCGCCGCAAGAAAACTGTTTGGACCATGCTGTGCTTGAAATTTTTTGCCCTTCTTACAATGTGAATTGCTTTTTCTCAGGAGGTTCGAGTCACTCGGGCAGTTGAAAGCCGGGCTTACCAACTGCCTCGACTGCTGCAACAGCCGCCGTACTAAGGCAAAGCTAAAGGGCTTGCCGCCTGCGGTTCACAGACAACAAGCCCTCTGAGCGGCTTGAACAATTATCACCTCAAATACTTGTCAAATTATTTGAGGTCGCTTCACAAAACGGCAGAATAGCCTTTTTCTTTTGCGGCTGCGACGTGCGAGTGTTTTTCCTATTTTACAAGAGAATCGCGCACGTCAAGAGCAAAGCGGCGGGCGCTGTTGACTCTGGACCAAACCACCAGCGAGGTGACGCCGTAGCTTATCAGGAACCAGTAGACCATCACCGTCAGCGCGGCGGCGCCAACTACCGGCTCAATAAAGGCGACCACGCCCAGCAGCGCGGTGAGAATACCCAGCGCCGTCATCCAACCCCAGCCGCGCACGCGGGCGCTTTTGAGGTCGAACGACATCACCGTTCGCTGAATGCCGCTGATTATTGCCCACATGCCGAACATGTAGGGCAGCGCCGCGGCGGTTAGCATATTGTTGAACAACACGAAAATTGACATCAGTACGGTCAGAATTCCGTCTGCCAGCAGCCAGCCGGCGCCGGGCACAATGTTGTGTTCGCAGGCGAATGCGGCTATTTCGCACACGCCGCATACCATCATGACCAATCCGATAAACCAGGCGAACGACACCAGCGTCGCTGCCGGGTCAAACAGCGCCCAAACACCGGCAACTATCAACAATACGCTGAATACCGGCGTCAGCCAATAGATAACTTTTCTCATTTATTATTACCTCCCGCCGCTGTGAGCGGCACTCTTTTCTTCACCTGTAAACATAACATCGCTGCCAGAAGTTGTTAATAGACAAAAGCGGGTAAGTGTCGCAAAGTTCGACACTCGCCCGCTTTTGTACATAATATTTGAAATGTGTCTCAACAATCTGCCGGGAACAGCGCGCCGACTACCGCCGCCGCACGCTCGTAATCGGCGTAATTGACAAAATAGCGGCAGACCTCGCCGCCGCTGCCGACATAGACGGTAAGCGCGGCGCCCAGCATGTTGCGGCGCAAAAAAGGTATACCGGCGTCTTTCAGCGCGTCCTCGACCATAGCCGACCACAACTGCTGCTTTTCGCACAGCAGCACCGGGTCGTCTGCGCGCGGCGCGCGCAGCCTGCGCGCTTTTTTTGGCCCGCAGTTGGGACAGCTGTGCTCGCACAACAGCGCGCATTTTTCGCAGTAAAGCATATCTATTCCCCCGCGCGCGCCGACAGCCGCTTTTCAATGTCGGCGAGCGTCCATTCGCCCAGCCGGCCGCGGCAGGCGCCGTTCAGGTCTTGGTAGAGCCCGTCCATCACCGCCGCCATGCCCGAGGCGACCATACAGGGAACGTCGGGGCGCCCGGAGCGCCAGGACGACGCAACGTCGCAGCCGCCGACAGCCTCGCAGACGCTCAGCAGCGTTACCTGCTGCGGCTCCAGCTCAAAGCGGTAGCCGCCGTCGGCGCCCTCTTTGGCGGCGACGAGTCCGGCTTTTTTCAGTTTTGCCATCACCTTGCGGATGCGCGCCGGGTTGGTGCACACATTGCCGGCAATCTCCTCGCTTTTTAAGGGACAGTTGCGCTCGTCCAAATATACCAGCGCGTGAACAGCAATAGTAAATTCAGCAGTCATATTTATTCCGCTCTCTTTCCGGTTACAGTTTATATTGTAGCGCAGCGGCCGTGCCGCGTCAAATCCGGCAAGCACGGCCGACACAAAATATTCCCACATAAAACCGGTGTTGAGGTTGGCCGCGCCGGCGAAAAAAGCAAACTCGCGGCACTCGGCGTCAAGTCAGCTTGAGAGCCAAAAAAATTCGCCGCTCAGCCCGCAAGCGGTCTACTCGCCGCTGACGGTTTCGTAGGGCCAGTCGGTTTCGATGCCGCCGAGATCTCTGACGTCGGTGTACCCCAACGCTGCGAGCGCCGACGCGGCCTGGGCGCTGCGCACGCCGGTGCGGCAGTAGACAGCAATTGTTGCGCCGGTGTCGGGCAGCAGCACCGGCTGCTCGTCGCCGATAGTGTCAAGCGGGATGAGAATCGCGCCGTCTATGTGGGCGGCGGCATATTCCTGCTCGCTGCGCACGTCGACCAGCGTCACCGTGCCGTCGGCCAGCATTTCGCGCAGCTCGTCGGCGGTTATGGGCGTGACGGTACTCTCTGTGTGTCCTTTAAGCGAGCCGCAGCCGACTGCCAGCGCAGCCACTACGAGCACAATAAGAGCAACAGCTGTTTTTTTCATTTTGACATCCTTTCTTCTTCAGACGGTTCTTACTGTAAGTATATCTGTTACAGTTGCTGCTGTCAACAGCGCTTGCGCCTTTCAGAAAGCATTGACCGAAAAACGGCAGCGGCGGCAGTCGCGAGAACACTCGCGACTGCCGCCGCTATTTTTATTCACCGCAAGCAGTAAGATGCGCCGCGGCTTTTTATCATCTTTTGACCAGGCGGTAATACACTTTTGACGTGGCGCGGAACGCCAGTACGTATATAAGCGCGAACACCACCGTAGTCACGGCAATACACAAATAGGTAAGCGCCGCGTCGGTCATAACAAAGACCGCCATTATATTGCGCAGCATGTTGCTCGCCGCGAGGATATGCACCACCGCCGCTGCCAGCGGCAGAAAAAACACTATCAGCACCTGGCGGTTGATTGTCGCTTTTACCTCGCTGTCGGAAAGGCCCACTTTTTGCAGTATGGCGTAGCGCTCGCTGTCCTCAAGGCCCTCGCTGACCTGTTTGAAGTACATTATAAGTATGGTATTAATCAAGAACAGCACCGCGAAAAACATGCCCATGAACAGCAGTCCGCCGTACATGCCGTAACTTTCGACTCTCAAAAGGTCTATGCTGTCGACCGACAGCGTGGCATCTTCGCCAAGTGCTTTTACAACGCCGGTCGCAAGCCCCGTACACAGGGCCAGCCGCGCCTCGCTGTCGCCGTTAAAGTCGGCAGCCAGTACTTCTATGGGCGTGTGGTCGCCGCTCGGTGAAAGCGCCGCAGTCAATTGTGTGCGGGCGGCCTCGTCGGCAACCACAAAAAAGACCTCGTCGTCGTTTTGCGAGTTTTTGCAAGCGGTAAAGCAAGTGTCGTCATACCAGTCGGTGAGCGTCCAGTCGCTGCCGTTAATATTTATTGTGCCGGTATCCACCTGCTCACTGCTGAGCACCGCAGTCTCGCCGGCGGCGAGCGTCAGCTGCCGGCCGGTGGCCGCGGCATAGTCTGCGGAGGTTATTACGCTGTATCTGCGCAGCGCGTTGGCTCCACTCAGCCCGCCGTAGTCTATTTCACCGTCGGCGTTTGCAAACGTCAGCGCGCCGTCGCTAAGCAACAGCTGACCGCTGACGCGCGTGTACTGGTACATTCGTTCTACGACGACGCCGGCGGCAGCGGCGCTGTCGGTAATGCAATCGGCGGCGGGCTGTAAGTCGACTTGTTCGCCGTCGGTATAAACGGTCAGCTCATAGTCGCTTGGGTTTTGCGCTGCAAGTATCTTCTCCTGCCCGAAATAGAGCGAGCAGACGCTGGAGACCGTAACGAGCACCATGGTCGAAAGTATGCAGATGTTGGCAAGACCCGCCGCATTCTGTTTCATCCGGTAAATAAGTCCGGACACCGAGATAAAATTTTTCGGCCGGTAATACAGTTTTTTGTTTTTCTTAATTGCGTTCAGCACCAGCTGACTGCCGGCGGTAAAAAGCGCGTAGGTAGCGGCTATTACCAAAATGACAGCCGGCCAGAACAGTCCGACCGAGACGGCTGCGCTGCGAATAAATATCGCCGCGGCATAGGCGCTCAACAGCAGCAACAGGCCGAATATAGCCAGCGGCACCGTGCCGCGCAGCTGTTTTTCCGCCTTACCGGCGCCACCGAGCAGCTCAATGGGCTTGGAACGGGCAACGGAAATGCGGTTGTAAAACGTCGTGAGCAGAAATATGCAGCCAAAGACCGCCGCGGTAACCAGGTACGCCGCCGGCGACAGCACAAAGGTACTGCCGCGCGCCACGTCCATAAGTTTGAGCATAAGCGCGAACAGGCCCCGCCCGAGCAGGGTGCCCGCAAGCAGCCCCGCCAGCAGCGAGCCGCCGCTGAGCATAAAATTCTCGTCAAATATCATGCGGGCGATATGTCTTTTTTCCATACCGAGCACCGCGTATAGGCCCAGCTCCTTCTTGCGGCGCTTAATGAGAAAACTGTTGAGATAAAATATATATCCGACGGTAAAAAGCGTCATCACGACCAGGCCGAATACCAGCACCGCCATAGTCGTGCCGCCGAAACTCATAGAGGCAATACTTTTGGAAAACACGGTGTTGATAATTATAAAGAACATCGCCGCCATGATGGCGCAGGCTATACCGTAAGGCAGGTACATTCGCCGGTTACGGCGCAGATTTGCCGCCGCCAGCCGCCGCAGCATTCTGTTTTTATGCAATGTCCGCACCCCCGTCGCTGCTTGCCGCCAGCGCGGCCACAATGCGGTCGAAAAACTTGTGCCTGTCCTCCTGTTCACGCCACAGCTGCTCTACTATTTCGCCGTCGCGAATAAATATTACCCGCGAGGCATAGCTGGCGGCGTTGGCGCTGTGCGTTACCATAAGTATCGTCTGGCCCTGCTCGTTGAGCGCAGAAAACTGGCCCAGCAGGTTGCGCGACGCCACCGAGTCGAGCGCGCCGGTAGGTTCGTCGGCAAGCAAAATGCGCGGTTCGGTAATTACGGCGCGCGCCACGGCGGCGCGCTGTTTTTCACCGCCGGACACTTCGTACGGATATTTGTCCAGCAGCGACTCAATACCCAGCGCCTGCGCTATGGGCTTGAGGCGGCTCTCCATTTCGGCCAGCGGCATTTCCGAAAGCACCAGCGGCAGCAAAATATTGTCGCGCAGCGAAAAGCTGTCCAGCAAATTGAAGTCCTGGAATACGAAACCGAGATTCTCGCGCCGGAAAGCGGCGAGCTCGCGGTCGCGAATTGTGGAAAAGTCGCGCCCGCACAGCAGCACGCTGCCGGCAGTCGGCCGGTCGAGCGAGGCGATTATGTTTAGCAGCGTCGTTTTTCCCGAACCCGACGCCCCCATAATGGCGACAAACTCGCCCTCGTCTACGGTAAAACTCAATCCACGCAGCGCCCGGCAGGGCTTGCGGCCTATACGGGCGTTGTAAGTCTTTTTCAAATCGTTTACTTTAAGCAGTTCCATTTGCAGCTCCTTTCATACATATGATAAAACGAGCATGCTGCGCAAATTTCTTCAGAAGCCGCAAAAAAACGATTTTTTTTGCGCGGCGACAAAAGCGCCCGAAAGCAAATGCTTTCGGGCGCTCTGAGTGTTTTTTTGCCGCAACGTCAATCCTTCTGGTTGAGCTTTTTCATTTCCTTGTTGCGTTTAATTATTGAATAGATGACAAGGCCGATCATGACGGCGACGTAGGGCAGCATCGACACCAACTGGTCGGGCATATTGAACGTGCGCGCAAAGTTGGACAGCGCGTAGAAGAAGCCGAACAGCATGGTGGTCAACATTGTGCCGAGCGGTGTGGCGTTGCCCATGGCGCACGCGGCAAGACCGATAAAGCCGCGGCCGGCTGTCAGGCCCTTGGAGAAGAACGACAGGTATGCCATAGACATGTAGGCGCCGGCAAAGCCGCCCAGCGCGCCGGATATTGCCAGCGCTATCGTCTTTATTTTGTTGACGCTGACGCCGACGGAACTCGCGGCGTCCGGGTTTTCACCCACGGCGCGAATGCGCAGTCCCATGCGCGTTTTGTAAAGCAGAAACGCAATGACCGCTACGGCAATATAGGCGACGTAGGTCAGCACGTTGTGGTTGGAAAGTATTTGACCGATAACGGGAATGTCTTTGATAAGCGGTATTTCCACCTGCGGCAGATAGCCGCTTTGCAGCGACGTCGTGGTGGCGCGGTCACCGGTGAAAACATACATGGCAAAGACCGTAGCGCCGGCGCCGATAGAGTTGATTGCGATACCGACAAGGATTATGTCGACGCGCAGCTTCAGCGAGAAGTAGGCGACGCCGAGTCCCCAAATTGTGCCCATTATTACGGCGCACACAAGACCGAGCCAAACTCCGCCGCCGAAGGCGGACACCAGAACGCCGGTCAGCGCCGAGACCTGCATTATGCCCTCCATGCCCATGTTTATGCTGCCGGCCTTTTGTGCAATAGCACAGCCGATTGCGGCGAACATTATCGGCGCGGAGACACGCAGTATCGTGTAATAGAAGTTGGGGTTGAGAAAAATCGTCTTAAAAAATTCCATTACGCGTTCTCCTTTCCGGCCAGAGCCTCCTGCTTTTCGCGCTCGCTGCGCTTGGCGGCGGCGTCCTTGAACACCATCTTCTTGTAGGTGCCGAACAGGAATTGCTCTGCCAACAGGAAGAGAACCATTATGCCCTCAACGACCTTGACTATATCGCTTTGCACGCCGGCTTTATAGGACATTACGTAGGCGCCGGTGCGCAAGTAGGCGATGAACAGCGTCGCCAGCGGCAGGTTCTTGGGGTTGTTTTTGGCGAAAATTGCTATGGTAACGCCGTCCCAGCCGTAGCCGGTAAGCTCAATCCAGTTGAAGCGCTCGTACAAACCGAGCATCTGGCACGCGCCGCCGACGCCGCCGATAAAGCCGCCGATGACCTGGCTGATTATGGCTATGGCGCCGACGCTCATGCCGGCATACTTGGCAAACGTCGGGTTCTGGCCGACCACACGCAGCTTAAAGCCCCACTTGGTGCGGTAGAGGAACAGCCAGGCCAGCACCACAATCACCAGCGCAATAATTATGCCGGGATGAATTTTTGTCTTGGGGATGAGCGTTGAGAGCCGCGAACCGTCCGGCAGCGCATAGGTGTGCTGGCTGGATGCCGGGTCTTTGAAATGGTGGTAGAGCAAGTACAAACCGAAATACAAGCAGACGTAGTTCATCATCAGCGTCGAGACAATGATGTTTGCTTTCCATTTGTATTGCAGCAGCGACGGTATCAGCGTTATCACCGCGCCGGTAAAGCCGCCGAGCAGTATTGCCACTACGGGGCTGAGTACCTTTATGCCGGAGACGAGGTAGAGTCCCGACAGCGCGGCGACGAAGCCGCCGAGGTAAAACGCGCCCTCAAGACCGAGGTTGAACTGGTTGGCCGAAAACATTATGCACACGGCAGTGCCGGTAAACAGCAGCGGAATCATCCGCTCTACCATGGCGGAAAAATAGCTCAGGCTCTGCAGCGGCGCGGTGTAGAAATAACTAAGCGCCTCGCCGGGCTTGGCTGCCGTCAGAACGATAAGCACCGTCGCAAAACTCAGACCGATAACAATGGCTACGAGCATGCGCATCAAGTTGTACTTGCGCTGTACGCTCATGTTCTTAAGGCCGATCACAATGCTTTTGTTACGCATGGACGGCACCTCCGATCTCTTCGGGAGTCATTCGCTTGACGCCGAGCATATACAAACCGAGCTCTTCTTCCGTAAGCTCGCTGACATTGTTGAAGTAGGCGACTATCTCGCCGCCGTACAGAACAATCAGGCTGTCGGAAAGCTCCATGACCTCGTTCAGGTCGGCGGAAATAAGCAGCACCGCTTTGCCGTCGTCGCGCATCTGCACCAGGCGGCGGCGAATGAAATCGGTCGCGCCGACGTCTATGCCGCGGGTGGGCTGGTCGCAGATAAGCAGCTTGTTGTAGCTGTTGAACTCGCGGGCAACGACAACCTTTTGGATGTTGCCGCCGGAAAGCATCGAGACTGCCTGCTCGCCGGAAGAACAGAGTATCTGGTACTCTTTTATCCATTGGTCGACGTCCGCTTGAATGGCGGCGCGGTCCATCACAATACCTTTGTTGTATCCGGGCAAGTCGGACTTGTCCGCAACAAGGTTTTCGCGAATGGTCAAGTCCTTCGCTATGCCTACTGTCATGCGGTCCTCGGGAATATAGACGAGACCTTCCTGACGAAGCTGGTGAATATTCAACTTGCGCATATCCCTGCCGTCAAGTTTCAATTCGCCGTGGCCGCCGGCCGCAAAGCCGGTAAGCATATCTACCAGCGCGCGCTGGCCGTTGCCCTCGACGCCGGCGACGCCGAGTATCTCGCCGGAGCGCACGGTAAAGCTGACGTCGTTGAGCGTCTTTTTTCCGCTCTCGCTGAAGGTCACAAGGTGGCTGACCTCAAGCACGTTGGCCTGCGGCTGCGCCTTGTCTTTGGTAATAGTCAATTCGACGTCGCTGCCAATCATCAGCCGGGAAATGTCCGCCTCGGACACGTCGGCAACGTCGAAAACGCCGACAGTCCGGCCGTGACGAATAATTGTCACGCGGTCGCAAAGGCTTTTGACCTCGTTGAGTTTGTGGGAAATAAATATTATCGTATGGCCGGCGTCTTTAAGCGCTTTGAGCTGTTCAAATAGCTCTTTGGTTTCCTGCGGCGTCAAGACGGCAGTCGGTTCATCCAAAATTAATATCTCGGCGCCCTTGACGAGCGCTTTGATAATTTCGACCTTCTGCTTAAGTCCGACCGAAAGGTCTTCGACTTTAGCGAGCGGGTCAATAATCAAGTTGTATTTTTCGCTGACCTCTTTTGTGCGCTGTGCGGCCTTGGCTTTGTCAAACAGCAGACCCTTGCGCGGCTCAATGCCCAACATAACGTTTTCTGCGACGCTCAGCGAGGGCACGAGCATGAAGTGCTGGTGCACCATGCCGATACCCAGCTCGATGGCCTTCATCGGCGAGGTCAGCACGACTTCATGGCCCTTGACGGTGATGGTGCCCTCGTTGGGCTGTTCAACGCCGAAAAGCAGCTTCATCAGCGTCGTTTTGCCGGCGCCGTTTTCGCCGCAGATGGCGTGGATTTCGCCCTTTCTGGCAGAGAAGCATATCTTGTCGTTGGCCATGATGCCGTTGTCGTAAACCTTTGTGATGTCCTTCATCACGAGGAAATTCTCCATCGGCTGTCTCTCCTTAAAAAAGGTACTCCGGCCGCCGTCACCGGCGGCCGGAGTTTTCCCTTATTCAGTGCAACTTCGGTTGCTTTTTAGTCGTTCCAAGAGCCGTCGTTATAAGCGGCGATGGTGTCTTCGTCCATACCGAAAGCAGTGCTCAGGGCGATGTCGCCGCTGATGATGCCGTCGCGGGCGGCTTCGATGAGCGCCAAGTCGTCGTCGCTCAGCAGGTTGCTCGGCGCAGCCTGGACGTAGTTGCCGTCAAGGCCCAGAGTGGCGTTGGTGCCGTAAGCAAGAGTGCCGTCGAGGTGCGCGGTCATGGAGTCGAGGAACGCATAGTTGACGCACTTCATCATAGAAGTAACGGTGACGTCGGACTTGGCCTGGTCGCCGGTGCTCGCGAAGTACGCGCCCTGGTCGCCGTCGACGCCGATTACGTAGTAACCGTCGCCCATTTCGATCGCGGCGTCAAAGGTGCCGAGTCCGCAGCTGCCGCAGCAGGAGAAGACCACGTCGCAGCCGTTCTGATACATGCCCAGCGCGATGTCTTTGCCGATTGAGCTGTCGCTGAAGCTCTGAGTCCAGGCAACAACGGTCTCAACGGTTTTACCGGTCTGCTGGCAATAATAGTCAACGCCCTCGCAATAGCCGACCATAAAGTCGTTGAGGACGGTGTTGGGCATGCCGCCCATGTAGCCGACCTTGCCGGTCTGGGTCATGGCAGCAGCGGCCATGCCGACCAGGAAGGAGCCCTGGTTCTGCGCAAACAGAATGCCGTAGACGTTGTCGCACGGATTGGCGTCAAAGTCCCAGCTCTCGTCAAAGAACCAGAAGTTGGTGTCGGGATACTCGGGAGCAAGAGCCTCGATATAGCCCTTCATGTCCCAGGTGCCGGCCACGACGATGTCCCAACCCTCGGCGACGATGTCGCTGGTGGTGGCTTCCCACAGGGAGCTGTCATAAGTCATCTCGCGGACTTCGGTGTAGACCTGGTCACCGTACTGCTCGTCGATCCATTTCAGGCCCTCGGCGCCGGAGTCGAAGAAGGACTTGTCGCCCAGAGTGCCGTTGACGATGTAGACAAGACGAATGCGGGTGTCCTCACCATCGGTCTCCCCGCCGTTGTTGCCGCCGCAGGCGCAAAGGCCGAAAACGAGCACTAACGCGAGAAGAATAGCAAGAATTTTTTTCATGTTTTCCTCCATATAATTTTGACTTCATTGACGAAGTCTCTTAGTGAGCGCAAGCTCACACATTCATATTAAACAGGGTGATGACATTTGTCAAGAAAGGTGACAGAAGCGTAATTTCTTTTTATCTATATGTATCTAAAAGGGTACTATTCTTAGTGCAATATGCCGAAATTATCTGCTGTCGGGGACATCCGCTCTCGCCGCGGGCATGGTATATGATATAATTATTTGTACAAATATATTTGCGCGAGGTGTAATATGCACAGTGAAAAAAAAGCCTGGGAGTATACCCGCGAATTGACCGAAAGCGAAATGCCCTTTGCCGAGCGCGCCGACAGCGTCGACTGGAACGCAGCCAAGGCGGCAGGGCGCGCCGATCTTGAACGCATGCGCTGGCTGTGGGACAGTACCGTCGGCGACGCGCTAATGCCCTTTAAGGCCATCGCCATGTATGTGCAGGAACAGGAAAACCTCGGCTACGACGTCAGCGCCGCCGAAGCGCTGCTGCCGGCCGGTTTCGCGGCGCTGAGCGCCAAAAACGACATTGAGCTCTACCGGCTTACCTGCCGCATTCTGCGCGAGCTTTGGGCGGCGCCCAAGGACCCGTCGCACCCGCGCTTTAAGTACCGCGACTACGACAGCTTTTCACAGTACGCCGCCGCGGTTACTTTTCCCGAATATCCCAAACTTAAACTCAGCCGCGCCGAACTTTATGACCGCGTCTGGGCCGGTTGGATGGCACAGACCTGCGCGGGCGCCGTGGGCACCGCCATTGAGGGTTACCACACGCTAAACCTCGAAAAGGCGTTTGGCCGCATTGACGGCTACATAAAAACGCCGGAGATGTACAACGACGACATCACCTTTGAGCTCGTTTTTCTCGAGGTATTTGCCAAGCGCGGCAACGAGCTGAGCAGCGCCGAACTCGCCGAAATGTGGGCGGCGCGCATCCCGCTGGGCTACACGGCCGAGGCCGTGGCGCTCGACAACATTAAAAACGGAATTTATCCGCCCGAAAGCGGCATTTACCACAACCCCTTCTGCGAGATGATAGGCGCGCAGATGCGCGGCGGCGTCTGCGGCATGGTGGCGCCCGGCAACCCGCGTTTGGCTGCACAGCTTGCCTGGACAGACTCCGAGGTCTCGCACCACTCAAACGGCTCGCTGGGCGAGGTATTCAACGCCATTATGGTCTCGCTCGCGTTTGTCGAAAGCGACGTAAAAAAAATCTGCCGCATGGCCATAGACATGATGCCCGCCGACTCGCTGTACCGCGCGGTGGTCGAATACGCCTGGAGCGCCTGCGAGAAGTACGGCAACTGGCGCGACGCCTGGCTCAACTGCGACGAAAAATATAAGCGCTACAGCTGGGAACACGCGTTCCCCAACGCCGCCGCTGAGGTCGTGTCGCTGTATTTCTGCGGCGGCGACTTTGACACGCTCGTGTCCACCGTCGCCATGTGCGGGCAGGACGTCGACTGCAACGCCGCGCAAGTTGCCAATATACCCGCCGTTATTGGCGGCAGCGCCGTGCTTTCGCACCGTTGGACCGCGCCTTTCGGCGACCGCATGCTGACCTATGTGCGCGGGTTGGACACTCTGCGCTTTGAAGAACTTGCCGACAATACCGTCAACGCGCTGCTGCGCGCCGGCAACGCCGAAGCCGCTGAATAACGCAGTCTTTAGGTAATATAAATATTTTTATAATTTAATTGCGGCGCGGCAGCGCCGGGAAAACGGAGTATAACTGCAAATGAAAAAGGCCTGGGAAATAACCAACGAATTGATTCGCACCGCCACCCCGCGCATACAGCAGCACGTCGAGGCGCAGTGGGAGGAGGAACTGCCCGATTTTGCCGGTGTTGACATTGCCGACGTAAAAATGAAAGCGGCCTCCAATGTGCCGGGCAGCTGCGCGCCCGAGCGCGTGCTTATCGGCGGCATTCAGGCTACCGAAAACATGGGCTGCGACGTCAGCGAGGCCGAAGCGCTTATTCCCGAATTACAGCGCGCCAACGAGGAAAACGACGTCGTTGCCCTGCTGAAAGTCGTGCCGGAAATATACGACGCGCTCAGCCGCGCCCCGAAAATAGCCGACCACCCCTACTGGTCTTATACCCAGTACGGCGATTTTGCCCAGCACGAGGCCGCCGTCAGCTTTCCCGCCGCCGCCGCAATTACGCTGAGCGACGCCGAGCTTTTCAAAAAGCTGCACGCTGGCTGGCTGTCGCAGATAGCCGGCGCCGCCGTGGGCACTATGATAGAGGGTTACTGCACCGATAAGCTGCGCGAGGAGTTCGGCGAAATTCGCGAGTATATCCGCCGCCCAACCACCTATAACGACGACGTGCTCTTCGAGCTCGCTTTTCTGAAGGCCTTCGCGCTCAAAGGGCGCGCCGTGACCAGCCGCGACGTGGCTCTCGAGTGGGTCGGCCGCATCGGCTTTGCCTGGAGCGCCGAGGAGGTCGCCTACAAAAACATCAAGCGCGGCGTTTTCCCGCCCGAGTCGGCGCGCTTCAACAACCCCTGGCGCGAGTGGATAGGAGCCCAGATGCGTGCGTCTATCTGCGGCATGCTCGCCCCCGGCGACCCGCGCGAGGCGGCGCGTCTCGCCTGGACGGACGGCTCCGTTTCCCACGTCGGCAACGGCATTCTCGGCGAGGCGTTCAACGCCATGATGGTGGCAATGGCCTTTACCGAAAGCGACATCCGCACTATAGTCGAAAAAGCCGTCGACCTAATACCCGACGACAGCGAATACTACTCCGTCGTCAGCTTTGCGCTTGAGCAGTGCCGCAATGCGAGCGACTGGGAGAGTGCCTGGCGTCCCTGCGAGGAAAAATACAAGCGCTACAACTGGATACACACCTACCCCAACGCCGCCGCCGAGGTCGTCTCGCTGTGGTTCGGCGGGCAGAGCTTTGACGAATGTATGCACGTTTGCGCTATGTGCGGTCAGGACGTCGACTGCAACGCCGGCCAAATCGGCACCCTTTACGGCGTCATTCAGGGCTACGCCGGCATTCGCGACTACTGGACCGAGCCCTTTGCCGACAAGTTTGACAGCGTCTTTCGCGGCTACGAGCACACCACAATTACCCAATTGGCGCAGGACACGCTCGACGCGCTGCGCGCCGCGGACAAATAAGGCCGCTTTTGCCGACCGCTCTATAACAAAATTTCGCCGGCCACAAGGAGAACTTCCCCGTGGCCGGCGTCACTGTATTTACGGTCATTTTTCCTGCTTAATCACCCGCAGTGCAGCCTGCGCGCCGCTCAGACAAAATCCACACCGCTAAGCGCGCCGAATGTGCTTTCTGCGGCGCGGCGAATAGTTTTTCTGTCGCGCTCGCTGAGTTCCCGAAACGCCGTGACGGTCAGCTTTCGACCCGAGCGCCGCCAGCGGCCGGCGACACGGCCGCGCAGCAGCAGCGCCGGCATGACTATGCCGGCCTTGTTGAAAATACCGCGCAGATATTCCGGCGGCAAAAACGGGTTGTCCTCTTTGCGGTAGCTGAGCAGCAGCGGGTCAAAGCCGGCCAAAAATATGCACTCACGACACGCGGGGACGTCTTCCGGCTCGCTGTCGGTCAGCTGAAAATATTCCCGCCCCGCGCACTGTACGGTTTCGAGCGGCAGCGCCGCCATTACTTCTTTTACGGCGGTTTGCGTCGTGCCGAAATAGTAGGCGGCGTCGCGCACGCTCGCCGGAGCACAGGCCGAAAAATAGCGCCGCGCCGTCTCCAGCCGCGCAGCCGCCGCCGACAGCGGCACAAACGTGGCGCACAGACAAAACGCTTTCTTTTCCTGCGCCTGGTAACACATCCTGCCGGCGGCGGCAAGCGCGCGCGGTGTGCCGCCCCAAGGGTCGAAAACGCTTTGCGCCTCGCGCTCGCTCATGCCGCGCATAAAGCACTCCTCTTTCAGTTGGGCGCGGCTCTCGCAGCCGCAGGCGACAAGCTCCAGAATCAGTCGGGCGAAATATTTTTTGCGCGCCAGCGTTATAAATTCGTCCGCTTCCAGTCTGTCTACGGCGCGCGGCGACTGCGGCCGGCCGGCGTAAAAGTACAGCGGCAGGTCGTCCGCGGCAAAGACGTGCATTGTGCCGCGCACCGTCCAGCTTTTCAGCAAACCGTCGCCCCAGTTTTCGTCCGTGAGCGTGTCGCCGCCGCGAATGTGCAGCGCGTGGCGGGCGTTGGTGCAAAACTGCGCCTGCACGCCGTTGAGCTCGCGGCAAACGGCAAGCTTGTCCGCCGGCGCGCTTAAATGCTGCCGCCACAGCCGCAGCTCAGTCAGTTCCCTGTTTTCCATGTGTTTTCTCCGTTATCGCAACCACGCCTGAAATGCGCAATTTGCCAAGTCCTATATGGGCAAAATACTGCCGAGTCCAAAGACGTTTTGTCCTTTTGCTCACGCCCCACTGCCCCTTTAGCGGTAAGAGGAGACATCTTGTGAACCCTCCCTTACCTTGCGGGCATACGGCGCTAAAACACAATATAAAAGGGCCCCGCCGGGAGCCCTTTTGCTTTTATTCGCCGACTATCAGCCGGTTTATTTTCTTTGCCGCCGGCCGGCACAGCTGCACTATCGGTCCGGTAAGCAGAGCGCCGATAAGCGTGCCGACGCCGACCGGGCCGCCGATAAGCCAGCCGACGATGATAAAGAAGACGTCGGCGCCTATTCTCACCCAGCGGTAATTCCAGCCGCTTTTGTCGGAAATCATCTGCGAAATAGAGTCGGACGCGCCGAAGCCCATGCCGGGCGCAATATACACCGCCACACCGAAAGACATTACTGCGCAGCCGACAAGCGCGAACAGCACGCTGACAAAAAAGCTCATTTCGCCGCCGACCAGTGCGCTCAGCAGAGCCTCTGCGGCGTCGGCGGAAAAGCCGACGAGAAACATCGCCAATAACGAGGCGAAATTAATATAAGAGCGGTCGACAAAAAAGACGACTGTCAGTACCGCAATGTTGAACAGCAGCGAGGCCACACCGTAGCTGCTGCCCAGCCGAATGGCAAGACCCTCAACGAACACGCTGACAGGGTCCATGCCCAGGCCGGCAAAAAGAAACGTGCCGACGCCAAGACCGACAACTACCAGTCCGAGCGCAGTCAAAACCGCCCGCTTGACGAGCGTGGGAGTAATTTTCATTTATTATTTTTATCCTTAGCTTTATCTTGTCTGTTTACAGCTTTTTAAATTTATCCCAGCCGCTTCATTGCCGCGAGAAATTCGCGCACGAAGGCGGGCCGGTCTACGTTGAACAGCACCGTCGCGTTTTGCTCAATGGTGCGTCCCATTACCTTTGACAGGTAATTTACGCGGTCGACGACCGTCATGCCGCTGGTGAGCTCGCCCTTGGTCTCAACGTCGACGTTGCACTGCTCGCTGACAAATATTTCGGGGTGCAGCAGCACCGCAACGGCGCAGGGGTCGTGCAGCGTGCAGCCGGGGAAACCCTCCACGCGGTAGATGTACTGGCTGAAAAAGTCGATGAGCTCGGCCGCGAGCACCGACATCTTGTTGCCCTGCGCGCGCAGCTGCTCGTTTTCCTCGCGGGTGACATAGGCCTTTTGGGTCACGTCCAGCCCGGCCATAATTATCGGCAAGCCCGAGTTGAAAACAATCTTTGCCGCGTCGGGGTCGTGCCAGATGTTGAATTCCGCCGCCGGCGTCCAGTTGCCCATTGTACCGCCGCCCATAATAGACAGCCGCTCAATGTTCTGTTTGAGGTCGGGGCGGCACAGCAGCAGCGCCGCAATATTGGTCAGCGGGCCTATGGCGACTATCGTCACCTTCTGCGGCGAATTTTCTATAAGCTTTACCAGCAGTTCCACCGCCGGCAGCTCGCTGAGCGCGAACGCGGGCTCGGGCAGCGCCGGACCGTCGAGACCCGACTGGCCGTGCACAATCGGCGCGCCGATAGATTTGTGCTTTATCAGCATGGCGTCGGCAGCGCCGGCGGCCACCGGTATGTCGGTGCGGCCGGCCGCGGTGAGAATGCGCATGGCGTTGCGCGTCACCTTTTCCAGCGTCTGGTTGCCCGCTACGGTGGTGACGCCAATAACGTCGAGCTGTTCCGGCGCCGAAAGCGCCCACATCAGCGCCATCGCGTCGTCGTGGCCGGGGTCACAGTCAAAAATCACGGGTATACGCTCGCTCATTTTTTCTTCTCCTTTATATCCGCAAGAATCTTTCTCCTCGCGGTAATAGTAGTGCAGTCCTTCGGCGGGTTTGCGGCTAAGCGCGCCCTTTATTTGGGGAGCTGCCTGCCGCACTTGTTGCAAAATTCGTAGCCGTCGCCGAGAGCGGCGCCGCAATAGGGACAGTAGGCGCTGCCGTCAGCTGCCAGCGCGGTGCCGTTTTTATTGAGCGCGGCGTTGAGAAAGTCGGGCTCCTCACCGTCGGCGGTTATGTCGACGATGGAATCGCGGTCTTTGCGCAGCGCGTTAAAAAGGCTGTAAGCGCCTATGGCCAGCGCAATGACAATAAACACCGCAATTATCCAGCCGAACGCCGGGTTGTCGAACCCCGTCACAGACTTAAAGCCGAGCAGTGCGATTGCGACGACGCCGACGGAAATTACCGCTCTTATCAGCAGCGGGCCGCGGCCGGGCTTAACACTTTTCATTTTTTCGCCTTCGCAAATTTATTTCAGTTTTTCGCCGGCTGCCGCCGCCGCGGCAACGCTTGCGGGCTGCTGCGCGTAGGGCTTTTCGGACGTGTCTACCGCGTAATCAAAGACTATGTCCCAGCCGAGGTAGTCGCAAATGCAGTGCAGCTGGTCGCTGATGAGCTTGAATTCGGGGTTGTCAAAATTGTCGCCGCCGTCAACAAGTATCATGACCTTTTTTTTCAGCGTGTGGAAAAGCTCCTGTTTCGAATAGAACTTGTCGACGAACATTTTCGTCTGCGCGCTCATGCCCCACCAGTAGACCGGCGTGCCAAGCACCAGCACGTCGGCGTCGGCGAGCTTTTGCATCAGCGCGTCGCTGTCGTCGGGCATTATGCACTTGCCGCCGTTGCTCTGGCAGGCGTTGCAATTGGAGCAGGCCGACAGCTTGACGTCGGCGCAGTCGACAAACTCAATTTTTGCCGCGCTGTCGGCAGCAATGCTCTTTTCTATGTCCTTCAGCGCGTTGTGGGTGTTGCCGTTGCGGCGCGGACTGCCGTTAAATATTAAAACATTCATTATAATTTGCCTCCGAGTCGATTTATTACCTGTCTATTTTATCATACCGCCCACCGTATTTCCACCGCGGTGGCGCTGCAAGCCGTATTCCGGTAGTGTTTTATTGACAAATATATGGCATAATAAGAATATTACCCCTTATAAAGGAGCTATGAATTATGAAAAAAACGGTCGCTTTGTTGCTTGTACTGATATTGACCTGCGCTTTTGCCGGCTGCGGCGGCGGCGCCGACAGCGCCCTTGACAGCCTGTCGCTCAGCGAAATAATGGAAAAATGTCTTGACGGCGTCGCCGACCTGCCCTCCGTTGCCGACATTGAGCTCAACGCGGACAACTTCAGCTACTTTGCCTTTACCGACATGCCCGAAGGGGCCGAGGGTCTGGCCAGCGAGGCGCAAATCAGCGCCGTCGCCCATTCCGTTGTGCTCGTGCGCGTCGCCGACAAGAGCGAGGCCGAAACTCTGGCCGCCCAAATGGAACAAAACGCCGACCCGAACAAATGGATTTGCGTCGGGGCCGAAAAGGTGATAGTCACTCAGCGCGGCAACGTCGTGCTGCTGGTCATGTCGTGGACCGACACCGCCCAGGCCATCGCCGACAATTTCGCCGCCATCAACTGACCGAAAACCGCGGCCGGCGCGCCGCACTTTAAAGGACATTCGAAAAAATGGCATTCTCTTCGGCAACATTTATATATCTTTTTTTACCGGCGGCTCTGGCCGTCTATTATCTGCTGCCCGCCAAAGCCCGCAACGCGGCGCTGCTCTGTTTCAGCCTGCTGTTCTATTTTGCCGCCGAGCAACTGTATACGCTGCTGCTCGTCGGCACGTCGCTGCTCGGCTGGCTGTTCGCGCTTTATATTGAGCGCCACCGCGGCACCGCCAAGGCAAAACTGGCGCTGGGCGTGAGCGTCGGCATTGACGTGGCGGCGCTCGTCTATTTCAAGTATGCCGGTTTTATTGTCGGCACGCTCAACGCGCTGCCGGGCATATCGCTGCGCGTCCCGGCAATTGAGCTGCCGGTCGGAATCAGTTTTTTCGTCTTCCAGACTATCAGCTACACAGTGGACGTGGCGCGCGCGCGCGTACATGCGCAGCGCAGTCTCGTCGGTCTCGCAACCTATGTCTGCTTGTTCCCCCAGCTCGTCGCCGGACCGATTGTGCGCTACAGCGACATTGACTCACAGCTGCAAAACCGCCGCCTGAGCGGCGCCGGCGCGGCCGTCGGCATCAGCCGCTTTTGCGTCGGTCTGGGTAAAAAAATACTCATTGCCGACGTGCTCGCCGAATTTTGCGCTGCCTACACTGCCGCCGCCGAACCGAGCGTGCTTTTTGCGTGGCTGAGCGCCGTCGCCTTTACTTTGCAGATATATTTTGATTTTTCCGGTTATTCGGACATGGCTATAGGTCTCGGCAAACTGCTGGGCTTCGACTTTCCCGAAAACTTCGACTACCCTTACATCTCCCGCTCGCTGACTGAGTTCTGGCGGCGCTGGCATATGACGCTGGGCAGCTGGTTTCGCGACTACGTCTACATCCCGCTGGGTGGCAGCCGGGTGTCGCCGGCGCGCACGGCGTTAAACCTTATGGCCGTCTGGCTGCTGACCGGCCTTTGGCACGGCGCGAGCTGGAACTTTGTCGTTTGGGGCGCCTACTTCGGCGCGCTGCTCATAGCGGAAAAATTCTTTGTCGGCGCCGCGCTGGACAAAATTCCCGGCCTGCTGCGCCAAGCGGCGGTCATGCTGGCAGTTATTGTCGGTTTTGTAATTTTCAATTCCGACGGCATGAGCGGCGCGCTCGCCAGTCTCGGGGCGCTTGTCGGCGTCGGAAAACTTGCCGCCGTCAGCTTTGAGACGCTGTATTACCTGCGCAGTTACGCGGTTATGTTCGCCGTCGCTGCGCTGTTGGCCACACCCGCTCCCAAAGTGCTGCTTGACCGGCTCGGCAGCAGCGACAAGGGCGCGCGGGCACTGCGCGTGCTGCGCCCGTTCGCGGTGGCGCTGTTGCTGGCGCTGTGCACGGCAAGGCTGGTAAGCGGCTCTTTCAATCCCTTTTTGTACTTTCGCTTCTAACGGTGTTTTTTGATGAATAATAAGCAAAACAAAACATCCGGCGGCGAGCTGGCCGTCATTATAGTTTTCGCCGCCGTCATTGCGGCTTTGTCGCTGCTGACGCTGCTGCTGCCTGCAAACAACTATTCCGCAGCCGAGCGCCGCGCGCTGGCGCAAGCGCCGCAATTAAGCTGGCGCACCGTCGCCTCGGGCGAATACTTTGCCGATTTGGAAAATTATCTGCTGGACCAGTTTGCCGCCCGCGACGTCTGGCGCACCGCAAACGTACTGCTGCGCCGCGCCGAGGGCGCGCAGGACATCAGCGGCATCTACACGGTCGGCGACTGCATCTACAAAATAGAGTACCCTGCCGACGAACAGCAGCTGCTGCGCGCCGCCGCCTCGCTCAATTCCGTCTGCGAGCGCTATCTCGACGGCTGTCGGGTGTTTTACAGCGTCGTACCGGACAAAAACTGCTTTGTCGCCGCGGCAAACGGCCGACCCGCGCTGGACTACACGGCCTATATTGCCGCCTACCGCGGCGCTGTTACCGCCGCGGCGGATTATATCGACATCACCGCGCTGCTCGACAGCGGCGACTATTACCGCACCGACATCCACTGGCAGCAGCAAAACATTCTGGACGTGGCCGACGCGCTGCTTGCCGGCATGGGCGCCCCGGCAACTGCAGCGGGCACTCAATATAACGCGCACGAGCTGTACCCGTTTCGCGGCGCGCTGCTCGGCCAGTCGGCGCTCAATATTGAGCCTGACACCCTCGTCTACCTCACCAGCCTCTACACCGACGCCGCCGCGGTCGAATATGTCGGCGCGCAGCGCAGCGAGTGCGTATATGACCCGGCACTTATTGACGGCACAGACGGCTACGACGTCTATTTGGGCGGCGCCGTGCCAATAGCGGTAATAGACAGTCCGCTGGCCGCGAGCGACCGTGAGCTGATAATTTTCCGCGACTCTTTCGGCAGCAGTATTGCGCCGCTGCTTTTGGGTTCCTACGCGCGCATAACGCTTGTGGACTTGCGCTACGTCAGCAGCGACGCACTTGCCGACTACATCGACTTTCACGGCCAGGACGTGCTGTTTTTGTACAGCACCCTGCTGCTCAACTCCGCCGGTACCTTGCGCTGAGCGTGCGCCGGCAAAAAAGCCCGCATATTACAAGCAGTCCCCGCGCGGCGGGGACTGCTTTTTTTACTTATTGCTTTGGCGCCGGCGGCTCTCAGTTCTGGTGGCTTACCAGGCGGTAGTCGTCGCCGTTAACGTAGTAGGAACACTCGTTGGACCCGCCGCTCAAAAAGCGCTCGGTCTCGTCCTCGTCAAGGTCCACGCTGCACTCGTAGCAGTCGTAATATTCATTATAATTGAAATTTGCGCAGTCGTCGCAGATCATAAATTTACACCCTGTTTTCCGGCGCCCATTACCGCAGCGGCGCCCGGTTAATTTCGCTGCGGCGGCCGCAGACCGCAAACTCCAAAGCGGTTTTTTCGCCCCACGCCATCTATCACAGCTGACAGCATTAATTTAGCACAACTCGCCGCCGGGTTCAATCCCCGGTCATTTTTTCGGCTTTTTACCCGCTGCCAACACTGCCGCTATTGCAAAGCTCAAAGCGTCGTGGTATAGTTAAAGGGCAAAGTGGTGGTAATCGTCAATAATTCGCGCGGTTTCGCGCGTAAAAATAAGGAGCATAAAAAAATGACCTGGTGCAAAGAAACCTTCGGCGTGGAAAAGCCGATCATCGCGCTGCTGCATATCAACGCCTTTCCCGGCAGCCCCCTGTTCGTGGATGGCGTCGACAGCATGGAAAAATGCGTTGAAGACGCCCGCAAAGACCTGCATGCGCTGCAGGACGGCGGTGTTGACGCCGTGCTTTTTTCCAATGAATTTTGCCTGCCCTACGCGAGCAACGTCGAGCATGTAGAGTCTGCCGCCATGGCGCGCGTAATCGGCGAGCTGAAAAGCGAAATAACCGTTCCCTTCGGTATTGATTTGGAAAGCGACCCCATCGCCGCGATGGACCTCGCCGCCGCGGTCAGCGCCGACTTCGTGCGCGGCACCTTTACCGGCACCTATGCCGGCGTGGGCGGCATTGCCCAGCCCGACGTCGCCGCAATATTGCGCCGCAAGCACGCGCTGGGACTCAAGAACCTGCGCATGCTCTATTTCCTCAACAACGAGTCGGACGCCTACATAGTGCCCTGTGACTACGTCGACGTCGCCAACGCGATGATATTCGACGCCCACCCCGACGCGCTGTGCGTCACCGGCGCCCATGCCGGTGTAGAGGCCAAGAGCACCCTTATTGAGCAGGTGCGCGCCGGCGTTGAGGACAAAAATTGCGTCGTCTTTGCCGCCACCGGCTGCAAAATAAACAACATTAAAGAAAAGCTCGACTTGTGCGACGGCGCCACGGTCGGCACAACTTTCAAAGTTGACGGCAAGTTCGTCAACCACATCGACCAAAAGCGGGTCGAGGAATTTATGGCAAATGTCCGCGAATACCGCCAGGAACATAATATTTGACAAATACCGGTTTGAAAGAGCCGCGAAGCCGGTGCTTCGCGGCTCTTGTTGAATCCGGCGCTGTTTTGTGTGCTTTTGCCCCGCCGCCTGCCCAGGCGGCAAAATAAAATGAAACGGAGAAACTGAAATGTCCGGTTATTTTCTCGGTATCGACAACGGCGGGTCCAACACCAAATGCGCGGTCTTTGACGAACACGGACACGAGGTGGCCGTCGTCGGCCGCCGCATTGCGCTAATTGAGCCGCGCTCGGGATGGACGGAGCGCGATTTGACGCTGGTCTGGAGCGAGACCGCCGCAATAATCAAAGAAGCCGTCGCCAAAGCCGGCGTCGACCCGGCGCAGATACTCAGCATAGGCCTTACAGGGTACGGCAACGGTATATGCGTAGTTGACGAAAACTGCGAGCCGACCTATAACGGCATAGTATCCAGCGACAACCGCTGCGCCGAACTGTGCGAACAGCTTATAGCCGCGGGCGTTCAGGACAAGATATACCCGCTTACTTACCAGGAGTTCTGGCCCTCGCAAACAGCGGTGCTGCTGCGCTGGCTCAAGGACAACGCCCCCGAATGTCTCGAAAAAGCCGCCTGGGTGCTTTCCATTAAAGATTACATCCGCATGAAACTGACAGGCGACGCCTGCTGCGAGCTTACCGAGACGACCTGCAACGGGCTGATGAACATTTTTACCAACGAATTCGACCCCGCTATTTTCAGCGAGCTGGGGCTGAGTGACTACCTGGATTTGATGCCCCGCGTCGTTGGCACTGCCGAAATGTCCGGCCGCGTCACTGCCGCGGCGGCGCAGCAGACCGGCCTTGTCGCCGGCATACCGGTCGCCGGCAGCTGCTACGACGTCAACGCCGCGGCGCTCGCGTGCGGCGTCGAGGACGACTCGACACTGTGTCTCGTGGCCGGCACCTGGTCAATAAACGAATACCTGACCAAAAAGCTCATCTACGGCGCCAACTCCATTGCCCGCTCCTACTTGCCCGACTACTATTTGCTGGAGGATTCCAGCCCGACGTCGGCGTCCAATTTCGACTGGTTTGTGGAAAACTTCCTCAAAGCCGACGGCAAAACGACAAAACAGATATACGACGAATGCACCGCGGCAGTGCGCTCGCTGCCTGCTGAGGACAGCGACGTTATCTTTATCCCCTATCTTTTTGCCTCAATGACCCATCCCGACGCCAAGGCGGCGTTTTTCAACCTGACAAGCTACTGCGGCAAAGCGCAGATGATTCGCGCCATCTACGAGGGCGTGGTCTTCTCGTCAATGATGCACGTTGAGGAGCTGTATTCCTACGGCACCCATTTTGACATAGCCGTGCTCGCCGGCGGCGTTGCCAATTCCGAGGTCTGGTCGCAGATGATGTGCGACGTCGTAAACCTGCCTATGAAGGTGTCTACCGCCAGCGAGCAGGGCGCGCTCGGCGCCGCCATGTGCGCCGCCGTTGCCGCCGGCGTCTACAAAGACCTGCACGCCGCCATCGCCGCCATGGTCAGCATAAAGAAAACCTACGAGCCCGACGCCGCCGCCGGAGCGGTCCTGCGGCGCAAATACGAGAAATACAAAAAAGCCGTAAAGGCTTTGGACGGCTTTTACGACGCGCTTGCGGAGGAATAAAATGATAGAAATATCCCCCTCAATTGCCTCAGCCGACGTGCTGCACATTGCCGACGAGCTTGAGCGAGTGCGCGCTGTCGGCCGGCTGCATCTCGACATAGAGGACGGCAACTACAGCCCCGACATCACATTCGGCCTGGGTATGGTTGAGGCCGTCGCCGGCTGCACCGACGCGGCGCTCGACACCCATTTGATGGCGGCGCGGCCGATGCGCTTTCTTGACGGCCTGCTGAAAAACCGCGTGCGCGCCGTCGCCGTACATATTGAGACCGTCGACTTTCCCTTTGAGTCGCTCGATTACCTGCACGCCCACGGCGCCAAGGCGGGGCTTGCCATCAGCATGAAAACGCCGCCCGACGCGGTGCTGCCCTTTTGCGAGTCGCTCGACTACCTGCTGGTGCTCACCAACGACTGCGACAACGGCGCCGTGGCTTTTCGCGACTATTCGCTGCAAAAAATAGCCCGCGCGCGCGAAATATTGCCCGAGCGGGTGCAAATTTGGGCAGACGGCGGTATTCGCAAGGAACATATCCGCCCGCTGAGCGCGGCAGGACTCGACGTTGCCGTAGTCGGCCGCGCCGCTTTCGGCGCCGCCGACCCGGTCGCCGCTTGCAGACAGCTGGCCGAAGAAAGTATAATATGAACAATACTATAGGCATTTACGAAAAAGCGCTGCTGCGCCAGCCGCTGGAAAAAAGCTTTGCCGACGCCGCAAGCGCCGGATTTGACAATTTTCAAATCAGCATTGACGAGACCGACGAGCGGCTCGCCCGGCTCGACTGGGACGCCGCTGCCGTGCGCGCTCTCGCCGCGGCGGCGCGCCGCTGCGGGGTAACGCTGACGTCTGTGTGTCTGAGCGCCCACCGCCGTTTTGCGCTCGGCAGCGCCGACGCCGCAAACGAGGCACGCGCGCAGCAGATAATGAGCAAGGCGATGGACTTTTGCCTGCTCGCCGGCATACCGATGATACAAGTAGCCGGTTACGACGTTTTCTACGAGCCCGAAAGCGCCGCCACCGCCGCGCGCTGGCAGCGCAACCTGGCCGCTTTTTTGCCCCGCGCCGAACGGGAAAATCTCACTCTCGCCATAGAGCCGGTTGAGACCGGAATAATTTCCGCCGTGCAAGCGCAATGCGTCGCCAAGGAGCTGGGCTCGCCGGCGCTGCGCGTCTACCCCGACACTGCCAACTTGTACATGATGGGCTTTGACGTGCTTGACGAGCTGTCGCAGACAATCGATTGCTGCAGCGCGCTGCATGTGCGCGAGGCTCCCGACGACGAGTATATCCCCTTCGGCGAGGGCAAGCTCGACTGGGACGCCGTTTTCGACCTGCTGGCGGCGCGCGGCTTTGCCGGACCGCTGACAATAGAGCTGTGGAATCTCGACAACCCCGACTACCTGACGCTGGTGCGCGGCCAGCGCGAATTTCTGCAAAGAAAGCTGAGTGAGCGATAATGTATGAAAAAGAAAAACAGGCCATGATCGACTGCGCGCTGCAAATGCTGCGCTACGGTCTTGTGGCACTGTCGGGCGGCAACATCTGCATGCGCGCCGGCGACAGTTTTCTGGTCACGCCGTCGGCGATGCTCTACGAGGGCATGACGCCCGCCGACATAGTGCGCGTCGACGCCGACGCCAACGTGCTTGAAAGCAGCCGCCGCCCCAGCAGCGACTTGAGCGCGGCGCTGTACATTCTCAACCGCCGCGACGACGTCAACGTCATTATCCACACCCACCAGCCCTACGCCACTGCGGTCGGGCTAATTGCCGACGAATTTCCCGCCTGCCTCACTACGGTTGTCGACACCGCCCACGGGCCGGTGCCGGTAGCGCCCTTTACTCCCTCCTCCGACGAGGGCATGGGCGTGGCCGCGCTGGAGAAAATGGGCAATTCCGGCGCGGTGATACTGAAAAACCACGGTTTGCTCGTTGCCGCCGCCGACATGGACGAGGCGCTCGAGACCGCCGTCTATCTTGAGGAGGCCGCCAAGTGCTACCTTGCGGCGCGCGCCGTCGCGCCGGTGGCGCCGCTGAGCGCCGCGCAAATAGCCGACGAGGACGCCGAGCGCGGCAACTACGGCCAATGAGCATGACTATCGAACTGGACGTCCACACCCACACGCTCGCGAGCGGCCACGCCTACGGCACAATTTCCGAAATGGCGGCAGCGGCAGCGGCGCGCAAACTGAAAATACTGGGTATAACCGAACACGCCAAGGGTATCCCCGGCACCTGCGAGGATATTTATTTTCTCAATATGGACGTCGTGCCGCGCAGCCAGTGCGGTGTTGAGCTGCTGCTGGGCAGCGAGATTAATATTCTCGACTACGCCGGCACGCTGAGCTTACCGGAGCGCGTAATACAGTCTCTCGACATCCGCATTGCCGGCATCCACCGGCTGTGCTACGAATACGGCACGTGTGCGCAGAATACCGCCGCCACGCTCGCCGCCATCCGCAACCCCGCTGTCGACGTCATCTCCCACCCCGACGACGCCAACTGTCCGCTCGACTACGAGGCCGTGGTAGCCGCCGCCAAAGAGTGCCACACGCTGTTGGAAATCAATAATAACTCGCTGCGCAGCACCTGGAAGACCGGTGTGCGCGAAAACATTGTCACCATTCTGACGCTGTGCCGCCGCGAACAGCTGCCGGTGCTGCTGAGCAGCGACGCCCACCATATGGTCGACGTCGGCAACGTTGAGCTTGCCGCGCAGCTGTTGAGTGAACTTGATTTTCCGGAAGAACTGGTAATAAACCGCTCGGCGGCGCTTTTCAAGCGCTTTCTCGCCGACAACCGCCGCCGCGAGCGCGACGGCAGCTGAACGCAATTTCCCCGCCGCTCATTGCTACTCAACCGCCCGTCGCCGCGGCGACGGGCGGTTTTTTGTTCAGACCGAAATTTATGTACCGTTTTTGGGCCGCGCCGCAGCTGCGTTTGCAGCTGAAACTGAAAGCCGCTTACCCCAAGTTCCGTCCACCCTCCCTTTCAGCCCCCCCACAGCCAAAAACAGCGTCTGCTTACTAAAATCACAGCCGCGTCTTTTAGGCGCGGTTTGCACAAGCTATACTCAACAACACGCTAACGCCGCCACAGGGCGCCTCTCGGCAAATAAAGCGAACTAAGCCAAAACAAGTAAAAGATGCGGTGTTCAAAACGCGAAGAACTTTTTTTAAGAGTGGCAAAAAGACATTTCGCTTCGTGGTATGGCACCAAAAGTTAGGCCCCTATTAAAGAAAAAGCTTGTCCAGGCAACTCAGAGCGCTTGTTGTCTTTTAATGTCGCGCGACAAACCTTTTAACTTTGCCATCCGCGGCGGCCAACTCGCCGCAAAAACAGAAAACAAGGGCGGCGACCCTTAACGGTCGCCGCCCTTAGCACACAGTTTTTTGCACACCGGCCTCACTTTTTGCAGTAGGCCGCAATGGCGTCAGCCGCAAACTGCGCCGTGCCCTCGCCGTGACGGTCAATGTTCGCTTTAAAGCGCTCGTCGCCGACGTACATCAGCCCGAGTCCCGCCAATATTTCGTCGGTACACTCGTACATATTGTCGCTGATGTATTTTTTCAGACCTTCAACGGCCGCGCGCGCAGCTGGCGACGCGCTGTCGCCGCCGCGCAAAGCCGCAAAACCGGCAAAAATGTCGTCCAAACCCGCCAACACGGCGGCGTTTTCCGTTTCGGTGCGACGCGCGCTTTTTCTCTCGCTCTGCTCGTAGGCGTCTGTAGCGCCCCAGCGCTGTTTCACCTCTGCTGCGTACTTGTTTTTAGCCTCACCGTACGCGGTGAGATTTTCTTTTTCGTCTTTCATATCGTTTTCTCCTTTTAATGCGGACTCGGCGGCGGTGATAAGCCGCTCAAGATGTTCCCGGCGCAGCCGCAGCAGCTCAATATGCTTTTTGAGCGCAGCGAGCGCGTCGGTGTCGGGACTGTCGACCAGCCGGCAAATCTCGGCAAGCGGCAGCTCCAACTCGCGGTAGAAAAGAATCTGCCCCAGGCGGACTAAACTCTGTTCGTCGTAAAAGCGATAGCCCGCCGCCGACACACTGCTCGGCCGCAGCAGCCCTATTTTGTCGTAATAGCGCAGCGTGCGCTCGCTTATTCCGGCGCTGAGCGCCGCTTGACCTACAGTCATTTCCATCTCGAATCACCACCTGTAAAAGACTATAAACCATGACGCAGCGTCAAGGTCAAGTCCTATTTTAAAATATTTTTTAGGCGGCTGCAAGCGCAAACATCCTGCACAATTTTTCGTGTAAAATTTTGTCGTTACAGCGCATTGACAGCGCCTTTTAGCAAGAATACTATTTAATCAAATGTATATACATTTGCGGGGCCGACAATGACAAAAGAAGCGACTATTATAAACTTTTACCGCGAACAGATACACCGGCGCGTCTTAAAGGAAAACGAGGTGCTGCCGACGGAAAACGAGATGTGCGATATTTTCGGCGCCTCGCGCATGACCGTGCGCAAGGCGCTCGACAAGATGTCGGCGCTGGGCTGGCTGTACCGCATCAGCGGTTCGGGCACCTATGTGGCGCCGACCGCTTTTGAGCGCATATTTACGGTGCAGGGTTTCAGCCGCTACATGAGCGAGCGCGGCTACTGCGTCAGCAGCCGGGTACTGGAGTTCGGCGTCTGCGCCGCGCCGGCCGGCGCCGCTGTCAGCCTGCGGCTGAGCGCCGGCGAGCGGGTATACCGGCTGGTGCGCGCGCGCGCCGCCGACGACCGCTTGCTGGCAATAGAGTCTGTGTGTTTGCAAGCGGCACGCTTTCCCGGCCTTGAGCGCCACGACTTTTCGCGCGAGTCGCTCTACGTGGTAATGCGCGACGAATACGACTGTGAAATTACCAGCAGCACCCAGCGTCTGGGAACCGCACGCATAGACGGCGAATACGCGCGGCTGCTTTTCGGCAGTTACAGCGACGTTGCCATGCGCGCCGTCAACCTCGGTTATACCGCCAACGGCGTGTGCGTTGAGTACGACGAGTCGCTGTACAACGGCTACGAGTTTACTATCAACATAAATGTAAAAAAGGAGTGGGGTGCGTAAGATGAGAGAATTCGGCGTCATAATTGCCGCGCACGGCCGGCTCGCCGCGGCGCTGCTTGACAGCGTGCAGATGCTGTGCGGCGCGCAGCCCGGCGTCGAGACGGCGGCGCTCGACGAAAAAATGGGGCTCGACGATATGTGCGCGGCAGTCGCCGCTGCGGCGGACCGGTTGTGCGCATACGGCGCGCTGCTGCTGCTCACCGACTTGCCCGGCGGCACTCCGGACAACGCGGCGCTGCGCCTTGCGTGCGCGCGCGACGACGTCCGGCTGGTGTGCGGGGTAAATATGCCGCTGCTGTGCGAGCTGGCTTTGAGCGACGGCCCGCTGAGCGACGAGCTTGTCGAGACTGTTGTTGCCGCCGGCCGCAGCGGCCTGCGTGACGAAAAAGATAAAGTAGCCCGCGCCAAAAGACCGTCGGCGCCGCGCGAAACAGACGAGCTGTAACAATATACATTATGTATATTGTTAAAATAAATCAACTCGGAGGTGACAGTTTTGGCGATTGAATTTGCCCGCATTGACGACCGGCTGCTGCACGGACAGGTTTGCACGACCTGGATACGGGAATTGAATCTCGAGCAGTGCATAGTCGTCAACGAAAAAATTGCCGGCGACGATTTTCAGCGCTCGCTGCTGGATCTCGCCGCGCCGCAGGGCATGCGCGTGGTCTATTTTTCACCGCAGCGCTTTGTGGAAGTCGCGGCGGCAAAGCCGATAAACCGGCGCAGTATGCTGCTTTTCAACAACCCTGCCGATGTGCTCTATCTTGTTGAGCACGGCTACGTGCTGAAAAAGCTCAACATCGGCGGCATGAAGAACGACGGCAGCAAGCGACAGATAGCCCGCGCCGTCGCCGTAAGCGACGCGCAGTGCGAAACTCTGCGGCGCATAGCCGCCGCCGGCGTCGACGTTACTATCCAAATGGTGCCGAACGACAGCAAAATAACTCTCGCGCAAGCACTGCAGTAGCGGCGCGGGATAATAAGAAAGGATATTTTAAAAAAATGTTAGTCAAAGCAATCTTGCTGGCGCTCATCACTGCCATAGCGGTCAGCGACGAGGCCACGGTGCAGTTCGGGTTTTTCCGGCCTGTGTTCGTCGGCGCGGCTGCGGGCGCGGTAATGGGCGACTTCACCGCCGGCGTAATGATCGGCGCGAGCATGGAACTCATTTTCGCCAGCGGCCAGATAGGCGCCTACATCCCGCCCGACGCCATTACCGGCACTGTTGTCGGCACCGCCGTCGGCATACTTTCCGGCCAGGACGCGGCAGCCGCACTGGCAATCGGCCTGCCGGTGGCGATTCTCGGCCAACAGCTTAAGCTGCTTGCCTACACAATCAATATTGCCTTCGTCCACAAGGCGGAAAAAGCCGCCGACCGCGCCGATTTGAGCAAAATAGGCCTCTACCATTTCTCCGGTCTTGCTGTGCAGTGCCTGGTAATGGGCCTGCCGGTGTTTTTCGCGGTGCTTTTCGGCATTGAGCAGGCGGCGGCACTCATAGAGCTCATTCCCGAATCGCTGATGAGCGGCCTTACGGTCGCGAGCAAAATCCTGCCGGCACTCGGCATGGGTATGCTGCTGTCGATGATGATGAACAAAAAGACCTGGGCTTTTCTACTTGTCGGCTTTGTCGGCGCGGCCTATTTCGCGCTGCCGACCATAGGCTGTGCTCTGGTGGGCGTCGCGGCCGCCGCCATCTGCGACTTGGTCATGAACTCCGGCGCCAAAGCGGCGCCCGTCGCCGCAACTTCTGCTGAGGAGGACGATTTGTAATGTCACTGACAAAAAAAGATATCAACGCTGTCTATAAACGCTCGCTGTTTTTTCAAGCCTCGCACAACTACGAGCGCTTCCAGTCGCTCGGCTACTTGTACTCAATGGTGCCGGTGCTGAAAAAAGCCTATGCCGACAAACCCAAAGAGGAACTCAGCCAGGCAATGCACCGCCATTTGGAATTTTTCAACACCTGCCCGGTCATAGCACAGCCCATTCTCGGCGTCACCGCGGCGATGGAGGAACAGCAGGGCAACGACGCCGCCGAGGCCATCTCCGGCGTTAAGGTGGCGATGATGGGCCCGCTCGCCGGTGTAGGCGACAGCCTTATCTATATGACCATTTTGCTTATTTGCCTGATGCTGGCCGTTACCTTCGGCGCTCAGGGCAACCCGATAGGCCTTTTGCTGTGCTTCCTTTTGTGGAACGCCGTCTCGCAGCCGCTAAAATACTTCGGCACTAAATTAGGTTATCGCGAGGGCACCAAGCTCGTCAGCAAAATCAAGTCGAGTAACCTCGTCTCGCGTTTCTCCTTTATGGCGAGCGTCGTCGGTCTGACAATGGTCGGCGGACTTATTTGCCAGCTGGTAAACATTCGACTGGGGCTCGACGTCGTTGACGGCGGCGAGACGCTCTTCAGCCTGCAGGCCATTTTTGACAGCATTGTGCCGTACATGCTGCCGCTGGCGGTGACGCTTTTGTGCTTCTGGCTGATGAAGAAAAAGCGCGTCAAACCGATTTGGATACTTGCCGGAATAGTTGTTGTGGCAATGCTCGGCTCGCTCGCCGGCATTCTGGTAATACCCGCATGAGCGACAAGCTGCGCGTCGGTTTTGCCCGCTGCGAAATACCCGTTGACGGCTGCGGGCCGCTCATCGGCTACGAGAACACCGCGCCGCGCACGCCGGCCGGCGTGCACGACCCGCTGTACGCCCGCGCGGCCGTAATAGAGTGCGGCGCGCGCCGCTGTGCCATCGTCACACTTGACCTGCTCGCCGTCGACGGCACCATGACGGCAAGGCTCGCCGCCTTTGCGGCAGCGCACGGCGTTGCCGCCGACTCCTTCTTTTTGTGCGCAGCGCACGACCATTCGGCGCCGGGGGGATATTTTACCGCCGACGCCGACATGGCGCCGCTGCTGGAACTTATTTTCGGCAAGGCCGAACCCGACTTTGTGCGCGCCGTAGAGCGCAGCGCCGAAACCGCTCTCGAAACCGCCTGTACCTCGCTTGCCGAGTGCACCCTTGCCGCCGGCGCGGTGCGCGCCGACGGTATCGGCAGCGACCGCAACGACCCGACTAAACCCGGCGACCCGTTTTTGACGCTGTTTCGCTTTACTGCCGCAGACGGGCGCAAGCTGCTGCTTTACAGCGCCGCCTGCCACCCGACAGTGCTGCACGAAAACAACCTTTTTGTCAGCGCCGACTGGCCGGGCGAGACCGCGCGAATCCTTCGCGAACAGGGCGCCGCCGACATGGTCATGTTTCTCAACGGCGCTGCCGGCGACGTCAGCACCCGCTTTACCCGCCGCGGCGAGGGTTTTGCCGAAACGGAGCGGCTCGGCGGCATAATGGCGGGGCAAATTGCCGCAGCTGCCGCGCAGCTGCGGGACGGCAGCGCTGTCGGCGCCTTTAGCTGCGGCAGCTGCGACGCCGCGCTGAGGGTGCGGCACGTCGCCGCGCACACCGCCATGCAGGAGCTTGAGCGCGCAAAAAAGGCCCTTGCGGCCGGCATGGCGGCTGGGGCGACAGGCGGCGAGCTGCGGCTGCTGCAAGCGACTGCCGAGGGCGCGTTTCTCGGCGCGCTGTATGCACAGTACCAGCCGGCTCACGACGAGCTCAGCGTCCATATAGGCACCTTGAGTCTTGCCGACTTTACTTTGGCGTTCTTTCCCTTTGAGCTGTTCTCGGCGCTTACCAACCCGCTGCGGGAAAAACACGCCGGTCGCTTCGTTCCCGTCGGCTACGCCTGCGACTACCTCGGCTACTTGCCGAACGCGGCAATAAAAGACTCGAACAATTACGAAAAATACACCACTGCTTTTGAATACGGCGAAGGTGAGCGGCTGCTTAAGCTCACCGCGCAAACACTGGAGGAAAAATTATGACTGACAACAATACCGCCCGGCGCTTTTTTGACTACGTCGGTGAAAAACTGAAAACGCTCGACACCGAGTGCGACAATATTGAGCGCGGCGCGCAGCTGCTGTTTGACTCCCACCGCGCCGGCGGCAATTTCTATGTGTTCGGTACCGGCCACTCGCACATGATAGCCGAGGAGCTGTTCGAGCGCGCCGGCGGCTATGCCCCCGTGCGGGCAATATTGCCACCTGAAATGATGCTGCACGAAATGCCCAATAAAAGCACCCAGCTCGAGCGCCTGTCCGGCTATGCCGATGCGATGCTCAAACTGTATGGCGTCGGCAAAAACGACGTGATTTTGATAATCTCCAACTCGGGGCGCAACGCCGTGCCTGTGGAGATGGCGGCGCTGGCAAAACAGCGCGGCTGTGCGGTAATCGCAATAACCTCGCTGACTCACAGCGCCAAAGTGACGCCGCGCAATTCGCTCGGCAAGCGGCTTTTTGAAGTTGCCGACGTGGCGCTCGACAACAAATCCGTTCCCGGCGACGCCGGCTTTACCGTTGAGGGGCTGCCGACGCCGATGGGTCCGACTTCCACCGTTACCGGCGCCGCGCTCGCGCAGGCTTTGGTAATAGCCTTTGTCGACAAGCTGGTGCGCGCCGGCGAGGAGCCGGAGGTGTTCCGCAGCAGCAACCTCGACGGCGCCGACGAATACAACGAAAAATTATTTGCTAAGTATTGCTGAGGTGAGCACATTGAATGCCGTAATTTTGGCCGGTGGCGCCGGCAGCCGCATGTTCCCCTTTGACAAGGACCGGCAAAAAGCGCTGCTGCCCGTAGGCAACGTACCCAACGCCGTGCGCCAGTTTGAGTTACTGCGCCGGCTGGGTATCGGCCCGATAACAATCGTCGCCGGCTGCGGCGCGCAGTGGGTGCGCCACTGCTTTGCCGGGTACGACGCGGACATCTGCGAAGCACAGCTGCCCGGGCTCGGCGCTGCTCTCGCCGCGGCGGCCGGCGATGCAAACGAAACTCTTTTTCTCTACGGCGACATTTATTTGAGCGAGCCCGACCTCGCGCAGATGCTCGCACAGCCGGCCGCAGACTGCGCCGCGGCGGTGCTTGTGCAGGACGAAACGGCAGACTTTGAAAAGCGCGACTGGATAGGCGTGCGCTGTGCCGACGGCCGCGCCGCGCTGTTTTGCGGCCACCCGCGGCCCCACTACGTCAACGCCCGCAGCGGCGGCGTCTTTTTGCTAAAGCGCGAGCTTTATTCCTGCCTTGAGACAGCGCCGCCGGTCTTTGAGCGGGTGCCGACCGGCGGCATGCCCGCCGCCGGCTACTGGATTGAAAACTGCCTGCAAGGCGCGCTGGAGCGCGGCGCCCAAATAGAGACTCGCGCCGCGCGCGGCCCGCTTGTCGACATCGATTACGTCTGGGAGCTGATGAGCGCCAACATTCTGTGCTGCGAATACGAGTGTGCACAGGTGACCGCTGACGATTTTGCCGCCGACGCGCGCGTGTCCGCAAGCGCCAGGACCGGCCGCGTACGTCTGGGGACGCGCGCCGTTGTCGGCGACGGCGTGGTCTTTAAGGGCGCCGCCATTGTCGGCGACGACACGGTAATAGAAAACGGCGTCACCGTCGGCAACAATGTAATTATCGGCCGCGGCTGCGTAATAGAGGACCGCTGCAAACTGTCGCCCGGCACAGTTGTCGGCGACCGCTGCAAAATAGGCTTCACAGCCGAGGTCTGCGGCGTGCTCATGGACGGCGTCGCCGCCGTGCACAACTGTGAGCTGTACGGCGTTTTCGGCCGCGACGTCGACATCGGCGCCGGCACCAGTGTCGCATTTCTGCGCTTTGACGACGGCGATTGCGCGCAGCGCGAAAGCGGCAAACGGGTCGTCCACCCTCTGGCAAAAGCCGCCTTCGTCGGCGACAATTCCCGCACCGGCGTCAACTGCACTTTGCTGCCCGGCGCGCGTGTCGGCGGTAACTGCTGTGTCGGCCCCGGCGTGGTTTGCGGCGGGCGCACAGAGCACGGCACCCTGCTGCTGTGCGAACAGCAGCAGCTGAGCCGCAAATGGGGCCCCGAAAAATACGGCTGGTAAAATCACCTGCAAAAACATCCCCGCGCCGCGGGGATGTTTTTTTGACTAACCGTGAAGAAAACTGTAAGATTAATTCGTTGTAATATATAGAATACAATCAAACAGGAGCGGTAATGAGCCTTTATATCAACAACATTGTTTACGCGCTGGTGGCTTTTCCCGCCGCCGCCGCGCTTTTTACCCTGCCCTACGTTATTTGGCAGTACCGGCGCTACGGCAGCATTTCTTTAGTGCGCACTCTGATAATCTATTCGCTGATACTTTACGGCATTTGCGCCTATTTCATGGTCATTTTGCCGCTGCCGAGTCCCGAAAGCGTCGCCGCACTCAGCGGGCCGACCACGCAGCTCGTTCCCTTTACCTTTATCGGCGACATGTTTCGCGACTCGGGACTCGTTATCAGCAACCCGTCGACATATCTCGCGGCGCTGCGCAGCGCCGCGGTGCTGGTCGTCGCCTTCAACGTGCTGCTACTGCTGCCGCTGGGCGTATACCTGCGCTATTATTTTCAGTGCAACTGGTACCAGACGCTGTTTATTGTGTTTGCCGTCAGCCTGTTTTTCGAACTGACGCAGCTCAGCGGATTATACGGCATTTACGAGCGCGCCTACCGGCTGTTCGACGTGGACGACCTGATGCTCAACACCCTGGGCGGCATGTGCGGCTTTTGGCTGGCTCCGCTGTTTGCGAAAATACTGCCCTCGCGTGAGCGCATGGACGAGCGCTCCTACGCGCGCGGCCGCCGCGTGACGCTGACGCGGCGCTTTGTGGCAATGATGATAGACAACTTCTTTGTCTCCAGCTTTGCGGCGCTGCTTCCCTACCCGCTCAAACTTGTGGGCTTGAGCGGGCTTGCCGCAGCGCTCGACACCAGTCTGCTGCCGGGCTACATTGCCGGCGTACTGCTGATATTCTTTGTTTTTCCGCTGCTCAGCGGCGGCTACACGCCGGGCAAGTTCTGCGTGGGATTGCGGCTGCGCCGCCCCGACGGTGGCAAGCCGCGCTGGCGGCAATATCTCGTCCGCTACGGACTTTTGTACCTTGTCATTCTGCCACTGCCCGGCTGGGCGGTACTGCTTGTCGACGCGACGCGCAGCGCTCCGATGCTGGTAAACCTGCTTTGCATACTATTCGTGCCGGCGGCATTTGTCATCTGGGTCGTATTCGCGGTGCATTTCTTTAGAACAGGAGCAAAAAAGCGCGACTGCTTTACCTACGCCCGGCTCAGCGGAATTGTCAATACCAGCACGGTACATATGCGCTGCCCCGACGCCGCCGACAGCGACGCGAAAATTTCTGCCGACACGCCGGAAATTACCGCCGCCACACCCGACAGCGGCGAGCCGGCAAAATAGTTTTAACGAACAGCCGAGCCGCGAAACAGCGTGTCTGCCGCGCCGGCGGCAGGTCAATTTCAAAACCAGGAGGTGCGCAATGAGCATAGACGACGTAAAAAAATACTATGACGAAAACTCGCTCAAGGAATGGCAGCGTCTTGAAGAGCATCCCTTTGAGTTCGTTTTTACAACATATATGATGGACAAATATATCCGCCGCGGCGACAGTGTTCTGGATATCGGCGGCGGGCCGGGCAGGTACTCTGTCTATTACGCAAAAAAAGGCTGCGAGGTTACGCTGGTGGACCTGTCTTCCGGCAATATAGCGCTGGCGAAAGAGAAAGCGGCTGAGTTCAATGTAAAGTTCAATCGCAAAGTCGGCAACTGCCTTGAGCTCGACTCCATGGACCTTGGGCTTTTTGACCACGTCTTTCTCATGGGGCCTTTGTACCACCTTACCGAGAAGGAAGACCTGAAAAAAGCCGTGCGGCTTTCGCTCTCTCACTTAAAGCCGGGCGGGATATTTTACTGCTCGTTTATTCTCGATTTTGCCGGACTTATCTACGACTTGAAAAACGGACCGGGTTTTTTGCCCGCCGATATGGCCGACCCGTCTACCGCAAAGCTAATTGACTCAATCGTAAACAGAACCGGGTATACCGGGCCCGCTTTTACCTCCGCCTGCTTTTTTAACCAGCGGCAGATAGAGCCTTTCCTCAGTGAATTCGCTCTTGAAAAGCTTCATCTTTTTGCGCAAGAGGGCATACTTACGCTTAACGAAAACCAGCTGAAGACCTTTCCCAAGGACGAGTATGACCTGTGGGTGGAAACGGCTAAAAAGTTTCTTGAGCTTCCGGAATTTCTCGCCTTTTCCGAACACGCCATGTATATTGGCCGCAAACCCGGCAAAATGTAATCGGAAAACTTCTGCCCAAAAAAGCCGCCGTCTGCTTGACGGCGGCTTTTAAAACTATTTTTTCGAGTATGCTCAGAGCGCCGCAGCGGCGGCTCGCTGCCGAAAGAGAAAAAGCGCGGCTGACACAGCCGCGCTGATATTATCGGTTTTCGGCTCAGACCGCACCGAGAGTTTTGAGCGCGAAAATAAACAAAAACAGCGTAATTACGGACAGCGCCGTCTCCATCACCACCAGCTCGCCGGCAAGCTCGGCGTTGGCGCCGTAGACTTTGGCCATCGGGAAGGTGCACACCGCGCAGGGCGTGGCCGCAACAGCCAGCACGCCCGCAGTCTCGTGGGCGTTGAAGCCGAGCGCGCAGACCGCGAGAGTGACCCACAGCAGCGGCGCCGCCACCAGCCTTACGGCGCTGACGAGCGCAATGCGGCCGCGGTCTTTAGCCGCCGCCTTGAGTGAGAACGACGCGCCGATGCAAATGAACGCCAGCGGCGTCGCCGCCGCGCCCATGGAGCGCAGCGCCGTGTCGGCAAACTGCGGCAGCTGCCAGCCGCTGAGCAGCCACAGACCGCCGAGCGCCTCGGCTATCAACAGCGGGTTGGTGACAATACTTTTTAGCATGCCGGCAAGGCTGCTCTTGCGGCCGCCGACGTCGCGGTAAAGCAGCGGCGCCACCAAATTGTAAACCACAATCGCCGCGCCCAGCAGCAGCGCAATGTCGCCGATGTCGTCGCTGCCGACAAGACCCTGCGCGAGCGGTATGCCGTACACGGCCGTGTTGCCGCGCAATAGCGCCTGCATTATTACGCCGCGGTCCTCTGCTCTTTTTTCCAGCCGCGGCACAATTATCAAGCAGGCCGCCAGCGTAACGACAATTACCCCCAGCAAGTAAAGGAACATGCGCGCGCTGATTGGCTCGCGGCTGAGATTGGCGACGCTGACAAACAGCGTGCAGGGCAACAGTGCGTTCAAGTAGAGCTTGCTGAGCCCGGCAAAAGCCTGTTCCGGCACCAGGCCGGTGCGGCGGGTGGCAAAGCCGACAAGCCCGTAAACGAACATAGGCAGAACAATATTTATTGAGGCGAGCAGGTTATCCGTCATATTTTCTCCATACTGCAATCGGGGTACAAAACGGGCGCGCCGGCAACGAACCGGCGCGCCCGTAAATTCGTTTTTCGGGCTATTAGCGCTGCACGCGGCCGGAACCGTCGCCATTTTTCAGCTTTTCGACATCGGCCACGCCGACGCGGTTGAAGTCGCCGCTGATGGAATGCTTGAGACAGGAGGCCGCCACGGCAAATTCCAGCGCCTCCTGGTGGGTGTCGTAGGTGTTAAGACCGTAGATGAGGCCGCCGGCGAAGCTGTCGCCGCCGCCGACGCGGTCAATAATGTCCATTATATCATACCTGCGGCTCAAGCAGAACTGTTCGCGGTCGTTTAAGCACGCGTGCCAGCCGTTGGCGTCGGCGCTGATGCTCTCGCGCAGCGTCACGGCTATCATTTTCAAGTTGGGGTAGGCGGCGAGCACCTTGTCGGTGAGCGCCTTGTATTTGTCGGTGTCAAGTCCCTTGCCGCCGGCAACATCGACGTCGGCTTTTATACCCAGCGACTTTTGGCAGTCTTCCTCGTTGCCGATGGCGACGTCGACGTATTTTACCAGCTCACACATGACCTCAGGCGCGCTGACGCCGTATTTCCACAGGTTTTTGCGGAAATTAAGGTCGCACGAAACGGTGACGCCGGCGGCCTTGGCAGCCTTGACGCTCTCGAGCGAAAGTTCCATGGCGCTCTTGGATATTGCCGGGGTGATGCCGGAAATGTGGAACCAGTCGACGCCCTTAAAGGCGGATTTCCAGTCTATGTCGCCGGGTTTGGCAAGGGCAATGGCCGAGTCCGCGCGGTCGTAAACCACTTTGCTGGGCAGCTGGTTGGCGCCGGCTTCGAGAAAATAGATTCCCATGCGGCCGGGCCCGCGCTGTACTTTGGCGGTGTTAACGCCGAAGCGGCGCAGCTCGTCAATGCAGTGGTCGCCGAGCACGTTTTGCGGCAGCACGGTCAAATATTCGGCGTCCATGCCGAAGTTCGCCAGCGACACGGCCACGTTGGCCTCGCCGCCGCCGTAGGTGGCCTCAAGCAGCGGGGACTGGAAAAAGCGCTCCACTCCCGGCGCTTTGAGCCGAATCATAATCTCTCCGAAGGTAAGTACTTTCATCTTTCAAGTCTCCTTATTTCTGCAGCAGATGGACGGCGAAACCGCCGATCTCGTTTTTGAGATAGACCGCTATCATCTTGTCGCCCTTGCTTTTGGCGGTGGACATGTCGGCGCTGTAGCCCTTCTTTTCAAGGTAGGCAATGGCGCGAGCGATATTGTTGGTGCGCACGGCGATGTGACCGTTGACGCCGAGATATTTGCTCTTCATTACCTCTATGCCGCTGCCGGCGAAGTTGCTGCTGTTGCCCTCTTTTACGGTAAAGCCGAAAGCGTCGTTAAAACCGCGGCAGACGTCCAGCGAGGCGGCCGCGTCCGGCTCGTTTATGCCGATGTGCGCCAGCTCAAAACCCATCATTGTGGCAATAGCCTGACGGCTGAGCTCGGTAATTTTTTCAAAGTTGCCGGCTGCGATATCCGCTTTGGAGCACACCCAGCTGCCGCCGACGGCGTGCACGAACGGCGCCGCTGCGTAGTCGCCGACGTTGTCCGCGTTAATTCCGCCGGTGGGAATAAATTTAATGCCGCCGAAGGGGCCGGACAGCGCCTTCATTGCCGACAGCCCGCCGTAGACGCCGGCCGGGAAGAACTTCAGCACCTTAAGACCCAGTTTTATTGCCGCGGTTATTTCGGTCGGGGTGACGCAGCCCGGCGTCGTGGGCACGTTTTCGGCAATGCACCACTTGACAAGCTCCTCGTCAAAGCCCGGCGAGACAATAAATTTCGCGCCCGCGCCGACGGCGCGCTGCGCCTGCTCGACGTTGAGCACCGTGCCGGCGCCGACGAGCATTTCCGGCACGGCGTCCGCGACGGCTTTTATGCTGTCGGCAGCCGCGGCGGTGCGGAAGGTAATTTCCATAACATCTATACCGCCGGCGAGCAGCGCCTTGGCGGTGGGAACGGCGTTCTTGGCGTCCTCAATAACAACTACCGGCACCAGACCGCAGTTTTTCAGTCTTTCCAACACTTCCATTTTGACAGACCTCCTTATTCTTTCCACTCTATTTTTATGCCGCTCTTTTTCTCAAGCTTTTCGAGATTTGCGGCAACATCGTCGGGGATGTCCACGCCCTCGCTCATAGCCTTGTGGTAGCGGCCCCACTCTATTTCGCCGGGGGCGTAGATGCGCTCTGTTCCCTTGGCGAGCGGTTTTGAGTGCAGGTCGTCGACGACGTTCTCCATCTTGTGGTTGAACGCGTCTGCGCCGACGAATTTGGCGGGGTCAATGACTATGCAAAGGTGCGAGACGTTGTTTTTGGTGTCCATGCTGAACAGCCAGGAGGGGATCTCGCCCATTACGCCGCCGCCGCCGAGCACGCCGGTAAGAATCTCGACCAGCAGCGACAGACCGTAGCCCTTGTGACCGGCCATCGGCGCCATTGCGCCCTGCTCGGGGTAGTGCGACGGGTCGCTGGTGGGCAGACCGTCCTTGTCGGTTATCCACGTCGGCGGAATCTGCTTGCCGTCCTTGCGCGCTTGCACAACTTTAAGCGAGGCGACGGTGCTCATCGCTATGTCCAAAAACACCGGGTCCTTGTCGCCGCTCGGGACCGCGTAGGAGAAGGGGCTGTTGCCCAGCACCTTGCCCTTGGCGCCGGGGATACCCATGTTGCTGTCGACGTTCGAGCAAATCATGCCTATCATGTTCTCGCGCGCGGCCAGCAGTGGGTAGAAACCGGCGGCGCCGAAATGGGAGGTATTTTTGACCAGCACGGCGGCGATACCGGTGATTTTGGCCTTTTCTATGGCCAACATCATTGCCTTGTAGGCGGGTACCATGCCGAAAGCGCAGTCGCCGTCTATTGTGGCAACGGCCGGCGCGTCGCTGACTACTTTGACGTCGGCGTTGAGCTTCATGCCGCCCGCCTCGACCTTGCGGAAATAGTCAAACAGGTTTTTGGTGCCGTGCGAATGTGTGCCCAGCGCGTCGGTGGTGGCCAGTACTTCGGCCGTCACTTTGGCGTCTGCCGCGTTCATTCCCTCTTTGACCAGCGCTTTTTCACAAAAGTCTTTCAGGTTCTCAAGTGTGATTTTTCTTCCCATGATATTAACCCTCCTATACCTTTTTACCGGTATTTATCATTTCAATGTTTTTATTGGGGCACCTGTTAAAGCACATGCCGCAAGCGACGCACTCCTTTTCGTCTATCGCCATTCGGTCGCAGCCGGCGACGTAGGGCGCAAAGTCGGTGCAGATTGTCTTGCAAAGCTGGCAGCCCTCGGAGCAGCCGCAGTTGAGACAGCGCGCCGCCTCGGCGCGCGCCTCGCTGTCGCTGAGCACGCGGGTATAGCCGGCAAAGTCGCGTCTTTGGGCGGGCGGCGTCAGCACGTTGTCGGCGCGCGGCGTATCCTCGCCCAGCCAGCCGCTGCGCTTGAGCACATCGGCAGCTTTTACGGTGGCAAAAGTCTCGTCCGGAACGGCGACGCCGGCGGCGCTTGCCGCCGCGCGCGCGGCCTTGAGTCCCGACGCAAGCGTGTGGATCATGTCGCTTTCGCCCGCGGCCGCGCCGGCGCTGAAAACGCCTTCTTCCGCCGCTGTCGCGGCGCGCGCCGTAACTACGGCGGCACAGTCGAAGTCGGCGGCATAGCGCGCGCCGAGCTGCTTTTGCACAAAGCGGGCGCCGCTCAGACGCTCGTCCTCGCTGATAAAGCTTTCAAACTCGTCTTCGAGCAGTTTCGCGCCCTCGGCGGTGGCAGCTTTTGCGCCCTCGCACGGGCGGGCGCCGCACGCGAGCACGACCTTTTCGCAGCCAAAACGCAGCGCGCAGCGCGCGGCGTCCGCCGCCTGCTCGCTGTTGCCGACGACCAGCATATTTTTTGCTTTCGGGGCGCTGCCGGCCACTGCCGCGGCGACGTATTCGCCGGCGTCCCAAACGCCTTCAATGTTATTTTCTGACAGCTTTTCGCCGCAACCGGTGGCGACCACCACTGCCGCAAAGCCGTCTTTGCGCAGCGAGTCGGCACTGACGTCGCAGCCGTAACTGCTGCCGAACTCAAAGCAAACTCCGGCGTCACGCAGCTGCTTTTCGGCGTCGTCAATGTCAGACGCGTCAATTTTGTAAGCGGGCAGTTTGCGCAGCGAGCCGCCGGCGACCTTTTCGCGCTCGAACACAGTGACGTCGAAGCCCAGTTTCACAAGCTCCGCCGCCGCCGACAGTCCGGCAGGACCGGCGCCGGCCACCGCGGCCTTTTTGCCGCAGCTCTCGCCGGCCTTAAAGGAGGGTGCATATCCTTTTTCGCGGGCGGCTGCGGTGATGTAGCGCTCTATTTCGCGAATGCGCACCGGGCGACCGGCGCGGCCGCGGGTGCACGCGAGCTCGCAGGGGCTTTCGCACACGCGCGAGCAGACGGCGCTCAGCGGGCTGACGTCCGTCAGCAGCCGGTAGGCGTCCTCGTCCTTACCCTTTGCGACCATCTGCACAAAACCCTGCGCCGGCAGGTGTAGCGGGCAGACCGACTTACACGGTCCGTACAGCGGCTGCTCCTTAATTTTCGCGTAACCGCTGTAAAGCGTCACCTCGGGCGCGGTCTTTACTTCCGGCACAATCACGCCGCAAAAATCGTTGATGCTCTTGTATTTGTGTTCGTCCATGAAATTTTTTAGTCCCGCCACCATCGGCCGGACAATGTCGTAGCCGCTGATAAGCGTTTCGGCACAGACGCCGACCAGGTTGGCGCCGGCCATTATCAGTTCGACGGCGTCGTGCCAGTTGCGCACGCCGCCGGCGCCGGTAACTGCGGGCTGCATACCGCAGACCTTGCGTATTTCGTAGACGTCGCGCTGCGACAGCGGCTTTAACCACTCGCCACAGTAGCAGGACATACTGATTTCGTCCTGCAAATGGTAGATGGCCTTTTCGGGCTCGTCTATGTCTATGGGCGGTATGCCCAGGCGGTTGGCGGTGGTGCCGACAGCGTCGGCGCCGGCGTCGTAAAGCGCCTTGGCGACGTGGGCTATCTGGCCGCCTTCCGGCGTCAGTTTAACAAACAGCGGGATGTCTATCTCTTTTTTTATTGCCGCGACTATGGCGGCGACAACGTCGGCCTGCTGACCCAGCGAGGCGCCTGTCTGCTTGGCGGCGCACTTGCTGCCGCCGGAGGTCAGCTCGACATTGTAGGACATATTGGGGCAGCACATGTTCAGCTCAATTATGTCGGCGCCGACGTCCTCGAACTTTTTCGCCATGTTGACCCAGCCGGGTATGCCGGCGTCGCCCGCATAGGTGATATTGGCCATGAGCAGCAGCTCACTGAGCACCTTTTTGCTCTCGGCAATAAGGCGCAGCCCCTCCTCAAAGGTAAGCCGTTTTTCGGTGGTGAACGCCAGTGCGCTGTATTCGGGGAAAAGCGCGTAGCGCGGTTTGCGGTTTATATAGGGCGCGGGGTCTATTGACAGCTTTATGCTCGCCGCAGCCCAGCCGGTCTGCTCAATGCGCTCAAGCTGGCGTACTGTCTTCGTGGTGGGCCCGGAGGCGACGAAAAACGGGTTCTTGAACGTCAGCCCGCCGGCCTTGACCGGAATGATAATATCTTTCAATCTGCTCGCCTCACTTGTCGTTTTTTATGCTTATGCCCTCTTTGCTGGAGCGGTAGATAAGGTTGACGACGCGCAGCGCCTCAAGACCGTCCCGGCCGCGCAGGCCGACGCGCGCGTCTTTTTCAGCGCGGGCGCAATCGACAAAGTGGTTAATTTCGGCGACGTAGCCGAGATTGTACTTTTCGTCAACAGCCGGACGAGACCAGCCGGTGGTGACGTCGGCTTTTTCAACCGTATAGTCGAGCCCGGCGACGCTGTAAGCGCGCAGCGCGCTCGAAAAAGTCAAGTCGACGTGCAAGCAGCCCTCGCTGCAGTAAAAGTCGATGTAGTCCTCCATACCGCCTTCGGTAACGTAGTTGCCCTCAAGTACGGCAAAGGTGCCGTCCTTGAACTTCATTATGCAAGCGCCGAAGTCCTCGCCCTCCATCTCTTTGTGGCGCAGGTTGTTTTCCAGCCCGCCGGAGGTCATTGCCGTCAGCTCGCTCCACTCGTTGTTTTTGAGTGCCAGCATAAAACAGACGGGATGCACGCCAAGGTGGATCATGCTGCCGCCGCCGCACAGCGCAATTTTCTGCGCAAAGGGGCTGTGCGAGCCGTTGTGGCACTCGCGCGCGCGCACATACAGCAGCTTGCCGAGCTTGCCGCTTTCGACTATCTCCAGCGCTTTGTTCATTGACGGCGAGCCCAGCCAGTCCTCGGCATAATAGACGCGCAGGCCCTTTTTGTCGGCCAGAGCTATCATTTCCTCGCCGTCGGCAACAGTAGTCGCGAGCGGCTTTTCACAAATTATGTTGCGGCCGGCGCCCAGCGCCGCCATGGCAACGTCGTGGTGCAAAAAGTTGGGCATACAGATGTCGACGACGTCGCATTCTGTGTGCTCTATTGCCGTTTTGTAGTCGTCGAACGCCGCGTAGCCGGTAATACCGTAGCGGTCGGCCAGCGCTTTTATGCGGCTGAGGTCCTTGTCGACTATGGCCGCTATTTCGACCTTGTCGAGAATGCGGGAATAGCCGTCCATGTGCAAGTCGGCGCTGAACGCGGCGCCGACGACCAGTACTTTTAGTTTTCTGTCCATTGTTTCCTCCGTGGCTCAAAACCAGCTGCCGTTCATCGGCTGCTTGTTGCTCATTAAACCGAACACCCTGTCCATCTCAGCGACGGTGGCGTCAATTGAAAATTCCAGCATCTTTTTCCCTTTTTCCGCCGTGGCCTTGGTCGCCTCGCCCCAGACGCCGTCCGGGCAGTAGCGCAAAAAGCCGCCGTAGCTCAAATCGCTGCGCTTGACGTCGGGCACAAAGTCGACCGCCTTGCTCATGTCGACGAGCTGCGGGTACAAATAAAGCATCAGCGACGTTTCGCCCTCGCCCGAGTGCAGCTCGGTGTCGGTGTCGAGAATGCCCTTTTTCTTAAACCAGGGCCAGCAGACCTCCAGCATGTCGAGGTGCGCGACCATCAAGTCGGGGTTGTGCGCGGCGTTGAGTTCGCGCACTATCGGCCGCATTGCAAAAATGCCGCCGTGGGTAGTAATTATACCTATTTTTTTGAAGCCCTGCGCTTTCAAGTCGAGACAGATGTCGGTTATCATCCGGTAAAAGGTGTCTGACGGCATACCGACAGAGCCGCGCTTGCCGCGGTTTTCCTTGTTGGTGCTTATCGGCAGCGCCGGAATGTACATGCCGCCGCTCTTTTCCGCCACGCCCTTGCCCATGGCGTCGGCTACTGCCCAGTCGGTAATTACCGGCAGGTGCGGCCCGTGCTGCTCTATTGAGCCCACTGACAGTATTGCCAGCTCGCAGCCGGCAATATCGTTGATACTGCCGTTGAATCCTCTGATCATATTTTGCGCTCCTTTCAGAAGTCGCTGTATCCGAATTTTTCCTTTTGGGACATATACGCGAAGATCTTGTCGACTTCCTTGACCATCAGCTCGGCCGTCAGCTTCAGCATGCGCTCGCCCTTGGCGGCGCTCGCCCTGCTCGGCGTGCCCCACACCCCGGCGGGCGAGGCACGGAAAATGCTGCCGTAGCTGAGATAGGGCCGCGGCACTTTGGGTACACAGTCGACAGCGCGGTCCATGTGCACCGTCTGCGGCGCAATTGCCAGCATTTTGGAAGTCTCTATTTCGCCGGCGTGAATCTCGTTGTCGCTTTCCAGCGTGCCTTCGGCCTTGAGCGCCGGCACGGCGCAGGAAGCGTCGACGACCGCGACCATCAGCTCGGGGTTGTACCTGGCGTTAAGGTCCCGCACCAGCGGCGTCATTATGAATATACCGCCGTGGCACTGAATAATGACAACCTTCTTAAAGCCCTGCGTCTTCAGCGACAGAATTATGTCGCTCATCATTGCGTAAAACGTGGTCGGCTCCATCCAGACACTGCCCTTTTTGCCCATGTGCTCGCGGCAGGTGCTTATTGGCAGCGCCGGCAGCAGAAAAGCGTCCAGCTTTTCCGCTACCCGCCGGCCCATCTCGCCCGCTATTGCCCAGTCGGTCATCAGCGGCAGATGCGGCCCGTGCTGCTCAAGCGAGCCAACCGGTATAATGGCGGTGTCGGGGTCGAACCCCGTCAGCTCGTCCGCCGTCAGCTCATAAGAATACATGGCGTTTACTTCTCGTTGGCCAGTGCCAGCGCGGCGCTGTCGGCGTCAAGATACATTGCCGAGCCGGCGTGCTCGCGCAGAATGCTTGCCGGACAAGCGGTGCTGACAGGGCCGTGCAGCATTTTGTCAATGGCGTTGGCCTTGAGCTTGCCGGGCACCACGGTGATAGTTTCTGGTATGCGCGCTATGGTGCTCATGCTCAGTGTGATAGCCGTCTCGGGCACATCCGCAAATTTTTCGAAGCAGCCGTCGTTGACCTGCTGCATACGGCAGATATCCTCAAGCTTTACCTCTTTGACATAGGCCGGGTCGTTAAAGTCGGCGGTGCTGGGGTCGTTGAAGGCCAGGTGACCGTTTTCACCCACACCCAACAGCACCAGGTCGGGCGGATACTTTTTGAGAATTTCAGTGTAGCGCGCGACTGTCGCCGCGGCGTCGTTCCCCTTTAGATAATGGACCTCTTTGAAGGGTTTTTGCTTAAAAATAGCCCGGTCAAGGAAATTGCCGAAACCGGCCGGCGCGTCGTCGGGAAGTCCGACATATTCGTCCATGTGCAGCGCGCGCACTTTGCTCCAGTCAACGTCAGCGTCGCACAGGTGCGCGAGCAGCTCGTTTTGCGACGGCGCTGCGGCAAAAACCACAGTTGCCTCCCCCTTTTTGGCAATGGCATTATTGATGCGAGCGGCGGCGTCCTTAGCCGCGGCGGCGCCCATGGCGTCGCGGGTGTCAAATACGTGTACGCTCAACTCACCGGCATTAAAACTTTTGGTTTCCAATTCAGAATCCCATCCTTTATAAATAAGTAATATTCGGTTTTCAGTTGCTGTGGCTGGCGCCGAGATAGGCGTCGGCAACCTGCGGGTTGTGAAGCAATTCGTCGCCGCTGCCCGACAGCTGTATGCGGCCGTTTTCAATAACGTAGCAGAAATCACATATTTTCAGTGACTTCTTGGCGTTCTGCTCTACGAGAATAACGGTTATACCGCGCTCGCGAATCCGCTTGATAATGTTGAACACCTCGGTAACTATTACCGGCGCGAGTCCCAGCGAGGGTTCGTCGAGCATAAGCAGCTGCGGCTCCGCCATCATGCCGCGGGCGACGGCCAGCATTTGCTGCTCGCCGCCGGACAGCGTGCCGGCGTCCTGTTTGTAGCGCTCTTTCAGCCGCGGGAAAAGTTCGTATTGCTCTTCAATGCGCTCGGAAAGCCCCCTTTGGCCGTGCATTGTGTACGCGCCCAACCGCAGGTTTTCCTCTACTGTAAGGCCGGCAAAAATGCGCCGTCCCTCGGGAACTTGCACGACACCCTCGCGCACTATTTTGTCGGCGCGGGTCTGCAGCGGTTCGCCGTCAAACGTGAACGTGCCGCTGCGCTTGACCATTCCGGAAATGGCGTTAATTGTCGTCGACTTGCCGGCGCCGTTCGAGCCGATTATGGCGGTTATTTTGCCGCGGGCAAAGTCAAAGTCAAGGCCGTGCAGCGCCTCCATGTTGCCGTACCAGACGTGGAGGTCCCTTATTTCCAGCAAATTGTCACTCATTGTCTCATTCCTCCTCGCCCAGATACGCGGTGAGCACCTTGGGGTCGTTCTGGATTTTTTCCGGAACTCCCTCGGCTATGGTGGTGCCAAAGTCCTGAACATAAATGTACTCGCAAAGGTTCATGACCAGGTCCATGCGGTGCTCAATGACTATGACCGCGAGCTGCGGGTAGTGGGTGCGTATCTCTTTGATGAAGTCGATGAGCTGGAACACCTCTTCGGGGTTGAGACCGGCCGCCGGCTCGTCGAGCATGAGCACTTTCGGGTCGGCGACGAGCGCGCGGGCTATTTCGACGCGGCGCTGAATGCCGTAAGGCAGGTTGGCCGGCATGGTTTTCGCATACTGGTCAAGGCTGAGCAGCTCAAGACATTGCATGGCGCGCGCCTCTGTCTGCTTTTCCGCCTTCCAGCGGCGGGGCAGCAGCAGCATGGCCTCGGCTATCGAATATTTGCCGTTCCAGTCGATTGCGGCTTTGACGTTGTCAATTACGCTCAGACCGGTAAACAGGCGCGTGTTCTGAAAGGTGCGGCCCATGCCCATGCGGGCGACTTCGATTTGACTCTTTTTGGTTATGTCGACCCCGGCAAAGTTAATTGTGCCGCTGTCGGGTTCGTATATTTTCGACAGCACATTGAATATGGTCGTCTTGCCGGCGCCGTTGGGTCCGATTATCGCCTTAATGTCGCCCTGGTTTATTGAAAAAGTGAAGTCATTGACGGCCACGACGCCGCCGAAGTTTTTATTAAGTTTGTCGGTGCTGAGAATTATTTCGGCCATCATTTGTCCTCCTTGCGGCGGCGGCGCAGCAGCTGTTTGAGCTGCAGCGGGTTGAGTTCCTTTTCACCCAGCAGTCCCTTCGGGCGGAAATTAAGCACGAGAATTATCAGCGCGCAATAAAGGAAGGTGCGGTATTCCTGCAGGCTCTGACCGAAAATTGTAACTCCGCGCAGCCACTGCGGCGCGAGCTTGAGCAGCACCGACGAGATGACCGCGCCGGTCAGCGAGTTGGTGCCGCCGAAGAAGAGGAATATCTCCATCTCCGCCGAGGCCGACCAGCCAAACGCGTCGGGCGTTATAACTCGGTTGCGCAGTCCGTACAGTATGCCGCCGATACCGGCGATGACCGAGGCGATAACGTAGACGCTCATCTTCAGTCGCTGCACGTCTATGCCGAAGCTGCGCGCGGCAATCGGGTCGGTCTTGAGCGCAATACACATGCGCCCGAAACGGGAATATTTAAAGTTGCGCACCATAAACACTATAAGTATCGCTATTCCCAGCGCCAGCCACAAAAGCGGCTTTACTTTCGGTATTTTGGAATAACCTATGGAACCGTTGGTGTATTCGCTCAGCAGCAGCACCACCGACAGCACCATTGAGTTGAACGCGACCGACAGCAGTGCAAAGTAGTCGACGCGCAGTTTCAATATCGGGAAGCTTATCAGCAGCGAGACTATTGCGCACAGCGCCAGCCCCAGCAGCGCCGTGACCAGCAGCGGCACGTCCCAAAGCTTGGCAAGTACAAAGGTGACATAAGCGCATATGGACATATAAGCCGCCTGACCCAGCGAAAATATTCCGCACAAGCCGGTGATCATAAATACGCCGCATACCGTTACCACCGAAGTACAGGCCATGACGATGAGGGAAATTTGATATGGACTCATTGTTTCTTTTCCTCCTTAGACCTTTTCGGTGGCGAACTTGCCGTATATGCCGTCCGGCTTGATGAAAAGGAAGACGATCATTATCGCAAACAACACGACCGGCGTCGCCACGGCACCGATATAGTAGTTGAGAATCATCTCCACTACGCCGAGCAGAATTGCGGCGATTATGGCGCCGCCCAGCGAACCCAGACCGCCTATGACCGAGGCAATAAGTCCTTTGGTCATCATGGTCGAGCCCAGCGTCGGGTAAGCCGAATATTTAAGACCGAAAAACACGCCGGAAACGCCCGCGAGCAAACCCGCTATGACGAACACCAGCATTATTACAACACCGGAGTTTATGCCCATGAGCTTGCTGGTGTCGGGGTTTATTGCGACGGCGCGAATGGCAAGGCCGAGTTTGGTTTTGTTCATTACATAAATGAGTATGCCTAACAGTCCCAGCGAGACGGCGAGTATCGTCATATCAAGGCTGGAGAACCGAATACTTCCAATGTAAAAGTTGGCCTGCTCGAAAATTGACGGGTATATCCAGTACTGGGTCCCGTAATTGAGCGCCAGCAGGTCCTCAATGAATATTGAAAAAGTGAACGAGGCAAGAAAATAATAAATTTTCGGGCTGTTGTGCTTGCGCAGCCGCCGGTAGGCGACGGTGTCTATGAAAAGCGCCAGCAGCATGCCCATTACCGCCGTGAAAAGCACCGTCACTATGAACGGGGGTGCCTTGTCGAACGACGCTTGAAAAAAGTAGCCGATAAAGGCGCAGGCGGTTATCATGGCGCCGTGGGCGAGGTTGCTGAATTTGAGCACACTGAACACCACTGCAAAACCGACCGCGATAAACGCGTAAATGGCGCCCAGCGACAACCCGCTTACGATAAGCTGTATGCTCATTAATATATCTCCTATCGCTTGTAAGAGTCTGCCGTTTTGAAAAGGCGGGGCGGGCGAAAAACGCCCGCCCCGCTTTTGTATAATGCTTTAGACGGATTAGAAACCGTACTCGGTGGTGAAGTAGCCCTCTACCTCTATACCGCCCTGGCCGTCGTGCATGCAAATGAACATGCCCATGTCAGCGGTCGGCTGGTGGGTGGCCGGGTCGATGGTGATGGTGCTGTAGCAAAGCTCGACGTTCGAGATGTTGTTCTCGAGAATGTCGCGAACTTCAGCGCCGTCGGTGGGGTCGTTGGCCTGAGTAAGAGCAGCGGCAAGAACCTTCATGGCGTCGTAGCCGAAGTCGGCGTTGACGTAACGGGCGGTTATGCCGGCCTCGTCGGCGTAATCCTGCACCAGCGTGTAGGCGAGGTTGCTGTCATCCTCGGTGTAGATGTCGTAGTTGGCGAGGAAGTAGGTGTTCTCCACAGTGTTGGAGCACAGGCTGGCGAACTGGTCGCTGATGGTGTTGGCGCCGAGAATAACACCGGTGTAACCGGCGTCGCGCAGCGCGTCATAAGCGATGGCCGCCTGAGCCGCGTAGTCGGACAGGAAAACGCAGTCGGGATTGGCCGCGGCGATCTTCTGCGCCTGGGCGCTGAAGTCGGTGTCGGACCAGGTAAAGGTCTCTTCGTTGAGCACGGAGCCGCCGTTGGCGTTGACATACTCTACAAAAGCCTTTTCGTGGCTGGCCGCAAACGCGTTGCTGGCATTGTACATGAACGAGAAGCTCTTAAGTCCCAGCTCGTTCATGCCGTAGTCGGCGATGATGTAGCTCTGGGTGGAGCAGCTGGGCTCGACCAGGAACATGTACTCATAGGTGCTGCCGTCATCTCTGAGCGTGCAAACGTCATCCATGAAGTGGCCGACTATGGGCATTTCGTCCTCGGTGGCGAGCTCGACCCACGCGGAGGCGGGGTTGGACAGCGGCGGTCCAATAATGGCGTCAACTTGGTACTCGTCAACGAGCTGACGGTAGCAGGTCACGCCGACTTCGGCGTCGTTTTCGCAATCGAGCGTGGTCAGTTCAATCTGGCGGCCGTTGATTCCGCCGGCGTCGTTAATCTCCTGAACAGCTCTCTCTACGCCCCAGGCATTGGCCTGGCCGGCGGCGGAAGCAGTACCGCTGAGGTCCTGAATGCTGCCTATTTTGATCGGCTCAAGGTCTTCGTCGCTGCCGCCGTTGCCGCTTGAGCAAGCGACCATGGCAAAGACCATAGCGATCGCCAAAAGGATTGCTAATACTTTTTTCATTGTTGATCCTCCTACTTATTTATTTCACACGCTGAGCGTGGTGAAATCATAGAAAACGTTTTCTATAACGCTGCGAACGGATTTTCACAACTTGCGGATTACCGCCCGAAAACTTGTAGTTAATGAATTATTTTTTGTACATCTTGTGGAATCAATTATAGTTGTGCTATAATCGCAATGCAACAAAAATGACAACAAAGACATAAAATTTATACGAATTCACAGAAAATTTTCATTAAATTAGTGCGTTATTGCCGTGCGGTTGTTTTTGTCGCCGGCAGCGGTGCTTGAATGCGCGCGCGGAGGTGTGTTTTTGTCATGAAAATAGGAATTATTGGTTGTCAAAGCAAGCACGCGGAATTTTTCGGCTCGCTGTTCGGCAAAGACGAATTTGCCGACTGCCGCGTCAAGTGCATATTGCCCTGCGACGAGCCGCAGCGGCTGGCTTATGTGCGCTCGCTGATAGGCCCGGTGCCCGCGGCCGCGAGCGCCGCCGAACTGATTGCCGGCTGCGACGCGGTGCTGGTATGCACCCGCCTTGCCGATACCCATGCCGGCTATGTCAAGGCCTGCCTCGCGGCGGGAAAACCGGTTTTCGTCGACAAGCCCTTTGCCGCCGACGGCGCTCAAGCGCGGGAAATGCTGGCGCTGGCGGTGAATAGAGATACCGTCCTGTGCGGCGGCTCCACATTTTGCTTCGTTGCCGCAAACGCGGCGCTGCGCGACACACTGTGCCAGTCGCAGACTATCCTTATAAGATATTACGCCGACCCCGACAGCCCCTTCGGCGGCTACAGCTTTTACGGCAGTCACCTGTGCGACCTGTGCGCTTTCTATTTCGGCGCCGCCGGCTCGGTACTCAGCAGCCGCAGCGGCAAACTGGTCACCTCGGTGGTTAATTACCAAAAACGGCAAGTGGTGCTGCAAAGCTCGCCGGAATTTGCCGGCTTACAGGTTGTCGCCGACCGCGACGGCCGCTTGCAGACTTATGAGCTTAACGACACCGACTGCTACCGCGCCGGCATGGACGCCTTTATCGGCGCCGTGCGCGGCGGCGCGCGGCCCGAGTGCGGCTATCTTGCCGACTCGGTGCAGCTGCTCGGCGCGCTATTGCTCAGTCTTGCCGACGGCAAAACTCACCGCGTCGACGAATGACGCTTTCGGCAATGTCGGCGCGCGCTTTCGGCAGTTTGTTACCGCCGCTCGGCCTTTAGGTCGCGCACGGTATTGCGCTCGACAAAAACGGGTTCCATCTTCATGCTCAACTCGACTTGCTGCGTCTGGTTGCTGACGCTTTCCAGCAGCAGCATTGAGGCGAGCTTGCCGGTCTCGTAGGCCGGATAACGTATTGTGGTCAGCGACGGCAGGTAGACGCTCGCGAAGGGTATGTCGTCAAAACCTATTACCGACACGTCTTCGGGCACACGGATGCCGTGTTTCGCCAGCGTGCGAATAACGCCGAACGCGACCATGTCGTTGACACAGAGTATTGCCGTGGCGCCGCACTTGGATTCCATAAAACGCTCGGCGATGTTGCGGCCGGCGTCAACCTCGTAATTGGCGTCTTCCGTTTCCAGTTCGGAGTCGGTAACAAACACCAACTGCTCGTCGTATTCCAAACCGGCGCCGCTCAGCGCCTCTTTGTAGCCTTTGTGAATTTCGTTGCGGGTGTAGCGCGTCAGCGGCGTGCTTGCAAGCGCTATGCGGCTGTGTCCCTTTTCAAGAAAATGCCGCACCGCCATGCGCGCGCCCTTGCGCGAGTCGAAGTGCAGCGACGGACAGGATATTCCCTCAATGCGCTGGTCCAGCAGCACAAAGTGCATTCCCCGGTTCATGTAGCGCTGAATATTGTCTATGCTCTCGTCTACCGCCGAGATTATTACGCCCTTAACCTGGCGCTCGCAGAGCATTTCCAGACACTTGTTCTCGCGCTGCTTGCTGCGCAGGGTGTTGAAAAGCAGTAGATTGTAGCCGCTGCCGCTGACGGCAGACTCAATTCCCAGCACGGTCTGCGGATAAAACAGGTTAGTGATATTGGGGATAATTACGCCGATGTCGCGGGTCATGCTTTTGCGCAGATTTTTAGCCGTTGTGTTGGGAATGTAGTTGAGCGCCCGCGCCGCATCTTTTATGCGCACGCGCAGCTCGTTGCTTACCGGGTAGTCGACGTCGTTCATTACGCGCGACACCGTTGTTGCGGACGTCTGTGCCATTTTGGCAACGTCGTTAATCGTGGATTTTCTGCTTTCCATTTTCAACCTCTTTGGCAATTTTATTTTTAAGGAGATAGATAAAATGACCGAAAAAGAACTGTTCGAATTGATGACGCGCCCGTCCCAGCGGCTGACGCAGGACATTGCCGACTTGCAAGGCGACATCATGATTCTCGGTTGCGGCGGCAAAATCGGCCCGGCGCTGGCCGTAACCGCCAAGCGCGCGCTAATCGCCGCCGGCAAGGACAACCGCGTTATCGGCGTGTCGAAATTCGACTACGAGGACGCGCCGACTCAAATGCGCGAAAACGGCGTCGAGGTAATAGAGGCCGACCTTTTCGACAGCGCCGCACTCGCCGCGCTGCCCGACGTCCCCAACATCATCTACATGGTCGGGCGCAAGTTCGGCACCAGCGGCAACCAGTCGCTGACCTGGGCTATTAACGTGTTGCTGCCGGCCAAGGTCTGCGAGCGCTTTCCGGCCGCGCGCATAGTTTCGTTCTCCACCGGCAACGTCTACGGCAACGTGTCCGTAAATTGCGGCGGCAGCAGCGAGCTTGACGTGCCCCAGCCGGTCGGTGAGTACGGCGTGACCTGTCTGGGGCGCGAGCGCGTCTTTGAGCATTACGCACTCCTCAACGGCACAAAGTCGCTGATGTTCAGGCTAAACTACTCTATTGACGTGCGCTACGGCGTGCTGTTCGACATTGCCAAAAACATTCTGGCCGGCAATCCCATCAACGTCGGCAACGGTTATTTCAACTGCATCTGGCAGGGCGACGTCTGCGAATACGCAATCCGCTCGCTAAAATACTGCGACAACCCGCCCTTCCTGCTCAACGTCACCGGCCCGGAGGCCATCAGCCTTTACCGCGCCGCCGCCGCCATTGGCGAAATACTCGGCAAACAGCCGGTGTTCAACGGCGACCCCTACGCTGCCGACTCGGCAATGTTTTCCTGCACCAAAAAGCTCAACGGACTTATGGGTTACCCGCTTATGCCGCTTGAGCAGATGATGAAGATAGTCGCCGAATGGGTCGCTGCGGGCGGCAAGGCAATAAACGCCCCCACCCACTTTGAGACCACCGACGGCAAATACTAATACCGAAGAGAAGCGCCCGCCGGCCTTGAGTCGGCGGGCGCTTTTTTGTGCCTGCAAAAACAGATTATACGCCGCTGTAGGCGTTGAAGCCGCCGTCTATTGGCAGCACCACGCCGGTAACGAAACCGGCGGCTCTGTCGGAAACAAGATAGAGCAGCCCGCCGAGCAGCTCTTCGGGCTCGCCGAAGCGGCCCATAGGCGTCGCGGCAATTATTTTGCCGCTGCGCGCCGTGGGCGTGCCGTCGGCATTAAACAGCAGGTCCTTGTTCTGCTTTGTCGAGAAGAAACCGGGCGCGAGCGCGTTGACTCTTATGCCGCTGCCGGCAAAGTGCACGGCCAACCAGGCGGTAAAGTTAGATATGGCCGCTTTCGCCGCCGAATAGGCCGGCGTCTTGGTCAGCGGCGCGAAGGCGCTCATTGACGACATATTGATTATGCTGCCGCCCTTGTCGAGCATATAGCGCGCAAAGGCCTGGGTCGGTATCAGCGTGCCCAGCCAGTTGAGCGAAAACACAAACTCGACGCCCGACTTGTCCAGGTCGAAAAAGCTCTTGACGTCGGCGTCAATATCGCCCTGCTCATAGTGTTCCTTGTCGGTATTGGCGCGGGCATTGTTGCCTCCGGCGCCGTTTAGCAGTATATCACAACCGCCGAGGTCGGCTACCACCTTGTCGGCCGTTTGGTACATCACGTCCTTGTCGAGCACATTGCAGGCGTAAGCGCGGGCCTTGCCGCCGGCAGCGGTTATCTCATCTGCCGCCTTTTGGGCCGCGTCGGCGTTGAGGTCGAGCAGCGCAACCGTGGCGCCGCACTCGGCCAGCGCGCGCGAAAAGCAGCTGCACAGCACGCCGCCGGCGCCGGTAACTACCGCTACTTTGCCGCTCAGGTTAATTTTGAAAGGTATTTCCATCGAAAACATCTCCTTTTCTGCCGCTTTGGCGGCAGCCATTGTTCACTGATAGTGATTATATTGTAGTTTCTGGTATTTGACCAGTATTTTCTGAAAAATTTCTATATTTTTCTGTATTGCACAAAGAAGGCGCGGTTTTTTCGGCGCTGTGATGACAGCCGGCGCGGCAAAATGGTATAATCAGCACATGTATTACGTCTATTTACTGTACTGTGACGGCGGCGGCGTCTACGCCGGCGTGACCGGCGACCTTTGCCACCGTCTGCGCCAGCACCGCGGTCAGCTTGCCGGCGGCGCCAAATATACCCGCGCGCACCGGGCTTTGACGATTGCCGCCGCCTGGCATGCCGCGGACCGCGCCGCCGCGCAGCGTCTTGAGTACCGCTTAAAAAAACTCAGCCACGCCGAGAAAATGCGCCTGTGCGCCGGCGAGCCGCTGCTTGAACCGTGCGGCGATTACGCCCGCTGCGACAAAGACGAGCTTGCCGCCGCGAACGGAGGTAACGATGATTCACCAAAAAGCCGCTGAGAGCACCGTCACGCTCGCGCCGCTCAGCGGCGAGGAGTGCGCGCTTATAGTCAAGTGGAACGCCGACACCGACGCCGACTTTCTCCACCAGTGGTCGGGGGCTACTGTCTACCGCTGGCCTATTGACGTGGCGCAAATACAAGCGCGCTTTTGCAGCGAGCGGCGGCGCATCTATGCCATTCGCAGCGGCGGCGACACTGTCGGCAGTGTCGAGCTCGACGACATCTACGGCGGCAGCGCCGTTGTCGCCCGCTTTATTGTCGACCCGCAGCGGCGCGGTGACGGCGTCGGTAAGGCGGCGCTCAGCGCGCTGTGCCGCAAGGCAAAGGACTTGCTCGGACTCAACTCGCTGAGCCTGCGCGTATATTTGTGGAACGAACCGGCGCGCCACTGTTACGAGAGCTGCGGCTTCAGCGTCTGCGGCGTCAATGACCCTGACGATGCAAAGTGGGCCAGCTATACAATGCAGCGCCTGCTGTGAGCGGCGCTCAAAACCGGCCCGCGGAAAATATTCCACAGCAAACCGGTTGACTCACACAGAAAACGACCCCGCCGGAATGTCCGGCGGGGTCGTCGTTGTATTTGTCGCGCTACTCGAACAGCTGCGCCAAATTGCGCTCGAACGGAGGACGGCAGATACCTTTTTCGGTAACTATGGCGGTAATAAGCGAGTGGTCGGTGACGTCGAACGCGGGGTTGTAGCACTTTACATCCCGCGGCGCCATCGGCTGCTGGTAGTACAGCGTCTTTATTTCGTCCGGGTCGCGCAGCTCAATGTCTATGCCGTCGCCGTCGGGACAGCTCATGTCGATAGTCGAGGTCGGCCCGAGCACATACACAGGTATGCCGTAGTGCTTGGCGAGTATGGCGACGCCGCTGGTACCTATTTTGTTGGCCGTGTCGCCGTTGGCGGCAATGCGGTCGCAGCCGACGAAGCAGGCTTGTATCCAGCCCTTTTTCATCACGGCGCTGGCCATGTTGTCGCAAATAAGCGTCACGTCTATGCCGGCGGCGTTTAGCTCATAGGCCGTCAGTCTTGCCCCTTGCAGCAGCGGCCGGGTCTCGTCGCTGAAAACGCGCAGCTGCATTCCCTTTTCGTGCGCCAAAAACAGCGGCCCGAGCGCGGTGCCGTATTTTGAAGTCGCCAGCGGTCCGGCATTGCAGTGTGTCAGCACGCCGTCGCCGCTGTTGAGCAGCGTCAAGCCGAAACCGGAAATAGCCCGGCAGCGCTCAATGTCGTCGTTGTGTATCCACACCGCTTTTTCGCGCAGCGCCGCGAGCATTTCGCCGCGCGCGCTTTCGGCGTTGGCGCGAGCTGTGTCCATCATCAGTTTTACCGCCCAGCTCAAGTTCACCGCCGTCGGCCGCGACGAGCACAGATAGTCGCCGTACTCGCCGAGCTTGATGAGAAAAACCGCGCTGTCGTCGTAATCTATTGTTTTTGCCAGCAGATACATACAATAGCCGGCGAAAATTCCTATTGCCGGCGCGCCACGCACGCGCAGCTGCTTTATTGCCTCAAACATCTGCTGCACGTCGCTTATGCGCAGCATTTTTTCGCTGTTGGGCAAAAGCGTCTGGTCGGCTATCCAAAGCTCATCGTTGTCCTGAAGACAGATATTGTCCATTGGGGCTACCTCCTTATGAAAGCTATTAAATTGTACCCTTTGCC